>JAJDYG010000033.1 GCA_022822855.1 Dehalococcoidia bacterium
GGCGAAATCCACGTCCTTACCTTAATTGGCCCAATCCTCATGCTGGTCCGGGAGTTGCGATTGACACCCATATCGCGGCCCCCCCCCCCCCCCCCGTCCCCGACTTGTTCGGGGACCCGCTCCCGCGCCCCCGCTGTTCCCCGCTTCCAGAGCGAGAGCGAACATCCTCTCACATAGCCGATCCGACTGACGCGCCGGCATCCAGCAAGTAAGGATCAGAGGCTAAATCGGGTCAGGCGACGATGGCCAGGATGGCGCTCAGCAAGGCGGTCACGACCCCGCCGAAGACCAGAAAAAGGAAGCGCATCTCCCCGCGCAGGCCGTCAACCATCTCGCGCATCTCCCCACGCAGGTCGTCGCGCATCTCGCGCATCTCTTGCTGCAGCTCCGTCAGTCCGTCCTTCAGTTCCTGCCTCGTCGCTGTCTGCGAGATGACCCGTGTCAGGCCCAATTCAAAGGCGAACCGATACGCGCGGGCCTGGTCCGTCTCCATACCGGCCTCCACCAGATCCTCTTATAGCCGGTCCGACCAGGCTTCCGTAATCGGGTCGACCGGAGGGGTCTCGGTGGTCATGGGACCAATGATAACGGGGGGCGCTCCTGTGTCCCGGATGGCAGCTGTGCCTATTCGCCAAGTCCCAGTCCCCGACTCGTTCGGGGACCCGATCCCCTCCGTCATCCACGCGACAAACACAGAACTCCCGTCCGTATACCATCGATCCCAAACCAAAGAGGCCGCCCGAGGCAAAGAATCAGCCATGCCCGCTCTCAGCATCCCCAACCCCGTGAATCCCGCCCCCACGGCGTCCGCGACGCTCGAACGTATCCGAACACGCCCGAACACGTCGAACGCCGCGAGACCTGAAGAGCCCCGAAAAAACCTGAAAGAACCTGAAAGCCCGAAACGCGCGATCCTCAGCTATACATTGAAGATCGTTCGCGGATTTCCTGTTTTCGGCCCCGAAAAAAAGTTGCCCGAAAACCTGAAACCGACGATCGCCGCCCGCATCCGGGCAGGCCCTAGCCTGAGACCATACGAAACGAGATTCGCATGACCACTTCACGCGCATTTGGCAAGACACCCGCGCCCGCCGTGCCCGACGGCATGACCTGGCTCAACACCGGTCGCGAAATGTCGATGGACGACTTCCGCGGCCGCCTGCTGATCCTGCATTTCTGGACCTACGCTTGAATCAACTGCCTCCATGTCCTTCCGCAGTTGCGGAAGCTCGAACGACGCTACGCCGACACCCTGCAGATCGTCTCCGTCCACTCGCCCAAGTTCCCCACCGAGCGCGAGACCGAGAACCTGCGCCAGGCCATCCTCCGCCTGCGGATTGAGCACCCCGTCCTCAACGACGCCGACTTCAAGTACTGGCAGACCTTCGGCGCGCGCGCCTGGCCGACGCTCTGCTTCATCGACCCGCGCGGCAACGTGATCGGCATCCACGAGGGCGAGCTAACGGAGGACATGGCTGCGCCCTTGATCGACGGCTGGCTGGCCGAATACGAAGCCGAGCAGATTCTCAGTCGACAGAATCTCGGCCTGGTCCGCGAGACCGGCCGCGACAGCGCGCTCTCATTCCCGGGAAAGGTCGCCTGGGACGACGACTCCGGCCGCCTCGTCGTTTCCGACAGCAACAACGACCGGATCATCGTCGCCGACATCGATGGCAACGTCTCCCAGGTGATCGGCGGTTCGGAGGCAGGCTTCCAGGACGGCCCCGCATCGGAAGCCAAGTTCAATCAGCCGCAGGGCGTCGAGATCCACGGCGACTACGTATTCGTCGCCGACAACGAGAACCACGCCCTGCGTCGGATCGACCTCAACGACGGCAGCGTGACCACGATCGCCGGCACCGGCGAGCAGGCGCGGATGATGCCCTCCGGCGAGCCGGCCATTCGGACCGCGCTCAGCTCGCCCTGGGATGTCGCCCTGCATGACGACGACCTCTACATCGCGATGGCCGGCATCCACCAGATCTGGCGGATGCCGCTCGGAGATCACGCCGGCGAGGGCTCCTACGTCGGACCCTGGGGCGGCTCCGGCCGCGAGGGCATTATCGATGGCCCGCGGATGCAGTCGGAGCTGGCCCAGGTCTCGGGCTTGGCCCCGGGTCCGAGCGGCCTCGCTTTCGCCGACTCCGAATCCAGCGGCGTCCGCGAAATCAGCTGGGACCCCGACGGCCGGACGACCACCTTCATCGGCAAGACCGGCCAGGGCGGACTCTTCCATTTCGGCGACGAGGACGGAGGCCGAGCGGTGGCGAAGCTGCAGCATCCGCTCGACGTCGCCCGCGTCGGCGACGAGCTCTACGTCGCCGACACCTTCAACCACAAGATCAAGCAGGTCTACCCGCTGACCGAGAACGTCAACACGCTCGTTGGAGGCCACGGAGACGCGCTCGGCACCTTCGGCGAACTCCAGCTCGACGAACCCGGAGGCCTCACCAACGGCCCCGGCCGCTCCCTCCTCGTCGCCGACACCAACAACCACCGCATCGTCCACGTCGATCTCGAGACGCGACAGGGCAAGGAGATCGTGCTGAAGTTTCCCTGAGCCGACTCTGATCCCCTCTCCCTCTGGGAGAAGCCTGCCCCGTGCTTGACACGGGGGGTTAGGGTGAGGGTCCCCCGACGATAACCTCGCCGGCCTGCATCACAAAGACCGGCCGGTCGAGGTCGCGGATGTCAGTCGCGGGGTCACCGCGAAACGCCACCAGATCGGCGTCGAATCCCGCCTGCAGGCGGCCAACCTGATCGCCCACGCCGATCGCCCCGGCGGTGTCGCAGGTCATGATCCGCAGGGCATGCCACTCGGTGAGGCCGACATCCTCAACGAACGCCCACGCCTCCGCCGGCGCCCGGTTGAAATCGGCGTAAGCCATGCCCATGTCGAGACCTGAGGTGAAGCGCACACCTTGATCCCGCATGTCGCGCAGGATCTCAAGCCCCTGCTCTCGCGGCGACGGCCCTTGCAGATTGGGATTGCGGCGCGGAGCGGCGTCGCCGCGCTCCCGTGCCTCCGACGCCAGCAGCCCCAGCCCAATCGTCGGATTCACCCAGATGCCTTCGTCGGCGATCCGCTGGGCAAGTTCAGGGTCGTACTTGAACCCCTCTTCCGGATTCGCCGACAGCCAGCGGCAATGAATCAGGTGACGGACGCCGCCCTCGACCGCGGCCCGGATGCCTTCGGCCGCATGGGTATGCGCGGCAACCTCGATGCCTGTCGACTTACCCGCCTCGACAATCTCGCGAATCGTCTCCGGCGGATACTGGCGGTCGCGAGGATTCGACGTCGGCGTGAAGTTCCCGCCCGATGCCATCACCTTGAGCACGTCCGCGCCCTGATCGACGTGGGCCTGAGCCATCGCCCGAACAGCCTCGGGCGAGTCGGCCTCGCCGCCCCAGAACCAGCAGTGATCCATCGTCCGCGTGATCGGCGCGCCCGCGGCCAGCAGCCGCGGTCCGGGAATCACGCCCGACGCGATCGCCTCGCGCACGGCGAAAACGACCTCGTTCTTCGATCCCAGGTCGCGCATCGTCGTGATCCCGCTGCGCAGCGCCAGTCCCACTGCATGGGCAGCGCGCATCAGCGCAGGCTCATTCAGCTCCTCCGAGATGATGTCGAAAGCGTCGACCCGAGGCGGACAAGGAATATGTGTGTGACCCTCGACGAGGCCGGGAAGAAGCGAGACATCACCAAGGTCGACCGTCTCTTCGATCGGTGCGTCGGCGGCAGGCCGGACATCGATGATCTTGCCGTTAGCGACGCCGACTGAGTGGTCGGCAAGCCAGCCGTCCATCGCCTCGTTCGCAACGCGCGCCGCTCGGTAGAAGCGACGCTCCGCCTCCGGCATTACCGCGCGCCCCAGCTCGGCGGACGCTTCTCGCGGAAGGCCTGCGGACCCTCCTTGGCGTCGGCGGTCTCGCGGGCGACGCGGCGCATGGTCTCACCGAAGCGGATCGCCTGGACGAAAGGCAGTTCCTGCCCTCGGTGGGCGACTTCCTTCGTCGCCCGGACCGCCAGCGGCGCGCCTTTGCACAGTCGCTGCGCCAGGTTGTTCGCCGCCTGCATCAGGTCGTCGTGCGGCACGATCTCCCAGACCAGCCCCATCTCCTTCGCCCGCCAGGCGTCGACCCGGTCGCCGATCAACAGCAGTTCCATCGCGTAGTGCCAGGCGATCCGCTTGGGCATGCGAATCGCCCCCTGGATCGTGGGCACGCCGATCTGGACTTCGGGGAAGCCGAACTGGGCCCGGTCGGATGCGATGACGAAGTCGCAGGCGGCGACCATCGTCAGGCCGAAGCCGAGCGCGTAGCCGTTGACGGCGGCGATCGTCGGCTTCCAGACCTCCATGCCCGACTCGAGCGACGTCAGCGACGGCACTTCCCAGAAGGTGTGCTCCTCGGGCGGTGCCGGCGAACGCAGGTCGGCGCCGGCGGAGAAGGCGCGGCCCGCGCCCGTGACGATCCCGACCCAGGCGTCGTCATCGTTCCGAAACGCTTCCCAGGCCGCATTGAGGTCGCTGCGAAGCTCATGGTTGATCGCATTCAGCGCCTCGGGCCGGTTGTACGTAATCGTGCCAACGCGCCCACTGCGCTCATACGTGACGGTATCGCCCATGGATTCCTCCCCTTCAATGCACGAGTCAGGTTACTCGCGGTCAGGACTAGAACGGTTGCCCACCTCGGCTGAGGATGCTGATGTAGGCGTCGTAGGCGAAGATGCGATTGCGTCGCTGGCCAGTCCGCTCAGCGACAATACCAAGCTCGATGAGCGTGTCCGTCGCCGAGGCTGCCGCATTCAGCGAGAGGCCCGTCTCATTCGACAACTCTCGCAGGTTGAGCATCGGCCGCCTGGCAAACGCCTCGTGGGCACTCACCACTGACGTCGCGCGGCGACCGAGTTGGCGTAGCTGTTGTTGATCGACGTCGAAACGCGCGCTCAGTTCTTCTGTCACGGCGATGCAATCCTCAGCCGTCCAGAGCACACCGTCGACGAAGTAGCGCAGCCAGAGTTCCCAATCTCCGTTGTCGCGAAGCTGCCCGAGCAGCGAGTAGTACTCGGGTCGGCGCTGCTTGAAGTACAGGCTGAGATACAGCGCTGGCTCGCTGAGAACCTCCGACGCCTCCAACATCAGCGCGATCAGCAACCGCCCTGCACGGCCATTGCCGTCCAGAAAGGGGTGGATTGACTCGAACTGAGCGTGGGCCAGCCCCGCCTTGATCACGATTGGCAAGGTCGAGCGTTCATCATGGATGAACTGCTCCAGTTGCGACATGCAATCGAGGACATCGTCTGGCGGCGGCGGCACATACATCGCGGTGGCTGGCGACGATCCTCCGATCCAGTTCTGGGAACGACGATACTCGCCAGGCATGAGGTGTCGGCGCGCCTCTCCCTGCATGAGAGTCTCGTGAACCTCTCGAATCAGCCTGCTGCTTATCGGGAATCCGTCGCGTAGGCGGCTGATGCCATGCTGCAGCGCCGAGACGTAGTTCGAGACCTCAGCAGCGTCATCGAGTGAGGTCGAAGGCGCGCCGCCCAACTCAAAGGTCAACAGGTCCTCGAAGGTCGATTGCGTCCCCTCGATCTGGGACGATGCAATCGCCTCGCGGCGGACGTAGGAGAACAGCACCGGCTCGATCGACGGCAGGCGCACGATCATTGCGTCGAGGTAGCCGAGTGCCAGGTGCGCGGCCTCGAGACCCTGGTGGAACTGATCCATATCAAGAGGTGGGATCGGCGGGAGTGGATTGGGGATGAAGGCGCTGAAGTCTACGCCTTCCGTTTGTGATCGCTCATAGACCCCGTTGCGTGATCGGAACATGGAGCATCCGTGAACTAGGCGCTGTTGCGTCATCATATCTCAAGTTGGAGACTAACGTGAGATAACGGACGTTCAACGATGTGGATCAAGGACCGATGTGGGCGAGTTTGACATTAGAAGACCATTTGTCGCAAGTTGTTCGATAACTTGCGACAAATGGTTTCGAGCTATCCAGCCTGCAGACCCTGCAGATGCCTCCCCGAGAACTCAGCCAGGACCTCCTCAGCGTCCGATCCCGGATGCAGATTCGCGATCGCCTGATCAAAGCCCCGCGACTTCATCTCGTTCAGCGTCTCGGCCGCCTCGTCGATCGTGTCCTCCGACAGCACCGTGATCCGATTGATCATCAGCTCCAGCGCCGACGAATCCCGGCCATGCGACTCGGCCTCCGACCTGACCAGTGCCCAGTCCTCGTCCAGCGTGTCGAGCATCGCTGGATTGGCCAGGTAGCCGTCGGCGAAGCGCCCGGCCCGGCGCAGCTGTCGCGGGTTGTTGCCGCCCAGCAGGATCGGCACCCGGCGCGGCGGTTGCGGCCGGCAGTACCAACCCTTGGTGTTGTAGAACTCGCCCTCGAACGATCCGATCTCGTTCTCCCAGAGGTCGCGCAGGACCTGCAGGTACTCGTCCATCCGAGCGCCGCGCCGGTCGAACGGCATCGAGAGCGCCTCGAACTCTTCCTTCCACCAGCCGACGCCGGCGCCCAGGATCAGCCGGCCGCCGGCCAGGTGGTCGAGCGTCGCCATCATCTTCGCATGCAACACCGGAGCGCGCATCGGCGCGACCAGCACCGCGGTCCCCAGCTCAACCCGCTCGGTCACGGCCGCGGCGTAGGTCATCAGCGTCAACGGCTCCAGGAACGGCGCCTCCGCCGGGACGAGGAATCGGCCATCCTCGGAGTACGGATAGTCCGAACCCTGGTCGGGTCGCAAGACCACATGATCAAACGTCCAGAGCGAGTCGTATCCGTTCGACTCGACGGCTCTCGCGACGCGCGTGATGTTCTCCGGACTCGCCACACCACCAACCTGTGGCAGATAGATGCCGACCTTCATGCTGACCTCCCGTTGACCTCTCGATGGGCGATACCCTCGGCAGATATGCCCCGACCGATTTCGTGTTCGCCGAATAGTATGACCGACCAGGCGTCTCAAGCACCAAAGCGGCTTGGGTCGTGAGTCAGCGACCGGCCTTCTCCCGGCCGCCGCTGCGCAGCCTGTTCGGAATCCGCGACTACCGCGTGCTCTGGGTCGCGGCGCTCTGCATGATCATCGCTCAGCAGATTCGCTTCATTGCCATCCCGCAGTGGTTCCTCGATCAGACCGGAGCCGAATCGTTCACCGAGGTGGCCATCATCGGCGCCGTGCAACTGCCGATCCAGGCATTCGGCGTGCTCTATGGAGGCGTCCTGGCCGACCGTTTCGACCGCCGCTGGCTGATGGCCGGTGCAAATGCCAGTGTCCTCGCGATCCTTGTCGCTGTCGCGACCGCGGCAACGCTCGACCTGCTCGAGTTCTGGATGGCCTGGGTCGCGCTGGGAGCGCTCGGCGGTCTGGCGACCTTTGTCGCTCCGGCCCGAGCAACGATCACCCCTCGCGTCGTGCCTCAGCGTTACTTGAGCGCCGCGGTCACGTTGGACACCAGCACGCAGATGACCGGCTGGATTCTCGGCGGATTGATCGTGACTGCCCTCGCCGTCGGACTCGACGCCGTCGGCATGCTCTGGGTCGCGGCCGGATTTGCCGTCGTCTCCGCCATCATGCCGGCATTGATCAAGACCTCGGCCCGCGCCGTTTCCGAACGCCAGTCGACCATCCGCATGGTGATCGAAGGAACCCGCTACGTCGTCCGACACCCGATTCTGCCGGGCCTGTTCATACTGGACTGGGGCATCACCGTGATCTCCTACTACCGAGAGATCCTGCCGCTACTCGCGACCGGGCTGTTCATGGCCGGCGTGGGGGCGGCCGGTGCGCTGGGTACGGTCAATGCGGTCGGCTCGGCCTGCGGGATGTTGCTCGCGCTCTTCCTCGTCAACTACCGAGCCAAGGGGATCATGGTGTTGGCAGCCTCGGCCGCCTACGCCGCGCTGCTGTTCGCCCTGGGCGCCGCGCCCTGGCTCTGGGTCGGGATGATCGTGATCGCCATGCTCGGCGCCGCCGACGCGGTCACGGTCGCCGTCCGACAGGTCACCGTCCACCTGACCACGCCCGACGAAATGCGCGGCCGCGCCTTCTCGGTGATGGTGCTGATGGCCCAGACCGCCAACAACCTGGGCATCATCTGGGTCGGATTCTGGGGCGACGAGATCGGCGTCGACAAGACCTACTTCCTCGGCGGCGCGATCGGACTCGGCGCGACCCTCATGATCGGCCTGCTCTGGCGCTCGATCAGCCGCTACCGAGCTCCCGATCACGCGCCCGATACGCTCGTCAACTGAGACGCGTCACGGAAGAGAGACAGTCATGGTCTTCAGCGAGCAATTGTTCGAGTTCCTCGTCGAACTCGCGACCCACAACGACCGCGAATGGTTCAACGCGCGCAAGGACATGTACGAGTCGGTCCTGCGCGAGCCCGCGCTCGAGTACATCCGGCAGATCTCCGGACCTCTGGCTGATATCTCGCCGCACATGACGGCGTCCGACCGCAAGCAAGGCGGATCGCTGATGCGCATCTACCGCGATGTCCGCTTCTCCAAGGACAAGTCGCCCTACAAGACCAACGTCGGCATCCAGTTCCGGCACGAGTCCGGCAAAGACGTCCACGCCCCCGGCTACTACCTCCATATCGCGGCCGACGACTGCTTCATCGGCGTCGGCAGCTATATGCCCGACCGCGACGCCCTTGCCGCCTACCGCCGCGCCATCGATGAGCGCCCCCGCGAGTGGCTGGAACTGAAGAAACTCACCGAGTCCGACGACTGGGAGCTGGGCGGGCACGGAGACAGCCTCAAACGCCCGCCCCGCGGCTACACCGCCGATCATCCCCTGATCGAAGATATCAAGCGCAAGCACTTCATCATCACTCACTACCTCGACATCGAGGACATCACCGCCCCCGACTTCGTCGACTACTCAATCAACCGCTTCAAGGAATCCAGAGAATGGATGGCCTTCCTGACCAAGGCAATCGGCCTCCCGTTCTAGGCTCGGCCCAGATGTTGACTGATCTCCTTTGGGTTGTCCCCCAAGAGCGCGGCGCTCGGGCCCGCGTAGAGAGAATCTCAGTTGATTCGGCCAACACCGCGCGAATTCCGCGCTGTGAACTGCAGATTCTCGTTTTGGCATGTCAGATTTGGTCAGGTCCGGTCAGGTTTTGTCTGGATTTGGGCAGGTCTCGCCAGGCAATGTCAGCGAATGTCATGCATTGTCGGATAACGTCGGATGGATCGGTCGAGGCCATGTCGCTCTCTTGGGTTGCCGGCCGCTGTTGCCTGCCGTCCAATATATCGCACTATAGTTCTCTGGAGTTGACCGCGATGCGCCGGAGACGGCGGTGGCCCGTCGCGTGTGTCGGGAGCATCAGGATCGACTGAAGTTCGATCTCATCCGTATCCTGCACTCCACGCGCATGAGATCGGCGAACCGGAGGCCCCGATGACCCAACAGACGCCCGAACGGAATATGCCCCCCGTAGCCCCCGCCCTTGAGGGGGATCCGGTCGCCCCTCCCGATGACGCCCGCTTCGTGATCAAGCCGACCTCCGATACGCCCGTCAGCGTCGGACGCAACATCCATTCCCGCCGCATGTTCACCACCGCCGAGGGCCGTTTCGAGAGCTCGTTCCAGTTCGTGCTCTACAACGTCCTGCCGGTCGGTGAGACCAACGTCCGCCACATCCACGAGGACATCGAGAAGGTCTACTACTTCGTCAAGGGCAACGCCGAGATCGACTGCGGCCCCTGGCGCACCTCGGCCACCGCCGGAGACTTCCTCTTCTTCCCCGCCGACATCGCCCATCAGATCTACAGCCAGGGTCCCGATGACCTGGAGTTCATCGTCTGCGCCGCACAGACCACCGGCGAAGCGCGGGGGATGTCGGACGGCGGACTGCTGGAGTCCGACGGCGGGAGCGACGACTGATGGCCGACCAGGATGCCACCGAGGTCGTTCCGCTCGCACCGCTTCGCGTGTTCGGCAAGGCCGTCTACGAGGCATGCGGAGTACCCTCCGACGACGCCGAGTTCACGGTTGAGATCCAGCTCACCGCCGATCTGCGCGGAGTCGACACCCACGGCTTCCAGCGTCTCGGCTGGTACGCGGGACATCTACAGGCCGGCCGCTACAATCCGACGCCGAGTCTTGAGGTGCTCAAGGAAACTCCCGTCTCGCACGTCGTCGACGGCGACGGCGGGATCGGCCAGTTGATCGTCGCGCGAACAATGCAGCGCACGATCGCCAAGGCGAAAGAGACCGGTCTCGCGCTCGGCACCCTGCGCAACAGCAACGACTGGGGCATGGGCGCCTTTTTTCCGATGATGGCCGCCGCCGAGGGCTTCGTCTCGTTCTGCACGACCACGAGCGTGCCGAATATCGCGCCGTTCGGCTCGCGGACCCGCATGAGCGGCAACAATCCGATGGCGTTCGCCGCGCCGCGAGCGTCGGGACCGCCGGTAGTGCTCGACATGGCCCTGACGCCGGTCGCGCTGGGCAAAGTCATGCGGGCCAGAGCGGAGGGCCGGGATATCCCCGAGGATTGGGGTTTCCTCGACATTGAAGGTTTGCCGACAACCGATCCGGAAACGGCAATGTCGGGCATCATCCCCGCGTTGGGCGCGGTCGCGGCCTACAAGGGCGTGGGTCTGAGCCTGTTCATGAACCTGCTCGCCGGCGCGCTGCCGGGCGGCTATCACTCCAAGAACGTCAGCATCGGCAAGCGGGGCCAGTTCCTGCTGGTCATCGACCCCGAAATCTTCGGCGACGCCAACGTTTTCGCCGAGGCCGTCGACGCAATGGTCGAACAGGTCAAGTCAGCCGATCCGCTCCCCGGAGTGGCCGAGGTCTTCGCCCCCGGAGAGATCGAACAGAGAGCCTACGACGAGCGAATCGCCGCCGGTCACGTCGTCTACCCGGCGTCGACTCTGCAGGATCTGCGGGAACTGTCGTCGGAGATGGGCATTCCGCTGGAGGTCTAGCAGCGTTCACTGCTCGCAGACGACGCCGTCGTTGTCGCCATCCCTTGCTGACGGCACGGTCTCCTTCGGAAACCCTCGACCGTCTCCCCTTGAGCCCACCTGCCGGTTGAGCCCGGCGGCTTCGGCCTCGTCGCAGGACGCGTACGCGCCCTCGGGCAACTCTTGAGCCTCGGAGCGATCATCGGCCGGCTCTACTTGCTCCTGCACGTGAACGACGGTCGGCGTCCGATCCGGATACTCGGTTGGCCGCACATAGTTCGCCGGACACGTCCCGAGCATCACGCGCAAGGCCTCAACCTCGTCCCGATCCGCGGTCAGCGACCACTTCACCTTGACCGCGATCCAGTCGTGGGCATATTGACACCACGCGCTTCTCAGCGGCGGCTTCCACTCGGCCGGGTCATTGGCGCTCTTGGTCCGGTTGCTCGACGCCGACACAGCAGTTAGCGCTGCGGACAGATCGAGGTCGTTCGCATACGCCGACTTTCGTTCGGCCGGCCAGGTCGCCGCTCCCGAGTTGTGCGCCTCCGCCAGCGGCACCATGTGATCGATGTCAACAGCGGAAGGGTTCCTAAACTCCTCGCCGTCGTACCACGAGAGCCAGACGCCATCCAGTGGTCGGCAGTCTTGATCGACCTCCGAGATCGATGTCGCCTCGGCGAGCAGCACCAGCTCTCGCACGTTGCAGCGAGAACCCTCGCTGATCTGCCAGTGCGGATAGTCGTCGCGGTCGTAGTCGACCCCTGCGTCGGACTCCGGTGCGACCGTTAGCTGAGCGAGTAGTTCTGCGTGTGGATCCTCGACGATCGCAGGTTGGACCTCGGGCTGCTCGTCTGCCTGGTCCGTTTGGTCTCGCTGCGGCTGCTCATCCTCTCCGGGCGACGGCTGCGACTGCTGTGTGTCCGCCGGTTGGCCGATGGACTGTTGCTGCTGCGGAGCCTCGGAGTCCGGGTTGCCGAAGATGCCAGCCAGGACTGCGATCAGAATGATCGCGGCCGCACCGATCCCGATCGTGCGCCGGCTCATCCACTTCGCCTCTCATCTCCGGCACCGCCAGTCGGACACCAGCCTGAGGCGCGCTCTATCCTGATCCCGAAGCCGAGAGGAAGTTCTGTCATGGTCAGCGAGATTGTCTATTCCTGCGATTCCCACGTCGTCGAGGGCCCGGAAGTGTTCGACGGGTTGGTCGAGAAGTACGGCGACCGCGCCCCGCGCGTGGTCGACGGCTGGAAGGGCCGCGAGGGCGTCTACCTCGCGTGGCCCTCGATCGATTTTGCCATGCTCGTTGGGCGCCTCGGGATCGCCGGGGCGAACCTCAACCTGCCCGAGACCAAGGAAAAGATGCAGCGCGGTTGGGATCTGATCAATCCCGGCGTCAAGGATCCGGTCGCGCGCCTGACCGAGCAGGACCAGGACGGCGTCGTTGGCGAGGTCATGTACCCCTCGATCAACATGCTCACCTACATGGTCGACGACACCGAGGTCGTCAACGCCGTCTTCCAACGTCATAACGACTGGATCCGCGACTACTGCTCGCACGCCCCCGAGCGGCTGATCGGCGTCGGCTGCCTCACCCTGCGCGATGTCGAGACCGGCATTGCCGAGCTCGAGCGCTGTGCGCGCATGGGCATCAAGGGACTCGCAATTCCCTGCACCGCGCCCAAGGACCTGCCCTACTCCGACTCCTACTACGAACCCTTCTGGACCGCCGCCGAAGAGGTCGGCCTGCCGCTGACGATGCACATTTTCTGCGGCGCAGAGCCGGGCATGGGCCTGCCCAAGGAGTGGGACGAAGTCGTCAGCTACACCCTCGCCCACGCGGCCGCCTGGAACACGATCTCCAACCTCGTCACCTCGGGCGTCTGCGAGCGCCACCCCAGCCTCAAGTTCGTCATGGCCGAGTGGGAGACAGGCTGGATCGCCCACACGCTCGAGCGCTGGGACCACGCCTACTACCGAGCCCGCGCCGTCGACCGCACCCCCGAACTGCAGATGCTGCCCTCCGAGTACTTCCACCGCAACTTCAACGTCACCTTCGAGGACGACGCCATCGGAGTCCAGACTCGTGACGGCATCGGTGTCGACAACCTGCTCTGGGGCAACGACTACCCCCACCATGACGCCATCTGGCCGAACTCCCACCGAATCCTCGACGAGATCATGGAAGGCGTCCCCCAGGAGGACGTCGACAAGATGGTCTGGGGAAACGTCCAGAAGCTCTACAACATCGACGTCAACGCCCTGCCGGTGTAGAGGTGTCAAAGTCAACGAAATTGACTTCAAACTGACACTTGCCCTTCGGCCGCAGGGCGATTCGGAGCAATCCTGTTTGCTATCGGACCAATAGAAACCGATAGCAGGCCGATAGTTTCCGACATTCAGTCGCCATCCGTGCATGGACCTCCGTTACTATTGGTTTCACAGAAACCGTGAGCAAGCCGATAGTTGGCGGAAGGCCGTCGCATGCCGCTTCCTCAGACCGCGCCGACGCAAGCCGCGCTGACATCCGAATTTGCCGCGCTCGACGCTGAGCGGCAAATCGCCCTGATCACCGATGCCGATTCGCTTGACGACCAGGGCCGCTACCTCGCCTGGGACCAGATCCGTCACCGAGAGCCGCCGGCTGGACTGACTGTCCGTCAATACTGGTTTGGCACGGCCATGGCCCGCCGCGCCTCGGCTCGCACGCTGCCCTTGCTCGGACGCGGTGGTCAGCCGTTCTGGTACTCCAACACGCCTCCGCTGCTCGAGGCCCTTGATCGCCTGGAGCGGGCGCAACGCGACCACGTGCTGGGCAATGAGACCTTGATGACCAACGCCGCTCGGAAGCGCTGGCTGCAACAGGGATTGATGGAGGAGTCGATTCAGTCGAGTCGGCTGGAAGGGGCCAACACCAGCCGCCAGTTGGCCCGCGAGATGCTGCGCGACGGCCGCCCGCCGCGCGACAAGAGCGAGCGCATGATCGCCAACAACTACGCCGCCATGCAGACGGTCGAGCAGTGGGCGGCGAATGACGAGCCGGTCGATCTCGATCACATCCTGCGCCTGCATCAGATCGTGACCGCCGGGACGATGCACGATGAGCGCGATGCGGGGCGGTTGCAGCAACCCGGCGAGGCTCGCGTCTATGTGGTATCCGGCAGCAACGAAATCGTTCATCGGCCGCCGCCCGCCGACGAGCTGCCCGAGCGCATGGTGCGGTTGTGCGAATTCGCCGCCGACAGGCCTGCGACCGAGTTCATTCCGCCGATCATTCGCGCGATCCTGCTGCACTTCATGATCGGCTACGACCACCCGTTCGTGGACGGCAACGGTCGCACGGCGCGCGCGCTCTACTACTGGTCGCTGCTCCGATCCGGTTGGTGGCTGGGGCCTTATCTGCCGATCTCCCACTTCCTCCTGCGCGCGCCGGCCCAGTATTCGCGCGCTTACCAGTATGTGACCGCCGACGACAACGACGTCACTCACTTCCTGCTGCATCAGCTCGACGTCGTGCAGCAGGCCGTCGCGCTGCTCGATGATGATCTGCAGAACCAGGCGGCGGCAATGCGCGATCTGGTCGAGCGGCTCGGCGAGAGCGGCTTCAGCGAGCGACAGCTCGCCATCCTCAACGCTGGCCTCGAACAGCCCAACCGCGTCTTCACCATCGCCCAACAGCAGAACGAGCACCGCGTCTCGTATTGGGCCGCGCGCGCGGATCTGCAGGACCTCACCGAACGCGGCTATCTCCACCGCGAGCGCTCCGGCAAGAAGTTCGTCTTCCGACCGGCCCCCGATCTTCAGGATCGGTTGGGCGGGTAGTCTGCGGTGGAGGGAGTGAGCCATGGCGTCTCGACGCGAACAGGCCGGTCTGCCCACGCGGTCGGAGATGCTGCCGTTGGTGCTCGAGCTGCTTCGCTCTATGCCGATGCCTGTGCACCGCCTGGAGATCGGTGAAGCGGTCGTTGAGCGGCTCGAGTTGACGCCGGAGCAGGTCGCGGTGACTGAACCAGGCAGCAGAGGTCGGTCATTCGTCTCGTGGCAATCCGAGTACGCCTGCAACGACCTGAAGTGGATCGGCGTGTGCGAGCAACCGGGCAAGGCGTTGTACCAACTCACTGAACTCGGCCGGACCATCTCTGACGAGGAAGTCGCGCAACGGCATCGTGAGCGTGGACGTCGGTATCGCAAGCGGCAGCAGGAGAGGAAGGTCCTTGGCGCGGCCATCAGCGACAGCGGAGGCGTCGATGATGACGATGTGCAGCCTTGGGAAGATGAACTGCTGGATCGGCTAATGAGTGCTTCACCCAAGGCGTTTGAACATCTCGCTGGAGCTCTGTTGCGTGCTGCAGGGTTCGACGACGTTGAAGTGACCGGTCGGGGCGGCGATGGAGGAATCGACGGCATTGGAACGTACCGGCCCTCGGGCCTGATTTCGTTCCACACGGCGTTCCAATGCAAGCGATACAAGGGGTCGGTGGGATCATCGACGGTCAGGGACTTCCGAGGGTCGTTCATCGGCCGCTCGGACCGTGGAATCATCATTACGACGGGTTCCTTCACCCGCGATGCCAGGGATGAGGCTGCGAGACCAGGCGCGAATCCAGTTGACCTTGTTGACGGTGAGGCACTGTGCCAGCTACTGAAGGAGCACTCGCTCGGCGTCCGGACGATGCAACGAGTCGTTGAGGACATCACCATCGACGACGCCTATTTCGACCAGTTTGAGGACTCCCGATGAACAACATGCGCGCTGTCCTCCTTGATGTCCTCGTCGCTCTGATCATCCTGATTGCTGGTGGGGCGATCTTCGCTCGCATCGCGGGGGTGCAAGAAGGCGAGGCCGCTCCGACCTGGGTCTCGATTGCGCCTCTGGTCCTGGCGATGATCTATCTCGGCTGGCGGACTCTGCGGCGGGGCCGGCAGCGGCGCGAGCAGGAGGCCCAACAGGCGGAAGGCGGCGAAACGCCCCGGGAACGCGACGGTTGGGGCGACGTTCAGCGCGCCGACGACCCGCCGATGGACGACTACCAGTGGCGATCACGGCTGGAGTCCTCGATCCGCAACCTCGGCCGCGACGCGTTTGAGCAGTTCACGATCCGCATCCTCGCAGCCCTCGCGATCGCCGATGTCAAGGTGGTTCGGATCGCCTTCGACGGCGCGGTCGAATGCACCGGAGTGCGGGACGACGCCGAGCGGGCCAGCGTGTACGCCATCTGCCGGCGCTCCTTCGGTTCGCTGGGCGCGAACCAGGTCCGCGACCTGCGCGCCCTCATGGAGGGGCACGCGGATGAGGGCTTGTTCATCTCCAACGGCGAGTTCTCTTCCTCCGCTATCGACGAAGCCGACGGCGGCGAGCAGCCGATCGAGCTCGTCGACGGCGAAGATCTGCTCGACCTGATGCACACCAACCGGCTGGGCCTGCTGTTCGATGAGATCGGTCGCGTGACCGCAATCGACGAGGCCTGGTTCCGCAGCCTGGACGGCGATTTCCTGACTCGGGAGGATGACTGACCATGGCCGACGAGCGAACCGTTGGAGTCCTGCCCGGAGACGACGCCGCGCCGGAAGCCGTCCACGCCTCGATGGCCGCGCTGCAGGCGATGGAGCTGCCGATCTCGTTTGAAGTCCTGCCCGACGGAGCGGAGTTGGCTCGCGAGATGTCCCGCGAGGAGGGTGAGCAGCTCGTCATCGACACGGCCGAGCGCTGCGACACTGTGCTCTTCGGCTCGACCAACGGCCAGACGCCCGGCGTCGGCTACTTCCGCTGGGGCAAGCAGACCTTTGCCAACGTCCGCCCGATCAAGTGGCGTCCCGGCTTCCGCTCGCCGATGGCCCAGCCCGAGGGCATCGACTACGTCATCGTTCGAGAGAACCTCGAAGACCTCTACGCCGGGATCGAGGGCGACCTCTCGGAAGTCGCCGCCTCCGGCCTCGCCGACCGCCCGCGCTTCGGCGGCGTCTCTCGGACGCAGGTGCCGGGCGGCTTCAGCCACTTCGCCGAGGCAGAGGGCCGCTACGCGATCAAGTACTTCACGCGAGCCAACGTCGAGCGCGTCGCGCACTTCGCCTGCCGGCTGGCGCAGCAGCGCAAGGCCGAGGGCCACCCGGGCAAGCTGACCTGCTCGGCCAAGACCAACGTCCTCTCGCGCACCGACGGCTGGTTCGTCGAAATCGCCGCCGAGGTCGCCTCGGGTTACTCCGACATCGAATTCGAGAGCTTCATCGCCGACGACTTCGCTCGGCGCATCGTCGCCTCGCCCCACGACCTCGACGTCGTGCTCCTGCCCAACCTCTACGGAGACATCTTCTCCGACGAAGGCGCCGGCACCATCGGCGGCCTGGGCCTCGCCCCCTCCGGCTGCTTCGGCGACGACTGGGCCTACTTCGAGTCCGTCCACGGAACCGCCCCCGACATCGCCGGCATGCACCGGATCAACCCCACCGCCACCATGCTCTCCGCCGTGATGATGCTCCACCACCTCGACCAGCATGAGCAGGCCGCCGCCCTCGAGAACGCCATCGACGCGGTCTACGAAGCGGGCGAGAGCTTGACGCCGGACCAGGGCGGCTCGGCGAGCACCGAGGAGTTTGCCCAGGCAGTGATCGACGCGCTGTAGGGTTTCTCGACTCCTGGCGAACGATTGCGGCCTGATCCCGTGTTCAGGTGTTCGGCGGGATTTTTCCTTCACGGTCGTTTGAGGCACGATCTCCAGTGTTTTGCGGGGTTGCGCGTGTTCAGGTTGTTCAGGTTCGTTCAGTATGGTCCAGCCCTGTTCAGCCTGGTCCAGGTTGGTTTGTTCGGTCCTGTTCGATTCTGGTTGGAACTGGACGACCAGAGATGAGGATCGGCCGGACAGTTTGGGGGTCGGAGTCGCGTGTTCAGGAGAATTCTGTTCACCGTCGAATGATGGCGCGATCTCCAGTGTTTTACGGGGTTTCGCGTGTTCAGGTTGTTCAGGTTTGTTCGGTCTGGTCCAGCCACGTTCAGTCTTGTTGAGACGGGCCTGGACAGATGCCGAGGCGCAGGAGTGCTCAGAAAAAACAGAGTGGTGCAGGGGCGTGACTGGTCAGAGCGGTCGGAGGGGGTCTCCGGGCGAGGCCGGCGTCGAGGTTGGGACAGCGTGGAGGCGGCAACGACTGGGATAGCAGCGCTCGTTTCGCAGTTAGACAATAGTTCGCACAATAGTGCGGTGACAGGCCTAGGAAGTCAAGCGGCTCTGCTCTGGTTGTTTGTTGCGTAGGCGACGGGGTTCTCAGGGTGATCGTGGCGTTGCGGTCGGCGGTCTGATTCCAGTCCCCGACTCGGTTGGGGACCCGCCGGGGGCTGCGGCCGGCTCGACGAGGGAGGCGGGGGGCTGACCCCTGAACAAGTCGGGGGATGGGAAATGGGAGTCGGGGGATGGGACTTCGGAAGTGGCGGGAGCGCATGGGAGTCGAACCCACCCGAGACGGCGCGGACCGCCCCGCATCAGTTTTGAAGACTGTGGAGGACACCGGTCCCCTTCCGCTCCCGTGCAAGAGAGGGTAGCCGAGGTTAGCCGACGTAGAGGTCGACCGAGGCCGGGGCCACCGCTGCCTCGAGCGCCGTGCGGAACTCGCCCCAGCGATCGTCGTAGCGAGAGCGGCGGAAGTTGGCGTGCAGGCTGGCGGTTCCGGCGTTCTGCGTCGTCGAGGCGATCTTGAAACCGCGCAGGTTGGACTGAAGGAAGCCCAGCAGGGCCGCCTCGTGCTCGGTGTAGTCGGCGGACGGCATCGTAATGATCAGGTCGCGGCTGCCGGCCGTCAGGCCTCGCAGCCCGGTCGATCCGAAGACGCGCTGGCCAATCAGCACCAGCGCAACGGCGGCGAAGAGAATCCCGATCAGCTCATAGTTGTACGTCGCCGCGCCGATCGACGACGCAATCACGACCAGCAGATAGCCAATCTCGGCCGGATCCTTGATCGGAGTGCGGAAACGCACGAACGACAACGCGCCCAACAATCCCAGCGAGAGCGGCAGCGACCACTGGATCGCGATGAACAGCAGCGTGATCGCCGGTCCGGCCAGCAGGAAGACCCGGTGGATGCCCGCGCCGCGCTGCCAGTCGCGATAGAAGAGGAGATAGAGGACGTATGTCGCAATCGACGCCGCCAGCGACACGGCCATCGCCAGCAGGTACTCCTCAAGCGCGATCTCAGAGGTCGGGCCGAGGATGTCGGGCCACTCGATCAGGACGAAGGGCATCGGCTCCTCCAGATGTAAGGTGCGGGCTAGCCGGCGCGGGCGGACTCGCCGCCGTAGAGCGTCTCAACGGCAAGCGCGTACTTCGAGTGGGCGGTCCGGCGCAAACCCAGATGTGCGAGATGGGCCAGTTGCGGCGGCAGCTCGCCTCGCGACTTCAGCTCCAGCACAGCGCCATCGGGGACCGGCAGCCAGATCGGCGCGCCTCGCGGGTTGGACGTCTGCACGTTGGTGTCCAGCGAAGCGCGCACAGCGCGGTCCGCCGACTGCCAGCGGATTCGCTGGTAGCGGATCAGAGCCGTGGGTTGGAGCGTCGGCCCGACCGGCTGTGCCGCCACACCGGCCAGATCGCGCAGCCGCTGCGTAAGCTCCTCGCGTCCGGGAATGATCAGACCGAGCTGGTTCGGGACGCCGATCGATGGATAGCGAAAGCGCTGCTTGACCGAGCGCGCCCCATCCCGCGACTTGAGCTCCAGCCAGACCCCCGCATACGGGTCGACCGGGTCGCCGTACCAGCGCAAGCGCAGCTTCTGCTTGGCAAACTCGCCGTCGGCGGACTCTTGATAGGAGTCGAGCTGCGGCGTGTCGTAGTAGCAACTCGTGACCACGCCTTCGGAGTACTGAGTATCCCGCGGCAGGCGAGCGTCGAGCCAGGCGGTCAGCAGTCCGGCGCGCGCAGCGGGCAGCGGATACTTGCGCTCCTCGCGCGAACCGGCGTCTTCGGGTCGGTCTGTCAACTGGTTGCGGCGCAGCGTCAGAGCCATGCCGCAAGCCTAACCGCTTGTTAACTTGATCCCGGAGGGTGACGCCACTGATGCCACTGATGAACCTGCGAATTGGCGCTGGACTGGTCCTGGCCACGGCCTTGATCGTCGCCGCGGTCGTCTTCGCGACCGCAGCCGACTCGCCCGCTCCGCGAGTCCCGTCCGAGGCGGCCCAGTCCACGATCGGCGTCGATCAGCAGCGCAGCGATCCGTTCGATGTCGTCTTCGATCAGGCCAGCGTGCGGACCTACAACATCGTGATCAGCGACGAGGAGTTGGCCAAGCTCAAGGCCAACCCGACGGCGGAGGTCTACGTGCAAGCGGCGGTCGAAATCTACGGGCATCGCTACGAGCCGGTCGGCATCCGCTACAAGGGCTTCTTCGGCATGCTCCGCTTCTGCTTCCAGAACGGACAGCAGACCTGCGACAAGTTGTCCTGGAAGCTCAAGTTCAATCACTACGATCCGGCGTTGCGCTTCCACGGCCTGAAGCGGCTCAACTTCCACTCGATGAACAGCGACGAGACGCAGATGCGCGAAGTGTTGAGCTACGAAGTCTTCCGCGACGCCGGCGTGGTTGCCCCGCGGGCTGTTCACGCCCTGCTCGAACTGAACGGCGAGCCTTTGGGACTGTTCGCGCTGGTCGAGGACATCGACGACCGCTTCATCGCCGACCGCTTCCGCGAGGGCGGTCGCGGCGTGCTCTACAAGGAGATCTGGCCCGGCAACATCGAATCGCTCTGGGTCTTCCAGGAGAACCTCGAGGACGCGATTGCTCGCGGCCCGCTCGACGCTTCGGCGATGCAAGCGTTCTCCGAGACCTTCGCTGCCGCCGAGACGAGTGATCAGCGCTACGAAGTGCTGATCGACCACCTGCAGGACTCGGACGACTTGTTCAACTACCTGGCAGCCGACCGTCTGTCGGACAACTGGGACGGGATCGTCGCGTGGTACTGCGTGCCCGACTGCGGCAATCACAACTATTTCTGGTACCAGGACGCGATCTCCGGCCGCTACACGCTGATCCCCTGGGATCTGGAGAACACCTGGCGCTCGCCCAGTCCAATCCGTCGCTACTTCCAGATGCCCGACTGGGATGAGGTCGACCGGTCATGCCGCCGCCGAGCGGTGTTCCTTGACATTCCGGCGCTGGCCCCGCATTGCGATCCGTTGATCCACTCGATGGCCACCCTGGGCTGGGAACGCTATATCGAGGCGTCGCGCAGGCTGATGCGCGAGACGATCTCTCGAGAGCTGATGCACGAGCGGGTGAATCGGCTGACCAAGTTGCTCGACCAACATGTCGAGGCCGATCCGTACGGTCCGGGCTACTCGGAGTGGAAGGAAAACGTCGGCCGTCTGTACGAGGAGATCGACGAACGCTGGGCGTATATTGACGCGAAAATCGAGGCCTGGGACGCGACCGGCGAGGCTCCCGGAGAAGGCAGAGGAGGAAGCTGAAGCGATGGCTGATCTGATCTTGCGCGGCGGCACGGTGATCGACGGAACCGGAACGCCGGGGTTCGCGGCCGATGTGGCGGTTGATGGTGATCGAATCAGCGCGGTCGGCGACCTGTCGGGGATGTCTGCGGAGCGGGAGATCGATGCTTCGGGGCTCACGGTCGCGCCTGGATTCATCGATACGCATGCGCACTCGGACGGAGTGTTGCTGCGCGACCCGGTTCACGCCCATGGACTGGTGCAAGGGGTGACGACTGAGTTCATCACGCAGGACGGCCTCTCCTACGCGCTGCTCTCGGAGGAGAACCTGGACTCGTACGGGCGCTACATCGCCGGGCTGTACGGTCCGCCGCCGGTTGGACTGGACATGTCGACGATGGCGGCGTTCCGATCGCACTACGACGGCAAGGGATGCAACGTCGCCGTGCAGGCGCCGCACGGCCCGGTGCGGTTGGAGAGCGTCGGCTTCGAGGATGTGCCGCTCGAAGGCGAGGGTCTGGCCAGGGCGGGACGGATGGTCGCGGAGGCGATGGAGCAGGGCGCGACCGGATTCTCCACCGGACTCTCCTACTATCCCAACTCCTACTCCAACACCGACGAGCTCGTGGCCCTGAACAGGGTCGTCGCCTCCTACGACGGCGTTTACGTCACCCATATCCGCAACCACAACGACGATCGCGCACCCGAGGGTTCGGGCATCGTCGAGGCGATGAACATTGGCCGGCGCAGCGGGGTCAAGGTGCATATCTCGCACTACCGGACGTTCCCCAGCAACGCCGGCGACATCGACTCGATCATGTCTGAGGTTGACCGGGCCAAGGCCGAGGGCGTCGACGTGACGCTCGAGTGCTACCCCTACGCCGCCGCCGCGACGGTGCCCGGCTACTTCCTGCGCGGCGAGTGTCATATCGGCGGGATCGACCGGCTGCTGGAGCGTCTCGGCGATCCCGCCTGGCGTGATCGGTTGATCGACTCATTGGAGAACCTGTTCCCGGGCCGCAGCGACGCAGCGACGTTTACCTGGATCGGTGCGGAGCATCTGAAGCACCTCGAGGGACTGTCCTTCGCCGACGCTGGCGAGCGCATGGACATGTCGGTCTCCGAGGTGACGTTGATGGTGATGCGGGAGTCCGGTCTGCAGTGCGGCTTCCGCGATGCGATGCCGTCCAGCCCGGCAGTGGCGCGCCAGGTCGAGGCGGATGTGATCGCCTTGCTCTCGCGCGACGACTACATGGTCGGCTCGGACGGGATTCCCTTCGACGAGGGCATCCCGCATCCCCGCGCCTACGGCACGTTCCCCAGGATCGTCGGTCGGCTGCGCCGGCGGACCGGCGTGTCGTTGGAGCATCTGGTGCGCGGGATGACATCGCTGCCGGCGAGCCGATTCGGTCTCGCCGATCGAGGCGTGGTGGCCGAGGGGAAGTTCGCCGACCTCACGGTGTTCAATGCAGACACGGTGATCGATACCGCGGACTTCAACGATCCCCGCACTCCACCGGCCGGGATCCCCTACGTGATCGTGAACGGGCAGGTCGCGGTTGACGGCGGTCGGCCGACCGGTGTGTTGGCGGGTCGCTCGGTTCCCTGAGCTACTCGACCACGCCCTCGACCATGAGCTGCTGGAACTCCTCCTGGCTGTAGCCGCAGAGTTCTCGGTTGACGTATTCGGAGTCCTCGCCCAGCAAGGGCGAGCGGCGCGGCATCGGGGGCGGCGTGTCGCTGAGACGCCAGGGCGGGCTCTCGTAGGACAGCTCACCGATCACGGGATGGTCGCTGGTCCACCAGTGATTCCGATGTGCGAGCTGGGGATCTTCGTGCGCGTCGCGGACGTTCGATGCTCGGTGGGCGGGCACGCCGACCGCTTGCAGCGTTCGCTCGACCTCATCAACCGTCTGCTGCGAGGTCCAGGCGGTGATGCCCTCGTCGAGCGCGTCCTGCGCGGCCAGGCGTCCGGCTGCGTCACAGAGTGCGTCCGATTCGAGCCAATCCTGCCGATCCATGATCTGGGCCAGGCAGCGCCACTGGTCGTCGTTGGTGACGGCGATGGCAATCCAGCGGTCGCCGCCGGTGTGGTCGTCGGCGCAGGGATAGACGCCGTGCGGAGCGTAACGGAGGTCTCGGTTGCCCAGCGGTCCGGCGACTCGTCCGGTGTTGGCGGCGTCGATCACGCCAGCGTCGAGGACGAGGGTTGATGCTTCGAACTGGGAGAGGTCAATGTACTGACCTTCTCCCGTGCGGCGGCGGTGATCGAGCGCGGACAGGATGCCGATGATGCCGATGTGGGTCGCGACCCAATCGGTGTAGGCGACGCCGGTGCCGACAGGCGGTCGGTCGGGCCAACCGGTCACGCCGGTCACGCCGGCGGTGGCTTGCAGCGTGAGTCCGAAGCCGCGGAATCCGGCATGCGGGCCGGTCTGACCCTCCATCGACATCGAGCACATGATCACGTCCGGCTTGATCCTGCGGACTTCCTCGTAGCTGAGTCCGATGCGCTCCATGAAGCCCGGCGCGAACGATTCGGTGACGATGTCGGCCGTGGCGATCAGCCGCTTCGCCACCTCAGCGCCTCGAGGATGGGCGAGGTTGATCGCGACCGAGCGCTTGCCGCGGTTGAACTTGGCGAAATAGGCGGAGGCATCGAGCGAGCCGTCGCCGGCCGGTCGCGGGCCGCCGGAGCGGAAGGTATCGGGCCGGTGCGAAGACTCGACGCGGATGACCTCCGCGCCGTGAAAGGCCATCTGCATCGTGGCGTTGGGACCGACGCCAACCCAGGCGAAGTCGGCGATCCGAATGCCGTCGAAGACGTGTGCGCCGGGGGATTCGCTGCTGCTCATTTGAGGTAAAGGACCTAGCGCCGCTGGAAGCTTGGGTCGCGCCGCTCTCTGAAAGCGCGAGCGCCTTCGCCGGCGTCGAGCGAGTTGCGCAGCCAGGCCTGGTTCAGTTCCTCGAGTTGGGCTTGCTCTGTGGCGTCGTTGTTGAGCGCGGCGTAGATCGCCCGCTTGGTCAGCGCCATCGCCCAGGGCGCGTTGCGGGCCAGCCGATCGGCGAGCGCCAGCGCCTCGGGCATCAGGTCGTCGTGGGCGACGACGCGGTTGGCGATGCCGAGCTCCAGGGCGCGGTCGGCGTCGATCGGGTCGGAGGTCCAGAACGTCTCCAGTGCTCGGGAGTGGCCGACGAGCCGGGTCAGTGTCCACGATGCGGCCCAGTCGGGGCCGAGACCGATCTTCATGAATCCGGGATGGAATCGCGCGTTCTCGGACATCAGGCGGATATCGGCGGCCAAGGCGATGGCGAAGCCCGCGCCCGCGGCTGCGCCGTTGACGGCGGCGATGACCGGGATCTCGAGTTGCTGCAGCTCGGCGGCGAAGCCGTAGCGGAGCTCGGTTGTGGTGAGGCCGGGCTGACTCTCTGCGGCGACGCGCTCGTCGCGGTTGGAGAGGTCCGCGCCGGAGCAGAACCCGCGCCCCGCGCCTGTGATCACGAGGGCTCGCGCATCGGGATCGCCGCGCAGGTCGGCGGTCATCTCGCGCAGGCCGCTGCGGATCCGGGGCGAGAGCGCATTGAGCACCTCGGGCCGATTCAGCGTGGCTAGGACGACGCCGTTGTCGCGCCGTTCAATCAGCAGATGGTCATCACTCATGGGTCATCTCCGTGTGTGTTACGTGGGTGCGAGGCCTGTGTCGGGAAGGACCCTCTCAGCCTTCGGCAGCTCCCTCTGCGAGGGGGAGCGGGATAGGTATTCGTCGTTGTGCTGTCCTGGCATCGGCGCGGGACGGGTCCGCCAGGGCGTGGCCGACATCTTGAGCGGGGCGCCCGGCACCTTGAGTAGTCCCAACGCCGGGTCATCCACTTCCTCGAAGAAACTTCGGGCGTTGAGCTGCGGGCTGTCGACGATGTCCTGCATCGTGTTGACCGGGCAGATCATCACGTTGAAGTGCTGCCCCGACTCGTACAGCGCCTGCGCTCCGTGGGCGGCGAAGAACCCCTCGATCTCAGACTCCAGCTTTGCGATTTCGTCGTCCGAGGGCAGATTGTCGCCAGCGATGGCGATGCCGGCCCAGCGCTCCGCGTCGAACTGCGGGTCTGCGCCTTCGGCCGTCATCCACTTGTGCAGGCGGATCATCGAGGCCGGGACGCGGACGAAGGCGACGTAGCCGTCGGAGCAGGGATAGATGATCCGCGTAGCGCGGTTGGCGAAGGCTCGCGCGCCGCCGGCGCGTTCGGTGATGATGCCGTCCATCTCGTAGTACAGCCGAGCGTTGCCGAGCGTGTTGGCCATTGCGGCCTGCATCGAGACATCGACGTGCTGGCCGCGACCGGTCAGGTGTCGCGCGTGGAGGGCGATCATCGCGGCTGAGCCGGCGTTCAAAGCTGTGATGTTGTAGGCCTGCTCGACAGAGGGACGCAAGGGCGCGCGGTCCGGGTCGCCGACGAGTGAACTGAGGCCGCCGGAGACATGGCCGATCAGGTCGGAGGCGGCCCACATCGATTTGGGTCCGGTCTGACCGAACGGCGTGATTGAGACGTAGATCAGTTGCGGCGCTCGCTCGCGGAGGTCGCCATAGCCGAGGCCGCGTGAAGCCATGGCCCCGGGAGCATCCGATTCAAAGAGGAAGTCGGCGGACTCGCACAGCGCGCCGAGACGCTCACGGTCGATGTCATCGTCGAGATCGAGGGTGATCGACCGCTTGCCAGCGTTCATCTGGGCCCAGTACAACGAGGAGTCGTTGTCTTCTCGCACCATGGGTCCGCGCTTGCGCGTCGGATGACCGCCGGGCCGCTCGACCCGGACCACGTCGGCTCCGAGTCCGGCCAGAACCATGGTCGAGAGACCGCCGATTTCGGCGGTCAGATCGATGACCTGGTAGGGACTTAACGCACCATTCGTTTCCTGAGACATAGTCAATACAGTACGACAGGTGGTGTACACGGCAGTCCGTGTATCTTCACTCTTTCCGACCTACGTGATCCGACGTAGATGTCGGCAGGTGAGCCGCAGTTGAATGGAAACGGTTGTGAGCACCTCGGCCTCCGGATCGCCGATCCGGGCAGCGATCATCAACGTGACGGGTTACGTCGGAGCGGAGTTGGCGCGTCTGCTCGCGCAACACCCGCGTGTCGAGATCGTCTGCGTGACTGGCCGCTCCGAGGTGGGCAAGCGCCTGCCCGAGGTGTTTCCGCACCTGTGGTCGCTCGACCTGCCGATCGTGGCTGAGGTCGATGACGACGTTGACGTGATCTTCTCGGGCCTGCCGCACGCGGCTGCGGCCGAGCGGCTGACGCCATTCATCGAGCGCGGGACGCCGGTGATCGATGCATCGGCCGATTTCCGGCTCTATGACGAGGAAACCTATGAGCAGTGGTACGGCGAGCATCCCTCGCCGCATCTGCTGCCGGAGTCGGTCTACGGATTGCCAGAGCTGCACCGCGACGCGATCGCCGAATCGCGGCTGGTCGGCGTGCCGGGCTGTTATCCGACCTCCGCCATCCTGGCCCTGGCGCCGCTGGCATCGAAGGGCTGGCTGGACGGTCGCACGGTGGTCGACGCCAAGTCGGGCGTGTCTGGCGCGGGTCGCGGGTTGAAGATCACTTCTCACTTCTCGGAGGTCGATTCCAACTTCTCCGCATACGGACTCTCGGGACATCGACACCAGCCGGAGATGGTGCAGGAGCTGTCGACGCTGCAGGAGGGCGCGGACGGCGACGGTGAGTTGAGCGTCACCTTCGTGCCTCACCTGGTGCCGATGACTCGCGGCATCCTGGCGACCTGTTATCCGTCGATTGCCGACGGAGTGCTGCCGGAGAATGCCGACGAACGCGCAGCAGCGTTGCGCGACGTGTATGAGTCCTACTACGAAGACGAGCCGTTCGTGCATGTTGCGCCGAACGCCCCCTCGACCAAGCAGACGCTTGGGTCGAACGCCTGCATCGTCTATCCGATGGTTGATCCGATGACCAATGAGGTGATGGTGATCAGCGCGATCGACAACCTGGTCAAGGGCACGGCCGGGGCGGCGTTGCAGTGCTTCAACCTGATGTTCGGCCTGCCCGAGGAACTGGGTCTGAGCAAGATCGGCGTCTACCCATGAACAGCAAGCATGATGCCCTGGGCGCGAACCCCAGCGCCGAAGGGGCCGTGACGAGGGCTCAGGGATTTTCGGCCTGCGGTTTTACGGCGGGAATCAAGGAATCGGGTCTTCCCGACCTGGCGATGCTGGTCTCCGACCGGCCGGCGACGGCGGCGGCGGTCTACACGCAGAACCAGAGCACGGCCGCGCCCGTACACATCAGCAAGGCGCACACGGCGAACGGCTCGCTGCGCGCGGCGGTCGTCAACTCCGGCAACGCCAATTGCGCCACGGGTGAGCAGGGTCTCGCCGACGCTCGGGAGATGACGCAGCTCGCCGCTTCGCGGATCGGCTGCGAGGCCGGGGATGTATTCGTCAACTCGACCGGGATCATCGGTCATTACCTTCCGATGGATCTGTTGCGGTCGGCGATTCTGCAGCTCGAGCCGCAGGCAGACGGCGGCGCGGACTTCGCCCGTTCGATCATGACGACGGACACGTTTCAGAAGGAAGCAGTAGCGACATTCACGGCGAACGGCGTCAACTACACGATTGGCGGCTGCGCCAAGGGCGCGGGGATGATCCATCCTGACATGGCGACGATGCTCGCTTTTTTCACCAGCGACGCGCCGGTGACCGCCGGCGATCTGGATTCCTGTTTCCGATACGCGATGGATCGCTCATTCAATATGGTCACGGTCGACGGCGACACTTCGACCAATGATTCGTCGGTGATCCTGGCGAACGGCGCCGCTGGTGGGGAAACGCTGACAGGGGAAGCTCTGGAGACATTTGGATCAGTGCTGCTGGAGGTGTCGACGGCGCTGGCCAAGATGATGGCTCGCGACGGCGAGGGCGCGACCAAGCGGATCTCGATCACGGTCTCGGGCACGAAGTCGTGGGAAGACGCCCGCGACGTCGCGCGGACGATCGCGGTGTCGCCGTTGCTCAAGGCGGCGCTGAGCAAGTACGACCCGAACTGGGGCCGGATCCTGATGGCGGCCGGTCGCGCGGGGGTGCCGTACGACCTCGATCGGGTGAAGATCTGGATCTCCGACCTGTGCGTCTTCGACGGCACGGCGACCGGAGTGCCGGAGGAGGAGGCCTCGGCCAAGACGCAGGGTGAGGAGGTCTTCCTGCGCATGGACCTCGGCCAGGGCGACGCTGAGGCGACAGCCTGGGGCTGTGATCTGACAGAGGAGTACGTCCGCTTCAACGCGGACTACGTGACGTAGCAAGCAACAGTGAGCGCCGTCTCTGGTACCTTGAGAGCGCAAGGAGTTGGAGTGGGCTGTGGTGAAGACGCTGATTGAGCTGTCGCAACGTCCACCCAGTGATCATGGCTTCGCGGATGATGAGATATCGCCCGAGGCTATGGCTGAGATCATCCGGCGGGCGAAGAAGTACGGGCGCGGGGAGGGCAAGGTGTTTACCAACGAAGAGGTGGTGGAAGAACTGGGTTTGGATGTTGATAGAGTGTTGGAGTTGCTGGAATTGTTGGGTATCTCAGACGACTCCTCGTAGTGCCGTTCCTGGTCGAATGGGCGGAAGAGGCCAAACTCGAGCTTGCTGTGTTGCACGAGTTGGCGAGTCGTGGGGCGAGCCTCGACTTTCTTGATGTGGTTCAGGCAGCGATGGGCAGGCAGCACAACTACTGGCTCAGAGGTCTGCCGTTTCGCGATCTGGAGAGAACCGGCCACGACATCCGAATGCTGAACAACGGCAATATCTCCTTGGTGTATGAGCTGTTTGAAGCACAACAGCGCGTGAGAGTTTTGAACATCCTCCGCAACTCTCGAGGCTAAGATCGCTCCTTACTGCAGCGGCAGCGGCGACTGCCACCATGAGGGCTTGTTGCTGACTTCGATTGACGTGACCCACTTGACCCAGTTGTAGCCGCGATGGCCTGGGGCGACGAGCCTGAGCGGATAGCCGTGTCCTGACGAGAGCGGCTCGCCGGAGATGTGGGTGGCCAGGAGAAGCTGGCTCGCTTCTCCAATCGCGAAGCGACGATTGAATCCGGTCGCGGACTCAATCACGACGCTCTCCGCTTCTTCGCCGATCTGTACGTGTTGCAGTAGATCCGACAGCCTGACGCCGCTCCAGTCCTGGACCGTGTACCAGCCGCCGGTGCAGTCGAGCGTGGCCGTGGCTCCATGATTGGCGATCGCCTGCAACTCCGAGTATGTGAGCCTGATTGGCCGTGCCACTTCGCCGGCGATTATCAGTCGCCAGTCGTCTGCGTCGATTCTCTGCCGGCTGTCGAAGAGCCATTGAGTCACCGGGTGCGCGTTGCCCTGACCGCTGGCTTCCTCTCGGGAGCCGGTGAACCGCGGGCGCTTCCCGGCGACGGGCGCTGCCGCCGACGCGCTCTGCCAGAGGACCAGGCCTCCGAGGCCGACGGCGATCAGCCGGAGGGCGGCGCGGCGATTGGTGAAGTCGGTGCGCTTGACTCTTCTCGGCCAGCGCATCGCGGCGTGGACGATCAGCGGGAGCGTCAGGGCCAGTCCCAGCGTGGTGTGGATGACCAGCAGGCGCATGTTCCCGTAGAGGGGAATGTCGATGCCGCCTCGACCGATGATCGCCCAGAGCGTGCCCGTGGTCAGCACGCCGACGAAGAGCAGGACGAGGATGATCGAGCCGACGGTCTCCGAGGCGACGCCTCGGCGGTGGAATGAGCGCAGGACGATGCGGTACTTCCAGATCACGAGGCCGACCAGGGAGAAACCGCCGACGCCGTGCAGCCAGAAGATCCACTCACCGCTCGGTCGTCCGATGGTAAAGGAGATCAGGCCGGAGAGCAGTTCGAGGCTGAGCAGGAAGAGGATCGCGTGGTTGGTCGCCCGAGCGCTCATACGGCGACGGTATCGGGTTGCGGATGTCGCCTGTTGCAGACTCACTGGAGCAGGTGTCGGCTAGGCTGGCATCCATGAGTTCAGCGAGCCCCGACAGTGGAGTGTTTGTGATTAAGATCGGGGGCTCGACCCTCGGTGAGCATGACACGTCCCTGGCCGACTGCGCGGCACTCCATCGCGAAGGGCGGCGCGTGGTGGTCGTGCATGGCGGCGGCGCAGCCGTCACCGACTGGCAGAAGCGGCTGGGAGCCGAGGCCGCCTGGGTCGACGGACTGCGATCGACGACCCCGGAGTCACTGGAAGTCGTCGTGGCGGTGCTGGCCGGATTGATCAACAAGGAACTGACCCGTCGATTGCAGCAACTCGGCGCGCCGGCCGTCGGACTCAGCGGCGTAGACGGCGGCACGCTCTGCTCGCCAATCTCAGCGCGGATCGGCCTGGTCGGCGAGACGCCGCGTTGCAATCCGCAGACATTGAACCGAGTGCTCGATGCCGGACTACTGCCCGTGTTGGCCCCGGTCGGCCTGGCCGACGACCTGTCAACGACGCTGAACATCAACGCGGATGCGGCGGCGGGCGCCGTTGCGGCGTCGCTCGGCGCATCGTCGTTGGTCTTTCTGACTGATGTCCCCCAGGTGTTGGACGGCAACGGAACGGGCATCGATTGCCTGTCCGAAGCTCAGCAGCGAGCCTTGACGGACGACGGAGTGATCGCCGGCGGCATGCTGCCCAAGCTGCGGGCCGGCCGAGCCGCGTTCGGGTTGGGGTCGGAAGTGCGTATCGTGGACGGCAGACAGCCGCATATCGTCCGCCGAGCGGTCGACGGCGCGGCGGTGGGGACGGCGCTCTCGTGAGTGGTCTGAGCATCAAATGGTCGACCTGGATTCAGCGCACGCAGGGCGGTTGGCGCAACGGCAACGACGGCCCGCAGGACGTACCGCCGTCCGATGAGGGCCGCTCGGGGCAGCTCGGACCGCCGCCTCCGGTGTTCCGCGAAGGGCTCGGCGGCGGAGGCGGCATCGGCGACGACGAACCACCCCCATACACGGCCGCCGAAGGTCAGCCGCCGCAGGGCGGACGGACCTGGCCGAGGGTCGTGGTCGCCGGCGTGGCGCTGTTGGTTCTGCTGATTCTGCTCAACATCGGCATCGACATCTACGTCGATCGGCTCTGGTTCGGCAACATCGGCTACCAGGGCGTGTTCGATCTGCGGATCGTGACCCAGGTCTGGCTGTTTGCCGCCGGAGCGCTGATCGCCTTGGTCATTCTCGGGGCCAGCTATGCCGTCGCCTGGCGCATGCCGGTCGAGGCTCTCGGTCCTCCTGTTGACGATCCCCGTCTCAACCGCGTGATTCACATCATCGCCGCCGTGGCGATGATCCTGCTGGCGATCATCTTCGGCTCCGTGGCCGCCGGACAGTGGGATTTGATCCTGCAGTATCTGAACGCCAAGCCGTTCGGGACCACGGACCCGCAGTTCGGACGCGACCTGGGATTCTACGTCTTCGAGCTTGAGGCGCTGCAGTTCATGAAGGGCTGGGCAACGGGCCTGGCGATCATGACGATGCTCACCACCGCCGCTACCTACGGCGTGCGGTTGATGATCTATCGCGGCAACGCTCGCTCCAGTCTGGGGGTTCGGATTCACCTCGCCGTCACGATCGCGGCGGTCATGGCGCTGTTCGTCTGGAGTTACTGGCTGGCCCGCTTCGAGCTGGCGCTCAACCCGGGCGGCTTCGTCTTCGGCGCGACCTTTACCGACGACAACATTCGCTCGCCGGTCCAGATCGTGAAGATGGTCGCCGCCGTCCTGGTCATCCTCGGCGTGCTCTCCTGGCCGTTCCACGAGCGTCTGCGCTTCCCGCTGACATCGATTGCGCTGTTGATCCTGGTCTCGATCGTCGGCGGAGCGATCCTGCCGGCGGCGATCCAGCGGTTCACCGTCGAGCCCAACGAGCTCCAGCGCGAGACGCCGTACATCGAGCGCAACATCGCCGCGACCCGATCGGCGTTCGCGCTGGACACGATCGAGGAGCGCGAGTTTGCTGCAGACGATGTCGTCGGCGAGTCCGATCTCGCTCAAAATCCCGAGGCGTTGCAGAACGTTCGCCTCTGGGATCACCGGCCGCTCAACGACACGCTGAACACGATCCAGACGATCCGTCCGCTCTATGTCTATCCCGACGTAGATGTCGACCGCTACAAGGTCGGCGGCGAGGACCACCAGGTCTTCCTCGCGGCTCGTGAGTTGTCGCAGGCGAACCTGCAGTCGACCCAGCAGGGTTGGGTCAACCGCCGGTTGCAGTTCACCCACGGTTTCGGCGTCGTGATGACGCCGGTCGACGAAGTCTCCCCCTCCGGCGAGCCGGTCTTCTGGGTCTCGAACATTCCGCCAGAAGTGATCGAGGAGACATCGTCGGGTCCGCTCGATATTGAAATCGTCGAGCCTCGGATCTACTACGGCGAAGTGACCGACGCGTACATCATCGCCAACAGCGAGACCGAAGAGTTCGACTATCCGCTCAGCGGCGAAGAATCCTCGGGCGAGGCCGACCAGGCCACCACTCGCTACTCCGGCGACGGCGGCATCGAACTCGGAAACTTCTTCCGCCGACTCGCCTTCGCCTGGTCGTTTGGCGACGCCAACATCCTGATCTCCGGCTCGGTCGACGGCGACAGCCGGATTCTGTTCCGCCGATTGATCCAGGAACGCGTCAACGAGTTGGCGCCGTTCCTGCAGCTCGACGCCGACCCCTACATCGTGGTCGGCGAGGACGGCAGGCTCTACTGGATCCAGGATGCCTACACGGTCACCGACCGTTATCCATACTCTCAGCCACACGGCGTGGGCTACAACTACGTTCGCAACTCGGTCAAGGCTGTGATCGACGCCTACCACGGGTCGGTCGACCTCTACATCGTCGACGACTCGGACCCGATCATCCAGGTCTGGGAGGACATCTTCCCCGACCTGTTCAAAGCGGCGGACGAGTTCCCCGTCGACTTGCAACAGCACTGGCGCTACCCGCAGGACTACTTCCAGGTCCAGGCCGACCAATACCTGACCTATCACATCGAGTCGGCGCGCGGTCTGTTCAACCGTGAGGACCTGTGGGCGATCCCACAGGAGCTCTTGCGCCAACAAGAAATCGCGGTCGAGCCTTACTACGTCACGCTGCGCCTGCCCGACCAGGCGGAGCCGGAGTTCCTGCTGATCCTGCCCTTCACGCCTCGCAACCGGCTCAACTCGATCGCCTGGATGGCCGGCCGCTCCGACGGCGAAAACTACGGCAAGCTGTTCGCCTTCCGTTTCCCGGCGAACAAGAACGTGGATGGCCCCAAACAGATTGAGAACCGGATCGACCAGGATGTCGCGGTATCGCGGCAGTTCACGCTGTTGGGACAGCAGGGTTCGGAGGTGATCCGCGGCAACCTGCTCTTCATCCCGGTCGGTGATTCATACGTCTACGTCGAGCCGATCTACCTGCAGGCCGAAACCGGCCGGTTCCCACAGCTCAAGGGGGTGATCGTCGTCAACGGCGACCGGATTGCCTTTGAGGACACCTTCGTCAACGCGGTCGATGTCGCACTGGGCAACCGCGCGGCCCAGGGCCTTTCGTTCCTCGGCGACGTGCCTGGTGAAGCAACGACAGAGGAGGCCGCCGCCGAGCCTGATCCGCAGCAGGCTGATCAGGAACAGCAGGACGCTCCGCCGATTGAGCTGTCGGACGACGCAGCCGAACTGGCCGCACAGGCCCAGGAAGCCTTCGAGGACGCCCTCGAAAAGCAGCGAGAGGGCGACTGGGCCGGTTACGGCGAAGCGATCGAGCGCCTCGGCCTCATCCTGGAACGCCTGGCGGCGTCGGAGTAACCCCGATCAGGACCTCCCCCTCGTGAGCGCGGTGCGTCAATCGATTTGGCGCATGAGCGCGGCCTTGTTGGGGGCGACCCTTGCGGTCGCCCTGCACGCTCCCTCGAACAGGTCCAGCCCCTGACTCGTTCAGGGGCCGCTCCCTCTCCAGGCGATGTGCCGCACGCAAACGCGATGGAGAGACCGAGCCGGACCCCGAATGAATCGGGGACTGCGACGCTGCATGGGCCTGAGCGTCCCTTGACCTGACCGGTGTAGCGCGACCTTCAATCGGTGCGCTATCGGCTGCATAGACGCGCACCAAAGGCTCGCCTAATCTGAGTCGGACTGATCCTGCCTGTGCCGGTGACCGGAGTGACCACCATGCCCACCACTGCTGAGCGCGAGTCCGCTGTCTTCATGATGTCGGCGGGCCGTTTGCCCGTCACCCTGGTGCGCGGTGAGGGATCCAAGGTCTGGGACGACGAGGGCAACGAGTACCTCGACTTCGTCGCCGGGATCGCCGCCGACAACCTCGGCCACTGCCACCCTCGCATCGTCGAAGCGATCAAGCAGCAGGCCGAGACCCTGCTGCACGTTTCCAACTACTTCTACACGATTCCCCAGCTCGACCTGGCCGATGTGATCCTCGAACAGTCGGGCATGACCCGGATTTTTTTCTGCAACAGCGGCGCCGAGGCGACCGAGGGCGCGATCAAGATCGGCCGCAAGTGGGGCCAGACCCGGCGCGACGGCGCGACCGAGATCATTGTCATGGACCAGGCCTTCCACGGCCGCACCCTGGCCTCCGTCAATGCGTCCGGCAATCCGGCCTACCGCGAGCCGTTCGGTCCGCTCGACGGGTTCCGCCACGTCCCCTTCAACGACATTGACGCGGTGCGCGCCGCAGTCGGTCCGCAGACCGCTGCCATCCTGGTCGAGCCGCTGCAGGGCGAGGGCGGCGTGAACATCGCCGATGACGGATACCTCGTCGCGCTGCGCCAGATCTGCGATGAGCACAACCTGCTGCTCATGCTGGACGAGGTCCAGACTGGGATCGGCCGGACCGGCAAGCTCTTCGCCTGGCAGCACGAGAACGTGCAGCCGGATGTGATGGCCCTGGCCAAGGGGCTCGGGAGCGGCGTGCCGATCGGGGCGATCGTCGCCAACGAGCGCGGCGACATCCTGGAACCGGGCGACCACGGCACCACCTTCGGCGGTCAGCCGTTCACTACCTCGGTCGCGCTCGAGACGCTTCGAGTGATCATCGAGGAAGACATCCCGGCGCAAGCCGAAGCCCGTGGCGGGCAGCTTGTCTCGGGCCTCCGCGCGCTCGAGGATCGGCATCCGCTGATCGATCACGTGCGCGGCAAGGGACTGCTGGTCGCGCTCCAACTCAGCGAGGACGTCGGGCCGGCGCTGGTCACGGCGATCCGCGATCGCGGGTTGATCTGCAACGTGGTCAAGCCCAACGTGCTGCGCCTGGTTCCGCCGCTGACCATTTCCGAGGACGAGATCGATCAGGCGGTTGCGATCATCGACGACGCCCTCGCGTCGATCGCCGAATAGGGCCGTTCAGGATCGAACGGATCCGAACAGAACCGAACACATCTGAACAGGGCCGAACACAGTAGGGAGCACTGGGGTGGCAAGACGAACTGAAGACAAGCGGGTCGTACTGGCCTACTCGGGCGGCCTGGACACGTCGGTGGTGACCCGATGGCTCACCGAACGCGGGTGGGAAGTCATCTGCATGACCGCCGACATGGGCTACCTCGAGGCGGACGAAGAGCTGGAATCGCGCGCCTACGCGGCCGGCGCGATCGGCTTCGAGATGCTGGACCTGCGCGACGACTTCGCCCGCGCATTCTGCTTCCCCGCGCTGATGGCCGGCGCCCTCTACGAGGGTCGCTATCCACTGGCGACCGCGCTCGCCCGGCCGCTGATCGCCAAGGCGCTGGTCGACGTCGCCCGCCGCCACAACGCGACCGCTGTCGCCCACGGCTGCACCGGCAAAGGCAACGACCAGGTGCGGTTCGATGTCTCGGTCCAGGCGCTCGCGCCCGACCTGCGCATCCTCGCACCGGTCCGCGAATGGGAGTTGACGACACGCGAGTCGGAGATCGTCTACGCCCAGGCGCACAGCATTCCGATCACGGTGAGCGTGGACAAGCAGTACTCGACCGACGAAAACCTCTGGGGCCGCTCGATTGAGGCCGGCCCGCTCGAGGATCCGTGGACCGAACCGCCGGACAACGTCTGGGAATGGACCGTCAACCCGGAGGACGCCCCCGACGAGCCGACTTACGTCGAGATCGGCTTCGAGCGGGGTCGGCCGGTCTCGCTGGACGGCGAGGAGCTTGATCCGGTCACCCTCGTCAGCAGGGTCCACGACATCGCCGGCGCGAACGGCGTCGGACGGATCGACATGGTCGAAGACCGACTGGTCGGGATCAAGTCGCGTGAGGTCTACGAGGCTCCGGCCGCGACCACGCTGCGCATCGCTCACCAGGCCCTGGAGACCCTGACCCTGTCCAAGTCCCAGATTCGGCTCAAGCACCGGCTGATGCAGGACTACGCCGATCTGATCTACGACGGTCTCTGGTTCACCGGGACGCATCAAGACCTAGCGGCCTTCACCGCTTCGATGCAGCGCCACGTGAGCGGCACCTCGCGGGTCAAGCTGTACAAGGGACAGGCGGTCACCGTCGGCGTCGAGAGTCCCAACAGTCTCTACCAGTACTCGCTCGCGACCTACGACGAGGGCGACGTCTTCGACCAGTCCTCGGCGGTCGGTTTCATCGACATCTTCGGTCTGCCCGTCCGCGTCCAGGCGGAAAAGCAATTGCTGCGCCAACCGGGCGGCGTTCTGGACGTATCATCGGGTGGTACGACGTAATCGAGCCGCCGGTTCGCCTGCGAGGGCGGCCAGATAGGACAGCGTGCGATGACGACGAACGCCTCCGACATCGAGATTGACATCGAATACGAAGCGGCCGTGCCCACGGCCGGCGGCCCCGACGCAGCGGACTTCGAGATTCGCCGTCCGGGCCATGCGACGCTCGAATGCGCGCTCTACCTGGCCTTGGACGCCAAACAGGCCTTCGAAGCGCTCTGCGGCCCGCTGTCCGACGCCGAGGTTCAGGCCGTGATTCGCGCATTGGGCGACGGATTGTACCGCTCACAGATCGCCTCCGGCATGGAACCGCCGGCGATTCAGACCGTCCGCGCCCGCGACCTCCAGGCCGACCAGATCGACAGCGCAATCAGCGCGGCCGGGCTGACGAAACTGCCCTCGGACGAATAGTGCTCAACCAGCACGGCGAGCAGGCGGCGCATGGCTGACGCCGACAACACCGACGCAGACCCGCAGCGGCTCTGGGGCGGACGCTTCGAGGAAGCGCCCGACGCCCTCGTCCAGGCCTACACCTCCTCGATCCAGACTGATCTGCTCCTCTTCCGCCACGATATCGCCGGCTCACGCGCGCACGCGCGGATGCTGGCGGCCCAGGGAATCATCGACGCCGATGATGCGGCGAAGATCCTGCAGGGACTCGACCAGGTCGAGTCGGAGATCGAATCCGGCGGCTTCGAGATCAACCACGAACTCGAAGACATCCACACCCACGTCGAAGCGCGGCTCAGCCAGATCATCGGCGCCGACGCGGCCGGTCGGTTGCACACGGCGCGCTCCCGCAACGACCAGGTCGCCCTCGACACGCGGATGTTCGTTCGCGACGCCATCGTCCAGGCGGTCGGCGCGGTGCGCGGCTTGCAGGCTTCGCTGATTGAACTGGCCGAGCGCTCGCTCGATGTCTACCTGCCCGGTTACACGCATCTCCAGCGAGCGCAGCCGGTGCTGCTCTCACACCACCTGTTGGCCTACCTGGAGATGCTGGACCGCGACGCCGAGCGTCTCGTCGATTCCTTCGCCCGGGCCGACATCATGCCGCTCGGCAGCGCGGCGCTCGCAGGCGCGGCGTATCCGCTCGACCGTCAGGCGGTCGCCGACGAACTGGGCTTCGAAGCGATCTCTCGTAACAGCATGGACGCCGTCTCGTCGCGCGATTACATCGTCGAGTTCCTCTCCAACGCGTCGATCTGCATGGTCAATATCTCGCGCCTCTGCGAGGACGTGATTCTCTGGAGTTCCGCCGAGTTCGGCCTGCTCCAGTTCGGCGATGCCTTCACGACCGGCTCGTCGATTATGCCGCAGAAGCGCAATCCCGACATCGCCGAGCTCGCCCGCGGGCGCAGCGGCAAGGTGCTCGGACATCTCACCGGTCTGTTGACAACGCTCAAAGGGCTGCCGCTCGCCTACAACCGGGATTTGCAGGAAGACAAGTCGGGACTGTTCGACACGGCCGAGACCTTGATCGGCACGTTGCACGTCCTCGCGAGGGCGCTGCTCACCGCCTCGGTCGACGGTCAACGGGCCCGAGCAATGGTCGACCGCGACCCATTCATCCTGGCCACCGACTACGCCGACTACATCACCCGCAAGGGCGTCCCCTTCCGCGAGGCTCACGGCGTCGTCGGACGCCTCGTCAGGCTGTGCGAACAGCGCGGTTGCGGCCTCTCTGACCTCTCGCTGACAGACTTGCAGTCGCAACATCCGTCGTTCGACGCAGACGCCGTCGGCATGACGGTCCAGTTCGCCCTGGAGTCGCGCGACATCCCCGGCGGCACGGCCCCGAACCAGGTTCGAGCGGCGCTCGATGAGGCGAAGGATCGATTGCAGCTCAAGCCAGCCGGGCAGCCCGCCGCTCCGCAAGCGGCCCAGGCTCCGGAGCCGACCCTCGAGACCGGTCTCAACCGGGCCCAGCGCCGCGCGGCCGAACGCGCCGCGGCCAAACAGCAAAGTCAGCAGGGGCAGCAACGGCAGCAGGGCCGGAGATGACCTCGTCCAAGAGCAGGCCCGTTCAGATCGCGCCCTCAATCCTCAGCGCCGACTGGACGCGGTTGGATGAACAGATCTCCGACGCTGAGCAGGCAGGCGCCGACTGGATCACGCTCGACGTGATGGACGGCAACTTCGTCCCGCCGATCACGTTCGGCGCGCAGATGGCCGCGGCCGTGCGCTCGTTGACCGAACTGCCGATTGAAGCGCACCTGATGGTCGAACACCCCGAGGATCACATCGAAGACTTCATCAACGCAGGCGTGAACTGCCTCACGATTCATATCGAGTCGACTCGGCACCCGCACCGGTTGCTGCAACAGATCAGCGAACGCAGCGTCGAAGCCGGGATCACGCTCAATCCCGGAACGCCGCTGAGCGAGATAGAAGCCGTCGCGCCAATCTGCGATCGCATCCAGATCATGAGTGTGAACCCGGGCTGGGGCGGACAGCAGTTCATCCCCCAGTCGCTGTCGCGGATCCGCCAGGCTCGAACGATGCTGGACGCGTGCGGCCGCGAGGACGCCGACGTAGCCGTCGATGGCGGAGTGAACGAATCGACGATCGCCTCAATTGTCGAGGCAGGCGCGAACTGGCTGGTCGCAGGTTCGGCCGTCTACAACAAGCGCGAGTCGGTCGCGGACGCATTGGCGCGACTGCGCCGGGCGCTGCCAGACGCCCGGCGCGGCTAGAGCGCCTTCTCGTAGATTCGATAGACCTTGTACACCTCCGCGTCGGTGCGACGCAGGGCATGGTTGAGCAGGTGGTTGTCTTCGAGCACCCAGCCGAGCTCGGCCCACTGGTAACCCTTGGCTGCGCCCCGGACATGGACTTCGGCGGTCAGCATCAGACCGAGCTGCGCAAACTCGCGCACGCGCCACTTCTGGCGCACGCCGAGCAGCATCACCCGGCCGCTCTGCGGCCCTCGTTTCAGCCGCCAGAGCAACTTGGCCCAGCCGAAGGGGAAGAGCCGCCCGTCGATATCACGAGCGCACTCGTTCAGATTCGGGATCGAGATCACCATCGCCGCCGGGTCGCCGTCGATCTCGACGATCGCGGTCAGACTCGGGTCAGCGAACTGGACCAGGTCGGCGGCCAGGCGGTCGGCCTCCTCCGGCGTAATCGGCACCGAGCCCCAGTTGTCGATCCAGGCCTCATTGAAGATCTCGGCCGCGATCCGGACATCACGCCGCAGATGGCGCTTGTCGAACGGCCGCACGCTGACACGCGGATGATCGTGAATCCGCCGCCAGGCGCGCTCCCGTCGATCCCCAAGCGGAGCCGCAACTGGATAGCGATAGGCCCACAGGTCCTTCGCTTTCTCGTAGCCGTTGGCCTCGATCAGTTCCGGAAACCATGTCCGCCCGTGCGGCATCGCGATCATCGGCGGCGTATCGAAGCCCTCGACCAGGCAGCCGGACTCGTCGTTGATCGTGAAACTGAACGGCCCGCGCGAGAACGCGCCCCCCCGCGCCCTCAGCCAGGCTTCGGCCGCCTCGAACAGGGCCGCAGCCGCTTCAGGGTCGTTGAGGCAGTCGAAGTGACCGAAGAACCCGGCCGACTCGCCCCACTTCTCGTCATGCAACGGATTGATCTGCGCCGAGATCCGGCCGATGTCTCGACCGTCGCGTTCGGCGACGAACAGTTGCGCCTCTCCGTAGCGCAGAAACGGCGTCTTCTCGGGATCGAGCCGCTCCATCTGGGCACGCCGCAGCATTGGGATCCAATTCGGATCGCCGTCGTACACCGTCCAGAGGACGTCGATGAAGGGGACTGCCGGGCGTCCGAATCCGAGAGATCGGACTCGGACGCCGGATGTCATCTCAGTGGTCGTATGCGGGCCGTGCCGGTGATGAGCTACCAGCGGCGTCCGCGGTCGGCGTAGTTGTCGCGCGAGCCACGGTCGTCGTAGCGCGGTTCACGGTAGCCGCCGCCACCGCCGCCGCCTCCGCGACTCTCGCGGTAGCCGCCGTCACGGTAGCCGCCATCGCGATAGCCGCCGCCACCGCCGCCGCCGCGCTCTTCACGGTAGCCGCCGCCACCGCCACCGCGGTACCCACCGCCGCCGCCACCGCCACCCCCGCGCGGTCGCGCCTCGTTGACGCGCAGCTGGCGACCGTCAAGGTCGTAGCCATCGAGCGCGGTGATCGCGTTGCGCGCCTCTTCGTCGTCCATGTCGACGAAGCCGAAGCCGCGTGAGCGACCGCTGTCGCGGTCGACTGGGATCACGCAATCCTGGACTTCGCCGTGCTCGGCGAACAGGTCGCGCAGTTCTTCGGAGTTCGTGCGGAAGGGCAGGTTTCCAACGTAGATTCGCATATTCCTCGGTCTCGGTTTGTCTGCTCTGTCTCGGTCAATCGGAGTCAGGCTCGGGCGTTTCGTCAGGTGCGGACGCTTCGTCCGCGGCTCTGGCTTGGGGGCGGTGGACTGTTCCGATCGCGGTCTAGATCACGGTCACTGGGGCGCGGCCGGCGCTTCGAACCCTGCTAAGCGGCGAGCCGCTTCATCATGGTTCGCAGGCAGGCGGTGCATACGTTAAGCCGTTGGGTTTTACCGTCAACGGTTACTTTGTGTCGGTGAACATTCGGCTTGAAGGTGCGCGACGTGCGAGGCGCCTTGCGCTTCCAGCGTCCCGAGTGCTTGTGGCGGATGTTGCGGCCGAACGTGGTCCGCTTGTCACAGAGGTCACACTTGCCGGCCATCGATCCGTCCTCAAATCCTTCGGTTCAGCGCACGGCAGGCGCGCCTGAGACGTGGTCTCTGCGACGGGTGCGCCCGGCGCAAGTCACGCGCACGCCGATGACGGCTGTCGCCGGCGCGTGGCAGGTATCATACCAGCACCTGACCCGGTTCCGGGCAGACGCCTCTGGCGACGTTGGCACTCTATACGGGAGGCTACAGATGGTCGAACGGGAAGGACCCGTGGCCGTCGCGCACGGCCTGAGCGGCGCCGACGTCAAGCGCATGATCCGCGGCGCTGCCGGCTGGGTCGCGCTGCATCGTGAGGCTTTGAATCTGATCAACGTGTTCCCGGTCCCGGACGGAGACACCGGCGCAAACCTGGGGCGCACCCTGGCGGCGGCAAGCGAGGCCCTGGAGGACGTCTCCGAAGACGCCTCCGCGGACGAAATCGCCGCCGCAGCCGCCTCGGCGGCACTGCTCGGCGGCCGTGGAAGTTCGGGCGTCATCGGAGCCCAATGGCTGCGTGGCTTTGCGGCTGGCCTCGCTCACGAAGATCAGGCATCTCTGTCGTCGGCGTTCGCTAGCGCCGCCGACGCCGCTCGCAACGCCGTCGCCGAGCCGCGCGACGGCACGATGATCTCCGTTGCCGCCGACACGGCCGCGGCAGTCGAATCCACCGGAGGCGATCCGCTGACCCAGATGCAGCGGGCCGTCGAGGCCGCCTATGAATCGGTCGAGTACACGCCGGAACAGAATCCTGTCCTCAAGGACGCCGGTGTCGTCGACGCAGGCGCTCGCGGTCTGGAGTTCATGCTGCGCGGCATGGCCGGAGCGCTCGCCGGCGAGCCGATTCCCGACGTGCCGGCGGAACTGGGCGCAATCGACCCCGGCTGGCTCGCCCGCCGCCTGGACTCCGACGGCGAGTTCGATGGCTTCTGCACGGAGCTCGTCGTCGCCAACGTCAACGACATTGAGAGCCTGCGCGAAGTGCTCTCGGGCGAGGATGAGACCGTCATGCTCGCCCCCGACGGAGATGACCTGCGCATCCACTTGCACACGACCGAGCCTGCCGACGCCTACTCGGCCGCCAACGAAGCAGGTCGAATTCGCGTCTTCCGCGCCGTCGACATGCGCATGCAGGCCGCGCGGACTCATGAGTCCGAGTCGGACGCCGCCGTTGTCGCCGTCGCTCAGGGCAGCGGTTTCGTGCGCGTCTTCACCGAGCTCGGCGCAGCCGCGATCGTCTCCGGCGGCGCGGCCGACAACCCCTCGGTCGAGATGCTCTTCTCGGCCGCAGAGTCCGTCAAGGGCGAGGACGTGATCATCCTGCCCAACAACCACAACGTCACCCCCGCCGCCCAACGCGCCGGCGAACTGGCCGCCGAAGCCGATGAGCCGCAGCGAATCCATGTGATCCACAACGACAGCCAGGCCGAGGGCGTCGCCGCGCTCGCCGCTGTGATCGGCGGCGTGCCCGCCGAGGACGTCGTCGCCGAAATGGTCGAGGCGCTCGATGCGGTACGGATCGGCCGTGTCACCCTGGCCGCGCGGACCCTGGATGGCGATGTGCCGATCAGCGAGGGGCAGCCCTTCGCCATGCTCGACGGCGAGATCGTCGGCGCCGGCGAGTCGATCGACGAGGTAGCGCTCACGCTCGCCGCCCAGATGGCCGAGTCACTGTCCGGCGCGTCGTTGTTCACCGCCTACATCGGCGAGGACGTCTCCGAGGACCGCGCCGATGCCCTGGCCGAGGCGATTGAGGAATCGACCGGTCTCGAAGTCGATCTGATCGAAGGCGGCCAGCCACACTATCCATGGCTGCTCGCGCTGGAGTAGCCGTCTGAAACAGCAGGCGGGACCACCACTGGGCCTAAGGGTCGAACGCGACCTGGCAGATGAAGTAGGATAGAACATATGTCTATCGCAGTCGTCACCGACTCAGCCTCCGACCTCGAGCAGGGTCAGATCGAGGGCATCACCGTCGTGCCCCTGCATCTCCACTTTGGCGACGAGGTGTTTGAGGACGGCGTCACGCTGACCAAGCATGACTTCTGGCAGCGCCTTGACCGAGTCCTCGAGCAGGACGGCGTGCTGCCTACCACCTCCCAGCCGTCTCCCGGAGCATTCCGCGATGTCTACCAACAGTTGATCGACGACGGCGCTGACGGCGTGATCTCGATCCACATCAGCGGCAAACTCTCAGGCACCCTCAACTCCGCCCGCCAGGGCGCTTCTCTGCTCGAGAACGCGCCTCCCTTCGCCTTTGTCGACACCGAGTCCGCTTCGATGTCGGTCGCCTGGGCCGCCCAGGCCGCCCTCGACGCCGCCAGCGGCGGCGCGAGCGTCGATCAGGCCGCCGACGCCGCGCGAGCGGTCGCCGACCGCTCACGGGCCATCCTGTTCGTCGAGACGCTCGACTACCTCCAGCGAGGTGGACGCATCGGACGCGCCCGGCACCTCGCGGGACGCCTGCTGCGCATGCGGCCCCTGTTGGAAGTCATTGACGGTGAGATCGTCGATGTCGAGAAGCCGCGCACGCGCAAGAAGGCGCTCGATCGACTCTACGCGCAGATCATGTCTCCGAGCGCGCCGGAGCGCGTCGCGATCATGCACGGCGGCGCTGAGGCCGACGCCCGCGAACTCGCCGACCGCGTCTCCGCTGCATGCGACGGCATGACAGTGCCCGTTATCCTCTCCGCCCCCGTGATCGGCGCCCATGTCGGACCGGGCACAGTTGGAGCCTCGGTACTGCGACCAGCCTGATGACGACCGAGCGCCGGCCCACGCAAACGCTCCAGTCCATGCTGGCCCTGGAAGAGAAGCTCGGCTACGAGGACCGCGCCGTCGCCGGCGGCCTCGACACATACCTGCGCAACGTGCTCAAGGACGGCGATCAGGCCCACTTCTTCAAGCGAATCGTCGCCGACCTGCCCCAGCGCGGATACGCCTCGCTCACCCCGCAGCAGCGGGAGCGCTGGGCCTCGAGCGTTCGCGCCAGGTTGCGCCCCGGCGCGTCACCCAGACAGCCGAACCAGCCGACCAGGTCCAAACAGGCCCGACCAGGCTCGAGTGACGAAACCTGGACGCACGAGGACGAACCTCCCCCAGCACCCGCGAAATCGTCTCGAGATCCCGGCGAATCATCCCGAAGTCTGGACAGATCTGGACAGATCCGAACACCAAAACGCACGAAGTCCAGTCGTAGACGCCCCGCCGCCACATTCGACGACGAAAACCCCCTCGCCCGAGACGTCGCCGTCCTCGGCCGCATCCCACCGATCTCTCGCAAGGCCCTGACCTCCCTTGGAATCAAGACGATCTACGACCTGCTCTGGCATCTGCCCAGACGTTACGAGGACTGGCGCAACGTCCGCACCATCGCCGAAGCCCTCGAAGGCGTCGAACTCACCATCGTCGCCGAGATCGCCAGCATCGGCGTCAAGCACCTGCGCGGCGGACGCAAAGCAACCGAAGCCATCGTCCGCGACGGCACCGGCAGCCTGCGCGTCTGGTGGTGGTCCCAGCCCTATCTCGCTCGTACCTTGCAGCCCGGAATGCGTGTCGGACTCTCGGGCAAGATCGAGATTCGCGGGCGCCAACTCCGGATGGCTTCGCCCGAGTGGGAACGCCTCGACGATCCCGACGACGACACGGTGCACGTGGGCAGGCTCTCGCCGGTCTATCCGCGGACGAGGGGGTTGCCGAACCGAACGATCCGCCGGCTAGCCCACGCAGCCGTACGCGACTATCTGCCGCTCCTCGCCGAGTCGCTCCCTCCGCGGATCGTCTCGGAGCAGGGCTTCCCCTCCGAGGCCGAGGCACTGCGGATCATCCACTTTCCCGACCGGCTCGAGGATGTCGATCTCGCAAAACAGCGGATCGCCTTCCAGGAGCTGCTCTCGATCCAGCTCGCCGTCCTCGCGCGCAAGCGCGAGGCGAGGCTCAGGGCCGATGCCCCGCCGATCCCGATGCCCGGCGACTTCCTCGATACCTTCATCGGCGCGCTGCCCTTCGAGTTGACGACGGCCCAGCAGCGAGTCCTGACCGAGATCCGCAATGACATGTTCCGCCGCGAGCCCATGGCCCGTCTGCTCCAGGGCGATGTTGGCTCCGGCAAGACGGTCGTCGCAGCAGCGGCAATGTTGGCCGCCGTGCGAGCGAAACACCAGACCGTCCTGATGGCGCCGACCGAGGTGTTGGCCTCCCAGCACTACGAGACCTTTCAGCGCCTCTTCGCCGGCAAGGAGCATTCAGGCGGCGACCAGCTCTGGTACGACTTCAGTCTCGCCCCCGCCTTGGGCCGTCCGGTCCGGATGGCCCTCTTGACCGGCAGCGTGCGGGCCGCGCGCAAGCGGCAGATTCATCAGGAGATGGCAAGCGGAACGCTCGACCTCGTGGTCGGCACCCACGCCCTGATCCAGGAGAGCGCCAACTTCAACGACCTCGGCCTCGCGGTCGTCGACGAGCAGCACCGCTTCGGCGTACTCCAGCGCGACGCGCTGCGCAGCAAGGGCCGCAGCCCGCACCTGCTCGTCATGACTGCGACCCCGATCCCGCGCACCCTGGCGCTCACCGTTTATGGCGAGCTCGATTCCTCCGTCATCGACGAGCTGCCCCCGGGCAGGCAGCGCGTCCGGACCCAGGTCGTCGAGCCGTCCCAACGAGAGCTGGTCTACCAACGAATCCGCGAAGAGGCGGCTCAAGGTCGTCAGACGTTCGTCATTTGTCCGCTGGTCGAGGAGTCGGACAAGCTCGAAGCTGAAGCGGCGACCGAGCAATTTGAGTTCCTGCGCACCGGGCCGCTGCGCGATCTGGCGCCAAGAATCCGGCTCCTTCACGGGCGGATGTCATCCGACGAGAAACGGGCGATGATGGCGGATCTCACCAATGGCGAGGCGGACGTCCTCGTGTCGACTATCGTCGTCGAGGTCGGCGTCGACCTCCCCAAGGCAACGGTCATGGTGGTCGAAGGCGCCGAACGATTCGGGCTCGCCCAACTGCACCAGCTCCGCGGCCGCGTCGGCCGGAGCAATCTGCCCTCGGTCTGTTATCTGGTTTCTGATACGGACCTCGAGCAGAGCCAGCGCCGTCTCGACCTCATGGTTCAAACCGGAAACGGGTTCGAACTCGCCGAAGCCGACCTCGAAATGCGCGGCCCGGGAGAGTACTTCGGCACGAGGCAGTCCGGCCTTCCTGAATTGCGCGTCGCCAAACTGACCGATCATCACACCCTCAGCCTGGCCCGAAACTGGGCCAACCGAATCCTTGATGACGATCCGCATCTGCGAGCGCCGGAGCATCGTCTGCTACGGGCGCGAGCCCAGAGCCTGAACGTCTCCGGCGCGACGGCGGTCCACTAGCACGCCCTGTTCTTCCCCCGCTTCGCGGGAGGAGAAGGCACCTTCTGCTTCCCATCGCCCCCCGCGAAGCGGGGGGAAGCCTGCCCCGCACTTGATGCGGGGATGTCACGGAGTGACAGAGCGGGGCTCTCCCTGCTACCCAACTGCCCGATATCCTGATGGTTCGGTCGATGGCCCCGTAGAGTGACGATCGATTGACTGGGGAAAGCAACAGAGACATGGCGCGCGCGACTCGGGATCTGGTTGGCGAACTGGTTCGCAATGCTCTGGAGTTGGCCCAGGCCGACAGGGCGCTGCCTCCAATTCCTCCGATCGAGCTACGAATCGAACGACCCAAGGAGCGCGAGCACGGAGACTACTCGTGCAACGTGGCCCTCAGGCTGGCCAGCGCCGTCCGCATGCCGCCGATGGAGGTCGCCTCCGCCATCGCCCAGCGAATCATGCGCACCGAACCGGTCGCCGACGTCGATGTCGCCCGTCCCGGGTTCATCAACATCAAGCTCGATGCCGACTGGCAACGCGGACAGTTGCTGTCCGTGATCGAGGCGGGCGATGCCTGGGGCCGGATTGACATCGGCTCGGGCCACCGCGTCCAGGTCGAGTTCGTTTCCGCAAACCCAACCGGACCGTTGCAGGTCGGCAACGGACGCGGGGCCGTCCTCGGCGACGCGCTCGCCTCCGTGCTCGATGCGGCCGGATTCGAGGTCGAGCGCGAGTACTACGTCAACGACGCCGGAGCGCAGATTCGGCTTTTCGGCCGAACCCTGTTCGCCCGTTACCAGCAACAGTTCGGACGTGAGGTTCCGCTGCCCGACGGCGGCTACCAGGGCGCATACATGGTGGACGTGGCTCGGCGGCTCAAAGAGGAATCGGGCGACCGCTGGCTGGAGAACAGTGAGGATCCGCCCAGCGAGCTGTCCGAGCGCGGACTGCAACTGATGGTCGAGCAGATTCGCAGCGACCTCGCGCTGCTCCGCGTCGAATTCGACAATTGGCAGCGAGAGTCGGCCCTCTACGACCAGGCCAACGGCTCCGACGGCCAGTCCACCTATGACGTCGCAATGGGCCGACTGCGCGACGGCGCGTTTGTCATCGAGAAGGAAGGCGCGGTCTGGTTCCGCTCGGAAGATCTGGGCGACGACAAAGACAACGTCCTGATCCGATCATCCGGCGAACCGACCTACTTCGCCTCGGATGTCGCTTACCACTACGACAAGTTCCTGACTCGGAGCTTCGACACCGTCATCGACGTCTGGGGCGCCGATCATCAGGGCCACGTCGCGCGCACCAAGGCTGCGGTCTCGGCCGTCGGCGGCGACGGCGAGGCGCTCGAAGTCCTGCTCTACCAGCTCGTTCACTTGCGACGCGGCGAAGAGCGCGTACGGATGTCCAAGCGAACCGGCGAGATTGTCACGCTGCGCGAACTGATCGAGGAAGTAGGCTCCGACGCCGCCCGATTTTTCATGCTCCAACGCTCGGCCGACGCGCAGATGGACTTCGACCTCGCGGCGGCCGCTTCCGCTGACCCCCGCCAGAATCCTGCCTCATACGTGAAGTACGCGCACGCGCGCTGCGCCAGCGTCCTGCGCAACGCCGAGGAAGCGGGACTCTCCCCCTCTTCGGATCATCTGGAAGTGCTGAGCGAAGAGCAGGAAACCGCGTTGATCGGTGAGATCCTGCGCCTGCCCGAGCTGGTCGCGGATATGGCGACCAAGCGCGAGCCGCATCATCTCACCTACTACGCGCAGGGTCTGGCCCAGGCGTTCACCCAGTTCTACGACGCGCATCGAATCGTCGTGCCGGACGAGCCGGAACGATCTGGCGCTCGATTGACCCTGACTCAGGCCTCGCAGGCGGCGCTCGCCGCAGCGCTGCGCTTGATCGGTGTCGAGGCGCCCGACGAGATGTAATGATTGAGTAGAGACGGCCAGCCAGAGCAGGAGACGATCATGCAAGAGCGGCAGGATCGCGTGTTCGCGGGGATCCGCGCCACGGGACGGCAGCACATCGGCAACTACCTGGGCGCGATCCAGAACTTCGTCGCGCTGCAGGACAAGTACGAGTGCATCTACTCAATCGTCGATCTGCATTCGCTGACGACGCTGACCGACACCGAGCAACTCCGCGATCACGTGCGCGAGACCGCGCTCGACCTGCTCGCGGCCGGGATTCGCCCCGAAGAGACGATCCTCTACGCGCAGAGTCATGTGCCGGAGATTTCAGAGCTGCATCTCTTGCTCTCGATGGTCACGCCGATCGGCCGGCTGATGAATGTGCCCACCTTCAAGGAGAAGGCCAAGTCGCAGCCCGAGAACGTCAACTACGGGTTGGTCGGATATCCGGTGCTGCAAACCGCAGACATCGTGCTCTACCGAGCCAGCAAGGTGCCGGTCGGCGAGGATCAGTTGCCCCATCTGGAGCTGGCCCGCGAGATTGTGCGCCGCTTCAACAACATCTTCGGCGACACCTTCCCCGAGCCCGAGGCCGAACTGACCAGCGCGCCGATGGTGCTGGGCTTCGACAACCGCAAGATGTCCAAGTCCTACGGCAACGCGGTCGACATGGCCGCCTCCCCAGACGAGACCTTCCAGGCGATCCGCACCGCGATCACCGACCCGCAGCGTGTGCGCCGAACCGATCCCGGCCGGCCCGAAGTCTGCAACGTCTACTCACTGCACGGGTTCTTCGGCCCCGAGAAGCAGCCGGAGATCGCCTCAGCCTGCCGCAGCGCCGAGATCGGTTGCGTCGACTGCAAGAAGCAGTTGTCGGACTCTGTCAACGACTACTTCGCGCCGATCCGCGCGCGCCGCGAAGAGCTTGCGGCCGATCCGGACGCCGTCGACGAGATCCTGATCGACGGAGCCCGTCGCGCCCGCGTCATCGCCGCTGAAGTCCTGGCCGACGTCAAAGAGGCAATCGGCCTGCCGGCGTCCCTCCCCGAGGTGGCCAGAGCTGTCCGCTAACTCAGACCTCCCCCTCTGGGGGAGGTGGCACGAAGTGCCTGAGGGGGCCCTCCGTCCGCTGGGGCTAGACCCTGCTGGCCCCCTCTGCCGCTACGCGGCATCTCCCCCAAAGGGGGAAATCTGAAGCCTTACTTGCGCTCCAACACCACGATCGGAATCTGCCGGCCGGCCCCTCCGGCGCGGACGGCATAGTCCAGGTAGGGCGAGAAGTCCTTGGCCATCAGCGCGAAGAGCTTGTCCCGCTCGGCGCCCTCGGCGGTCCGCGCGGTGGCCTCGAACTGCTCGGTGCCGACCATCAACTGGACATCCGGGTTGGCGTCGAGGTTCAGGTACCAGGCCGGGTGACTCCTCGCGCCGCCCTTGCTTGCCACGATCACGTAGGCGTCTTCGGACTCGCCGTAGATCAGCGGCAGCGTGCGCCATTCACCTGATTTGCGGCCCTTGGCTGCCAACAGCAGACAGGGGATCGGGCCCGAGCCGTCGGGGCGGTCCCACATGTGTCCCTCTGCGCCGCCCGAGCCGAGGTACTGCTCGGTGTGCTCGCGGATCCAGTCTGGGAGGTTGGGGTCGACGCTGAAGATGTCGGACATGCTGGTTCTCTCTTCTTGTGCGGTGTTCTCGATCGCGGTTGAGTCTAAGGCCGGACGCCGGCTTTGCCCTTGACGCCGAGGTCGGCCGAGATGGTGTCGTAGGCATGCTCGAGGAAGCGGTGGATGTAGGAGCGGGTCTGACGCGGATCGATGATGTCTTCGATGCCGAAGGCCTCGGCGGTGCGGAAGGGGTTGCGGAACTGGAGCAGGTGATCCTCGAGCTCGCGGCGACGCTTGTCTGGGTCGGGGGCGCTCTCGATCTCGCGGCGGTAGGCGGCGGCGACGCCGCCCTCGATCGGGATTGATCCCCAGTCGCCGGAGGGCCAGCCGACGCGGTAGTTGATCGTGCCCACGTTGGCGGTCGCCTGCCCGGCCATGCCGTAGTTCTTGCGCGTGATCACGGTGAAGACCGGGACGGTGGCGAGATAGGTCGCCCAGTAGGCGCGCATGCCGTGACGCAGCGTGCCGGTTGCTTCGGCTTGCGGTCCGAGCATGAAGCCGGGCACGTCGGCGATGAAGACGATGGGGATGTGGAAGTGGTCGCAAAGTTCGACGAAGTGGCCCTGTTTGTCGGCCGAGTCGGCCGTCATCGCGCCGGCCAGCATGCTCGGGTTGTTGGCGACGATGCCGACGACATAACCGCCGACGCGGGCGAGGAGCGTATGCACGGTGGTGCCGAACTCGGGCTTGATCTCGAAGAACTCGCCGTCGTCGACCAGCATCTTGACCAGCTTGAGCATGTTGTAGGGACGGGTCCGCTTGCGCGGGATGACGCTGAGCAGCGCTTCCTCCTCGCGGTCGGGCGGGTCGTCGGTGGGCTTGAATGGCGGCTGCTGGTAGACGTTCTGGGGCATGTAGCTGAGGAACGCCTTCATCTGCTCGATCGCGTCGTGCTCGTCCAGGGCGCGGTTGTCGATTGCGCCCGATTGGGCGACGTGAATGTTTGGTCCGCCGAGTTCGTCCTTGGTGATGTCCTGGCCGAGGGCTCGCTTCACCAGCGGTGGGCCGCCGGCGAAGAGCGCGCCCTGGGGCGTCATCACGGTGAAGTGCCCGAGCATCGCTCGTGCTGCCACGCCGCCGGCGGTGGCTCCGGCGACGCCGAACACCAGCGGCACTTCCTGGCCGGCGCGGATGTCCGGTCCGAAGACGTCGAAGCTGCTGGGCAGGTGGCCGTGACCGTCGCCTTCGGCCGCGACGTTGGCGCCGGCGCCCTCGTGGAAGACGAACAGCGGGACGCGGTACTCGCGGGCCATGTCGGCGAGGAAGAGGCTCTTGAAGCGTTCCTGGGTGCTGATGTCGGCTGCGCCTCCGCCGACCGTGAAGTCCTCGCCGCCGACGACGACGGAGCGTCCGTCGATCTTGGCGAGGCCGCCGATGTAGGGCAGCGGTTTGAAGTCCTTGAACTCTCGATCCTCGTAGGCGCCGTAGCCGGCGAGGCCGCCGATTTCGTGGAAGCTGCCCGGGTCGACCAGCTCGTCGATCCGCTCCCTGATAGTCAGCTTGCCCAGCTCTCGCTGGCGGTTGACGCGTTCCTCGCCGCCCATCTTGAGCGCCAGTTCGCGGCGCAGATTGAGTTCATCGACTTCGGGCTGCCAGTTGGTCGGTTCGGGCATCTCGGGCTCCAGGATTCTGCCCAATCAACCTAGCGGATCATCGAATCTGCCTTGCCTGGGGACAACTCAAGCCGATGCTGCCGCGCCGAGCCAGCCGATCAGCATGACGGGCAGAAACGGCACAATCAACCAACGCTGGAGGATGAGACGTACCTCGGAGACTCGACGCATCAGCATCCAGATGCAGAACAGTCCGGCGATGATGAAGTAGAGCAGCGGCCCCAGCAGCCAGGCCAGGTTGCCGCCGGACAGGTTGATCGAAGCCGCCGCGAGGGCCAGCCCGGCGGCGAGCACAGCCCAGGACATCGAGATGGCCGTGTCGATCCCCAACCAGTGCAAGACCGATCGGGAACCGTCGACATCGTCCTTCTCGAAGTCGGGCAGCTTGTAGATCATGAACGTCGCCATCCCGGTCAGCGCGCCGATCGGGATGACCCAGAGCAGATGCGCATTGGGGAAGCCTTCGTCGACCGCCTGGATCGCGCCGACGGGCAGTAGAACGCCGATCAGCGCGAAGGCGAGGAAGCCGAGGACCGATCCTCGCCAGGCCACGTTGTAGAGCACGCTGGAGGCGAGCATCGCCAGACCGATCACGCCCACGCGCCAGTCCGTAGCGAAACCGACCGTCACGCCCAGCGCCGTCGGGAACGCGGCGCCCAGCAGCGCCGTCCGGGTGGAAATCTTGCCCGCAGGGATCGGACGCATCAGCCTGCTGGTCGAGTCGATTTCGCCGTCCAGCGCGTTGCCGATCAGTCCGGCCGCGTAGGCGAAGGCGACGATCATCGATCCGTACTGGAACGGCAGTCCCCAGAAGAGCGATCCTTCGGCCGCCGTCAGGACCATCAGGGCTGAGGAAAACAGCATCCAGGTACCGGTGTACGGCCGGCACATCTCGATCCAGGCCGCGGCGCGGCTGCGCGCAAACCTGATCTGCCAGGAGACCGGCGGCTCGGGTTGCTGGTCCGACTGTTGGTCTGCCTGATCGTCTGGCTCGAGTGCATTCACAACGGGCAGCTTATTCGCCCGTCACCCGTTCGCCTTGACCTTCACGCGCTGTGTACATTCAGCTTGAGAGTGAATCCATATACTCGCTGCGAGCGAACCCCTGGCGGTCGACAACGATAGGCAATAGAGGAGTATCCGATGGCAATCATCAACATGGTGCGTGACTACGAGCGGATCGCCAAGTTCCAGCTTGGCCGCTATGTCGGGATGAAGGGGCCGGGCCTGGTCTGGATCATCCCGATCATCCAGGCCGGGACCAAGGTCGATACGCGCGAGCAGTACTTCGACGTGCCGCCGCAGCGCAACATCACCAAGGACAACGCCGGCGTCGATGTCGACTTCGTGGTCTACCTGCGCGTGATGGAGCCGGAGCGCACCGTGCTCGAGGTCAGGGACTACCTCGGCGCGGCCCGACAGCTCGCGACCACGACCCTGCGCGCGGTCGTCGGCGAGATGGCGCTGGACGAGGTCCTCTCACGACGCGACGACATCAACGATCAGATGCAGGTCAAGCTGGACGAGGTGACCAACCGCTGGGGCGTCAAGGTCACGGCCGTCGAAATCCGCGAGATCGAGCCGCCGCCCGCGATCGCTGAGGCGATGACGCGGCAGATGTCGGCTGAGCGGACGCGGCGCGCGCAAATCACCGAGTCCGAAGGTTCGCGTGATGCGCAGATCAACGTGGCCGAGGGTGAGCGGCAGGCGGCCATCCTTGAGGCCGAGGGTGAAAAGCAAGCGCAGATCCTGCGGGCGGAGGGTCACCGCGAAGCCCAGATCCTCGAGGCGCAGGGCTACGCCGACGCGCTGAACTCGATCAACGGCGCTGCCCAGAATGCTCACGGCAACACGATGGGCCTGCAGTACCTCGAGGCGCTACGCACGCTGGCGAACAGCGAGAGCACGAAGTGGATCGTGCCGATGGAGTTGACCAACGCGGCCCGCTCGATTGCCGAGCGGCTGGGCGTCGGCGCAGGCAACTCCGGCGGCAACAACGCCGGGAGCAGCGGCGGCTAGGTTGTCTCGCAGCGTTTAGCATTTGCAGATTTGCTACCGTGGGAGGTGGAACCAGCGTCGATCAGAACATTGACGCTCGGAGCCGTGAGGCGGCCAGCCGGGGCATGAGAGGGTTCGCAGATGCTCCGACTGGCCTAGCGCGGGGCGCTACACCCGCGCTCGCCTCAACTTACTGTCCATCGATTTGCGCGCAAACCGTCCGCTTTGAGCGCCTACCGCTATTGCGGGCCGGCGTGCTCGTGGACGAACTGGTGCATTTCCGACATCACGGTCTCGGGGTCTTCCGCGAGGCCGTGACCTCCGTCTGGGATCAGAACCAGCTTCTTCGGATCATTTGCCCGTTCGTAGATGTCCTCCGAGGCCATGTGATGCAGGATCGCGTCGGCGGTGCCATGGATCAGCAGCAGGGGCTTCTGCATCTCTTCGACCTGGCGAGTGCCGAAGAGCTGTGGTGAGAGCGAGATCACTCCGGCCACCTGCGGCATGATCTGAGCCGTCTTGATCACGACCGCGCCGCCGAATGAATGCCCGGCCAGAATGATCCGCTCCGCTCCGACGCCGCTCAGGAACGAGCACGCGCCCAGCAGATCGAGAACGCATTCCTCGAACTCGCCGGCGATCCGATAGTGAATGCGCAGCACCGAGACTCCCTGTGCGGGGAGTTGTTCGGCGAGGCGCTGGTAGACGCTATCGGCCGGACCGCGGACCTCGTGTTCGCCGCCCATCGCGCCCGAGCAGGTGATCAGCGCGCCGGTCTGGCCCTCGCAGACGTCCAGCAGCGCTTTGATCTCGCCTCGGGTGGTGCCGAGACGGAGTTCGAGGCGTGAGGGATCGGGTTCGCCAGCCTCCACCTCGCGGGGACGCGCCTGGACGCCGGTGATGCTCAGCGTCAGGTCCTCGGGTTCGGGTTCGTCGGGCGGCGGCGTGAGACGAAACGTCATGGCCGCAGGCTAGCGCCTGAGCCATCGATCGCCGGCCGTGCTGTCTCCAAGCTATTTGGCCAAAGGAGCGTAGTGCAGAAGGCGGCCGATCCGCTCCAGCGCCTCTTCGATCTCCTCGTAGCTGGTCGCGTAGCAGGCCCGGACATGGCCCGATCCGGCTGCGCCGAACGCGGAACCGGGGACGACGGCGACCTGCTCGCGCAGAAGTAGCTGCTCGGCGAAGGTCTCGTCGTCGTAGCCGGTCTGGGCGACCGAGGGGAAGGCGTAGAAGGCGCCGCGCGGCTCGGCGCAGGCCAGGCCGAGCTTGTTGAATCCGCGCCACATGAGCTGGCGGCGGCGGTCGTACTCCTCGCGCATCGCGACGACATACTCTTCCCCGGCGCGGACAGCCTCCAGGGCTGCGTACTGGGCGACCGTGGGCGCGGACATCATTGCGTATTGGTGAATCTTGAGCATCCCGCCAAACAGATCGGAGGGCGCCGCCGCCCAGCCGACCCGCCAGCCGGTCATCGCGTGCGACTTGGAGAAGCCGCCCAGCGTGATCGTGCGCTCCTTCATCCCGGGCAGCGCCGCGATTGGCGTGTGCTCGAAACCGCCGTACACGAGCCGGTCGTAGATCTCGTCCGAGATCACGATCAGGTCGTGTCGGCGGGCGACATCGGCGAGCGCCTCCAACGCGGAGCGTTCCAGCACCGCCCCCGTGGGATTGGACGGATACGCGATCAGCAGCGCCCTGGTCTTCGGAGTCACGGCTGCTTCGACCACCCGAGGGTCGAGCGAGAATCCCTCCGAGGCGCGAGTCTCGACCGGAACCGCCACGCCGCCGGCCAGCATGATCGCGGGCGCGTGCGCGGCGTAGGACGGATCGGCGACGATTACTTCGTCCCCGGGGTTGATGATTGCTCGCGCTGCGAGATCCAGGCCTTCGGACACGCCGGTCGTGATCAACATCTCCTCGCGCGGGTCCCATTCGACGCCGTAGCGGCGTTCGAGGTCTCTGGCGATGGCTTCCCGCAGTTCGAGCAGGCCAAGGTTCGAGGTGTAATGCGTCCGGCCCTGCTCGATCGCGCGGATGCCGGCCTCGCTGATTGGCCAGGGCGTGACGAAGTCGGGCTCGCCCACGCCCAGCGAGATCACGTGGTCCATCGAGGCGATGATGTCGAAGAAGCGCCTGATCCCGGAGCCGGGTACCGCTTGCACCCGCTCGGCGACCCGAGTCGCTCTATCGGCTGCGTCTAATGCCGTACTCCCGGCCGATCCTGCGCCAGCCGATCCCGTCGTTTGCGCCGCAGCCGCCGATCCAGCACCCGCGGCGCCGGTACGCCTGGGATCGTCGTCGCTGGCAAATGGGCGGTCGTTGGACGCTATCGGCATGGCTCTCTCGCTCTGGCCCGTTCCTACTGTTGCGGTTGGCGGTTAGAAGACGACCTTCTGGCGGTCGTTCTGCAAATCGGCGTCGATGTAGACGCCGTCTTCCTTGTAGCGGCGCATCAGGACGCGGGTCGTGGTGCCTTTGACCCCGGACATCGTGGCCAGGCGCTCTCCCACGAAATCGGAAATCCCGCGCATGTTGTCGGCGGCGATCATGACCAGCAGATCGTACGCGCCTGAGACGAAGTAGACCGTCTGCACCTCGTCGAAGCGGGCGATTCGGCGGGCGACGGCGTTGTAGCCCACGTTCGGCTGCGGCTCTACGGTCACCTCGACCACGGCGTAGACGGTCGACAGGCCGAGCGTTTCCCAGTTCACCTTGGCGCCGAAACCGAGCAGGATGTTGCGCTCTTCGGCCTCCCGCATTGCCTCGGCCACGTCGGCTTCATCTGCATCGATGCGCTCGGCGATCTGGGCCGGCGTCTGGCGGGCGTCGCGCGCGAGTTCGCGGAGCACGGATTCGAGGATTGCGTCCATCAAGATCGAACTTTACGTGAAGAACCTGGCGGTGTCAGTGGTGGTGAGGGTCCGTCGTGATCTCGTTACGTTGAGCCAACACTCCCCGGTGGAGCCGTCGGCCATTGCGCGAGCTGTTCGTAGGCGTTGGCGACCTGCAGGAGGGTCGGTTCATCGAGTCGCTGGCCGACAAACTGCAGGCCGACCGGCATTCCGCCCTCGCCGAATCCGCCGGGAACGGAGATGGCCGGGAGGCCGGCGATGTTGGCCGGGATCGTGAAGATGTCGTTGAGATACATCTGATACGGGTCAGTGATCTCGCCCTGTTTGAAGGCCACGGTCGGTGCGGTGGGCGCGACGATCACGTCGTGCTCGGCGAAGACCCGGTCGAACTCGCGCCGGATAAGCGTGCGCACCTTCTGCGCCTGCAGGTAGTAGGCGTCGTAGTAGCCGGCCGAGAGCGCGTAAGCCCCGAGCAGGATGCGTCGCTTGACCTCACGGCCGAATCCGTGCTGGCGCGTGGCCTCCATGTCGGCCCACATCGACTCGCCGCCGCGCGCGCCGTAGCCGTACTTGACGCCGTCAAAGCGGGCCAGGTTGGCGGAGCACTCGGACGGGGCCAGGATGTAGTAGACGGGCAGCGCCATCGGCACGGACGGCATCGAGGGAGTGCGGTCGATGATCGCGCCGTTGGCGGCGAGCAGGTCCAGCGCCGTTTCTACCGTCGAGCCGACGTCCTCGTCCATGCCGTCGCCGAAAAACTCCTGCGGCGCAGCGACCCGCAGTCCGTCCAGTCCACGGTCCAGTTGCTCGCTGAAGTCGGGCACCGGCTCGTCGTAACAGGTGGAGTCGAGCGGATCGGGTCCGGCGATCGCCTGCAGCAGCAGGGCGGCGTCCTCGACGGTATGCGTGAATGGTCCGATCTGATCGAGCGAACTGGCGAACGCGATCAGTCCGTAGCGCGAAACTCGTCCGTAGGTTGGCTTCAGCCCGACGACGCCGCAGAACGATGCCGGTTGGCGGATCGAACCGCCGGTGTCGGAGCCGAGCGTCGCAATGCACTGCTGCGCGGCGACGGCGGCGGCCGAGCCGCCGGAGGAGCCTCCGGGGACGCGTTCGAGGTCCCAGGGATTTGCCGTCGGGAACCAGGCCGAGTGCTCGGTCGAGGATCCCATCGCGAACTCGTCCATGTTGAGCTTGCCCAGCGAGATCGCGCCCGCATCGCGCAGGCGCGAGACGACGGTCGCGTCATAGGGCGGAATCAGGCTGTCGAGCATCCGCGAACCGGCGGTCGTGCGGACGCCCCGGGTCATCAGTACGTCTTTGAGGCCGATCGGCAGGCCCGTGAGTGGGGCGGTCGCGTCGCCGCTGGAGAGCAGGTTGTCGGCCTGTGTGGCCTGTTCGAGCGCCGCTTCCGCGGTGACGGTGACGAAGGCCTTGACCTGGTCGTCAGTGGCGGCGATTCGGTCGAGGAAGGTCTGGGTCAGTTGCTGCGAGCTGGTCTCACCGGAGAGCAGTTTGCGCCGGCCCTGGGCCAGCGTGATCGACAGCAGGTCGGAGTCGGTCGATGTGGTCATGACTGGTCAAGCACCGCGTGGACGCGGAAGTACTCATCCTCACGCTGCGGCGCGTTGGCGAGAATCTGGTCTCGCGGCATCGCCGGGCGTGAGGCGTCGTCGTCCTTGATGTTGAGCAGGTCCGCGCCGTTGTTGGTCGGCGGCACGCCCGTCGTGTCGATCTCGGACAGCGCGTCGATGTGCGAGAGGATGCTGGCCAGTTCCGAGCGGAACTCTTCCACCTCGGAATCCGTCAATTCAATACGCACCAACGACGCCAGATGCCGCACCTGTTCGCTGCTGAACTGTGTGCTCTCGGCGTCGGACATGCTGGAGGGCTCGATCTGGGCGTCAGGCGACGTAACTCGTGAATGAAATGCAGCCTATCGCGCATCCGCGTAGTGGTCAGGTCGCGGGGAACAAGACGTAATGTGGAGACTGAGACGGAGTTCAGGCATTGCCTAGCGAACCTAACCCGCAACGCCCGGAATGCAACCGGCGGCTGAGCCTGGCCACGCGGCTCGCGATCCGATCCCGGCGCCGCAAGCGCGGCGAGCGAGTCGAGCCGGTGCGGATGCGCGGCTGGATGATCGCGCTGGTGGTCGTGCTCGGCGTACCGTTCGTCATGCTCGGCGCAGCCGCCGGAACCGCCTATCTCATCTACTCCGACTTCGCCGACGAACTCGCGCCCCCCGATCAGATCGAAGAGACACAGCGCCTGCTCGGCAGCAGCCGGGTCTTCGACCGCCACGGCGAGGACGGCGTCCTGCTGTTCGAGTACGCCCGGCCGTACGACGGTCTGCGCGCGCCCGTCCGGCTGCACGGCGTTTCCCAGCACATCATCGACGCCACCGTCGCGACCGAAGACTCCACCTTCTGGACGAACCAGGGGATCAACTTCCGCGGGCTCTTGCGCGCGGCGTGGGAGAACTTCGGCGTCGGCAGTTCCGACTTTCTCGGCGGTTCGGGCGGTTCGTCGATCACGCAGCAACTCGTCAAGAACGTGCTGATCCCGCCCGAGGAACGGACCGGACGCACCTGGAATCGCGTTCGAGGCAAACTCAAGGAGACGATCCTCGCGGTCGAACTGACCGACGAGTACAGCAAGGAGCAGATCCTCGAGTGGTATCTGAACTCGATCTACTACGGCAACTTCTCTTACGGCATCGGCGCCGCCAGCCAGCGCTACTTCGGCAAGCGGCCGTCGCAACTCACGCTGGCCGAGTCCGCTCTGCTCGCCGGACTGCCGCAGGCGCCGTCCCTCTACAACCCGCTCGTCAACCCCGAGGGCGCGAAGCGCCGTCAGGGTCAGGTGCTCGAGCTGATGGTCCGCCACGGCTACATCACCAGGTCCGCGGCCGACGCCGCCTGGGAGCAGCCATTGGAATTCGACTCGGTCGAGTTCGACATCCTCGCGCCCCACTACGTCATCTACGTCCGTGAGCAGGTCGAACAGCTCTGCCGACTCGAGCGCTTCGTCCCGCCTTCCGGAGCCGGCGGCTGTGAGAATCTGATGGACAACGGAGGCTTGCGGATCCGCACATCGCTCGACTTCGCACTGCAGGCGCGGGCCGAGGTCGAGCTGCGCTCCGCCATCGGCGATTTCGAAGCATCTACCGGCGCACATAACGGAGCACTGATCGCGATCGACCCCTCAACCGGTCAGATCCTCGCAATGGTCGGCAGCCGCGACTTCTTCGACGAATCGATCGACGGCCAGGTCAACCTCTCCACCGCGACCCACTCGCCCGGATCCGCGCTCAAACCGCTGACCTATCTCGCCGCCTTCCAGCTCGATCCGCGCACCTGGCATCCCGCGACCGTCCTCTGGGACGTGCCCACGACCTACGTCGAAGCGGATGGAACCGAGTTCCGTCCGGTCAACTTCGACGGCGTCTTCCGCGGTCCGGTCACGATCCGAAGCGCGCTGGCCAACTCGATGAACGTGCCCGCCTTCAAGGTCGCCGATCGCCTGGGCAGCGCAGCGCTGCTCGACACGATGCACCGGCTCGGGATCACGACCATGCACCAACCCGAGTTCTACGGTCCGTCGCTCACCCTCGGCGGCGGAGAGGTCTCCCTGCTCGATATGACCTACGCCTACGCCACCCTCGCGAACCTCGGCGAGATGAAAGGCCAACCAACGCTACTCGCGCTCCCCGATGGCTTCCGCGAACTCGATCCCGTCGCCGTATTGGAAATCCGCGATGCCGAGGGTCGCCTGCTCTACGAGTGGTCCGCAACCGGCGAGCCGGAGCATCGCGCCGTCGCCAGGCCTGCGCAGGTCTACCAGATCACGCACATCCTGTCCGACAACAACGCGCGGGCGCTGCTTTACGGAACCAGCAGCCCGCTCATGCTCGATCGGCCCGCGGCGGCCAAGACCGGAACCGCCGGCGATCCGGGCAAGGACGACCTGCGCCGCGACTACTGGACGATGGGCTACACGCCCCAGCTCGCCGTCGGCGTCTGGGTCGGTAACGCCGACGAGTCGCCGATGACGGGCGGCTCATCCGCGCAGACGGCCGGCCTGATCTGGAATCGAGTCATGACCGCCGCGCACCAGGAGATCTCCCCGCAATCGTTCTCCGAACCCGACGGTATCCATCGCGCAGACGTCTACGCGCCCGCGGTGAATCCGTTCGTGGCGGCGGAACGGTCTGCAACGGAGCTGCAGAATCCCTGCAACTCGCCTCAACAGGAGCTGTTCGTCTCGATCAGGGTCGCTCCGCCGCTGGACAACTTCATCTGCTTCGAGGTCGACGTCGACCGCCGCACCCTGCAACGCGCCACGGTCGACACGCCGGAGCAGTTCCTGCTGCCGGGCGTCTGGCTGGAACCGCCGACCGTCGCGCGACGCGGCGCGACGGCGCTGGATCCGGTGGTCGTCGACTGGCTCCGCCGAAACCGCGTTGCCTACCTGCAGCCGGGCACCGTCGACGAAGCCGACGCGCCCGTCAGGCTCGATTCCCCAATCGACGCCGCTGTCATCCAACGCGGCAACCTGCTGATCACCGGTCGGGCATTCAGCTCAGAGTTGATCTCGTGGACCCTGAGCGCCAGTCGCCTGGGCGCGGATGAGGTGATCACGATCGCCGCCGAGAGCACCAGAGTCGACGGCGGGCTGCTGGCCCGCTGGGACAGCTCCGAGGTCCCCGGAGGCGTCTACCACCTGCGCCTGGAAGTGGTCGACGCCTACCTCGGAGCAATCGCCGATCAAGTCACGATCGCCATCCCCGACGACACAAGCGTCTCCGGCCTCGAGGTCGCCGAACCGGCGTCGAACTAGGATGTGTTCATCCACCCCCTCCAATGGACTCACGATCCCGCCAGCGATCGTCGCCCCGTGCTTGACACGGGGCCTAGAGCAACCAGGTTCGCGCGCAGAATGACCTTGGCCTCAGCTCGACGTTCGTGCATGGGTCTGGCCTCCCCGCGTCTGAGCTGAGGAAGTCGTCGCCAGTCCGCCCGAAGGTCGAGGTCTGGGCCCCGTGTCAAGCACGGGGCAACGCGAGATGGGACCACTGGAAGGCGCCCTACCCGGCGCTATCGAGACAGCAGCGCGTCCGCTTCCTCAGCCGATCCCACTTCTCGAACGGCATGCAGAAACTCCGCGAGTGATGCCGCATCTGAGCGAAACTCGAGCAGCCGCTCGCCCCACGGACTGGCCGACGCCGCACTCGCCCCATATCCGCCGCGAAAGGCGAGGAACGCCTGATTGATTCGCCGAAACGGACGGCCCAGCTCAATCAGTTGCAGACGCACCTCCTCCATCTCCCGTTCCGCCCGGACAACCTGGCCCTCGGCCAGCATCGCATCGACCGCAAGCCGGAGCTGGCGAAGGATCGGATCGGTCTCAGCCCGAATCGCGGCACGCTCCGTATCCGACTGAGCCTCTGCCGGCGCTTCGAATCCAGGCAGTTCGGCCGCGACCGCACCCAGCTGATCGCCGACGATGTCCGCGACCGTCTCGTTGATCGTGCGCATGTCCGATCCGCGCCCGTAGGCCAGACCCAGCGGATAGAAGCCCAGGTAGTGGTGGGTCCATTCATGCGCCATGATCTGCAGCGTGCTCAGATAGTCCCGCGACGAAACCACCGAGGCCGGATACAGCGCCACGCCTCCCACCCGCCCGACCCAGGCCGACCAGCGTCCGTCCGCCTCGACCTCCGCCTCGATCCGCTCGTAGTCGTCGCGCTCAACCTCCGCGGTCAGCAGCACCGAGCGAACCATCCGCACCTCGTCTCGACGAGACACCGCCACGACGTGCAGCGGTTCGCTTAGATCGACATCGATTGGCGGCCACACGACTCGGACCCGTCCGAACAGCGGCAAGGGCGTGTCCAGCTCCAGGTCGGAGACGGCCTGGCTCAAGCGCCGCTCAAGCAGGAGTTCGGCCCGTTTCCGCTCGGTCTCTTCGCCCCGCTCAAACCACCGTCCGAGGATCGCCTCCTCATCCAGTGGACGATCCTCCAACCAGCCGGCGACATTGGTCAGCCATCGATTCGGCAGGTGGGTCAACTCGTACTTGACGAACGAAAATCGATGCGTCTCAGTGGCCGTTCCGAGCACGTCATCCAGCTCAGCGCTGGACTGCGCCCTCAGCGTTGAGGCCGCGAAGAACGCCACCGCGACCGTCATGCCTATCGCGAACACCGTGAACACGGCCAACAGGCCAGCGAGCCACACACGTCCATGCCTCATGATTTCGATGCTACGCTCAACCGCGTCGATGCCCCCCGCTGAGTCCGAACCTCTATTCATCCCCATCGTGCGGCGCGAAGCGCGCGCATTGGCGGCAGCGATCGACTTCGTCGTGATCGGCCTGTTCAGCGGACTCTGCGCCGTCATGGCGACCGTCGCGATGCTGATCCAGGTCGATCCGCTGGAACGCGACCCGACCGCCGGCGAGTGGGCCGTGGGCTACGCGATCGCCCTGCTCTGGTTCCTGCTCTCGTCGCTGTACGCCGGGCTCGGGGCCCGAACCGTCGGCGCGCGGGCGCTCGGGCTGCAGGAGCTTCGCGGCGGCGCGCGGACATTCGTCATCCGCGGGCTGATCTGGTGGCCCTCGCTTCTCCTCTTCGGCATCGGCATGTGGTGGCCCTGGATCGATCCCCGAGGCCGCAGCCTGCCCGACATGTTCTCCGGGTCGCTGTTGATCGAGACCCGGCCAACGTGAGCGGTCGCACGGCGCCCTATCTGCCGCCGGCGGCGCGCGAGTCCGGCTGGCGGCGCTCGGCCCTGATCATCACGATGGCGCTCACGGCGCTCGTCGCCGCCGTCGCGGTGCTGGCCGTCAGCGCGACGCAGTTGACCGAACGCCGAACTGCCCAGCACTTCCTCGCCCGAGCAGTGTTCTCCTTGCTGGAGATCGACCAGTTCGTGCTCAACGCCTGGCCGGCAATGGAGGCCGCCGCCGCTCAGGGCGAGGCCATATCGCTGGCCGACTTTCCCATCGCCCTGCAGATCGATCCGGCCGGCCTGCGCGAAGGCCCGGAAGCGGTCTCGGAGACCGTCGCCGCCGCGACCGCCTCCTTGATCTACGACGACGGCCTCGACGTCTTGTCCGACTCCCCGCGAGCCTTCCGCCTGGTCTCCCGTGGAGCCGTCTTCGACGTCACCGTCGGCCGCTTGACGGGCGGTGGACACGCGCTGGCGACGGTCGCGCTGATCGTCAGCGGGACGCTGACCATCTTGCTGGTCATGGCGGTGGCAGCCCAGGCTCGCGGCTTGACGAGGATCGGCGCGCCGGCTCTGGCGATCGGTCTGGGCGCGACCCTGGTCTGGCTCGCCGCGACCGTGTTCCAATCCTCGTTCGAAGGCCAGGCCGGGACCACCCTCGACCCGTTCGCGGCCGACCTCTGGCTGATCGCGGCCGACGCCGTCTCACTGGCGGTCCGTAACGCCGCCATCGTCGCCCTGGCCTCGGGGATCGTCGCCGCATCGGCCCTTGCCGCCGGCGGCCTCCTCCGCCTGCTCGAACAACCCGCCAGCCCCGCCACGCCACGCAGCCGCTAACCCGCGTCCACCCCCTGCGGCTCCCGCTCCCCCTTGGGGAGACCTGCGCGTAGATCAACAAGGTCCAGTCCCCGACTTGTTCGGGGACCCGTTCCCTTTCCCCCTGCACGGCGGCCTACCAGATATGAGACGGCGACCGAATAAATCGGGGACTGGGATCGGAGGGATGAAGGCCCTGAGTAACGGCTTTAGCGCAGGTCCCCTTGGGGGGAAGCTCCCGAAAGCCGGCCCTGCACTTGATGCGAGGGCTCAAGGAGGTTTCCCCGTCCGCGCGAACACGCCCATTGATCCTCCCATCTGAATACGCCATGACAGCCCGCCCATTGCTCACCTCGCCACAAAGAAGTATCTTTGTTCTATGCAACAGGCAACCAAAATCCAGTTGGCCATACCCACTGCCACGATGTCGGTCCGGCCGGCGACGCCGTCCAACCCCCAGAGACTCCCAGCCTTCCCATTCAGATCGCCTTTCTCACCAGAAGTCGACAAAACCAGCACGAAACTGACAAAAACTGTCCACCCGGATCGGACGATCTCCAGCAATACGCTGAACATGCGCCCTGCAGACCCGAATCCAACAAAATTTCTCGCGGAACAGTCCACTTCCTGGCCCGAACCCCGCCGCTCGCCTCTGCTCGGGCGGCTCGCCTGCCGACCGCGGCCGAACGGATCCGAACAGGACCGAACATCCGAACGCAACCCCGGTGCTGTAGAAACCTGAAAAAACCTGAAAGAACCTGAAAGCCCGAAACGGACGATCTTCAGCAATACACTGAGGATCGTGCCCAATTGACCCGTGAATCGGGCCGAAAAAAAGTTGCCCGGAAACCTGAAAACCCACCACCGCCGGCGCGATCTCGGCAAATCGCGAACGGGCGATCGTCGCGGGCCCGGCGGCCATACACACGCGCCCGGGAATGCGCTCAGGAGTTGATACGCCTGAGCGTCGGCGGCGTGTACGATGCAACAAACCCGGTCGGCGGGCGGCCAGGCCACCTGCGGGCGCTGCGGGAGTAGCTCAGTGGTAGAGCATCTGCTTCCCAAGCAGAGGGTCGCGGGTTCGAATCCCGTCTCCCGCTCCACCCCGCTTCACCCCGCTTCACCCCGTTTCACGAGGCAAAGTCCCGACTGACGATCCAGCACAGGCGTAAGTGAGGAAGCACCCATGGAACTGCGATTTTCCGAGTCCGAGGAAACCCTGCGCGGCGAGGTCCGCCAATTCCTGCTCGACAACATTCCCGAACCCGCGTCCAGCGAAGGTCCGGGCGGCGCTCGTGAGAACGAAGAGGACTTCAACAACGCCGTCGACTTCAACCGCAAGCTCGCCGACCGAGGCTGGATCGCTCCCGCCTGGCCGAAGGAGTACGGCGGCCTCGGCGCGTCGATCTACGAGCAGATCGTCTTCAACGAAGAGTTCGGCTACCACGGCGCGCCCGACACCGGCACCCGAGGCTTCGGCGTCGGCATGATCGGCCCGACCCTGATCATCCACGGCTCCGACGAACAGAAGGCCGAGTACCTGCCTAAGATCACCTCGGGCGAGCACATCTGGTGCCAGGGCTACTCCGAGCCCGGCTCCGGCTCCGACCTCGCCTCGCTGCAGACCCGCGCCGTCCGCGACGGCGACGACTACATCATCAACGGTCAGAAGATCTGGACCTCGGGCGGTCACCGCGCCAACCAGATGTTCTGCCTCGTCCGCACCGACCCCGACGCGCCCAAGCACCGTGGCATCTCGTTCCTCTTGATCGACGACATCAAGAACACCCCGGGCCTGTCGGTTCGGCCGCTGATCAACATGGCCGGACGCCACCACTTCAACGAGGTCTTCTTCGAGGACGTCCGCGTCCCCGCCAAGAACCGCATCGGCGAAGAGAACCGCGGCTGGTACGTCGGCATGACCCTGCTCGACTTCGAGCGCTCCGGCATCGGCACGACTGCCGGTCAGCGCAAGACGCTCGAAGGCATGACCGAGGAGCTCCAGAACGGCTCGGCCGAAGAGCGCGAGCGATATCGGCTCGGCCTGTCCGACCTGGTCGTCTCCAACAACGTCGCCAAGTACCTCGGCTACCGCATCGGTCACATCCAGGCGACCGGCAACGTGCCCAACTACGAGGCCTCGGTGATCAAGATCTTCCAGTCCGAGCTGGGCCAGAAGATCTACAACTACGGGATCAAAATGTTCGGCCTCTCCGGCCAGCTCATCCCCGAGGAGCCGACCGCCCCCTGGGCCGGCGACATGCCCGAGCAGTACCTCCTCGCCGTCCCCAGCACGATCTACTCCGGCACCAACGAGATTCAGCGAAACATCATCGCCACCCGAGGCCTCGGCCTGCCTCGTTCGTAGCGGCGCAGACCGCCGCCGCAGAGGAGAGCATCGTGGAAGTCACGCTCGCCCTCCTCTGCGATGCCGCTAACACGACACCTGAGGGAAAGTTGAATATCCTCGGGACCTTTGATCGCATTGCCGCGGCCGCCTTTCCTGTCACGCATCCCGCTATGTCACTGGTGCTTCGCCTCAGCGCCAGTCCCGCAGAGTTTCGAAGTTAACGGGACCTGAGAGTCGTATTGATGGGCCCAGATGGCCAGCAGGCGGGCGAGATCACCGGTCAGCTTGAGGTTGGCTCCTCGGACTCCCCCGGCGCAGACTCACAACACCAGCTAATCTTCGGACTGCCCAACATAAGTTTCCAGGGTGCAGGGCGATATGCGTTCCACGTGTTAGTGGGCGGTGACGACAAGGCTCGCGTACCGTTAGAGGTGGTACCTTTCGCCCACGGCGAGGAAGAGACCAATGGCCATTGAGCTTCGAGAGCGCCGGGAGACAGGGCCTGCATTCGAGGGCTCCGAGCAAGCTGTCCTAAGGGTCAGCGCCAACTTCCAGATCACCGGTGTGTCAGGCGTCTTTCGCCCTGAGTTCGAGCAGGACAACACCGCGACAGATGAATGGGAGCAGGCCGAGCGCGAAGCTGACGAGGATGTCAGGCTTGGCCGGTACAAGGACTTCGATTCGCGCGAAGACTTGATGGATTACCTGGACAAGCTCTAGGTCGTGGCGCGGCGTTATCGACTCCTGACTCGTTTCGAGCGGTCACTCCAGAGGAAGAATAGCGGTCACCGCGCGATGCACGAGCAGTTCTCGAGGCCGTGGATGCGATTCTTGATGAGCCAAGACGTCCCGGACTGAGCATCCACCGGTACAAGGGGCGCCCAGGGGTCTGGGGGGCCTACGGCAGCCGATCGGTGCGTCTCAACTTCGAGCGCGACGGCGACCTCATCACCTTTCGCAACAACTGCCGACACGAGATCATTGACGATGGACACGTGTAGCCCAACCGTTTGAGGCCGCTGCGCTCTTAGGACTATGTTTACCCCTCCCAGAGCTGACCATTGTCGGTCTGGTTCGTGATCGCGAACCAGTAGGCGTTGTGGCCGCCGACCCGGGGCAGAACCTCGCCGTCGGGACCGAGCAGACTGTCCTCTCGGATCGTCCAGATCCCGCCGTCGGTATCGGTCAGCGTGCCAGCCGATAGGTCGGCGAACTCGAACCGCACGTCGCCGGCCTCGTATGACCGCCCGCCCGTCCCGTCGGCGGTTGCGATCACGACGATCGGCAAACCACCAACCTCATCCTGCGCCAACCTCCGCTCCGCCAGGAGTTCGATCGGGTAGGCCGTCAGCGCCTCGCCCACCCGCACCGCGTAGACATCGTCCTTCTGCGCCAAACGCTCGTCCGCGATCGGCACATTGAACCACGTCTTGGGGCTGTTGAAGTACTCGTTGTAAGCGACGCCCGATCCGTAGTTGCGGGCGAAACCGGTCTCGATACTGAGCACCGTCGTGTCGGGATGTCGCGCGTGCCACTCGCCCCATGTCGTCACAACGACCGGCAGGACCTTCAGCCGGATATCCTCGCCCACCAGCGGACCCCAGGCGGGCTTGCCGCTGAACTGGTTCCAGAGCGTGCGTGTGTTGCGGTCGTACATCAACTTGTTCGATCGATAGAGCAAACCGCTGGTCCCGAAGCGGTAGACCTCGCTGCCGACACGACCGTCGAACAGGATCGGCGATCCGCAAAGCGTGCAGTAAGCCAACGAGACCGGAACGCCGCCGATCGTATCGTTGACCATCTCGTGCCAGGCGATGATTCGGATCGGATACGCGCGCGCGTCGCCGTCGATCTCAACGCCGACCACGATGTCGCTGTCGAGAATCCACCCAGCCGCCTCGTCCGGGAAGATCTGCGCCGGGAACTCGAGCGGCGGAATCCCGTCGACGCGAACGCCGCCCCACATGATCTCCCGTGCGTCGATCACGATCGGTTCGTCGGGATTCATCATCGCCGCCATGTCCTCGAACTGGCTTCCGAACAACGCCTGCTTGAAGCGCAGATAGGCCGGTGTGGCCGAGTCCATCGGATCAAACTTGAAGATCTCCGGATACTCGTAGACCGTCCGGTGATCCTCCCCGTAGCGACGCTCCAGATAATCCAGGGCCTGTCCCCAGTACGGACTGGGAAACGCCGCCAGGTCGATGACGTACTTGTCGATCGCCGGCGAGTCTGAGGCGAGCAGTCGATCAAGCAGGAGTTGTCCTGCTTCCGGAATCGGCACGTAGCGACCGAAGAACCCGTCTACCGGCCCCCAGAAGATCAGCTGGGACATGTCCACGTCGTCGGGGTGGAACGGCAAGTCGGCTTGCTCCGGCTGCGTGGATCGTTCTTGGGGCGCCGCGGCTGCATTCGAGTTCCCCGATATAGGCTGTTCGGCCCTCGATTGCGAGTGCGGGTCAGATTGTTGACTGCCGGTCCTCTGCTGCAGCGGCCGAGCCTGGGTCTGTGCTTCTGTTCCCGCGACGGAGGCTTGCTCAACCTCTGCATCAACTGTCTGATCAGACGGCTGACTCACTTCCGCGCCGCTACATGACGTGACCAGGAGAACCAGGCTGGCCAGCAACATCACCTGCCTCACGTGGTCATTCGTCCCTTCGATGAGCCTTGTTGGTCGCGCCGCGTGCGTTGGCGGCCCGGGAATCGCCATCGAGATCCTGGCCGCGACACTGACGTCGTCAATCTAATCTCGCGCACGCGAGCCTTGCTCCGGGACAAGATCAGATCAACCCGCTTACCGTCGGCGTCTGTCGCATCGAGTAGGCAGAGAAAGGCGCCGCTGTACTCGTGCAGCACTGCTTCGTAACATTCGACCTCAGCACCCGACACTTGCACGACCACCCGTTGACCCAGGTTGGCCTCCAGCACGGGGCTGTAGTAGGCCGTGAGCGCCTCGACGCTTGATTCGCGCACAATTGTGAGCTGCGTGCCGGTGCCGCCGGCGCCGCGCGCCAACGTGCTTACGGCCTCACCAAGCGCGTCGCGTATCGCGTTGGCCCAGTTGCGAATCACTCGTGCGCTACGACGCCACGGGCCCGGATGCACCACGATCCGCATCCGGTGTTGCCGTTCCCGCAACTCCTCCGGGGTCAGGTCGTCCACGTAGCGTCTAATCGCTGTCAGGCCAGCGTACTCATCGTCGTGAATCACATAGCCAAACTGCTCTATCCCGCCGAGCGGCTCGAGAATGAAGGCATTCCCATACACTCGCAACCGCCCACCACGCACAACCTGTTCCGTCAATTCAAGCCGAACGGGGAAGCCTCGCCACAACTTGAGACAGGGATCAGTGCGTCGGCGAGAGAGAGCCACGCCAACTACCGCCGTCGCCAGCAATGCCAGGATGGTGAGCGTCAGGACGCTGTCGAACATTGTTTCAGCCTATCGCGATTTCCGGCTCCCCCACACCGAGTCGGCCCGCTAGTCTCGCCCAGAAGCGAAGGAGTGCTAGATGCCCGAACCTCCCCTCCTCTACGAACCCGACAGGGCGAACCGCCGGGCGCTGATGACGTTCAATCGTCCCGAGCGGATGAACGCCATGAGTCCCGACCTCCAGGTCTTGATGCGCGAGGCGATTGAAGAGTTCAAGAGCGACCCGGACGTCTGGGTCCTGATCGTGACGGGCGCGGGCGGGCGAGCGTTCTGTGCCGGGGCCGACCTGGGCAGCACGATCCCGAACGCGACGCAGGCCACACGCGACGAGCCGCTCAAGGTCAACGAGACCCGAGGCTTGCATGATGTGCACAAGCCGGTGATCGCCGCCGTGAACGGCTACTGCATCGCCGGCGGGCTCGAGTTCATGCTCGGCACCGACATCCGCGTCGCTGCCGAGCACGCCGAGTTCGGCCTGCAGGAGGTCCGCTGGGGGATCATTCCCATCGGCGGATCGCACATTCGGTTGCCCCGACAGATTCCCTGGTGCTGGGCGATGGAAATCCTGTTGACCGGCCGGCGGCTCTCCGCTGCCGAGGCGTTCCAGTGCGGCCTGGTCAATCGGGTCGTGCCGGCCGACCAACTGATGGAAACGGCCAACGGCATCGCCGATCTGATTTGCCGCAACGGCCCGCTGGCCGTCCGTACGGCCAAGGAGATCGCCGTGCGCGGCGCGATGGGCATGTCCTGGGAACAGGCCTGGAGTATGGAATCGCTGCTCGGCGCCCGCGCCTTCGGCAGCGAAGACGCGATCGAAGGACCGCGAGCCTTCATGGAGAAACGCGACCCTGTCTTCAAGGGTCGCTAGACCAGAGCAATCACAGAGGGAGGCGCGAGATGTCCGACGACCCGCTGATCTACGAGAAGGACCCAGCCAACAAGCGCTGCGTGATCACGTTCAATCGTCCGGAGCGCATGAACTCCATGTCGCAGGAGCTGCTGCGGCTGCTGCGCGATGCGACCGAGGATTTCAACAGTGATCCCGACATCTGGGTCGCGATCCTGACCGGTGCCGGCAAGCGGGCCTTCTGCGCAGGCGCCGACCTGGGCAGCACGATTCCGGCGAAGTCCGCTGGCGCTCGCGACAATCCGCTGCGAGTGCAGGAGACGCGCAGCCTGCATCACGTGTTCAAGCCGGTCATCTCGGCGGTCAACGGCTACTGCATCGCCGGCGGCTTGGAGTACATGCTGGGCACCGACATCCGCGTGGCCGCCGAGCACGCCGAGTTCGGACTGCAGGAAGTCCGCTGGGGCATCGTGCCCGATCAGGGCGCGCACATCCGCCTGCCGCGGCAGATTCCCTGGGCCTGGGCGATGGAGCTGATCCTGACCGGTCGCCGGATCTCAGCGCAGGAAGCACTGCATTGCGGGCTGATCAATCGGGTCGTGCCGCTCGAAGACCTGATGCCGACCGCTCACGGGATCGCCGACCTGATCTGCGCCAACGGCCCGCTCGCCGTGCGAACGGCCAAGGAGATCGCGGTCCGAGGCGCGATGGGCATGTCCTGGGAGCAGGCCTGGAGCATGGAGTCGTTGCTGGGTGCCAGAGCATTCGGCAGCGAGGACGCAATCGAGGGTCCCAGGGCCTTCATGGAGAAGCGAACCCCCCAGTTCAAGGGCCGCTAAGCTGAACCAGGGAGTAACCGCAATGGCACTTGAGTTTCCAGCGCGACCGCGTTTGATTGACAAGCTGCGGCTCTGGGAAGTGTTTCGCCCCCACATGGGCGAAGATGGTGCGAAGCAAGCAGTTGACGCTCTTCAGGACGAGTTTGCGCAGCAGGCGACGCAAGATGACCTACGCACGTTGATGATTTGGATGGAAGGCCGGATGAATGCGATGGTGAACAGGATCCTCTTGGGAGCCGCGGTGATCGCGGGTATCGCGCTCGCGATCGCCGAACTCTTGTGAATCTCATCGCTGCATTTGCGCCTGTAGTCGAGCGAACTCATGGATGGCCTGACTGGATACGGCGCGGGGAAGATTGACACGAGCATTCGTTCTTGCTTCGTCGAAGGCGTCAACGGCCTCACGATGCACATCCTCGAGGCCGGCTGGGACGGTGACCGGCCGCGCCTGCTCTTGCTGCATGGATTCCCCGAGATTGCCTATAGCTGGCGCCGCGTGATGCCGCTGCTGGCGGAGAGCGGCTTTCACGTGGTCGCTCCCGATCAGCGCGGCTACGGTCGGACGACCGGCTGGACGGCCAACTACGACGACAGCTTGATCCCCTACGGCATGCTGAATCTGACCCGCGACGCGGTGGGGCTGGTCAGCGCTCTGGGCTGGGACTCGGTCGATGGCGTGATCGGGCATGACTTCGGCTCGCCGGTGGCCGCTTATTGCGCCCTGATCCGTCCCGACATCTTTCACTCGGTCGTGACGATGAGCGGTCCGTTCGGCGGTCCGCCCGGTCTGGCCTCCGGCGAGGTTCGCGGATCCGGCGCGGCGGGCTCGGCGAGCATCGCCGACGACCTGGCCGCGCTGGATCGCCCGCGCAAGCACTACCAGCTCTACTACTGCACCCGTCCCGCCGATGCCGACATGACCAACGCGCCCCATGGCGTCCACGACTTCCTCCGCGCCTACTACCACCACAAGAGCGCCGACTGGAAGCAAAACCAGCCGCATCAGCTCGAGGGCTGGACGGCCGCCGAGCTGGCCAAGCTGCCCACCTACTACGTCATGGACCTGGACGAGGACATGCCGACGACTGTTGCGCACGAGATGCCCTCGGCCGAGGAGATCGCCAACTGCTCATGGCTGACCGAGGCGGAAATGTCCGTCTATGCGGGCGAATACGAGCGCAACGGATTCCAGGGCGGGCTGAACTGGTATCGCGGCACCAGAGATCCGGACTGCCTGGCACAACTGCAACTCTTTCACGGCAAGACGATCGACGTGCCGGCAGCCTTCATCGGCGGCAAGAGCGACTGGGGCGTCTACCAGTCGCCGGGCGGCCTCGACCGGATGAAGGTCGCTTGCACAAATCTCTTGGGACAGCACCTCGTCGATGGAGCCGGCCACTGGGTTCAGCAAGAGCAGCCCGAAGCCGTCGCCGAACTGTTGCTCCGCTTTCTCGATCAGGCGGCCACGGCGTAGGCCGGGTCGCGGCAAGCCCCCTCCCTTCCGATGCCCCGCGCTCCGACGCGGGGCCCAGAGCAACCAACCCCGCCAGGGCAACACCGTCCGCCTCACCTCAGACGACACGACCCACCGATCCCAGTCCCCGCTTCATGCGGGGACCCGCTCCTTCCCCGTCACGTCTGCGCCACACCCATTTCCCCTCCCCCTTCCGATGCCCCGTGCTTGACACGGGGCCCAGAGCACCAAACCCCGCCAGGGCAACACCGTCCGCCTCACCGCAAACGACGCGACCCACCGATCCCAGTCCCCGCTTCATGCGGGGACCCGCTCCCTCTCCGCCACGTCTGCGCCACACCCATTTCCCCTCCCCCCATTCCGATGCCCCGTGCTTGCCTGCCCCCGGCCTGACCGGGGGACACGGGGCCCAGAGCAACCAACCCCGCCAGGGCAACACCCTCCGTCTCAGCAACAACGCCAGCCACACGATCCCACACCCCCTTCCGCCAACTCCGACACACCACATCAGAACGCCCATTCGCTACAGTGACCAGAACGCCCGTTCCCTCCGACGAAAGGCCCACCTCATGCACATCTCCCCCAAACAACGCCGACGCAGCGTCCGAGCCCACTACCTCCGACAGCGAGGACACTCCCTCCAGCACATCGCCGGCACCCTCAAGACCTCCCTCGCCACCGTCCGAGCCGACCTCAAGCTCGCCGAGACCCACTGGAGCAGCATCGCCGCCGCCACAGCCGACGACCTGCTGCTGGAATCCCTCCACCGGCTCAAGCTCCGCCTCAACCTCGCCCTCACACAGGACGCCGTGGCCAACAACGCCAAGCACCTCACGCCCGCCGAGTACCTCCGCGCCCGAGACGCCCAGGAAACTCAGCTCAACAGCCTCGCCCGAGAAATCCGCCGAACCGTGCAGGATGTCCACCGCCGAGCCGAACAGCGACCCGACCAACCAGAACTCTTCGACGAAGAGCCGGAGGACCAGCAAGAACTAGCAGAAACCACACCAAAACTTTCACAAATTGAACCCCTCGATTCCACGATCTCCAGTCCAGAGCAGGAGATCGTCCGATCTGAGGCCGAAGAAGAAAATTCTCTTCCAGAACCGCCCCAAGCACCCGAGATCGACCCCGTGATCAGCGAAGCGATCGAGCTGTTCCCTCACCTCAGACGCAAGTCCGACGAGCAGATCCTCAACTTCCTCGAAAAACTCACCGACCCCAACGCCAAAACCCCGGAGATCCCCATCCCCGCCTACGCCGAAGCCGCAGGCTAGCGGAGCTGCGGCGCGACCTCGCTGACGAAGCGCTCGCTGCACTCGGCGTTGGGGTGGCTCGGGTCCAGGGTTGTTCCGGCGATGAAGAAGCGGGTGATTCCCAGCTCGATCAGTTCCCCGAGGCGCTGGACGCAATAGTCGGGCGGGCCGAAGACGCCGAAGCTGCCGGCGAACTCCTGCGTGACCTGAGCAGACTGCGGGCTTCCCTCCCGCGCGTGGCCGTGCATGTCGTAGCTGTCGTGGATTTTCGTCAACACGTCGCGCTGGGTATCGGTGACCGGCCCGACAATCTCCCCGTACATGTTGGAGAAACGGGCGAACAGCGAGAGTCCGGCCGAGCCGATTCCGAGGGCCACTTCGGGATCGTCATGGACGACCGTGGGCAAGTATGCGCCGAAGGCGATCTCGGGATCGAGACCCGCTTCGGAGCGCGCCTCGCGGGCGACCTCCATGCCCCACTTGATCCGCTCAGGGTCGCCGCCGACCGCGAGGCTGACCTGGTCGGCGTGACGCGCGGCCGCGGCGATCACGCGCGGTCCCGTGGCCGCGACGTCGACCGGCACCTTGGGGTAGGACGGGTTGAGCCACTCGATCCGGCTCGCGTCGGGCGTGTCGGCCAGGCCCAGGACGTGGACATCGGTTTCGCCGAAGGCCACATCTTCGCCGCGCAGGTATCCCTGGAGCTGTTCGAGATAGCGCTCGAACCTCGGTACGGCGTGCGGCGCCAGGCCGAGATGGGCCAGCGCCGAGTCGCCGCGGCCGATCCCGAGGTAGGCGCGACCGCCGCTCTCGGCCTGGATCGCCGCGATCGCCGATGCCGTCACGGCCGGATGCCGCGTGTAGGAGTTGGTCACGCCGGTGCCCAGCTTGAGCCGCGTCGTCGCATTGGCGGCGACAGTCAGCGCAACGTAGCAGTCGCTGGCCCGATTCTGACTGTCGACGAACGTGATGCCGTCGAAGCCCAGCTCCTCGGCCCGCTGCGCCTGCCTGGCGGAGGTGAATGCGGTCGGATCTCCGCTCGACGCGAGGCCTCGACCCGATGTCCAGAATTCGACCGGCATGATCACGAGCCCTTCAACTGCGGGATGACTTCCTGGGTGAAGCGGACGCTTGACTCCGTGTCGGGATCGTTCGGATCGAGCGGCGAGCCCCGGAAGATGAAGCGGTCGATGCCGATCTCAACCAGTTCGCCGAGCCGTTGGACAACGTAGTCGGGCGGGCCGAAGACGCCGAACGAGCGCTCGAACTCGGTCGGAATCACGTCGGCCTGTGCGCTGCCCGGTCGGCCGTGGCCGTGCATGTCGTAGTTGTCGTGGATGTCGGTCAGGACCCGGGCCTGCTGCTCGGACGCGGGCCCGACCACCGTGCCGTACATGTTCGAGAAGCGGGCAAACAGCGAGACCTGGCCCGCGCCGATCCGCATGGCCTGCTCGGGGTCGTCGTCGACGGCGAGCGGGATGTAGGCGGCGAAGGGGATCTCTGGATCGAGGCCTGCCTCGACCCGCGCCTCGCGGGCAACCTCCATGCCCCAGAGCGTGCGATCGACATCCGCGCCGACGTTGAAGCTGACCCGGTCGGCATGGCGGGCTGCGGCCTGGATCACGCGAGGTCCGGTCGCGGCGACATCGACCGGCACCTTGGGTCCCATCCGGTTCATGTAGCGGATGTTGCTGGCCTGCGGCGTATCGGCCAGGCCGAGCGCGTCCACGTTGCTCTCCTCGAAGCCTACGCTCTCGCCTTGCAGGTAGGCCTGAAGCTCCTCGAGATAGCGCTCGAACGGGCCGACAGCGTGCGGAGCGAGACCAAGGTGCGCCAGCGCCGAATCGCCCCGACCGATGCCCATGTGCGCCCGGCCACGGCTCTCGGCCTGGACGGTGGCGATGCAGGACGCGGTGATCGCGGCGTGCCGGGTGTAGGAATTCGTAACACCGGTCCCGAGCTGGATCCGCGAGGTCGCGTGGGCGGCCAGCGCCATCGAGATATAGCAGTCGGGCGCCAGGTTCTGGCTGTCGACCCAGACGATCCCGTCGTAGCCCATCTGCTCGGCCTGCACGGCCATCTGCACGCCGTCAAAGACCGACGGGTCGTCGCTGGTCGGCACGCCGGCGCCCATCGTCCAGAACTCGACTGTCATCGCAGGCCTCCCTGGCTGATTCTGTTCACCGGATTGGCTGGAGGGTAATGCTCCGCAGGCTCACTGGCTGCGCATCAAGTCGTCAATCAGGGTCTGCGCATCTTCGATCTCGCGGCCGGCGGAGTCGATGGTCACGTCGAACAACCGGCCCTCGAACTCGAACGGCGACTCGTACAGGTCGTCGACGGGAGTCTGTCCGTCGCGGCCGACCTCCAGCGGCTCATTGACGTAGTTGCGATCCTCGAAGTGGATCAGGCTGCCCTCGCCGGCTGGCTCGTCGTTCATGAACATCCGGACCGAGGCCTCGCCATCGGCCACCCGAACCACGTCGGCGCGCAGCGTGACGGCGCCAACAGGGATCGCCGAGTCGGAGATCACCCGGCTGCGCTCGCCGAACGCGTTGGTCGTGTAGCAGAGCCGATTGTGCTGGACGTACAGCGCGACCCCTCCGAAGCGGCCGCCGTCGGCAAGGATCACCCCGCCCTGCGCGGCGCTGGCGCGTTCGATCTTCGCCTCGATCCGGTGCGAGCTGCCGAGCAGGAACGGCCCCTGGCGAAAGAAGTGAGGCAGGACCGCGCCCTGCTGCAACACCCATCGGCCGGGACCGGGGCGCTGCAGGCGCAGTTGGTGGCCGCCGCTGAAATCGTCGAGCGGCAGAACCCCGTAGCGTTCGGCCTCCCGCCACCAGAGGTCGATCATGGCCTGGAGCCGTTCCGGCTCCGCCTGCGCCAGATCATTGAGCTCGGCGATGTCCTCTTCGAGGTGATAGAGCTCCCAGGGTTCGGAGTCGTAGTCGGCGCCGCGCTCGTGGAAGGTGACTGCCTTCCAGCCCTCGTGCCAGATGGCGCGATTACCGACCATTTCGAAGTACTGCGTCGTCTTGGGCGAGGGCGCATCGGCCTCGTCGAGCGTCGAGGTGAGCGAAGCGCCGTGCATCGGAATCTGCTCGATCCCGTTGATCGCCTCCGGCGTCTCGACGCCGGCGAGTTCGAGGATCGTCGGAGCGAGGTCGACGACGTGGCAGAACTGGCGGCGGGTCTCGCCGCGGGCCTCGATCCCCTTCGGCCAGGAGATCACGAGCGGCGCGCGAACCCCGCCGGCATGCGTGTGGGACTTGTAACGCTTGAACGGCGTGTTGCCGGCCATCGCCCAACCGCGCGGGTAGTGGTTCATCGCCAGCGGACCGCCGAGGTCGTCAAGCCGCGAGACCATCTCGTCCACATCGTCGCCGACGGCATTGCGTCGCCGCGTGTGATCGAGTGTGCCGCCGGCGCCGCCCTCGGCCGACGCGCCGTTGTCAGAAATCGCGATCACCAGGGTGTCGTCCAGCTTGCCCAGCCGCTCCAGCTCATCGAGCAGCCTGCCGATCTGAGCGTCGGCGTGATCGAGGAATCCGGCAAAGACCTCTTGCATGCGGGCATAGACAGTCCGCTCATCGTCCGTCAACTCGCCCCACGGTCGGACGTCGGGATTGCGCGGAGCAAGCTGCTGATCTTCAGGCAGCAGTCCCGCCGCGCGCTGGCGGGCGAGGATCCGCTCGCGCTCGACGTCCCAGCCGTCGTCGAAGCGGCCGCGGTACTTGTCGGCGTAGGCGGCGGGGGCGTGATGAGGCGAGTGCGCCGCCGCGAATGCGACGTAGAGGAAGAAGGGCGCCTCATCGTCGGCGGACGTGAGCTGCCGCAGCCAGAGGTTCGCACGATCGACGATCGCTTCGGAGAGGTGGTAGTCGTTGCCCGAGTCGACCGTGGCCGGCGCGTCGATCCGCTCGTTGCCGAGGAAGAGTTCGGGATTCCACTGGCTGGTCTCGCCGAAGAGGAAGCCGTAGTAGCGGTCAAAGCCGCGCTGCAGGGGCCAGTGGTCGTAGGGCCCGGCCGGAGTCTGCATCGTGCTGAGCACGAGATGCCACTTGCCGACGCACATCGTTCGGTATCCGCTCGGCCTGAGCATCTCGGCCAGGGTCCCCGCCTCGCGCGAGATGAAACCGGCCGTGTTGGGAAATCCGTTATCCATTTCGGTCACGCGTCCAATGCCGACGGCGTGGTGGTTGCGTCCAGTCAGCAGACAGGCCCGAGTCGGAGAGCAGAGCGGCGTGACGTGGAAGTTCGAGTAGCACAGGCCTCGCGCGGCGATCCGGTCGAGCGCAGGCGTGTCGATGCTGGAGCCATAGCACCCAAGCTGGGAGTAGCCGACGTCGTCGAGCACAATCACAACCACATTCGGCCGGCTCCGCTTTGGCTCCTCGATCCAGGCCGCCTTCGACGCGGCGATGGTCTTTCGAATCGCCCCAACAAAACCGCGTTCGTGTTCGAGTTGTGGCATGAGTTGCTCCTGCTTCCGAGGCTCCGGTGATCCGCCTAATCGCTCATAGCATCGTCTAGAACCCTTGACAATTCGCGCAAGCGAACTCTCCGAACATTCGAAACAGAGGGAATCGGATGACACGACACTGGACACGCCTACGCCGCTCGCGTTTGAGCCGACGATCATTGCTGAAGGCATCGGCCCGAGCGGGCGTCGGAGCTGCCGGTCTTGCGCTGGTCGGCTGCGGCGATGATGACGACGACCAGCAGTCCGTCGCTCAGGCTCAGCAGCAAGACCAGGATCAGCAGCAGGCCGCGCAACAGCAAGACCAGCAGCAGGCCATGCAGCAACAGGCCCAGCAGCAACAGCAGGCCATGCAGCAGCAAGACGATCAGGCCGAGCAACAGGCCATGCAGCAGGAGCAGCAGGAGCAGTCCGCCGCCGAAGCTCAGGCCCAGCAGGAAGAAGAGCAGGCGGTCGCCGACGACAACATCGATTACAACGCGACAGCGATCGGCGCGTATGGCGCCTTCCCGCAGATTCTCGACCAGGGCAGCGCACTGGCTCGCGGCGGGCAATCGGCCTCCAACAACTACCACTTCGGCGCGGTGTTCCCGCTCGATCCGTTCGGCAGCGCTGTGCCCGGCGGCCTGGCCGAGTGGGAGTTCGTCGGCGCCGAGGCGTTGATCGTGCGGATGAACGAAGGCCGAACGTTCCACAACGGCGATGCAGTGACCGCCGAAGACATCAAGTTCACCATCGACCGTTTGACCGGCAAGGCGGAGTACAACCCGGAGTACAACTCGGCCTGGACCGGTGAGCTGAGCTGGACCGGCGACAACGAGTTGGTCGACGAAAACACGCTGCGGATCGAGCAGGGCGCGCCAAGCGTCGACGCGGCCAACAGTCTCGCCCTGGGCGGCTTCCCGGTCTTCCCCAAGAACTACCTCGAGGAAGTTGGCGACGACGGCTACGGCCAGTTCCCGGTCGCGACCGGCTCCTTCAAGTTCGTCGAATGGTCTCCCGACGAGTACATCAAGAGTGTGCGCAACGACGACTACTTCAACGATCGCGAGTACGCCTATGCGCCCAGGCTGCCCTACCTGGCCGGCTTCGAGGCGAGACTGATTCCGGAAATCGGCGCTCGCGTGTCGGCGCTGGAAGCCGGCGAAGTCGATCTCGCCAACTCGATTCCGCCCGATCTGGCGGTGCCGCTGGGCGAGACCGGCGACTACAACGTCTTCTATCACCCGGCCCAGCGGGGTCTGCACATCAAGCTGCCGATGACGATCGAGGAAGACCCTTACAACCCCGGTCAGCCCAACCCCTGGCGAGACCGCCGCGTGCGGATCGCCGCTAACCTCGCGGTCGATGTCGATGCAATCACACAGAACATCATGACCGGGCGTGAGAACTACACCTACACACTCTCGTCAGGCCAGTTCGGTTTCCCCGAGGAACTGCCCGAGCAGCGCTGGGGCTACGACCCCGAGGAAGCGAAGCGATTGCTCGCCGAAGCGGGCTATGAGGACGGCGTTGAGACCGATCTGATCTACCTCGCCGGTCTGTACACCAACGATCAGCTCTTCATGGAGGCGATCGCCGAGATGCTGCGCGAGGTCGGTTTCATCGTCAACCTGATTCCCGAGGACATCTCCAAATTCCTCGGCGAGGCGCGGAACAAGGAACTCACCGCTCCGTATCTCTTCCCGCAATCGGCCGGTTTCACCTCGATCGGTTCGATGGCCATCTCCGTGGACAGCGCAGCGACCTATGAGCACCGCGTCGAAGTGCTCAGCGACGAGCGGGCCGAGGTCGACCGGCTGATCGCCGAGGCGAAGACCGAGTTCGACACTGAGCGTCGCAAGGAACTGCTGAGCGATCTCGTTCGCATCCACTACCTGGAGGCGTCCTGGATATTCCTCTTCGAACTGGTTCAGACCCACGTCGCTGCTTCGCGACTGCACTGGGACCCGTACTTCCTGCAGCCGCCGTCGGTCGAGCTCTGGAACCTGAGGTCGATGAAGACCTAGGGTCCGTTGCGCCGGAAGCGACGTCACGCGGTTAGGCGGCGAGGCGTCCAAGGGGGCCAGCCATGGCTTCGCACCTGATCCCGCGAGTGCTGCAATCGATCGCGGTTGTCTTCGTCGTCATCACCCTGGTATTCATCGGCAGTCGGTTGATCGGAGACCCGATCGAGGCGTACGCGGCGCGCAACGCCACGCAGGAAGCGATCGACGCACAGCGCGATCGGTTGGGTCTGAGCGACCCGATGATCGTGCAGTACGGCAACTTCCTGCTCGGTGTGGTCCAGCTCGATTTCGGCGACTCGATCTTCTCCGAACGACCGGCCTGGGACGAGGTGGCGCCTCGCCTCTGGGCGACGGTGCAGCTCAGCCTGGCCGCGTTCGTGCTGATCCTCGTGATCGGCGTGCCTATTGGTGTGCTTGCTGCCATCCGGCGTGGTTCGATTCCCGATCTGATCGCGAGGATGCTCGCGTTGGTCGGTCAGGCGATGCCCAACTTCTGGCTGGGGTTGCTGCTGATCTTCGTCTTCTCCGTTCAACTGGGCTGGTTGCCGACCAGCGGACGAGGAGGTTTCGAGAACCTGATCATGCCCGCGCTGACGCTCGCGGGATTCGGCGCCGCGGCGGCGATGCGACTCACGCGGTCAGGCATGTTGGAGGTGCTTAGCAACGACTACATCCGCACGGCGCAGGCGAAGGGGCTGGCCAACCGCACCGTGATCGTGCGTCACGCATTGCGAAATGCGCTGTTGGGACTGGTCACGGTGCTCGGCATCATGCTGGCACAGTTGTTGGCCGGTTCGATCATCGTCGAGGTGGTCTTCGCCTGGCCCGGCGTCGGACGGCTGATCTTCCGCTCGATCAGTCTGCGAGATTTCCCGGTAATCCAGGTCGGCGTGCTCGTGATCGCCCTCTGGTTCGTCGTGATCAACATCCTCATTGACATCTCCTACAACTTCCTCGACCCGAGGATTCGTGTTGGCGGCGACGCATGAGTTCGCAGGACATCCCGGCGACGGAACCGCTTGGCGGCCTGCTCGCTCGGCGTCGCTCGCTGGTTCGCCGCTTGCCACGCGGCTGGCCGCTACTCTCTGTCTACCTTCTGATCATCGGCGTGTTCGTCGTGTGCGGCATCTTTGCCGATTGGATCGTGCCTCACGATCCGACTGATCAGAGCCTCGTCAATCGGCTCCAGGATCCGATTTGGCAGGAAGGCGGCACATCCGAGCACCTGCTTGGCACCGATGGACTCGGCCGGGACACATTCAGCCGGTTGATCAAGGGCAGCCAGACCTCGCTGCTCGTGATCGTGACCATCATTCCCGGCTCGTTGGTGTTGGGCACGGCAATTGGCCTGGTCGCCGGCTGGCGGCGGGGCCTGTTCGATCCCTTCGCCATGCGTCTGGTCGAAGTTCAACTGGCCTTTCCCGCGTTCCTCTTCGCCCTCCTGATCGCCGCGATGTTGGGGCCATCGCTACGCAACGTCGTGGTAATCCTGATCCTCTTCCTCTGGGCCCCATACGCGCGCCTGGTGCGGGCCGAGGTGCTCAGCCTGCGTGAACGCGAGTTTGTCGTTGCCGCGCGAACCCTGGGCGCGAACGACCTGAGGATCATGACCCAGCATCTGTTGCCGAATGTGGTCAACTCCGTCGTGATTCTGGCCACGCTCAATGTGTCGACGGTGATCATTGCCGAGGCCTCGCTCTCCTTCCTCGGGGCGGGCGCGGGACCGGAGACGATCTCCTGGGGCAAGATGGTGGCCGAGGGCCGTGACCTGCTCAAGATCCGATTCTGGCTGACCGGATTCCCGGGCATCACGATCATGGTTCTCGCCCTGGTTGGCAATCTGCTGGGAGACTGGCTGCGCGACTACCTCGATCCGCAGTTGCGCAACGTGCAATAGCTGCGGGCCCGACGGCCGATCCGGCAGCGAACGTCTCCGCGTGTCACAATCTTGCTGAGCGGCATCGATCGCCGGGCCGCCCGTCGTGTGAGGAAGACGCCATGAGCTGGCAGACCGAACTGGAAGAGATGGAACGGCGGGCGGAGCTCGCCCGGCAGATGGGCGGGCCCGACAGCGTCGCCTTCCACCACGGACGCGGCAAGCTGACCGTCCGCGAGCGGATCGACCTGCTCGTCGACCCGGGCGAGTTCCAGGAGACCGGCGTGCTGGCCGGCAATCCGCACTGGGACGGGAACGAATTGGCCGGCCTGACGCCGGCCAACGCCGTCGTCGGCGTGGCCAGGATCAACGGCCGCAAAGTTGCCGTGCAGGGCGACGATTTCACCATTCGCGGCGGCTCGGCCGACGGGATGATCGGGACCAAGAATGGCTGGGCGATGCGCCACGCCTACATGAATCGCATTCCCTACGTGCGACTGCTCGACGCGACCGGCGGCAGCGTCAAGCACTTCGAGCAACTCGGCCGCACTTACGTGGTCGGACCCGAAGTCGGCGGAGGCACCGGCGTTGACGACTTCCTCTGGTACATGCCGGTGGTCAACGTCGTGCTCGGCTCGGTCGCCGGCGCGCCGGCGGTGATCGCCTGCGACGGACACTTCAATGTGATGGTCCAGGGAACCAGCCAGCTCTTCGTCGGCGGACCGCCGGTGGTCAAGGCCAGCCGAGGCCTGGACATCGCGAAGGAGGATCTGGGCGGCGAGGATGTCCACGTCTACGGCAACGGCGTCGTTCAGAACCTTGCCGAGACGGAAGAAGACGCGATGCAGCAGGCACGCCGATTCCTCAGTTACCTGCCGCAAAACGTCTGGGAGATGCCGCCCCGGATCGAACCGACCGACGATCCGGATCGCCGCGAGGAGAAGCTGATCTCGATCATCCCGCGCAACATGCGGCGCATTTACAACCCGCGCAAGATTCTCGACTGGGTGCTGGACAAGGATTCGTTCTTCGAAATCCAGCCGCACTGGGGCAAGTCGCGGATCACCGGACTCGCCCGCGTCGACGGCTATCCCGTCGGCGTGATGATCAACAACCCGCGCGAAAACGGGGGCTCTCCCAACAAGAACACCTCAGAGAAGATCATGCGCATGATCTCGCTCTGCGACACCTTCCATCTGCCCTTGGTCTACTTCTGCGACGAGCCCGGATTCTCGGTCGGCCCGGCCGACGAACAGTCAGGGATCATCCGCACCGGCGCGAGGCTGATGCTGACCAGCCGTCTCTCGCAGATGCCATATCTCGTCTTCATCACGCGCCAGGCCTACGGTGTCGCCGGAGGCCTCCAGTACCGGCGAGGTAACGCGCTCTACCGGCGCTACGCCTGGCCCTCAGCGCACTGGGGATCGATGCACATCGAGGGAGGCGTGACGGCGGCCTACCGTCGCGAGATCCGCGAAGCGGACGACCCGGAGGCGAAGCGAGAGGAGATCGAGGCCCGGCTCAACGAGATCCGCTCGCCGATGAGGACAGCTCACGCCTTCGGGATCGAGGACATGATCGACCCGCGCGATACCCGACCGCTGATGGTCGAGTTCGTCCGCGACGCGCAGTCCTACATCCAACAGAGCCTGGGTCCGACCGCTCGAATCCCGTACATGCCCTGACCATCCCAGTCCCCGACTTGTTCGGGGACCCGCTCGCCTCCTTGCCACCACCAAGCAAAGCAGGCCCCTGAACAAGTCAGGGGCTGGAGCGCTCGGGGATATCGCTCAGTACGGCGGCGCTCGGTGCGACTCGACCTCCGCGATCGCTGCCTCGTCGTAACCGAGTTCTTGCATCAACTCAGCCGTGTGCTCGCCGAGGTCGGAGAACATGTTCTTGGCGCTGCCGGGGGTTCGGCTCAGGCGCGTCGGGATGCCGGCGACCCGGCGGCGGCCGACGTGAGGAATGTCCTTGTCGACGACGTAGCCGTTGACGAGCGCCTGTTCGTCATCGAGGACTTCTTCGTAGTTGAGGACGCGCTGGGCCATGGCGCCGTCGGGGTGGATGTCGAAGAAGTCCTGCCACTCGTCGCTGGTGTGGGCCTTCATCATCTCGGCCACGAGCAGGCGCACATCTCCGATCCTGTCCATCGCCTCCTGATCGCGAAACGGATCGCGACCCTCGCGGTGATTCCAGCGCGGATCTTCGGCCAGCTCCCGGTTGCCGCCGAGCTCGCAGAACTCGCGCCAGGTCTCGTCGTCGCGGATGCCCATGCAAAACGCGACGCCGTCGGACGCCTCGTAGATGCCAGTCATCGCCGAGACGATCGGATGAAATGCGCCATCGCGCGTGGGCAGATGACTGGTCGCCGAGGTGTGGTTGATCTCCCAGGCCTGCATCCAGATCATCGCGCCGTAGGAGGATGTCTGGACCTTCTGGCCCAGACCGTCGCGCTGACGCGCGACCAGCGCCGTGAGAATGCCCATCGCCAACGCCATCGCCCCGCCGGTATCGGCGATGATCGCGCCGGGAATCAGTTGCGGATCATCGGGCGTGCCGGTCACGCCTGAGATTCCGCTGCGAGCCTGCGAGAACTGGTCGCTCATCCGGTTCTCCCGTGCCGGACCGTCGGGTCCGAACCCGTTGGCCGTGGCATAGACCAGTCCCGGATTGCGTGCCGACAGGCGCTCGTAGCCCATCCCGATTCGCTCGAGGGCAGGTTCTCGGTAGTTGCTCAGGAAGACATCGGCGGTGTCGACCAGCCTGTCGACCAGTTCAAGTCCAATCTCGGTATGAATGTCAACGCAGACCGAGCGTTTGCCGTGCGACGCGCCGATGAACTGCGTCCCGACCGACTCCGCGGGCAGCTCGTTGTTCGCTCCCCGATACCAGCGGTTGGCGTCGCCCATCGGCGGCTCGACCTTGATCACGTCGGCGCCCATATCCGAGAGGTACCCGCCCGCAGCCGGACCCTGCACCGCGATCGAGAGCTCCACGACCCGAATTCCGTCAAGCGCTTCCATCTGGAACCTCCAGCCCTGATCGGGCAGCGTGTCGCCATGTCGGACGACGTGGACGAGGCTAGTATGCCAACGCGTGCGCGCCTGCGGGGCGCTGCATCGTTGAGAGGGCAATCATGACTTTGCCGCTGCACGGCGTTCGTGTTCTCGATCTTTCCGATCACCGAGCTGCGCTCGGCAGCCGGATGCTGGCCGACCTCGGCGCCGAGGTCACGATGGTCGAGCCGACCGGCGGAAGCAGTATCCGCCACCTCGCGCCGTTCGTTGACGATCAGCCCTCACTCGACGGCAGCTATCAGCATCTCTACTTCAACGTCAACAAGCGCTCGCTCGTCCTCGACTGGCGCAGCGACGAGGGCTTCGAGCGCCTCTCCAGGCTGGCCGAATCGGCCGACATCCTGATCGAGTCCAACCAGCCGGGAGAATTCCCAGTCGACAGCGTTCGCGAGGCCAATCCGCACTTGATCGTCGTCTCGGCGACGCCGTACGGGCAGCGCGGTCCGAAGTCGGGCTGGCGCGCCACCGATCTGACCTCCACGGCGGCCGGCGGTCTGCTCCAGGTCAGCGGCGAGCGCGACGATCCGCCCGTACACGGCGCCGCCTTCCCGGCCCACACGATGACCGGTCTGACTATCGCCTCGTCGGCGATGACCGCGCTGCACGGACGCGACCGCACACCCGGCCAGCCCGGTTGCCAGATCGATATCTCGATGCAGGAGGCGACCTCGTTCCAGACGGTACAGACGTCGAATCCAAACATCTGGCGGTGGCGCGGCGAAGCGCCGTATCGACCGGCGTTGTCGCAGGTGATCCGCTGCGCCGACGATCGCTGGATGGCCTGCAATATCTCGCCGAACAAGCTGCCCGAGTTCATCGCGATGCTGGACGAGGCCGGCGTCGAGCATGAGCTCGATCCCGACAACTGGGAAGTGATTCATCGCGGCGACCGGGCGGCGTGGCAGTATCTGGAGAACCCGCTGCAGGACCTGGCCAAGGAGTTGGCGGCAGTCTGGCCGCGGCAGAAGCTGCTTGATCGCCTCTGGGCCTGCGGGACGCCGGCGATGCCGACGCTGCGCTTTAGCGAGTTCGCTGAATCCGAGCACTACCAGACGGCCGGGCAGTTCAACGATGTTGACACGCCGGCGGTGGGCAAAGCACTGAGCTACTCGCGCAGTCCCCTCGATCCGGTGCAATCGCCGCTGCCGATGCGTCCGGCGCCGAAACTGGGAGAGCACTCCGACCCTGCCTTTTCTTCGAGTGCGAACGGAACAGTGAGCGCTGGCGGGCCGTCCAACTCATTCCCGGACATGCCGCTGGCCGGCATCCGCATACTAGATCTGACCTGGGTTGCCGCCGGTCCTCTGACCACTCGGCTGATGGCCAACTTCGGCGCTGAGGTGATCAAGGTCGAGTCCAGCGGCGAGCGCATGGACCCGCTGCGGGTGCAGCCGGTCAGAGGCGAGTTCAACGTTGACCTCCCCGACCTCTACAACGAGGCCAATACGGGCAAGAAGTCGCTCACGCTGAATCTCGCCGACGAGCGGGGCAAGGCAGTGCTTCGGGAACTCGTCGCCGAGTGCGATGTCATGGTCAACAACTATTCGGGCGGCTCATTGGCGCGGATGGGATTCCCCTGGGAGGAACTGCGGCAAATCAACCCGCGTTTGATCAGCGTCCACCTGCCCGGCGTCGGCGGCGACAGCCCCTGGCGGCCGCTGCGCACGCTGGGCAACCTGCTCAAGGCAGCCGCGGGCATGAACTTCCAGATGGGTTTCCCCGATCAGCCGCCGCGCGGGATGGGCGTCGCCTATCCCGACTTCACTTCGCCGCACGTCGGCGTGACCGCGATCCTCGCCGCCCTTCGCGCCTGCGAGGAGACAGGTGAGGGCCGCGAGATCGAGCTGAGCCAGCTCAGCGCAACGGTCGCCTTGCTCGGCGCGCAATGGATGCAGTTCGATCAACTCGGAGAGGACCTGCCGCGAATCGGCAACCGCGATCCCAACATGTGCCCGCACGGGGTCTTCCCCTCGACCGGAGACGACCAGTGGGTCGCCATTGCCATGGAATCGGACGATCAGTGGCCGGCCCTGGCGACGCTGATCGGGCGCGAGGATTGGTCGCAGCAAGAGGAGCATCGGACGCTGGCCGGACGCAAGTCGCGTGAAAACGAGATTGAAGCGGCGATCAGCGAATGGACCAGCAAGCTCAGCAAGTGGGACGCCGCCGAGCAGATGCAGGCGGCGGGAATCGCCGCCAACGCTGTCGAAGACCTGCGCGACATGATGGATCTGGACGAGCACTTCCGCGATCACTATCAGCAGGTCGAGCAGCCCTCGCATCCTGGATTCGGCATCTGGATCGACGGCGCGCCTTGGGAGTTCGCACATCTCGAGCCGCGCACTTTGGAACGCTCGCCGATGCTGGGAGAGCACAACGAAGAGATTCTCAGCGGGTTGCTCGGCAAGAGCCAGGAGGAAATTGCGGACCTGGTCGCGGCCGGCGTGGTCGGCTAGGCGTCAACGGAGAGGGCTGAGGAGCGGACATGCCCAAGTACGTGATGCTGCCCCCGATCGACGATGACATCCGCAAGTGGGCGGCGAGGATGCGGGAAGAAATTCCCGGTCTTGATGTGGTGATCGTCGAGGACGAAGCCGACGCGGCACTGGAACTCGCCGACGCCGACGGCGCCTACGGCTGGGTCTCGCCCGAAGTTCTGCCCAACGTCGAGCGGCTGCGACTCCTGCAAAACCCCTTCGCCGGACCACCGGTCGGCTGGTACTACCCGGAGCTGGCCGAGCATGCGGTCGTGGTCAGCAATCCGCGCGGGATCTACTCCGATCACATCGCCCACCACATCCTGATGTACATGCTGGCGCTCTCGCGCGGCCTGCCCTACTACACCGCCGCTCAGGCCGACGGCCGCTGGGACAATCGAGCCCGCAAGCGCGGCTATATCGATCTGACCGAATCAACGGTCTTGATCAACGGCGTCGGCGGGATCGGCGCCGAGGCCGCCCGCCTCTGCGCCGCATTCGGTTGCCATGTGATCGGCGTCGATCCGAGTCCCTACGGAGAGTTCGCTGGGGATCTCGTGTCGCCGTCCGAGCTCGATGCGCGCCTGCCGGAAGCGGACTTCGTCGTTACGACGGTTCCGCACACGCCCGAGACCGAGTTCATGTGGAACGCGGAACGCTTCGCGGCGATGAAGAACACGGCATACTTCATCAACATCGGCCGCGGGATGACCTGCAAACTCGACGACCTTGTCGATGCGCTCGACAACGGCGAGATCGCCGGGGCGGGACTGGACGTGTACGAGATCGAACCGTTGCCCGAGGGCCATCCGCTCTGGCAGATGGAGAACGTGATCCTGACGCCGCACATCGCGGTCGCCGACGCGGAGAACATCCCCGAGCGGCGCTTCGAACTGATTCTTGAGAACGCGCGGCGGCTCGTTGAGGGTCGCGATTTCGTTAACGTCGTCGACAAAGAGAAGTGGTACTAGAGCCGCTGGCCGGAATGTTGGAGATCGGGCCCGTCATGAAGATCGTGGAGATGTACGGCGATTCGCGCGTCGGCGTGATCGAGGTGCCTGAGCCGGAGCCGCGGGACAATTGGGTCCTCGTCAAAGTGATCGCGAGCACGATCTGTGGAACCGAGGCGCGTACGTATCAGTACGGTGGCTCAACATTCGATTCCTCGTACACCAACTCAGGGCACGAGGCGGCCGGCATCGTCGTAAAGACCGGTCCAACCGCCCGGATTGCGGCAGGCACGCGCGTCGCCGTCATCGCGCACATGGGCGAGCAGTGTGGTCAGTGCTGGTTCTGTCACCAGGGCCTCTGGCTGCTCTGCACTGACATCGCTGATGGCGGTGCGGAGTACGACGGCACGCACGCGCAGTACATTGTCCGGCCCGACAGTCACTGCATCCCGATGCCCGACGACGTGCCGTTTGAGATCGGCTCGATCCTGGTCGACGCCGTCGGCACGCCCTACCGCGCGATCCGCCGGCTGGCTGTGAATGGATTCGACACGGTGCTGATCACCGGTCTGGGTCCTTTGGGAGCGTCAGCGGCGATCATTTGCGAGAGGCTCGGCGCGCGCGTGATCGCGAGCGAGCCTGCCGAGTATCGTCGCAGCCTGGCTCGCGAGTACGGCGTCGACGTCGCGATCGATCCCATGTCGGAAGACGCGTTGGAACGGGTGATGGAGCTCACGGATGGTCGCGGGCCCGACGTCGCGCTGGACTTCACCGGCTACACCGAGCCGCAGATGCTCTGCCTCGACTCGGTCAGGGTAGGCGGGCGGGTCGGCTTCATCGGTCTCAAGTACGACGAGACGCCGGACGGGCCGGTGCCGCGACCGACACCGGTGACCGTCGCCGGTCACTTGCTGCCCAAGGAACTGACCCTGATCGGAAGTTGGAGCGTCGCCCCGCACGAGATGCTGGAGCTGTACGAGCTGGTCCAGAAGGGTCTGCCGGTCGAGAAGCTGATCACGCACCGGTTCAGCATCGACGACGCGCAGGAGGCGTACGAAACGGCATTCAACCAGCGCGGCTGCAAGGTGATCATCGATCCGTGGTCCTAGCGGATCACTTCTTCAACCAGCAACTGGGTGAACTCTTCCTCGCTCAGGCCGAGTTCATTTCGGTAGACCTGCTCGTTGTGCTCTCCGAAGAAGGGCGCACGGCGGATCGGCAAGCGCTCGCCGTTCCAGAGGAACGGCTGATTCTGCGCCATGAACCTGATCCCGACCGGGTGGTCGAACTCGTGGAAGAAGCCCTGCATTGACGGATCGGTCTCGACCAGGTCCTCGATGTCCTCATTTGGGCCGGCCGGAACGCCCGCTGCTTCGAAAAGTGTCGTCGCCTGCCAGGCATCCTGATTGCAGGTCCACGCGGTGATCGCCGCCTCGATCTCGTCCTCGGCGGCCTTGCGCCCGGCCAGCGTGCGCAGATCATCGCGCCCGGCCAGGTCGTCGCGACCGATCACACCGCAGATCTCGAGCCAGTCGACTGTGTTCCGGGCGCTGAGCGCCAGCCAGCGATCGTCTCCGGCGCAGCGGAAGAGTCCATGCGGCGACATCTCGGGCGAGCGGTTGCCGCGACGTTCGGCTGTGACTCCGTTGGCGAGTTGCTCGATCAACTCCGTGTCGAGCAGGTGAATGCCGGCCTCGTACTGGGGAATCTCGATCTCCTGCCCGACGCCGGTGCGGTCGCGCTGGATCAGCGCGGAGATGATCGCCGTCGCGGCCAGCGGGCCGAGCGTGAAGTCGGTATGCAGCAGCACCCCGGTCGGCTTGCGGTCCGCCGCGCCGGTGTGGGCGGCCAGTCCGCAGAGGGCGACCACGCTGTTGCCGATCCCCTTCCACGACGCCTTCGGTCCCCAGGTCCCCATCACGGGCAGGCTGCAGACGACGATCCGGGGATTGATCTTCTTCAGGTCGTCGAACCCCAGCCCCAGCCGCTTCATCACGCCGCCGGTGAAATTGTCGGTCACCACATCGGCCTCGCGGATGAGGTCGTAGGCGACGCGCAATCCGTCGGGCGCGCCGAGATTGAGGTTGATGCTGCGCTTGTCGGTGTTGCAATCCTGGAAAAACGCTCCGGTCTCGATCGTTGGCGGATCATGGGCGGGCAACGCTACCCGAAGCGTGTCGATCCGGGCGTCGGACTCGACCTTGATCACATCCGCGCCGAGATTCGCCATCAATTCCGTCGTCAACGGCCCCGCCGCCTGCCAGCAGAAATCGATGACTCGGATGCCATTCAGGGGGAGGTCGTCCCGGTTGATGGCATCAGGCGGCCCCCCTCTGCCTGCGGCATCTCCCCCCGCGGAGCGGGGGGAGAGGGAAGAGGCCCCTGCGGCATCTCGCCTCGCGGAAGGAACGGAGAGGGAAGAGGCCCGGGCGGCATCTCGCCTCGCGGAAGGAAAGGAGGGGGAAGAGGCCCCTGCGGCATCTCGCCTCGCGGAAGGAAAGGAGAGGGAAGAAGCCCGGGCGACATCTCGCCTCGGGGAAGGACGGGAGAGACGACTGCGGGAGGAAGGTCCGGCAACCAGGCCGCTGGCAACCAACCGCTCGTACTCCGCAGAATCCACGCCAAGCAACTCCGACAGCACATCTGACGTATCCGCACCCAACGTCGGCGCCGGGCGACCGACCGGCTGGTAGCCGGTCGAGTGGATTGGCAATCGGGGCAGGTCGATGTTGCGGTCGAACTGCGGATGTTCAACCGAGAGGAATGCCCCTCGCTCATGCAGATGCGGATCCTCGACGATGTCGCGGGCTGAGTTCACCGGCACCGCCAGGAAGCCCCGGGACTGACCCTCGTAGCACAGCTCCTCCCGATCCAGCGAGGCGCAGGCTCGCTGAAACGCCTGGTGAGTCTCGCCGCCCCATTCCGGGATGTAGATGTCGCCCGGATACTCGGCTCCGATGATGCCGTCGTAGCCCGAACGCTCGTAGAGCCATTGACCGAACGCGGCCCAGCGTTCGTGGGTGTTGGGTGTTATGCCGAAGGTCAGCCAACGACCGTCCCTGGCCTGCAGCAACGAGGAGATATCGCCCCCCGGACGGAACGCCTTCTCGCCCATCTGCCGCCACATGTTCTCGTTGGCGAAGTGGATCGTGGTCGAGAGGATCGCTTCCTGCAGCGAGATGTAGGCATGACTCGCGCGGACGCCGTTGCGCCGGTCGTAGAGCATCGCCACGCCGGTCGCTGCCGCGACCTGGCTGGCCTGCTTGTAAGCAAGCTTGCCGGCCGGATAGTCGGGAGCGACATCAGGGAAGCCCAAACCCTGCATCAAACCGCCCGCCGCAACGCCGACGATGTCCGACGCCGGCAGACCTTCGCCGCCGCGCCGCGTCACCACATCGATCACGCCCAGATGCGGATGCACTCGTTGCAGGCGTTCGCGGTCATAGAAGCGGCGCTCGTCTGCGCTCTTGTCCAACGGCGCGAGCAGCACGTCGGCCGAGGCGAGCAGCCGATCGATCAGATCCCACGCGCCCGGAGCGTCACAATTGATCGCCAGGCTGCGCTTGCCCGCGTTGTAGAGCAGATGCCGCAGCCCGCTCTCGATATCCGAGCGATCGTCCAGGTGCGGCCCGTTGATCCGCAGCGCGTCGCCCGATGCCGATTCAACCCGGATCACATCCGCTCCGAAGTCGGACAGCCAGCGAGCGCCCAGGGCCAGGCACTCGTCGCTCAGGTCGATCACGACCGAGCCCGCCAGGGGAAGATCGGATTGCGCCATCAATCGAGAGTAGGTTCGTACGGGTGTTGGCGATACAGGTCGCTCATCCGGTGCGTGATCAGCTGCATCCGAAGGTCGTCATCGAGATGCGGCCAGAGCGAACGGTTGATCGATTCCTTCAAGACCCCGAAGTAGCCGTGCCGCTCCTGCCCCATCGCGGCCAGACGGTTGGCCAGCTCATCCACTTCCTCGCGCAGCTTGCCCGGCTCGGCCACGCTGGTCACGAGACCCAGCTCCGCCGCTTCCGTCCCTGAGATGAATCGGTCGTCGAGGATCAGCCGCGTCGCCTGCTTGAGTCCCATGTACTTGGGCAGAAACGCCGTCGCCGGGATTACCATGCGTAACTTCGCGTCCGGGTCGGCGATCGCATAGTCCGAGGCCAGCATCAAATCGAACCCCGAGCCCATGCAGTAGCCCTGCACCTGCGCGATCACCAGCTGCGGAATCCGCCGCAGCAAGGACTGCAACCGGAAGTAGGGGTGCCGCTCGAGGTTGAAGGCGGCGATGTGCGGCGCGTGATACGGATTCTTCCAGGGATAGTCGGGAATCGATCCGTCCCCGCCCTCCGACACGTCATCGCCCGAACAAAACGAGCGTCCCTCGCCGGCCAGGACCAGAACCTGGACGGCCGGGTCGCGCCCGACCCGGTTGATGACCTCAATCATCGCGTCGCCGACCTCGGTGTTGATCGCATTGTGTCGCTCGGGACGGTTGATCGTCAGCCGTGTGACCGGCCCATCCTCAACGATGAGTTCTCTGTGCTCTCTGGGCTTGCTGGACATGACTCGTCTCCAATGTCTGCGGCGAAGGCTAGGGCGTGTTCACACTAGCCCCATTCCACGTCGCCCCGTGCTTGACACGGGGCCCAGCCCCCGACGCTCGCGAGGAGCAACGCGGTCATCATTGGCTCAACGGTGGAGCGGGCGGACTTACGCGCGAGCATCGAGGTGGGGCCAAGGTCACTTCGCGCACACACTTGGGCGCTCTGGGCCCCGTGTCAAGGACGGGGCATCGATCGCTTGCGGGATCGCGATTGGCGTGGGCGGTTCCGACCCGCATCGACTTGCGCCGAAATGGATCATCCTGCTGAGACGGAGGTGGGAACACGCCCTAGGGCCTGGCCAATGCGCGCGACGGGTTTGGGGAGGTGTTTAGCTGCTCAGAGAAATTCTCCAGTCGCAGGCGTTTGCGGGACGACCGCATGTGTTTAGTGGGAGATCGTGAGTTCGGCGTGTTCGGGTCTGTTCGGTTCTGTTCGGTTCTGTTTGTGTTCGCCCAAACTAGCCTGAACGCCGAGGGGGGTTGGGAACGGCGGCAGAGCGCCCGGACTCGGCTGGAGCGCTGAGAATTTTCTTTCGGCGGCGTTCTGGCGACGATGTCCAGTGTTTTGCGGGAGATCGTCGATTCTCGGGGTGCGAAAAGTGAAAGTTTGGTGATGGTTTTGTCGGTCTGAGGCCAGAAATCGGAGCGGCCTGCCGAGTCCGGCAAGAGGATGGATCGTCGCATAGTGGGCCAGCTTGACCTGGAACGGAGACTTTTTTCGTTGGGGGCAGTTGGGGGGCGATCTCCAGTGTTTTGCGGGAGATGGTCGATTCTTGGGGGTGTGAAAAGTGAGAGTTTAGTGATGGTTTTGTCGGTCTGAGGCCAAGAAATGAAGAGCATGGGAAGGCGAGGGAACCGTCGTAGAGCAACACGGCGTCCGGGAGGGATGGTCCGGAGGGCGCCGGCAGAGATGGTGGACATGGTGGGCAGGGTGGGCATGGCACACATGGCTCAACTGGCGTCTGGGTCGATTCGTTGTCTCGGTGTGAACAGAACAAGCGTACTTCGTTGCGTTTCGGCGGTCAAGGGATGGAGAGCCAAAGGGTCGCTGGTAGCTTCCAGCTCAACGGAGCAACAGCGGCGAGCACGGACCGAGGAGCAGCAGCAATGGCCGAGCGACTGAACAAGGTGATTGAACTGATCGAGTCGGGCAAGCCAGCGTTCGGACCGTTTCTGCCTGCCGGATCGATTCCCGACGCGACCTGGATTGCCTCGTCGAACTATGACTTCGTCGTCTACGAACTCGAGCACAACGCGTTCAACCTGAGCGACCTGAGCCTGTCGCTGCAGTACATGCTGAATCGACGGCAGATTCTCGAATCGGGGTCGCTCGCGCCGGCGGTGACGCCGATGGTCCGGATTCCGGTCAATGGGCGCGAGCAGAGCCAGTGGATCGTGAAGCAGGTGCTGGATATCGGGGTGTTCGGGATCGTGTTCCCAATGATCAACACGCCGGAGGACGCTGTCGCCGCGCTGCAAGCGGCGCGCTACATCCAGGCCGAGGACGCGGCGGACCAGGAGCCGGTTGGACGCCGGGGACACGCGCCGGGCAACGCGCTGCGCTACTGGGGACTGGACCAACCGGAGTACTTCGATCGCGCGGACGTCTGGCCGCTCGATCCGGACGGCGAGATCCTGCCGATCCTTCAGTGCGAGACGATCGAGGGTGTGAACAACCTGCCGGCGATCCTCGACGCCGTGCCGAAACCGGGGCTGATCCTGATCAGCGAGAGCGACCTGTCCGTGTCGCTGGGTCAGAAGGGCGCTCCCGGCCCAATCGTGGACGAAGCGGTCAGGGGAGCGCGGGAGGTTTGCCAGGAGCGCGGGGTGCCGTTCGGCTCGCCGCAGGTTGATATGTCGAACGTTGACCAGCGGATCAGCGAGGGCTTTTCGTTCCTGATGCCGGGCGCGGCTCGGGTGTCGGAGGCGCTCAATCGGGGTCGGGAGCTGGCGGGTCGGTAAGCGGTGCGGGACCCCCTCCGTCGCTTCGTGACACCTCCCCCTGCGAGGGGGAGGAGATTCTCTTGCCCAGCGTTTTCACTGCGGCGGCGTGACAGATTGTGTAGCTTGTGATACGGAGCGCCACGCGGTGAGTGGGGCTTCGTTCTGGTACGGAATCTGAGGAAACACATGTCGGAAACGCTGGAGATCGCCCAGATGGCGCACCTGATGCGCCGGGCAGGGTTTGGCGCGTCCCGCGACGAGCTGGAACGGCTCGTGGATCAGGGCTACGAAGAGACGGTCGAGCAACTGGTCGACCCGCCTGCGGACATTCCGCGCGCCGACCTGTATCAACTGTTCCGCTACATGCCGTCGCTGGAGACCGGCGGTCCGGTGACTGTCCCCGGGGCGGCGAACTGGCTCTACCACCTGGTCAACACGCAGCGGCCGCTGGAAGAGAAGATGGCGCTGTTCTGGCACGGCATCTTCGCGGTCGGCAACTCGAAAGTCGACAACGACAATCACCTGATCGCGATGGTCGACATGTTCCGCGATCATGGGACGGGCAACTACCGCGACCTGTTGATCATGCTGGCCCAGAGCCCGGCGATGATTTACTGGCTCGACAACCATGAGAATCACAAGCGCTCACCGAACGAGAACTGGGGCCGCGAGCTGCTCGAGCTGTTCTCGATGGGGGTCGGCAACTACACGGAGAAGGACGTCTTCGAGTGCGCCCGCGCCTTTACCGGCTGGACGCTGGGCCCGAAGATCCCGCGCGTGCCCAATCACCGCTTCTTCTTCCAGTTCGAGTATCGCCCCGAGGAGCACGACTTCGGCGAGAAGGAGTTCCTGGGACGCACGGGCAACTTTGACGGCCTCGACATCATCGACATCATCCTTGAGGAAGATGCCTGCCCGCGCTTCATCGCCCGACACCTGTACACCTTCTTCGTCGCCGACGAGCCGCAGGTGCCGGCCTGGGATATCGAGCCTCCCAGAGATCCGGAGGCGATCGACTACCTCGCCGGCGTGTTGAAGGACTCGAACTACGAGATCAAGCCGGTCCTGCGCGCGCTGTTCAACTCGGACTTCTTCAAGGATGCGACATTCCAGAAGGTCAAGAGCCCGGTCGAAACCGTGGTCTCGACGCTGCGCTTGACCGAGGACATGTACGGTCCGAAGCCCGAACTGATCGAGCTCGGCCAGGAATCGGCGCACATGGGCCAGAGCTTGCACAATCCGCCCTCGGTCGAGGGCTGGTCGACGGGCCCCAACTGGATCAACTCCGGCGCCGTCGTCGGACGGATCAACTTCGTCGCCGACCGGGTCAGCAACACCGAGCTGCCCGGCGTGCAGAAGATCTGCCAGCGGATCGCGGCCTCAAACGGCGCCAGCATGGCGCCGGACGAGATGGTCGACCATTGCCTCGACCTGTTCGGTCCGCTCGACGTGGCCGAGGCCACGCGGCTGGAACTGATCGAGCACGCGTCAGAAGGCGGCGACCTGTCCTGGAACGAGGACTACGACGGTTCCTCGGTGCGCGTCGGCGAGATGCTCGCGCTGATCGCCGCCACGACGGAGTACCAGTTCGGCTAAGAGAGCACCCACGATCGCACAGGAGCAGCACAGAGAGACCCCAGACATGACCAGCGCGACCACCAGCAAAGACCCCGTCGTTGTCATCATCCAGTTGACCGGCGGCAACGACTACATGAACAGCGTGGTGCCCTACGCCGACGGGTACTACAACGACGCCCGCAACGGCGAGCTCTGCATCGGCGAGGACCAGGTTCTCAAGATCGACGACCATTTCGGCTTGCACCCGACGATGGCGCCGCTCAAGGAGCTTTACGACCAGGGCGAGATGGCCCTGATCCACGGCGTCGGCTATCCCAACTCGCCGCGATCGCACTTCCGCTCGATGGACATCTGGCACACCTGTGAGCCCAACAAGGTCGGCACCGAGGGCTGGGTCGGACGCGCGATCCGCGACCTCGATCCCACCGGCGAGAACCCGGTCACGGGCGTCCACATCGGACAGGGTCTGCCCCGCGCGCTCGTCGTGCCCGGCGTGACCGTGGCGTCCGTCGCCGACCTCTCGACCTATGGTCTGTTGACCGGCATTGAACAGCAGCGGCAGCGCGAGAAGATGCTCGAGCGCTTCGTCAACATGTACGGCCGCGCGATCGGCACCGGCTACGTGCAGGAGTACCTGGGCCGGACCGGACTCGACGCGCTCAAGGGCGCCGACATCCTCAAAGAAGGACTGGGCCGCTACGAGACAGCGGTCGAGTGGGGTCCCGAGCAGATCTCGCGCAGCCTCAAGGACATGGCGACGATTCACTGCGCCGACCTCGGCACGCGCGTCTTCTACACCCAGCTAATCGGCTTCGACACGCACGCCAACCAGAAGCCGGTCTTCGAGAAGCTCTGGACCGACCTCTCGCGGGCAATCGCCGACTTCTGGGACGACGTCAAGGCCCACGACCGCGCCGACAACGTGATCATGTTCCTGTTCACCGAGTTCGGCCGGCGGGTGCGCGACAACGGCTCCGGCTCCGACCACGGCGCCGGCGGCGGCTGCTTCGTCATCGGCCCGCACGCGGTGGGCGGCATGCACGGCGAGTTCCCGAGCATCAAACCCAGTGACCTCGAGCAGGGCGACCTGGTTCCCAACCACGACTTCCGCGGCGTCTACTCGACGCTGCTCGAGGACTGGATGGGCCTCGACGCCAAGCCAATCGTCGACGGCGAGTTCGAGAAGCTCAGCTTCATCGAGCCGGTCCTGGCCACCGCTTAGGCATTATCGAAGGGCTTCCCCGGGGGGGCTGTCGCGACGATCATTTATCCCCCGCGCAGCGGGCGAGATTCCGAAGGCAGAAGGGGGCAGGCCGACCACGGACCCCCTCTGTCGCTCCGCGACATCTCCCCCGCAGGGCGGGGGAGAAAAGCAGAAACGAGCCGAGGAGACAAGGCCATGCTGACCACGACCGTTGCCGGGCGCACCTGGCATTTTGACCACTCGATCGGGCATTTTGTCGGCCCACAGGGATACACGTACCCGACTCCGATCGCGATGACGCCTGCGGGAACCATGTATGTCGCCGATATCGGCCTGGCCGAGTACTCGGGCGCCGGCGGGCTCGGCTCGAAGATCTACAAGCATCGGATCGAGGACGAGTTCCTGGGCGAGATGGGCGCCGGCGACCTTAAGTGGCCTGAGGGCCTCGCGCTCGCTGCCGACGGATCGGTTTGGTGCGCGGACGCCTTCCACCATCGCATTTTCGGCTACGACGCCGAAGGCTCGCCGATCGGCGACTGGGGCGAGTTCGGCGACGGCGACGGTCAGTTCAATCGGCCTTCCGGGATCGCCTTCGACGCCGACGACAACCTGCACGTCGTCGACAGCCACAATCACCGCGTTCAAACCTTCACCAAGGGCGGCGAGTTTCTCGGTTCCTGGGGCACGCACGGCTCCGACGAGGGTCAGCTCAACCAGCCGTGGGGCATCTCCTTCGACAACGACGGCGCGCTCTATCTCGCCGACTGGGGGAACGATCGCGTGCAGAAGTTCGCTCCCGACGGCGAGTTCCTGGGGCGTTTTGGCTCGCGTTACGAGGACATCGGCGTCGACGACGGCGGCAGCCTCAAGCGTCCGGCGGATGTCGCGGTCGATAGCGTCGGCGATGTCTACGTCTGCGACTGGGGCAACCGCCGGGTCCAGATCTACTACCCGGACGGCGACATCATCTGCAGCCTGCAGGGCGACGCGCATGAGTTCTCCAGTGCAGCGGCGAAGGTCATGGAAGTCAACATGGAGTACGCGCAGGCCTTCCGCAGGGTGAACCCGGTCGAGTTGATCAAGTTCGGCATCTTCGACCGTCCGCGCGGCATCGCCATTGACGGCCAGGACCGGATCGCGATCAGCGACGGCGGCCGAGGCCGGGTGCAGGTCTACCACAAGGACCACGACTACCTGGTCCCGCAGTTCAACGCCTAGTTGTTGATCGGCCAGTGTTGCGCCTGGGACTGCTCGGAGCCGCGGCGATTGCGCCGCGCGCGATCGTCAAGCCGGTCCAGGTGTTCGACGACGTCGAGATCGTCAGCATGGCCGCGCGCAATCGTGAGCGCGCCGAAGTCTTCGCCGCCCGCGCCGGTATAGCCACAGTCCACGACAGCTACGAGCACGTGGTCACCGATCCGAACGTCGATGCCGTTTACAACCCGCTGGCGATCAGCGGGCACCATGAGTGGACGATCAAGGCGCTCAACGCAGGCAAACACGTGCTCTGCGAGAAGCCGCTGGCGATGAACGAGGCCGAAGCGCGGGAGATGGCCGACTGCGCCCGCGAGAACGGATTGGTCTGCGCCGAGGCGTTTCATTACTACTACCATCCGGTCTCCCGCCGGATGCGCGAGATCGTCCGAAGCGGCGTCCTCGGAGAGATCCGATTCGCTGACGCCCACTTCCAGAACCTGGTCGAAGAGTCTCCCGAGCAGATCCGCTACCGGATCGAGTTGGGCGGCGGCTCGACCATGGACCTGGGCTGCTACCCGCTGCACTTCCTTCGTCACACGTTCGGCGCGGAACCCGAGGTCGTCTCGGCCCGGGCCGCGACCGTCCACGAGCACATCGACATTGAGTTGGAAGCTGAACTGCTGTTCCCCGGCGGCGTCCCCGCCCGCATCTGGTCGCGGATGAACGCGGTCGGCGGATGGTCATCGGTTGTCAACGTCTTCGGCGCCCGCGGGCGCCTGAAGGTGGTCAATCCGCTCGTGCCTCACCGCGAACCGCATGTGATCGAACTCGTAACATCGTGGGGAACCCGCCGCGAGACGCTGAGCAAACGCTCAACCTTCGAATTCCAGCTCCAGGCCTTCATCGACGCCATCGAAGGCGTCAGGCCGATGCTGACCGACGCCGAGGACGGCGTCGTCAGCATGCGCGTGATCGACAATGTCTATCGGGCAGCGGGTATGATTCCGCGCGGCCAGATTTAGACTTCATCTGACTTGAGCATCTGACTTGAACGTGACATGACCGACCGCATCCGCGCCATCGACTCGTTGATCAACTCCGCCTTCCTCGATCCCTCGAGCGACAACGCCCTGAGCTACCTGTCCAAGGACATCGAGGGCAGCAGCGCGATCGAAACGCCCGAACAGCTCCTGGAAGTCCTCGACCAGTCCCAGATCGGGGCCGGCGTCGTATCGATCATGCAGGCGGAACACGCGGAGTGGGTCGGCAACGCCCACAGGCAGTTCCCGAACAGGATCCTGCCCGCCATGATCGTCAACCCGCTCAACGGCTACGACGAGGTCCGCAAGGTCGTCGACTACTACGAGCGCTACGGAGTCCGCTGCCTGCGGATCCCGCCGTTCCGCTACGAGCTGCCGCCGACTGACCGCGTCTACTGGCCCTTCTACGTCAAGGCGCTCGAGCTCGACATCGCCGTCTCAATGAACGCCGGCATGCCCGGCCCGCGCCGTCCTGGCTGGGTCCAGAACCCAATCCACTACGACGAGGTCGCCTACCACTTCCCCGAGTTGCGGTTGATCATGACGCACTGCGGACAGCCCTGGATCGAGGAGGCGATCTCAACCATCGCTCACTGGGATCACGTCTACATGTCCTGCACCTCGGTCGCCCCGAAGTACTGGCCGCCCAGCTTCATCCAGTTCATCAACACCCGGGGCCGCAGGAAGATGATGTTCGGCACCGAGTACCCAACCATCCCCTGGCCGAGAGCGCGAGACGAAATCCAGGCTCTCCAGCTCCGCGAAACAGTCGTCAACGACTTCTTCGTCCAAAATGCCCGCGAAGCCTACAAATGGGACGCCGACCCAGGCTGATCAGCTGAGCGTCAAGAATGAAACGTTCAGGACCGAATTCGCTCCCCTTGGAAGGGGGAGGAAATTTCATGGGGCCCAAGCCCTCAAGCGTCCGACCCGGTGAGCCTTGCTACTCAGGCCAGTGGGCGTGCATTGCCTGGACCCAGGTGTGACGGGTCAGGGCGTGGCGTTCGCGGACACTTTGCTGGAAGAGCTTCAGCAGATCCTCCGAAACCCCCGAGCCGGGCGCCTGCGGTGTACGAGTCTCGTGCCAATGCCCCACTGACGTGTATCCCGCAAGGTTGGTCACTTCCATGTCGTCGCTCAACACGGCGTCGTAGAAGTTGCCCAGCACCCGATGGCCCATCGCGTCCATCGCCGGCCAGACCCCGAACTCGGTCAGCTCCGAGAAGCGCTCCCACGTTGACGGGTCGATCGTCCAGCGGCGCAATCCATACACTGCCCGACGGTCCGAGTCGGGAGTCTCCGCCAACGGCCGGCCCGAATACGGAATCTTCGGCCGTGCCGTCTCATTCACGATCAGCTCACGCCGAGCGTTGCGGTAGGCGTCATCGCCGAGCCCGACCAGGATCTCCTGCCCCCGCCGCCAGTCATCCCAACTCGGAGAGCCAATGAAGGTGTGCACCTCCTCGGGCGTGCCGCCGATCGCCGGGTTGAGCAGACACAGAGGCCGGAACCCCGCCTCGACCAGTCGGGGCCACGACTCCTGCAGGAACAAGTCCCGGTACTCGGGGAACCGCTTCGGCTCGACCATCGTCACGCGGTGTTCGTAGAGGTCCATGACCAACCCTCCTCGGCTCGGCTGACACCCGTCACGCCGCAGAGTAGCCTCAGAATCGGAGGCGAGGCATGGCCGAATCCTGCGACATCGTCGTCATCGGTGGAGGACCGGGCGGCTCGGCCTGCGCCACGCTGCTCGCCGACCAGGGCTACCGAGTCACCCTGCTGGAGCGCGCCAAGTTCCCCCGGGAGCACGTCGGCGAATCCCTCCTGCCGGCCAGCATTCCCGTGCTTGAACAGATCGGAGTCATGCCCGCGATTGAGGCCGCCGGTTTTGTTGTCAAGCACGGCGCCACCCTCGTCTGGGGCAAGGATCCCGACCCCTGGAGTTGGTACTTCGCCGACGATCCCGGCCAGCGCCCGACCTCCTTCCAGGTCGTCCGCTCCGAGTTCGATCACATCCTGCTCAAGAACGCCGCCGAACACCGCGTAGACGTACGCGAGGAACACCAGGTCCTCGATGTCGTTCTGGAGGATCAACGGGTCACCGGCGTCAAGTACCTGCACGGCGGACAAGCGGGCGAAATCAGCTGCCGCTTTCTCGTCGACGCCAGCGGCCAGGCCGCCATCCTCAGCCGCAAGCTGAACCTGCATCAGTGGGATGACTACTTCAAGAACCTCGCCGTCTACGGCTACTACCAGGACGCCAAGCACCTGGATCCGCCCAACAACGGCAACATCTTCATTGAGTCCTACGAGCACGGCTGGCTCTGGAAGATTCCGCTCCACACCGGCGTGATCAGCGTCGGCGCCGTCGTCGACCGCGAGGTCGGCCAGCAAGGACTCCGCGAACTCGGCCCGAGGGGATTCCTCGAAGCGCAGGTCGCCCTCGCCCCCCACACCAGAGAGCTGCTCCGGGAAGCCAGCCTGGCGGAGGAGCCCAGCGTCGAGCGCGACTGGTCGTACACGTCGAAGCAGTTCGCCGGAGAGGGATACGTGCTCGTCGGCGATGCGGCCTGCTTCGTCGATCCGCTCTTCTCCTCCGGCGTCCACCTCGCGCTGGGCAGCGCAACGCTCGCGGCCAACTACGTCAAGTCGGCGCTCGAACAGCCCAAGGCCCGAGACCAGGCGGCGCAGCTCTACGAGTCGCTCTACCGCAGGCAGTACGACTACTTCCACCTGACCGCCCAGCTCTTCTATGGGACCAACCGCAGCGCCGACTCCTACTTCTGGGAGGCTCGCCGCATCCTCGGCGAGGACGACACCACGCCGCGCGAGGCGTTCGTCCGAGTGGTGAGCGGACAACCACCGCACGGCTACGAGCGGGCCGTGATCGAGCACGGCGAGCTGCCTGCCGAGATCGAGGCCGAAGTCCGCCGGCGCGATGATCGGGCCGCGCGCCGCCGGCGCACGACCGAAGCCATCACGGCCGAGCCAGGCGCACTGCTGCGCGCCGTTCCCTCGCTGCCCAATCACGTGAGGCTGGAACAGCGCCGCGCCCTGGCCGGAGCCAACTTCCAGCAAGCGTTTCAGCTCGTGGTCGATACCGGGGACAGACAATCCGAGCCCTATCCAGTCACAGCCGTCATGGCCGCCTGCATCGGACAAATGAACGGTCGAAGCGCCTTGGGCGACATCGTCGCCAGCGTGAATCGTCAGCACAACTTGCGCGGCGAGCAGGGTCTCCAGAAAATCATGGAGCGCGACCTCCCGCCCCTGATTAACGCTGGCCTGATAGACGTCTCAACCCCCACCATCGGCCGCAATGATCCGTGCCCGTGCGGCTCGGGCAAGAAGTACAAGCGCTGTCACGGCCGCTGAGATCATCGCCTGAGCGGTCAGCATCGACAGCCCCCCACTGAAAAGTTTCACATTGCCGGACAGTCCGCCGGTGGGTAATATCGGATCAATGCGCGGTACCCGCAGCATCGGGTTCTGCGTAGAGCGAGAACAGAAGGAGACTCATGGAACGGAACTATTGGTCACGGATGAAGCGGCAGCGGCTGAGCCGCCGCTCGCTGCTGAGCGCGAGCGCCCGGGCGGGCGTCGGCGCCGCAGGTTTGGCGCTCGTCGGTTGTGGTGACGACGATGACGACGACCAGCAGGCCGCAGCGCAGGCTCAACCGCAGCAGCAACAGGCCGACCAGCAGGCCATGCAGCAGCAGCAACAGGAGCAGTCCGCTGCTGAGGCGCAGGCAGAGCAGCAGGCTCAGCAACAAGCAGCCGCTCAGCAGCAGGCCCAGGCCCAACAGCAGGCCGTCGCCTCCTCCGGCGGCGTCTGGAAGCGTGGAAACACCTCCACCCCCAACTTCGTCCGCATTCCCCTGAACACCGCCGGCAACAACACGGCGATCAATCAGAATGGCGGGCTCTTCAACCGCCTCACCCGCTGGAGCGGCCCCGTCGGCCTGCAGGACGACATCGGCAACATGCAGCGCATGGTCGACCCCGACTTCTCTCCATCGCCCGACCTCGCCACATCGTGGGAACAGCCCGACAACGTTACCTACATCTTCACCGTCCGCGATGGCGTCACCTATCACAGTGGGCGTGCATTCTCGGCTGAAGACGTTGCGTTCACGTACGAAGAACTGAAGAACCCCGAGGTTGGCGGCGGTGGTTCCCCGCTGCACCTGATGTCGGCCAATCTCGAGTCGGCTACGGCGCCGGATGCGACCACGGCAACGCTCAAGTTCAGGCAGCCCACCGGATATGTGTACACCCTGACCTCGTCGACGAACATCGCCGACCGTGAGACCCTCGACCAGGTAACGGACGGCGTTCTGATCGGTACCGGCGCGTACTCGTTCGAGAACTACGACCCGAACCGTGGTTACGATCTCGTCGCGTTCGAAGACCACTGGAATGGTCGCCCGATCATCGACCGGATCGAGTTCTCGATCTTCGCCGACAACTTGGCAATGGCGGCTGCCCTGGAGACCGGTGATATCCACTCCCATTACGGTGTCCCGATCGGCAACCCGGAGGCCGAAGCACGGCTGATCGAGAGTCCGGACCACTATGGCCGCATTCACATCGGCGCCGGTGGCCGTGTCCTGCGCTTCCGCGCCGACTCGCCCCCGTTCCACGACAAGCGTGCTCGCCAAGGTGTGCTTCTGCTGGTGGACGGTGTGCGTATCACGGAAGAGTTCGCGGGCACATTCGATGTCGCCGGCCGCCTGCCCTGGCAACCCGGCTCGCCCGCGTTCGACGCCGAACTGGACAAGCCCATCTACGACCCGGCCACGGCCCGGCAGTTGCTTGACGCGGCCGGTCTGGTTGACGCCGACGCAACTCTCCGCGCCGACGTCCTGCCCGAGCGTGTCGATGCTCCGGCGGTGGCGCAGTTGCTGCAGCAGGAATTGCTCCAACTGGGCGTCAACATGGAAGTGACCAACCGTGAGTACACGGAGATGATCACGCTCCAGACCACTGGCACTTTCGACCACATGATCATCGGCTTCGGCAACTGGGTGAAGCCTGGCGATCCCTCGGTAACCGTCCTCTTCGCTGATGCCTATGACGGCCGCATGAACGCGCCGGTGGGCGACGGCGAAACACCGCTGCGCGACCGCGCCGGTGTCCGTGAGGAGCTTGAGTGGCTCGACATGATTGAGGCCGCCAAGAACGGCACCTTCATCGAGGAGTACGGGGACTGGCGAGTCTTCAACGAGAAGTACCTCGATGTTGCCTGGTCGAACGTCCTCTTCCGACAGTACGCCGGCAGTTGGAACACAAACAACGTCGAAGTGGAATTCGACAGCGAGGGTTGGGTCTACGTCGAGTCGGCAACCGTTTAGGTCGCGGACAGACCAGCCCCTGAGTTTGATCCCCGCTGCGCCCCGCTCGGAAGTCCGAGCGGGGCGCAGATGCTGAGTATTGGCCCCGTCGTTGCAGTACATCTTCACCCGCCTCCTGACACAGCTCATCCCAACGCTCTTCGTTGCGTCGCTGTTGATCTTCGGAGCTGTTCGGTTGATCCCCGGTGATCCTGCGGTTGCTGCGTGTGGTGAGAATTCGGTCGGCACAAAGTGTCAGGACGATTTGCGGGCGCTCTGGGGACTCGACCAGCCGTTCTTCGATCAATACGTCAGCTGGGTAGGAGGCATATTCCAGGGCGATTTCGGAATCTCCAATAAGGGGATCGAGGTCTGGGATGTCGTCGCGACCGCGTTCCCGGCATCAATGGAACTGACCCTGTTTGCGACGATCATTGGCTTTGGGCTGGGGCTGCTCCTTGGAATTCTCGCGGCGATCAATCGCGGTGGATTCTGGGACTATTTCGGATCCGTTTGGGCAGGCTGGAACATTGGTGTTCCGTCGTTCATTGCCGGGTTCTTTTATCTGATCATCTTTGCTGTTGCGCTCGATCTCTTGCCCTCCTTTGGGCGGGTTCCGATCACAGAGGACTTTGACCAGGCCCTCCTCCACTTGATCATGCCGGGTCTCGCGTTAGGCGGGATTGTCGCCGCACAGATTCTGCGATTCACCAGGCAATCAATGCTTGACACGCTGACAGAGGACTACATCCGTACCGCTCGCGCTAAAGGACTCCGGCACTCCATCGTGATTCTTCGGCACGCGTTGAAGCCGTCGCTGATTCCCGTCGTCACGATTATGGCCTTCAATTTTGCTGAAATCCTCGGCGGAACGCTGATCATCGAATCGGTCTTTACCTGGCCCGGAATGGGCCGGGCGCTAGCTACGGCCGTCCGAGACCGTGACTACGCCATCATTCAGATCATCACGATGCTGATCGTGGGGATCTTCATGCTTGTCTATCTGCTGATCGATGTCGCCTACGTTTCGCTCGACCCGCGAATTCGCATCGGCGCGAGGGCAGAGGGCTAACCATGGCTGCTCAAGCACCCCCTGTCACATTCAGTGAAGGGTATGCAGTGGTGCGCGTGTTGGCGACCGCTGGACGGGAGCTGAAAGGGATCGCGTCCGAGCCGCGTGGCGCCGTGGCGCTCATCCTGCTCGGGGCGATTTTCTTCTTCGCCTTCATTTTCCCGCTGATCGATCCCACCGATCCCAACTGGTCCGAGAGAGGCGAAAAACTGCTGGGCCCTTCCTGGGGGCATCCATTCGGCACCGATCAACTCTCACGCGATCTGCTTGCGCGGGTCTCCGTTTCTGCTCGTCGCACGATTCTGACCGGCTTCAGCGCAGTGCTGGTCGGAATGTCCATAGGGATCACGGTTGGCTATGTGGCCGGTTGGGCCGGTCAGTTGGTAGACACCCTGGTTATGCGTGCGCTGGACGTGCTGATGTCGTTCCCTGGCCTCGTGCTGGCCATCGTGGTGTCGACCATTCTTGGAACCGGCTTGTTCTCGTTGGCCGTGGCCATCACGGTGTTCAATGTTCCCGTCACTGCGCGACTTGCTCGCGCCGGAGTGCTGCGTGAGCGCGAACGTGATTACGCCCTGGCAGCGCGCACGTTAGGGGCTTCCGGACGTCGTGTTCTCTTTCGCCACGTGGCTGTGAACACATTCGGCGCCTTCGCGGTCCAGCTACCTATCGCCTTCGTCGCCTCGGTGCTTGCGATGGCCGCGTTGAACTTTCTCGGCGTGGGCATCCAGCTGCCGAATGCCACGCTGGGCACGATGCTGCGAGAGGCTCAGCAGTACATGCAACCAGCTCCGCACTTCGTGATCTTTACCGCCGTAGTGCTGGCGGTCCTGATGATCGGCCTGAACTTCCTCAGCGATGTCCTGTCAGAGCGCCTCGATCCCGTCCGCCGCCGACGGGTCTGAGTCGCGTCTACCCTGTTCCGCGAACCGCAACTGAATCCTCGACCAAGGAGACGACCTATGGCCGTGCTTGCCAACACCTTCCGCGAAAAACTCGACGCCGGCGAACCGACGATCGGCACCCACTTCCTCTTCAACGACCCCGATATCGCCGAGCTGATCGGCGACACCGGCCAGTTCGACTACGGCGAGTACGTCGCCGAGTACTCGACCTTCGACATGAAGACGCTCTACCACCTCGCCCGAGCAGCGCAGTGCGGCAACCTGCCCCTGATGATCAAGCTGGACCAGGCCAACCAGACCTTCTGGGCCCAGGCTGCCCTCGGGGCCGGCTTCAAGTCGATGCTCTACACCGATATCCGCACGCCCGAAGACGTCGACCTCGCGATGCAGGCCATCCGACCCGACAAGCCGGGCACGCTCGGTGAACTGGGCGGACACATGGGCGTCAAGACGCGTCGGCCCGCGCTTGCCGGCTACGCGGCTGGCGACTACGGCGCGGACCTCGACGGCATCGTCACCGTGATCATGATCGAGAAGCGCGTCGCCCTCGACGACATCGACGCCATCCTCGAGCGCGCTGCCGAACTCGGCGTCGACATGACTCAGTGGGGACCCAGCGACTACGGATTCTCGTTCGACCAGCGACCCAATCCCGAGGAGATTCGCGAGGCGGAGGAGAAGGTGATCGCCAAGTCGCTGGAGTACAACGTCGCGCCGCGCATCGAGATCGGCGCGGTCGAGCAAGCCCAGCGCTACCTCGACCTCGGTGTCAAGCACTTCTGCATCGGTTGGGACCGCTTCCTGCTCAACCAGGGCTACACGGAGCTCGGCCGAGGCCTGCGCGAACTCATGGATTCCTAGGAAGACACTCATCATGGTCACCAACAACTTCGACTGGCTCGCCACCAACCAGGAACCCGCCGTCGACCCCGATCAGAAGATCATCGACCCGCACCACCACCTCTGGGACGCGCGCCCTGACGGTCCGCGCCTGCGTTACTTCCTCGATGAGTTACTGGAGGACACGAAGGACCTCAACGTTCGCCAGACGGTCTTCATCGAGTGCGGCGCGATGTACAACGCCGACGCCCCAGCCGCGATGGCGCCCGTCGGCGAGACCGAGTACGTCGCCGGAGTCTCAGCCCAGAGCGCCAGTGGTCTCTACGGAGAGATCCGCGCCTGCGCAGGCATCGTCAGCCACGCCGACCTGCTGCTGGGCGCCGCCGTCGGCGTGGTGCTCGACGCGCACATGGCGACCAGCGACCGCTTTCGCGGCATCCGGCACCACGCCAGCTGGGACGCGTCGCCCGACGTGCCCAACTCGCGCATCGTCGAGATCCCGCACATCTATCTGAATGAGAGCTACCGCGAGGGCTTCGCCGAACTTGGCAAGCGCGGACTCAGCTTCGAGGCCTGGCTCTACCATCCGCAGATTCCCGAGCTGACTGACCTCGCCCGCGCCTTCCCCGACACCACGATCATTCTCAACCACCTCGGCGGACCGTTGGGCGTGGGTCCGTACGCCGGCACGCACGACGAGTACTTCCCCGACTGGCGCGATTCAATCTCAGAGTTGGCCACCTGCGAGAACGTCGTCGCCAAGGTCGGCGGTATCCAGATGGTGGTCAACGGACTCGGCTGGGAGCAGATGGAGCGGGCGCCCTCGTCGGACGAGCTGCTAGCGGTCAACCGCCGCTGGTACGAGCACACAATCCAGTCGTTCGGCCCCGACCGCTGCATGTTCGAGAGCAACTTCCCGGTCGACAAGGTCTGCTGCAGCTACACGAACATGTACAACCAGTTCTTCAAGCTCGTCGCCGACTACCCGCAGGACGAGAAGGACCAGATGTTCCACGACACGGCCCTTCGCGTCTACCGCCTCGATCCGCACTAGCTTGAGGACCACCAAGCACTCCCCAATGTTCTTTTCTCCCCCCGCGCAGCGGGGGGAGATGTCACGAAGTGACAGAGGGGGGCGCCCGCCGATTGCGATCGCCTCGCGAGCCCCTCACCCGCTTCGCGGGAGCTCCCCCTAGGAGGGGGAGCAAATGTTGGGGACAGCTGCGAACGGCAATGGATTCTCACCTACCATTCTCGAACCAACGTGACCCGAACAGGAACGAGTCTCATGCCCACCATCGTCCAGGCCGTACCGATCGAAGATGAACTACACGACATGCTCGCGGAAGTCGGCGACGTCCGCGTCGTCGACGGGCGAGATCGCGGCGCATTTCTCGAAGCCGTCAAGGGCGCAGACGGAGTGCTGCTGTCGCCGCTCGTCAAGATCGACCAGCAGGTCGTCGACCTTGCCCCCAACCTCAAGGTCGTCGCCACCACCTCGGTCGGCTTCGATGCCTTCGACGTGCCCTTCCTGACCGGCAACGGCATCGCGCTCTGTAACACCCCCGGCGTGCTCAGCGCCGCCGTCGCCGACCTGACCATGGCCTTCCTGCTCATGCTCTCGAGGCACCTGATGGAGTTCGAGGCCTACAACCGCTCTGGCGGCTGGGGCCGCCGCGAGCCCTATCCAGCGCTTGCCAACGACCCTCTGGGCAAGACGATCGGCATCGTCGGCTTCGGCCGAATCGGCCAGGAAGTCGCCCGCCGAGCCAACTTCGCCGGCATGAAAGTCGTCTGGTACGACATCTACGACAACCCGCCCGCAGACGCACCGCCGGCCGAGAAGCGCAGCCTCGACGAACTGCTGGCCGAGTCCGACTTCGTCAGCGTCCACACCGACCTCAACCAGTCGTCACGCCACATGATCGGGGCCCGTGAGATCGCCTTGATGAAGCCGACCGCCTACCTGATCAACACATCGCGGGGCCCGGCCGTCGATCAGAAAGCCCTGCACGACGCGTTGGTCGCGAACCGGATCGCCGGAGCCGGCCTCGACGTCCTTGAAGACGAGCCGCCCGATCCCGACGAGCCGATCGTCAAGCTGCCCAACGTGATCAGCTTCCCTCACATCGGAACCGCCACCGAAGAGACCCGCTACGCCATGAGGGCTTTGGCAACCCGGAACGTCGTCAACGTCGTCACCGGACAAACCCCGGAAGCAATCGTCAATCCCGAGGTGTTGGGCTAACAACGATCCAAGAGCACCAATCTCCGCCCTCTTTGCTCCCCCTCGCAGGGGGAGCTCCCGCGAAGCGGGTGAGGGGTCCCTCAGCGCGGACTATGGGATCAGCCGGGGACGGCTCGGGGTCTCCATGGTCCATTGGGACACTCTCGGTAGCCGCGTCACAACTCCCCTTGCGAGAGACCGGGGGCACTACCGGCGCTCCGTGGATGTGCGTACGTCCCCTTCCGCGCACACCGCTATCCTCAATCTCGTACGCACCCCGCACCCGACAGAACGGACTGACCCATGTCCTGGCGACCCAAGCGCATGAAATTCGGACTCTTCCTCGCCCCCTTCCACAGCGTCGGCGAGCATCCCACACTGGCACTTCAGCGCGACGTGGAGCTGATCGAGCACCTCGACGATCTTGGCTACGACGAAGCCTGGATCGGCGAGCACCATTCCTTCGCCCGCGAGATCATCTCCAACCCGATGATCTTCATCGCCGCTCTCGCCGAGCGGACCAAGCACATCAAGCTCGGCACCGGCGTCGTCTCGCTGCCCTACCACAACCCGCTGATGATCGCCGACGACCTGCTCCAGCTCGACCACATGACTCGCGGTCGCGTGATGCTCGGCGTCGGACCCGGCGCGCTCACCTCCGACGCGGTGCAGATGGGCATCGAGCCCACGACCCAGCGCAAGCGCATGGCCGAGGCCTTTGATGCCATCGTCCAACTCGCTCGCGATGAAGAGCCGGTCTCGATCGAGACCGACTGGTTCTCCCTGACCGAAGCTCGCTTGCAGATGGCCTGGTACTCCGATCCGCATCCGGAGCTCGCCGTTGCCGTAATCCTCACGCCGTCCGGACCGCAACTCGCCGGAAAGCACGGCGCCAGCCTGCTCTCCGTTGCCGGCGCGGACTCCGAAGGCATGAAGCAGGTCTGGGACTGGTACGAAGAGGCCGCCACCGAAAACGGCCACGAGGTCTCGCGCAAGAACTGGCGCGTGGTCACCGCGATCCACATCGCCGAGACTCGCGCCCAGGCAATCGATGACGTCCGCGCCGGATTCCTCAAGCGCGCCTACGTCGGCGACGTCCGCGACCCTGGCCGCCGCGGCGGCATCGCCCTGCAGATGGCCGACACGATCGAGGAAGCGATCGACAAGAACATGGTCATCGTCGGTTCGCCCGACGACGCCGTCGACCAGATCGAGGCGATGCACGACCGCTCCGGCGGCATCGGCGGACTCCTCGGCATGCACCACGAATGGGCCTCGACCGACGCCACCAAGCGCAGCTTCGAACTGCTCATGCGCTACGTCGCGCCCAGGTACCAGGGCCAACTCGACCGACTCGTCGCGTCGCGAGATTTCGTCGAGGATCGCCAACTCGACATCTTCGGTGCCGGACAGAAAGCGATGGCCAAGGCCTTCGCCGACGCCGGCAAGGAACTCCCCGAAGCCTTCAAACAGGCCGCCGCAGAGCGAGCCGCCCTCTCCAGCAACGGAGCTGCTCCCGCCGAGGCTGAGGCCGAAGCCGAACCCGTCGCCGACTAGCACCCTGTTACTCCCCCCTCAAGGGGAGAGATGGCCCGCGCGTCATCTCCCCAACCTTGACGGGGAGATGTCCCACCTATCCCTTTTCTCCCCCCTTTGGGGGGAGATGCCGAAGGCAGAGGGGGGCGACTCCCGAAGGCGCCAAAGATGCAAGCCGTCGTCGCCCTCTCCGGCGAGATCCACGACTCCCCACTCGTCCGCAGCGCCCTCGACGGAGCAGGACTGATCGTCGCCGCCGACGCCGGAGCCAGCCGACTGCGACAACTCGGCCTCCTTCCCCACGTCGTGATCGGCGACCTCGACTCCCTCCAGGGCGACGAACTCTTCCACCTCAAGTCCGTCGGCGTCGAGTTCTCGTCGCACCCCGATCCCGAACAACGCACCGACGGCGACGTCGCCATCGAGTACGCGCTCCAGCGCGGCGCAACCAGCATCATCGTCGTCGGACTCTTCGGGGGACCGCGCTACGACCACGCCGTCGCTAACCTCTACCTGCTCACGCACCCGAACCTGCGACAGATTCCCACCTGGACCGTCGACGGCTGGACCGCCCTCACCGTCCTCAACGGAGACGGTGTCTCCCAAGCGCACCTCCACGGCCAGATCGGAGACTACGTAACGATCACCGCCGTCAGCGAGACCGTCGAAGGAATCACCACCGTCGGCCTCAAATGGCCCCTCTCCGACGCCACCTTCAGCCGAGGCTTGAACGAAGGAACCTCAAACGAACTGATCAACGACCGCGCCATGATCCAGATCACGGCCGGCACCGCATTCGCCTCCCACCACTTCCGTAACCAGAGCCTGCCGTAGGTTTCCGGTCTCCGGTTCATTCGGGGACCCGCTCGGCGGCGAAGACGCGACACCTACGGATTGAACACATCCCGCTTCCCATGCCGGCTCGACGACGCCGCGAACGAGAAAATCCCCCGGGCCATCGACGAATCCTGCTCGTTCGCCCGAGCCTCGTAGATCTCGGCGCGCAACTCATGCACCTCGGGACTATTCGGAGCCGCCAGAGCCGCACCCTCGATCAGGTGACACGCCATCTGCAGGTTCCCGTTCTGCATCTGCGCCCGGGCCCGTTCCAACACCGGCTGCACGCCGCCCGCCAGCGTCACCCACTCCGCCGCCTCCGCCGACCTCTGCGCTGGCAACAACCGATCCGGCTCGCCCTCATACCAGCCGGCGAAGTAGCGCCAGACGCTATGCACGATGAATTCGGGATGGTCATACGCCGAGCGCAGCCAGGGCTTCTCCAGCAAATGCTGCGGGTACTCAACTGAGTGCAGGATCCGATCCAGCGTGTAGCCCAGATTCATCATCGCCAGCGTCTGATTCTCGATCTCATCCAGCAGGTCGGCCGTGTCGTTCAACGCCTCGGCGACCCGGTCCGCCCCGAAGATCGGGAAGCCATGCCCCGGACTCATCAGCTCCGCGCCCTTGGCCGCCATCTGACGCAGACCCGCCGCCCACTCGCCCGCCCAGCGCTGCGCCTTCTGCGGATTGCCCGCGTTCGGCACCGCCCAGATGAACAGATCGCCGGGGAACAGCCACTTCTTCTCTGGCACCCACGTCCAGGCCGCGTCCTCCGTCTCCCCTCGCGTATGCGTCACCTCAAAGGTCAGCTCTCCCACCGAGAATCGCACCGCGTCGTCGAACGTCACATCCGGATACCGAAACTCCTCCGGCCAGGGCAGACGCACCTGCATCGCGTCCATCCCCGGGCGGATGAACTGCCGAGAATTGATCGCCGTGTTGTAACCCACCGTCCGCTTGTAACGATCAAAGTGAGCCGGAATATGCCGCTGCCCGTAAACGATCGGCCGAGCCTGCCCCTTGCCTTCCGCTTCCTCGTCGAACTTGCCCACGCCGAAGATGTGGTCGACGTGATGATGGGAGAACACCGCCGCACGCAGCGGTGTATCCGGCCGCCAGCCGCGCACCGCCGAGTACAGACCCTCCGCGTCCCGCGCCGTACCCGTGTCCAGCATCACCAGCCCGTCGCCCGTGTCGATCGTGTTCATCGACGCCGCCGACTTGATGTACAGGAACCCGTCGTCAATTTCCTCGGGCTCGCGGTTGTTCCACGTCGAGGTCACCGGATGCGCGTCGTGGATCGTGTCGATCTCGCCGCGCCACAGTCGGTCGCAGAAGTCTCGGATATCGGGCATGGAACTGCTCCTCTGATTGCTTCTCCCCACTAGTGGGTGTCAGCAGCGGTTGTTTGCCGGTCTCGGTCGTAAGATATGACTCAACACCATCGACGCGTTCATGTCCTCATGGGAGGAGACACCTTATGCCCACATACGAATACAAGTGCCCCGCCTGCACGCACGTCTTCGACGTCCTCGCCCGCATGGGACAGGCCCCCGAATCGCCCGACTGCCCCGCCTGCGACGACGGCGTCGGCGCCCGCGTCTTCGGCGCCGGAGTCGCCATCCACACCGGATCCTCCTCCTCGTCCTTCGACGACTTCGATATGGGCGACATGGGTATGCCCGACATGGGCGGGATGGGCATGGGTGGACACGGGCACGACCACGGCCACAGCCACGACGACTTCGGCATGGGCGATTTCGGCATGGACGACTTCTAGGGGACTCCCTCAGTCCCCGATTCATTCGGGGACCCGCTCCCTCCCCCTCTCCCTCCTTCTCCCCCCGCGCAGCGGGGGGAAGCCTGCCCCGCACTTGATGCGGGGATGTCACGGAGCGACAGAGGGGGGCTCCCCCGGATCAGCTCAACCCTCGGACGCCGCCTATGCTCTACTTCCTCCGGGTCAAAGGCGACTCCATGTCCCCCACGCTCCGCGACGGCGACGCCCTGATCGCCCTCTCCACGAAGCTCGTCAGCGTCAAGCCAGGACGGATCATCGCCTTCCGCCACGGCGATGACCTCTACCTCAAGCGAGCGCTGACCAGGGAGGGCGACGGCTGGTTCGTCGTCGGAGACAACCCCACCCGCAGCACCGACAGCCGCCGCTTCGGACCGGTGCCGCATTCCGCAATTCGCGCAGTCACCGTCTGGCGCTTCGCCTCCCTGGCCGCAAGTCTGCGCGGCCTGTTGCCGATTTAACAGCCCACCCGCACTGGCTCCGGAGCACGAAACGATAACGACTCTGCCACTTGCGCAGCCGACGAATATTCGACACAATACACGCGTTAGCACTCTCACCTAGCGAGTGCTAGTGCTCGAAGCAGTCCACAACCAACAAGACTTCAGCAAGCCAGCAAGAAGGAGAACACAGGATATGGCCAAGGCACTTCTGTTCGACGAGGATGCTCGTCAGGCGCTGCGCGACGGCATCGACGCCCTCGCCGACGCGGTCAAGATCACCCTCGGTCCCAAGGGCCGGAACGTCGTCCTCGCCAAGACGTTCGGCGCGCCGACAATCACCAACGACGGCGTGACCATCGCCCGCGACATCGACCTTGAGGACCCCTTCCACAACATTGGCGCTCAGCTCGCCAAGGAAGTCGCCTCCAAGACCAACGACATCGCCGGTGACGGCACTACCACCGCCACCGTCCTCGCCCAGGCCATCGTCAACGAAGGCATGCGCAACGTAGCAGCCGGCGCCAACCCGATGGCCCTCAAGCGAGGCCTCGAGTCCGGCGTCGAGGTCCTCTCCGACGCCATCCGCGAGAAGGCGGTCCGCGTCACCACCCGCGAGCAGATGTCGCAGATCGCCGGCATCTCCGCCGCCGACCCGGCCATCGGTGAACTCATCGGCGAGGTCATGGAGAAGGTCGGTAAGGACGGCGTCATCACCGTCGAAGAGGGCAAGGGCATCCGCTCCGAGGTCGAATACGTGGACGGCATGCAGTTCGACCGTGGCTACATCTCCCCCTATTTCGTCACCAACCCCGACCGCATGGAAGCCGAAATCGAGGACCCCTACATCCTCGTCACCGACAAGAAGATCTCCGCAGTCCAGGACATCCTCCCGCTGCTCGAGAAGATCCTCAAGGTCACCAAGAACCTCGTCATCATCGCCTCCGACGTCGACGGCGAAGCGCTGGCCACCCTCGCGGTCAACAAGCTGCGCGGCACCATCAACGTGATCGCCGTCAAGGCCCCCGGCTTCGGCGACCGCCAGAAGGACAACCTCGGCGACATCGCCACCCTTACCGGCGGCGAGGTCATCTCCGAGCAGCTCGGCGGACAGCTCGACCAGGCGGACATCTCCCAGCTCGGTCGCGCCCGCCGCTTCATCGCTTCCAAGGAAGCCTCGACCATCATCGAGGGCAACGGCGAAGCCACCGCCATCGACGAGCGCGTCAACCAGATTCGCCACGTCTACGAGGCCGCCAAGAGCGACTGGGACCGTGAGAAGGCCCAGGAGCGCCTCGGCAAGCTCTCCAACTCCGTCGCCGTGATCAAGGTCGGCGCAGCCACCGAGGTCGAACTCAAGGAGCGCAAGCACCGCGTTGAGGATGCCCTCTCCGCGACCCGAGCGGCCGTCGAAGAGGGCATGGTCCCCGGCGGCGGCGTCGCGCTGATCAACGTCATCCCGGCGCTCGACGACGTCGAGCTTCAAGGTGATGAGGCAACCGGCGTACGCATCCTCCACCGTGCCCTGGAAGAGCCGATGCGCCGCATCGCCATCAACGCCGGCCAGGACGGCTCCGTCATCGTCCAGTCCGTCAAGGACGCCGAAACCGCGAACTACGGCTACAACGCCGCCACCAGCGAGTACGGCGACATGATCGACATGGGCATCGCCGACCCGGCCATGGTCACCCGCGCCGCCCTCGAGAACGCCGTCTCGATCGCCGGCATGGTGCTCACCACCAACTGCCTGGTCACCGAGAAGCCGGAAGAGAGCGCCGTCGCGGCCCCGCCCGTCCCGGCCTACTAACCCGGGCCAACGGAAACACCCAAACGGGCCGCTCCTCACTCCGAGGAGCGGCCCGTTTCGTTAACCCGATCCCTCTGCCGACCCCCGCGTAAAACAGAATCGACCCGAGCAACGTTGTTGTAGAGGCGACCCTTGTGGTCGCCCGCTCCGCCGTCTCCCCGCCCAGCGGAGACTTGCGCGTAATGTCACAACGTAGTCGCCCCCGCGCAGGGAGACCCTTGCAAAACCCACCCTCCCATCTCCCCCCGCGGAGCGGGGGGAGATGCCGAAGGCAGAGGGGGGCTTCTCTAGCGCCCAAACCACCCAACACCGCGCGCAAGACCAACCCCCCTCAGCTGCGAGCACCCCGCTCCGCAAACCCCAACACATCAACAGAACAAACATCCGCATATCATCAATCAACCCAGGCTCAACGAGAGGACCACCCCATGCCTAATCCCTACCACTTCCGAGCCAGGATGGACCGACTCTGGCAATGCGCCAACAGCAACGCCCGAGGCTACAGAAAGCTCAAAGCCCTCAACACCATCGTCCGGGAAATGTACGCCCCCACCGAACGTGCCCGCCAGAACCACCGGATGTGGCTCGCCACCGACCCCTACGAGGTAGCCCGCCACCTGCTCCGAGACCTCCACGACCGAGCCGACCTGTTCCCATCTCCCCCCGCATCCGGCGGGGAGACATGTCCCGTAGGGACAGAGGAGGGCTCCCCCCAAGACGAGGAATCGCCCGACGAAGACGACGACCCCTTGTAATCCCCAATCTTCTCTCCTCTCTGACTACGTTGTTCCTGCGCGTTTTTTTCTTTCCGGCCGACCACCCGACCTCGGCCCCGCCGTGTCCCGCCAATATCTCAGCCATGCGACGCAATACCCTTGACGCATGTCCGACCAACGCCGAGCCAAGATCGTCGCCACTCTCGGCCCCGCCTCCAGCGATCCCGAATCCGTCCTCGACCTCGTCCAGGCGGGCCTCGACGTCGCCCGCATCAACTTCTCCCACGGAGACGAGGATTCCTGGTTGCAGGCCGTCGATTCCGTCCGACGCGCCCAGGCCCGGACCGGCAAGCCCGTCGCCATCCTCGGCGACCTGCAGGGCCCCAAGATCCGCATCGGCTCCGTCCCCGACGGTACCGAGATCGCCCGCGGCGACCCCGTCGACATCATCGCCGGCAGCGACGCCAACGCCTCATACGACGGCGGCCGTCTCACCGTGAGTTGCAACTACCCTGCGCTCGTCGACGAGCTCGAGATCGGCGGACGCGTCTACCTGCGCGACGGCGAACTGGATCTGCTCGTCGAGCAGATCGACGGCAACCGGATCAGCACCACGGTCCGCGGCGGCGGTCTGCTCACCGCTCGAGCCGGACTCCACGCGCCCGGAGCCGGCAAGAGCCTGCCCGCCGTGACCGCTCAGGATCGCGAACACATCGGCTTCGCCGTCCGCCACGGCTTCGACTTCCTCGCCCTCTCCTTCGTCCGCAGCGCCGTCGATCTCGCCGAAGCCGGTGCCGCCGTCCACGCTGCGGGCGGCGAAATCCCCTTCATCGCCAAGATCGAGACCCTCTCCGCCATTCACGACCTGCAGGAAATCATCGCCGTCTCCGACGGCGTCATGGTCGCTCGCGGCGACCTCGGCGTCGAAGTCGGCCCCGCCGAAGTGCCGGTCCTCCAGCGGCGCATCATCGATGCCGCCGGACGAGCCCTCCTGCCCGTCATCATCGCCACCCAGATGCTCGAATCGATGGTCCAGCGCCAGCGCCCAACCCGTGCCGAAGCCTCCGACGTCGCCAACGCCGTCTGGGACGGCGCGGACGCCCTCATGCTCTCCGCCGAGACCGCTGTGGGCCGCCACCCCGTCGAAGTGATCGACATGATGGACGACATCATCCGCCGCGCCGAGTCCGGCGACGCAGGACGTACCGCCGTCGCCAGGCCGATCGAACTCAAGGCCGACACCGCCCGAACCGTCGCCACCGCGGTCGCCGCCGCTGTCGAGCAGCACCCCCAGGTCCGGGCAGTCATCGTCTTCACCATCAGCGGACGCTCAGGACGCCTGATCTCCCATGTCCGTCTGCCTGTCCCCGTCCTCGTGCTCGCGCCCGAGGACACCGTCCTCCAGCGCCTCGCCCTCATGTGGGGCGTCCAACCCCACCGCTGCCCGCCGCCCTCCGACATTGAGCAGATGCTCACCGAGGTCGAGCGAGCCTCGATCGACGCCCTCGGCCTCAACCCCGGCGATCAGATCGTCCTCACCGGAGGCTTCCCCCTCGGCCAGGGAGAGCCCACCAACTTCCTCAAACTCCACCAGATCCCTCCGTAAGCCGCTACACATTCCCTGCTTCCCCCCTCTGGGTAGAAGCCACCGAACAATCCCTCCCCGCTTCCCCCCTTGGGGGGAAGCTGCCGAAGGCTGAAGGGGGGGTCCCCCGCCCAGCGAACCGGCCATAATGAGCACAACACACCGAGGAGCCCACATGACCGACCACACACCGGAACTCGAAGTACAGATCGGCGACGCCTGCGAGATCGACCCTGCCGCAGGTCCGATCGAGCAACAGGACAACATCGGCGAGTCCGACCGCGATGTGCTCCTCTACGTCAACGCCTGGTGCGGCGACTGCCGTCGAGCAGTCCGCTTCCTCGACGAGCACGAGATCCCCTACCGCACCATCGACCTTGATGAGCAACCTGAAGCCGCCGAGATCGTCATCTCCCTCAATCGGGGAAGCCGCTCCGTCCCCACAATCCTGATCGACGGCGAACACGTCGCCACCGAACCCAGCCGAGCCGAACTCGCCAGCATCTTCGGAGTTGAGCAAGCCCCCTCATCCGGAGGCGTCCTCGGCCGCCTGAGACGTACCTAGACCGAGTCCTCGATCACATGAACATCGGCCGGCGCGATCCTCGCGAACACCTCGTCGCCGACCGTTAGCCCAAGCTCGTCCCAGACGGTCACAGGCACGTCCGCCGTCAACGTCAACCGCCCGCTGGCCAGGTCGCTGCGCACCACGGGTCCTCGCGGCCTGACCGTCCGCACGGTCGCCCGCATCTGGTTCGCCGATCCGTCCCCATCCCGCGAGAGCACGATCCGCTCCGGACGAACACACAACAGAGCCGGAGCCCCCAGAGCTACGGACTTCGCCGTCGACGCCAACCGCACCCCGCCCGCCCGATACACACCTGACTCCGACCGCTGCCCGGCCCAGACATTCTCCATTCCCACAAACTCCGCAACCGCCCGATCCGACGGCCGCTCAAACACCTCCGAGGGCCGGCCCGTCTGCCGCAATCCCCCGCCGATCAGCAACGCGGCGTGGTCGCCCAGCCGAAGCGCCTCGTCGCGGTCATGAGTCACCAAAATCGTCGTCGGCCGAGTCTCCGACACGATCTCCGCAAAGTCCTCGATCAACCCCTCGCGAGTCGGTGCGTCCACCCCCGAGAACGGCTCATCCAGCAGCAGCACCTCCGGCTGCGAAGCAAACGCCCGGGCCAGGCTCACCCGCTGCGCCTCGCCGCCCGACAACTGCCGTGCATGCCGACGCGCCAGCGACGCGATCCCAAACCGCTCCAACCAGTGCTCCCCCAGCTCCTGCCGACGCCGTCGATCAACACCCCGCAGACGCAGAGGCAGCTCCACATTCGCCCGCACCGACATGCTCAGCAGCAGCGGCTCCTGGAACGCCGCCGACATCCGCCGCCGCGTCTTCACCGGATCGGCGTCCATCGGCTCGCCGTCGAGCTTGAGCGTGCCCCGGCTCGGATGCAACACCAGTTGCAGCGCGCCGAGCAGCGTCGACTTGCCCGACCCGTTCGGCCCAATCACCGCGGTCACGAGACCGCGAGGGAAGTCAAGCGCCCCAATCTCGAGCACCGTGACCCCACCGCGCTGCACGACCAGGTCGCGGACTTCGAGATGCGCCTCGGCGTGATCGGTCATGTCACCGGCCGGCGCTGCTGCACGGCGGTCAAGACCAGGTTCACGAGAAAGGCCAGCACGACCAGCACCAGCGACAGCGCGATTGCAACCTCAAAGTTGCCGCGCCCCGTCTCCAGCACCGTCGCCGTTGTCAACACGCGCGTCTCCCCGGCAAGATTCCCACCGACCTGCATCGACGCCCCGACCTCCGAGATCGCCGCGCCGAACCCTGCCATCACCGCCGCCAACAGCCCCAGCCGCGTCTCACGTACCAGCAGCCACAGCACCTGCAGTCGGTTCGCGCCCATCGCCCACATCTGCCCGATCAGGCGGGGATTGACCGATTGAATCGAAGCCAGCGAAAAGCCCACCACCAGCGGCAGGCTGAGCAGCAGTTGCGCAACGACCATCGCCGTCGGCGTGTAGATCAGGTTCAGATCCCCCAGCGGACCGGTGCGCCACAGGATCAGCGCGACCAGCAGACCAATCACCACTGGCGGCATGCCCATCCCCGTGTTCACCGCCGCGACGATCAAACCTCGACCCCAGAACCGGCGCAGTGCCAGGATCGCCCCCATCGGAATCCCGACCACCAGGGCCAGGGCCGTCGCCGCCGACGAAATCGCCAGGGTTCTCAACGTGATCTCAATGATCTCGCCGTCGCCGGACCACCACAAACGGGCCGCTTCGCGGATGCCGTCCCAGATCAAATCCATGCCGCGATCCTATCCGCGCCCCCACTGGTCAGTTGGTCAGTTCGTCACTCCACCGCGGGCCGATACCGACGCCTCGGTCTCGCCGGCGGCAGGAGTGAACAGGGGTCTGCCGTATCGCTCGCGCAGATAGCCGCCAATCAGCTCCTGGACATCCTCGCGCAATAGGAACAACTTGAAGGCCTCCGCCGCCTCGGTGTTGATCCGCCCCTTCTCGCCGTTCACCTCCATCACGCTGTAGAAGTTCAGCAGCCGGGCATCGCCCGATACGTGCGGCACGAGGTCGGGAATGTCCTCGGACAGAGCGAGATAGGTGCCGCGATCGGTCAGCGTGTAGGCGCCGCGCTGGTTGGCGATCGTCAGCGTCGGCGACATGCCCTGCCCCGTCTCCTCATACCATTCATCGTCGTCGTGCCTCGGTCTCCAGCCGACGTCGGCCCACAGGGCCAGCTCCTTCTTGTGAGTTCCGCTGTCGTCCCCGCGCGACGTGAACAGCGCTCCCGAAACAGCAATCGAGTGCAGCGCCGCCGAAGCATCGGTCACGCCCGCAACACCCGCCGGATCCTCAGGCGGACCGACGATCACAAAGTCGTTATACGCTACAAGCGTTCTACTAATGACGTCGCCCGCCTCCAGCAGCTCCCTCTCCGCCGCTGGGGCATGAGTCAGGAGCACATCGGCATTACCCTCTACCCCCATCCGCAGCGCGGCTCCCGTTCCGACGGCGATGACTTTGACCGCGACTCCCTCTTCCTCCTCAAACACCCGAACAAGCTCGTCCAATAGTCCCGAGTCGTGCAACGAGGTCGTCGTCGCCAGGATCAGCTCATCGTCGCCGCAGGCCGACGCCGACAGCGCCAGCGCCATGATGGCAATTGGCGTGGCCAACCAGCCGAGCAAACGCGTTCGGCTCGATCTGACTCGCATGGAGGGCTATTCCCCTGAGGTGATCATCCCGGCGCCGACCGTCGCAGAGGTCGCTTCATCGATCAGGATGAACGCGCCCGTCTCTCGCGCCTCATCGTATGGGTCGACCGACAGTGGCGCCATGAGTCGCAGTCGTACGCGGCCGATCTCATTCAGCGAAAGCTGCGAGGCGGTCAAGTCATAATCAAGCGTGTTGACGTCCAGCCGAGCTCCGACCTCTTCCACCATCGCGCGCGTCGTCTGTGTCGTGTGTTTGATCACAAGCCGGTCGCGGGCGCGGAGCGGAACTCGTTCGCTCATCCAGCAGATGTGAGCATCAATCGACGTGGCCGCAATCGGCGGATGCTCCGCCGACACGATCATCGATCCGCGCCGTACATCGAGCTGGTCCGCCAGCCTCACGGTGACCGCCATCGGCGGCGAGGCTTCGGCCAGTTGCTGATCGAAGGCGTCGATCCCGACGACGCTGGTCTCCGCGCCGGAGGGCATCACCTTGACACGGTCGCCAACCCGCAACACCCCGGAGGCCATGGTGCCGGCGTATCCGCGATAGTCGTGATAGTCGTCGCGCAACGGACGAACGACATACTGGACAGGCAACCGAGACGCATGGTGCTGAGGCGGCTCCGAAGCCTCCAGCGTCTCAAGCAGCTCCAGCAGCGGTGGTCCGCCGTACCAAGACATCCGCTCGGATGGCTCAACGACCCAGTCGCCAAATTTTGCCGAGATCGGAATCGCCCGGACGTCGCTGACCCCCATGCGTCCCGAGAACCGCGTCAGCTCTTCCGCGATCGCCTCGAAGACCGACTGATCCCAGCCGACCAGGTCCATCTTGTTCACGCAGAGCACGAAGTGGCGAATCCCGAGCAGGTTGGACAGGTAGGCATGCCGGCGCGTCTGTTCGAGCACGCCGCGCCGTGCGTCGACCAGCAGCAACGCCGCGTCGGCGGTCGACGCGCCGGTCACCATGTTGCGCGTGTACTGCACGTGCCCTGGCGTGTCGGCAAGGATGAACTTGCGCCGCGGGGTCGAGAAGTAGCGGTACGCGACGTCAATCGTGATGCCCTGTTCGCGCTCCGAGCGCAGCCCGTCGGTCAGGTAGGCGAGGTTGACATCCTCCTCGCCGCGCGTTCGCGACGTACGCTCAATCGCCTCCATCTGATCGATGAATGTCTGCTTCGAGTCAAACAGCAGCCGGCCGATCAACGTTGATTTTCCATCGTCGACCGACCCGGCCGTGGCCAATCGCAACAGCGTCCGGCGATCCGGACCAAGCGGATCTGCGGTGTCGACCAGCGTCTCCGTCGTCACTAGAAATACCCCTCACGCTTACGATCTTCCATGGCCGCCTCCGAGAACCGGTCGTCCGCACGTGTCTCGCCCCGCTCGGTGATCCGCGTGGCCGCGATCTCAGCCACGACCGACTCCAACGTCTCCGCCTCGGACAGAACGCCCGCCGTGCAGGTCATGTCGCCGACTGTCCGGAACCGGACTCTGGCCTCGAAGGGATCCTCGCCCGGCAATCGGGGGACGAAGTCAGAGACCGGGAAGAGCATCCCATCGCGCTCGAACATCGACCGTTCGTGAGCGAAGTAAATCGAGGGAATCTCCAGGCCCTCGCGCTTGATGTACTGCCAGACATCGAGCTCGGTCCAGTTCGACAGCGGGAAGGCGCGGATATGCTCACCGCGCGTCAGCTTGCCGTTGTACAGGTTCCACAGCTCGGGACGCTGGTTGGACGGATCCCACTGTCCGAAGGCGTCGCGAAACGAGAAAATCCGCTCCTTCGCCCGCGCTTTCTCCTCGTCCCGCCGAGCCCCGCCGAACAGGGCATCGAAGTTGTGCTCCGCAATCGCGTCCAGCAGAGTCACCGTCTGCAGCCGATTACGCGACGCCCGAGGTCCGACTTCTTCAACCACCCGGCCCTGGTCGATCGACTCCTGCACCGACGCCACGATCAGGTCGACCTCAAGCTCGGCGGCCCGCCGGTCGCGGAACTCAATCGCCTCAGCGAAGTTGTGCCCCGTGTCGACGTGCATCACGGGAAACGGAATCCGCGCCGGCCAGAAGGCTTTTTCCGCCAGCCTGAGCATCACGATCGAGTCCTTGCCGCCCGAGAACAGCAGGCAGGGACGCTCCAGCTCCGCCGCGACCTCGCGGATGATGTGTATGCCCTCAGCCTCCAGCCAGGACAGGGTGTCCAGGGCTGCCGGGCGCGTAGCTGTCGTTGTCATCGATTCCTCATTGGCCGTCGGGTTCAATCATGACAAACATTACTAGATCACTCATATATGAGGCATTGAGTACCCTGCCTGCCAGTGCAAGAAAACACACAGGCGGCAACGCCTGCATCCTGAAGGGAAGCGCCAATGCCAGTCGGCGAGTCAGTCGGAACCGTGAGCCAACTGTGGCGCTATCCCGTTAAGTCAATGGCAGGTGAACAGCTCTCGACCGTGGCGATCGACGGGAACGGCATCGCTGGTGACCGGGGCTGGGCCGTCCGCGAAGTCGAGGCCGACGTCACGCGCAACGCCCGTGAGATGCCCAAGCTGCTCCAGTTCGCCGCCGCCTACGCAGAGTCGCCCCGCTTCGACAACCGCTCTCCGGCCGTCACGATCACCACGCCCGACAACGCCCAGGTCCAGTCCGCCGATGCAGACCGCGACCAACAACTCAGCGACATCCTCGGTCGTCCCGTCCTGCTGACCCCGCTGCATCCCGTCGACGACCTCGCCTGGTACGCGCGCGCGCCGATGCCGGAAGGCGTAGACCCGATGCAGGCGCTGCGTCAGATCATGGGGATGGAAGAGGACGATCCGTTGCCCGACTTCTCCGGGCTGCCCCAGGAACTGCAGGGGTTCTCGACCCCTCCCGGCACCTACTTCGACTGCTATCCAATCCACATCATGACCACGTCGTCGCTCAGCACCCTCGCCTCCGTCGGCGGCGGTGACGACGTGGACGTGCGCCGCTTCCGCCCCAACGTCCTGATCGACACCGGCGACGCCGAAGGATTGCTCGAGGTCGATTGGACCGGCAAGAAGCTGCGACTCGGCGAGGTCGTGATCGAGATGAAGACCACCACCGTGCGCTGCTCCGTTCCTGCTCACGCGCAGCGAGACTTCGGCTCCAGCCGAGCAGTCGGCCGAGCGCTGATCGAAAACACCAAGCAGCACCTGGGCAGCTACTGCAACGTCCTCGAGGGCGGCAAGGTCAACGTCGGCGACGCGGTCGAACTGATCGACTAGCCCACTAGCCCTGGGCTGCACCGTCAACGACGGCCGACACCACCTCGGTATCGGGGTGGAAGGCCTGCCACGCGAACCAGAAGTGATCAGAATGGATCACGCGGGTCAGCTGCGAACCGGCAAGTTCGCCCTCGACACCCCGCCCAAAGATGTCCCAGACCGTGCCCGTCTGGTCGTCAACGAATGTCTGACCGGACTCGTCCGACGGATTGACGCCGAACGTCAGCACGCGACCGTCCAGCGCAGTCTCGAAGACCGCCGTCGTCCCGACCTCGCGACCGTCCCGCAGGATCCCAGCGTCAAGAATCGACCGCGCCCCGGGCGTCCAGAACACGACGAGGTCAATGCCGTCGAACGAGTCGTGGACCGCGCGTTCCTGCTCCAGCGTCGACCAGGCATAGGCAATCGTCGCGCCTGACGGACCCTCGATACTTACCACACGCTCCGCCGGCGGCAGCCGTTCGTCGATCGTGTCGCGGTCGAAGAAGAACGTGTACGGCCCGCCCTCTTCCGGATTGTCATAGCCGCGATACGGATTCTGGCCGTAGGGACGGTCCCAGCCGGTGTCTCGAGACATGACCAGCGCGTCCGGATAGGCGGAGCGCAATTGGCCCACGGTGACCACCGAGGCCGGGACATACTTCAGCCGCGCGCCGACCATCCGGCCGACAATCGCCCGACCCGAAGACTGCTGCCAGAGCGACTCGGTGTTGCGGTCGTACATCACCAGATCAGAGTTGCGCAGCAGACCCGATACGCCGAACTTGTAGATCTCATCCCCAATCTGCGACTCAAACGCGATCGCCGTGTTGCACAGCGGGCAGAACGTCACTGCGACCGGCACGCCGCCGATTGTGTCATTCACGATCTCGTGCCAGGTCAAGATCTCCAGCGGGAACCCTCGCACGTCGCCGTTGATGTTGACCTGAACCAGGGGGACGTTGTCGGTGTACACCGCAGAGGCTTCCTCCAGCGTCCAGTAAAGGGGACCGGAGATTGCCGGGATGGCGTCGCGCCCTGCGCCCTGCGACAGTTCTTCCAGGTCGATCAGCCGAAGCCCCCACTCAGTCCCCCAATCGAGACCGAAGTACTGCGGACGTTCCGAGTCGCGGATGATCGGGATCCCCTCGGCCGTCTCCGTCGCGTCGCGCGAGAGGAAGGTCGGGGTCGTGGCAACGGCAGCGCTCTGCTGCTGTTCGGCTTCGTCCTGTTGCTGCTGCGCGGCGACAGTCTGTTGCTGGCTTTGCCCAGTCTGGTCGGCGGCTTCGGGTTGAGTTTCCTCAGCCGGAGCATCTGACTCGGTGGTCTGCCGCTCAGCTTCCTGCGCCTGACGCGCTTCGCTCTCGGACGTCGTTCGCTGCGTCGATGACTGATCCTGCTGCTCGCTCGATGCGACCGACTGCTGGGAGGTCGATTCCTCGATCTCATCGCGGCACCCGGTCAGCGCCAGTGCCGAAACGCCCACTGCGATTCCTGCCAGCCCGACTGTTCGCGCGACGTTTCGTATGATCTTCATAGAGCTGAGCATACGCGCGAGACCTGGGGTCAGCGGTATGCCAGCCGCCCCAACAGGCAATCGCGCGAGGCAACTGCGCGAGACAACGGCCTGGTCAGACCGGAGCTTCAGCATGTCGGCCGAAGAACCCAGCTCCGACTCGACGCGCGACAGGCGCGCCGTGTTGCAGGCCAACCGGGCCTTCTACGAGGCGTTCAATGCGCGCGATATCGAGGCCATGGCCGATCTCTGGCTGCGCGCCGACGACGTGACCTGCATCCATCCACATCGCAACGTCACAACCGGACATGCCGATGTTCAACGCACCTGGCGCGCGATTCTGACCAATCCAGATCAACCGAAGATCGTCTTCGCCGCCGAAGAAGCTCGGGTCGTCGGCGATATCGGCATCGTTGCCGGACGCGAGGTGGTCGCCGGCGTCCCGATCGTGGCGACCAACATCTACCAGCGCTCGCAACAGGCCGACCTGACCGATAATGCCGACACGCCGGACAACACCTGGTTCCTGATTCACCATCACGGCAGTCCCGTGCTGCACACCGAATAGCTCCAACGAAAGAGAAGACCATGCCCGTGACTTTGGCCAAGGGCGACCAAGCGCCCGACTTCCAGCTCTCCGACCAGGACGGCAACCTGCACAAACTTGGCGACTACGCCGGCCAGACCGTCGTGCTCTACTTCTACCCGCGCGACGACACGCCGGGCTGCACCAAGCAGGCCTGCTCGCTTCGCGATGACATGAAGGAGATCAACGCTGAAGGCGCGGTCGTGCTCGGTGTCTCGACCGACAGCGCCGAGTCGCACCAGAAGTTCATCGCCAAGCACGAACTCAACTTCCCGCTGCTCGTCGACGCCGAAGCCGAGGTAGCGACTCGTTACGGAGCTTGGGGCGAGAAAGTGTTGTACGGGCGCAAGAGCATTGGCATGACCCGTGCTACATTCGTCATCGGACCGGACGGCGTGTTGACCAAAGTCTGGAAACGCGCCAAGGCCGCCGATCACGGCCAAGCGGTTCTTAAGGCCCTGCGGACAGGCCGCTAATCGCAACAACTTGCCCGCCTAGATCGATTTGTTCATGTCCCGGTTCTTCAGGTTGGCGCTCGGTGCCTTCATTGCGCTGTCTCTGGCTGCGGCGCTTCTCCTCGGCTGCTCTGGCGACGACCAGTCGCAGCAGCAACAGCAGTCAACGGCGCAAGAGCAGGATCAGCAGACTCAGCAACAGCAGAGTCAGCCAACGTCCGCGGCTCAGTCGAGCCGTGCCCAGGTACAGCAGGATCAACAGACGCAGCCACAGGCAGTGTCGAGCGAACCTCTGAAGATCGTCACCTCCACGCAGATCATCGCCGACTGGGTACGTCAGATCGGCGGCGATCAGGTTGATGTCACGGCACTCGTCCCGGCAGGCGCCGACGTGCATACGATCGAGCTAAGCGTCGCCGATATCCGCGCCATCGCCGATGCGGACCTCGTGGTCATCAACGGGGCCGGGCTTGAATCGGCCTACGAGGACGCCATTCTCGAGAACTCTGACCGCATTCTCGACCTTGTTGAAGCGATCGAGGCAGCGGGCTTCGAGCTCGCACCGTTCGGGGCGATGGAGCACGATCACGGCCACGAGGACGAAGATGAGCACGGGCATGAGGACGAAGACGATCACGCGGATGAGGACGAGGATCACGAGCAGCACGAACAGCACGAGCAAGATGAGCACGATGACGACCACGAAGCCTCGCCAACGGGCCGCCTGCTGATCGCGGACGGGGCTGAGGCCGTCATTTCAGTCGTCGACCTGATGAGTGAGGAGGTCGACTTCGGCGCCTTCGCAGTCGCCACGGTGAACGCAACGGTGAAGCACAGTCCCACCCACCGCTACGGCATCGTGCTGGCTCGCGGGCCTGAGGACGACGACGACCGCGTCCACACCTTCGACGGTGGGGTCTTCCTCGTCGAGCACGACGATCACTACGACCTGTTCGTAGAGCCGGTTTCGCGACACTCGCTGGAGATCGTTGAAGAAGCGCCGATCCACTACGTCAACAGCTACGGCTGGACCGCAATCTTCGCCGACGCGAGCGGTCACGTCATCCTCATCAATGAAGACGCGCTCACGAACGCTCAGGGCGACTACGAACCGATCGTGCTTGAGGCAGGTCCCCAGCACGGAGCCGCGCTGGTCATTTCCGAAGACCACGTCGTGGTTACGACCAAGAATCCCGACGACCCGAACGACCCGCTGCCTGTCGGCGTCGAGGTCTGGACGTTCGACGGTGAAGTCGTTTACGACGACAGCAACGCTTCATGCCCCGGTATGCATGGCGAGGCCCACAGCGAGCATGGCGCGGTCTTCGGTTGTGTCGGCGGCGTGCTCTTCCTGCACGCCCACGACGGCGAGTACGAGCACGAGTTCATCGCCAACCCGCCGGAGATGCACGAAAGCGCCCGCATCGGATCCGCCTACGGGCACCATCACCTCGAGCACTTCTTCGGTAGCGCCTCCTACCGCGGGGAGGACGGCTGGAACTCCGATGGTATCTGGCTGATCGACGTAGCCTTCGGCACGATGACCCGCGTCTTCGACGCAGCAACTCTGGCTGTTGCGATTGGCAATCACGGCGAGACGCTCTACTTGCTTGGCGCTGACGCCGTCTTGTACGCGCTCGACGCGCACGACGGTGAGATGATCGCCAGCGCCGAGATGGTCGGCGCCAGCGAGGTGGGGAGGCCCAGCATGATCGCCGTCGGCGAGCATCTCTTCATCACCGACCCGTCCGACGGCCACGTGCTGATGGTTGACGGCCACTCACTTGAGGTCGTCGAGGATTGGCACGTGGGCGGCGCGCCGAGTTCGCTGGCCTTTGTCGGCGTGGTCGACTCAGACGACGCTCCCCACGCCGGACACGACGACGACGAGATGCACGAAGACGACGACGATCACGACCATGATGAAGAGGAACACGAAGACCACGACGAAGAAGAGCGCGAAGACGACGATCAAGGTCACGCCCACGATCACGGCGATGAGGACCCGCACTTCTGGTTCGACACCGAACTGGCCGCTGTGGCGATCTCCGCGATTGCCGATGAACTCAGACACCTGAACCCGGCAGCCGCTGATGTCTTCAGCGACCGACTCGATCTCTACCTCGATCAGATCGAAGAAGCCGACGCCGAGGTGCGAGCATTGCTCGAGGGCGTGCCCGACAATCAGCGTCTGCTGGTCACCTTCCACGATGCGTTCGGCTACTTCGCCCGACGCTACGGCCTGGAAGTAGCCGGCTTCGTGGTCGAGGGACCGGAGCAGGGCATCAGCGCGGGAGCGCTGACCGAGTTGATTGAACTCATCGAGCACGAAGGCGTCACCACCGTCTTCCACGAGCCGCAGTTCGATTCGTCAATTCTCGACACGGTGGCCGACGAAACCGGAGCTGGACGGGGGATCATCTGGTCGCAGCCGACCGATGACAACCCGACCTATCTGGGCATCCTGGTTGGCAACGCGAGGGCCATCGCCGAGCAGTAGTCACCAAGCCCGGCCGCTAGGCTGAGGCGCGATGAGCAATCAACCAATCGCGCCTCGGCCCCAGCGGTCGGCAGACAACTTGGTCTGGATCGACCTCGAAATGACGGGGCTCGATCCAGACCGGGATGTGGTCATCGAGGTCGCCGTCCTGATCACCGACGGAGACCTCAATATCATCGCCGACGGCCCCGACTTCGCCATTCACCGCTCGGACGAAGAGCTGAGCGTGATGAACGACTGGAACCGCAAGACGCACCACGGTTCCGGTCTGATCAAGCGGGTCAAAGAGTCTGAGGTCACGATCGAGCAGGCCGAGGCCGCGGTCCTGGAGTTTGTCCAGCAGTGGACCGTCGAGCGCGAATCCCCGCTCTGCGGCAACTCTGTCCACCAGGACAAACGGTTCCTCTACCGCGAGATGCCAATGTTGGTCGACTGGCTTCACTACCGCATCATCGATGTCTCCACGGTCAAGGAGTTGGCCGCACGCTGGTATCCCGACCTCGAGAAGTTCGTCAAACAGGAGCGCCACCGCGCACTTGACGACATCCGCGAGTCGATCGACGAACTGCGCTGGTATCGGGAGCAGGTGTTTAGGCCGACTCTTTGACTTCCTCAGCCTCTTGGTATCAGGCGTGCGCTGACACGGCAGCAGGCGCCCCAGCAGACACCACCGAACTGGCAACACGCACCCCAGCAGATAAGTGCGGTTCGCCGCCAACCTGCCGGCATTTCCTCGGCTCGTCCGCGGTCTGTGGTTGTAAACGTTGGCATCGCCTCCCGCAGACCTCGGGGGCTCAGAACGAACGCAACCCCCATCAGAAGCACGGCAGTCAGCACGATCGACGGGCCTGCTGCCAGGTCGAGGTAGAAGGATGCGTACAGCCCGACCACAGTCGAAAGGATGCCAATTCCGGCTGCGAGCAACATCATGGTTATGAGCCGTCGTGAGATGAGCAACGCAGCGGCGGCCGGCGTCACGAGCATCGCCATCGCCAGAATCACACCGACCAGACGAAACGCCACTACGGTCGCCAGAGCGATCAGGACCAACAGGCCTATCTGCATGAAGCTGACCGGAACGCCGGAGACTGATGCCACCTCCGGGTCATATGCGGTAAATCGCAACTCGGGCAGGAAGGCCAACACCAGCACCGTCACCACAACGGTCAGCGCCGCCATCACGATCAGGTCGGTCCAGGATGCCCCGAGTATGTGACCGACGAGTAGCGACCCGAGGTCGACAGAGAACGTACGCTGGCGCGAGATCAGCAGTACGCCGAGCGCGAAGAAGCCGGCGAACATGATCCCGATCGCCGTGTCCTCGCGCAGCCGACCACGCAGGGTGAGCAGGGCCACCCCCAGCGCCGTAAGCACGGCGGCAACGCCCGCCCCGAGCGTGATGAATACCGCGCCGCCGCCAACCACCAACGCGACGGCCGCGCCAGCGAGTTGCGTGTGCGCGACGGCATCGCCGAGGAACGCAAGACCGCGCAGCACGACGAACACGCCGACCATACCGGCAGCGATCGAGACAACGATCCCGGCAAGCAGCGCACGCTGCATGAACTCAAACGACCAGGGGTCGGTGAGCCAGTCCACACTGTCTCTTGCTAGGCCTCTACCGGGAATGCGGCACTATGCGGCACTACCATCTGCGAAGACACGCGTCGTGCAAGGTGGAGGCATCCCAATGGTACTTGAGCGACAGGTCACGCTGATTACGGGCGCCTCACGAGGCTTTGGTCTCGCCGCCGCCGAGGAACTGACCGCCCGCGGTCACCTCGTGATCGCGACGATGCGCAACCCCGACCGTGATGGCCCGAACCTCGCCGGTATCGATCCTGAGCAGGTCGAAATCGCGCAATGCGATGTCACCGACCGCGCCTCGATCGATGCTGCCGTCGAAGCGGGCCTGACGAGGTTCGGACGAATCGACGCGCTCTTCAACAACGCCGGCTACGGACTCTACGGACCGGTCGAGGATTTGTCGGACGAAGAAGTCTCGCGCCAAATGGACACCAACTTCATCGGCCAGATCCGCATGGCTCAGGCGGTGCTCCCCGCAATGCGCGAGCAGCATCACGGCAAGATCATCAACGTCTCCTCGCTCGCCGGGCGCATCGTCGCTCCAATGATGGGTCTCTACGCCGCATCGAAATGGGCCGTCGAGGCCATGTCGGAAGCGCTGCGCTACGAGGTCTCGCGCTGGAACGTCGATGTCACCATCCTCGAGCCGGGCATGTACGCCTCGGACTGGCAAACGACCAACCTCGATGTCGCCGCCGCCGTCCGCGAGGGCCGCTCGCCCTACCAGGAGTCCGCAAATCTCGCGCTGCAGACCTTCCGGACACGCGCTGCGACACGCCCCGGTTCACGTTCGGTCGCGACCGCCGTTGCCGACATCGTCGAACTCGAACAGCGCCTGCCCATGCGCTGGCCGATCGGCGAAGACACGATTCAGACCATCCGCCTGCGAGAAGCTATGACCGACCAGGAATGGGAAGAGCGAGTCCGCGGCGACACGAAAATCTACCGCGGCGCTTTCTTCCGAGGCGTCGACAACCCGCTCGAGGACAAGCCGCGCTGAGCGCGCATCGACTCAGCCGTGCTTGCCGACCGTCCAGCCCGCCTGGGCCAGGTGCGCGTCCGAAAACTCCACTGCGTCCGGTTCGAGCTCGTTGGCCAGGGTGTCGTTGAAGCGGTTGAGGAATCCGAACATCGAGATCACGCAGACGATCTCAACCATTTCGGAGTCCGACCAGTACTTGCGCAACTCGTCAAACTGCTCGTCGCTGGCGGCGTTGGGGACTCCGCCCGAATCGCGAGCGACGCGCAACGCCGCCCGCTCGGCCTCGGAGAACAGGTCCGAGGTCTCGAACGCCCAGACCGCCTCAACGCGGTCGTAGCTCTCGCCGGCCAGAGAGTGCGCGAAGTGGCCCGTGTGCGCCTGGCAGTACAGACAACCCGCCGTGCGCGAAACCACGTGCGCAATCAATTGCTTCAGCCCCGCCGGGACGTCGCCCTCCCGCATGATCGAGCCGAAGAACGGTTGGAACGCTTCCAGTACCTTCGGCCGGCGTCCCAGCACATGGAAAGACGTGGGAATCGTGATTCCGTTGTCCTGCATAGCCGAGAGAAACGGAGCCGCTTCCAACAGTTCCTGGGTGCTCAGCGGTGTGACTCGATTCATCTTGTCCTCCAGCGAATCAACATCTGTTTCGGTTGATCGGGCAACGACCAGCCGCCGTCCCGTTCAACCAATAGGTCGGCCACCGCCTTGCGCAATGCCGGCAACTTGGCCGAGTTCTCCGACAACCATAGCCGTCTGCGCGCCCAGTCCATCGCTGCTTCGGGTTCGTCGAAGACGAATCGCTGGCGGTCCCCGCGACGCTCCAGATCGCTCGCCTCGACCTCCGCCCCGCGAGCCTCCAGCAACTCGATGAACTCAACTGCGCCTGGTAGGTGTACCTGTTCCTCGCCATGAATTTCCGGCCAGACCTGCCAGAACATCGAACCTGGCGATCGGTCGTACTGCAGCGCGACGCACTCTCGCGTGGCGGCTCGTTCCATCGTGTCGAGGAAGCTGCCCATCTGCTCGATGTCATAACCAACGTGCGAGATCAGCGCGACATCAGCCATCCCGCTGATCTCGGGATCCTCGGACGGCCAGCGTTGATCGCGCAGATCCACATTGGTGATCCCGTGTTCGATCTGCAGGTTCGCCAGTTCCGCCCGCATCGCCGGCGACGGCTCGACCGCGATCACCCGACGCACTTGCAGCGCGAGCGGTAGGGAAAACCGTCCGGCTCCGGCGCCGACGTCTACCCAGGTGTCTTCGGGCTTGGCGATCGACAGCAACGCTTCCAGGGCCGAGTCTCCGCTGCGGCGAGGGTCGGCGCGGAAGGCTGAAGCCAGCGGGCGATAGTGGTCCCCGCCGTCCGAGTCTTCTCGCAGCCGTTCGGCCTGTTCTCGATTCGCCGCGACGCGGTCGGCCCAGTCCCGCGTCAATTCGGCCGCCGACGAACCACCGGCGCTGGAGTAAACTTCGCTCATGACCACCTCACCTGACCTCAGTATCGACGAACTCCCCAACCTCTCCGATCCAGTGATGATTGTCGCTTGGGAAGGCTGGAATGACGCTGGCGAGTCCGCATCGACCGCTGCCCAGTATCTGATTCAACAGTTGGGCGCGAAGCCGTTCGCCACGATCGACCCCGAAGAATTCTACGACTTCACCGAAGCCCGTCCCATGGCGAGGTACCGCAGTGGCGAGCGCTTCATTGCTTGGCCGGCGACAGAGTTCGTCCATCTGCAGTCCGACACTGGTGGCCGCGATGTGGTCGTCGGCATCGGCATCGAGCCGCACTACCACTGGAAGCGATACATGACGGCGCTCTCGGAGCTCGTCGATGAGATCGGCGCCAAGCTGATTCTCTCCCTCGGCGCTGTCGCCGCGGGCACCCCGCACACACAGCCCGTGCATGTTCGCGGATCGGCGAACAACCCGGAACTCGCGCAGCGCTACAACATGCACCCGTCCCGCTTCGAGGGCCCGTCAGGCATCGTCGGCGTGTTCCATGATCATTGCCGCCGCCGAGGCGTGGCCGGCGTCTCGCTCTGGGCCTCTGTGCCGCACTATCTGCCCGGGATCACCAATCCGGTCGGTGCGCAGGCGCTGCTGCGAGTGGTCAGCGACATGACCGGCCTGCACTTCGACCTCGATCCGCTCGAGCGCGGCATCGAACGCTTCCACACTCAGCTTGACGAGGCATTGCGGGACAACGACGAGCTGCGCGACTACGTCGCTCGGCTTGAAGCGGCCGCTCCAATGCCGCAAACAGAGGAGCAACCCGAGAGCGAACTGCCCAGCGCCGACGCGCTGATCGCCGACCTCGAGGATTTTTTCCGACAAGGCGGCGACAACGCCAACAACTAGAGCGCGCCGTGCGCCGAAGGCAGCGCGTACAGTAGATCCGACGACGCAATCTGGAAACGGCTAGAGCGGTGGTGAGCGATGGCGGATGTTGACCAGGTCAGCGACGACGATCGCCAGCAAGCGTCCGAGAAAAACCTCAACAAGATGTGGAAGTTCGCCCGCAACTTCGCGGAGAAGAGCGGCTCGTATCTGCATCCACAGGAGGAAATTACCGAATTCCTGGTGATCGGACTGGCCAAACACATCGACGACTACGGCCGGCCACTCTGTCCCTGCAACTTCTACGAGGACAAGGCTGAAGAGGTCAAAGAGTCGACCTGGATCTGCCCCTGCGAGGAGATGCAGCGCTGGAAGTACTGCCATTGACTGCTCTTCTGCGATGAGGAAGGTCTTCCCATCACCGAGTACCTGCCCAGAGATCACGAAGGCGTGACGATCTACGGCGATCGCAAGGACCCGCATCCGGACAAAGGCCGAGCCCTCGGCCGGTTGGAAGAGCAAAGCGGACGCAAAATCGACAAGCGCAAGCGCCGCGACTAGCCCTAGCGCTCACACTGCGACTACGCTCATAGAGACGAACTGAAAACCAACACTGGACAACGTATGGCCCGAACCTCCAACGTTCACCGCGACCTCAAGCGCCGCAAGATGCACGCCAAGTACCTCGGCAAGCGAGAGGCGCTCAAGCAGCAGCTCAAAGAGTCCAACAATCCGCGCGAGAAGCAGAACATTCAATTCCAGCTCCAGGCCCTGCCCCGCAACAGTTCTCCGACCCGGCTCAAGAACCGCTGCGCCGTGACCGGTCGCCCGCGCGCCTACATGCGGAAGTTCGGTCTCAGCCGGATTACCTTCCGCGAAATGGCCTCACTCGGCCTGCTCCCCGGTGTGCGTAAGAGTTCCTGGTAGCGTCCCAGCCTTCCACCCTTGTTCCAACTCGATGAGTTGGACTAGCCGCAACTTTGCCCAATCATCCCTGTGTTGACGAATCGTTCCGCTGATCAGAGGGAGACCGGGTAGCGATGACCGACGTTCGCGCTGGACGCGCTCTCTGGCCCTGGCTCCTCTGGCTCGCGCTGCTCGCACTCCTGTCCATCGTGACCTTGGCCTGCGCCTCGGATCAGGCGGGAGAGCCCTCTTCGGCCCAATCAGAAGGCGGCGAGTTGACGATCTACTCGGGCCGCAGCGAGTCGCTGGTCGGGCCGCTGATCGACCGCTTCGAGGAGGTCAGCGGGATCTCCGTGCGCATCCGCTACGCCGGAACCGCCGAGCTGGCCTCGGCAATCCTTGAGGAGGGCGAACGCTCTCGTGCGGATGTCTTTTACTCGCAAGACGCCGGTGCGCTCGGCGCGCTGGCCGACGGCGGGATATTGATGGAGTTGCCCGATGATGTCGTCGCCAGCGTGCCCGCGGAGCTGGCTGATGCGTCCGGTCGCTGGGTGGCAACCTCAGGTCGGGCGCGGGTTCTAGTCATCTCGACCGAACGTGTGCCCAACCCACCGTCGAGCGTGTTTGATCTTGTCAATGAGGAATGGCGCGGGCGCGTCGGATGGGCGCCGACCAACGCCAGCTTCCAGGCGTTCGTCACCGCCATGCGACAGATCCACGGCGAGGACGCAACCGAGGAGTGGTTGCGAGGCATGCTGGCCAACGACGTCGTCGAATATCCCAGGAACTCGCCGATCGTCCTGGCCGTTGGCGAGGGCGAGATCGATGTCGGCTTGGTCAACCACTACTACCTGTTCCGCTTCCTCGCGGACGAACCCGACTTCCCCGCCGCGAATCACTTCACCGACCCTGGTGAAGCCGGTGGGTTGGTCAACGTGGCTGGCGCAGCGGTGCTCGCCTCTTCGCGCAACTCGCAGAACGCGCTGCGCTTCGTGCGCTTCCTGCTCAGCGAAGAGGGTCAAACCTACTTCCGCGATCAGACGAGTGAGTATCCCGTTACCTCGGGAGTCGAGCCCAGACAAGAACTCATCCCGCTTGCGGAGCTTGATCCGCCCTCGCTCGCCCTGACGTCGCTGGCCGACCTGGAAGGCACGCTCAAGCTGCTCCAGGACGTAGGCGCTGTTCCCTGATCCCCGCCGGAGAGCCTCCTTCGCCGCTCAGGCTGCTGGTCAGACCTCAGAGCTCTTCTCCCTTTGATGGCATTACTGCCATCTTTTGAAGAATTTGTGCATAAACTACGCACGTGCTCGGAAACAGCATCCGTGGGCACCCGAGAGCTCGATTCCGGGAATGAGGGTGATTGATGCCAAGATCCCCGTCAGGTGCGCTTCCGTTCCTCCTTTCTTGTCAGCAGATCGCGCTGGTCGGCGCGCCCTCATTCCTCGCCTGGCAGACCAAAACACTCCGATAGCCTCGACTCATGAGCCTCCTCGGTCGGACCGTCAATACTCCAATCCGACTCCGCTCATCGATTTCCGCAATCTGGATCCTGGCTCTGGCCGCCGCTGGTGCAGCCTGCATTCCGCTGGTCTACCTGCTGATTCGCGCCGCGACCGCCGATGCCGAGGACTGGTCGAGAGTCCTCAGCGACAGAACCTTGCGGTTGCTGATCAACACCACGACGCTGACCCTGGCAGTCACCGCGACCAGCGCCGCGCTCGCGCTGCCGATCGCCTACCTGACCGAGCGAACCGATCTGCCGTTCGCCGGGTTCTGGCGAACCGTGACCATCGTCCCACTGGCAATCCCCTCCTACGTTGGAGCCTTTGCCTTCGTCATCGCGCTGGGACCGAACGGTTCACTACAGGACCTGCTCGCGCCGCTCGGCGTTGACAGCCTGCCGCAGATCTATGGGTTCTTCGGCGCCTGGCTGGCGCTGACGCTGTTCTCGTTCCCCTATCTGCTGATCGTTGTCCGCGCCGGTCTGCGCGATCTCGACCCGGGCATCGAAGAATCGGCGCGATCGCTGGGGCAATCGGCCTGGGGCGCCTTTTGGCGGGTGACCGTTCCCCAGCTCCGCGTACCGATCACGACCGGCAGCCTGCTGGTAGCGCTGTATGTGATATCCGATTTTGGCGCCGTCTCGTTCATGCGCTTTGAGACGTTTACCTGGGCGGTCTATCTTCGCGTCAAATCGGCATTCGATCTCTCTGGAGCGGCCGTGCTGTCGCTTGTCCTGGTTGGATTGGTCGCCGTCGTCTTGCTCGTGGACTGGTCTCAGCGGCGCCATGCCCGCTATCACCGACTGGGCAGTGGAGCCGCGCGCATGCCTCGACTCGTGTCGCTCAGGCGCTTCCGCTGGCCGGCGGTGTTGGCGCTGGGCATCGTCATGGCCGTCGCGCTGCTGGTACCAGTCGCGGTGTTGTTCCACTGGTTGTCGATCGGTCTCAACCAGGGCGAGACCTTTCCCGGACTCTGGAGTGCCGCGCTCAACTCTGTGTACGCGTCCGCTCTGGCAGGGGGCGTGACGGTCGCGGTGGCGATACCGATCGCCTTTGTCGTCATTCGCCGTCCGGGCTTCCTGTCTCGCATTGTCGATCGCGTGTCGTACGTCGGCTACGCGCTGCCGGGCGTCGTCGTCGCCTTCGCTCTGGTCTTCTTCACCCTGCGAGTCACGCCTGGGATCTACCAGACGATCGTCACTCTGATCTTCGCTTACGCCGTGCTGTTCTTGCCCCAGGCGATCGCCGGGTTGCGGACCTCGCTGGTCCGGATCCAGCCCGGCCTCGAAGAAGCCTCCCGGTCACTCAGCCGCAGCCCGTGGCAGACGTTCTGCAGTGTGACGCTGCCCCTGATCGCGCCTGGCGTCCTCGCAGGCTTCGCGCTCGTTTTCCTGACTACGATGAAGGAGCTGCCTGCGACGGTCATCTTGGCGCCGATCGAGTTCGACACCCTGGCAACAACGCTCTGGGGGGACACGGAAGAGGCGTTCTTCGCTCGCGCCGCGGCCTCGGCGCTTCTCCTGCTGGCTTGCGCGGCGGTGCCCATGTTCCTGCTGTTTGGGAGTGACCGTGAACTCCGGACCTGACCGAACAGGCGACACCCCGGCGCTCGTTGCTCAACGCGTCTCCAAGGCGTTCGGTGACACCGTGGCAGTTCGCGAGGCGTCCTTCGAGGTCGAGCGAGGAGAGATCGTCGCGCTGTTAGGGCCCAGCGGCTGCGGCAAATCGACGACCCTGCGCGTCCTGGCCGGTTTCGAGCAGCCGGACGACGGTGTGGTGCAAATCAACGGCGAGATCGCGGTCGGTCCCGGCGTCTGGAAGCCGCCCGAGCGCCGCAGGATCGGAATGGTGCCCCAGGACTTCGCCCTGTTCCCCCACCTCAGCGTCGCTGAGAATATCGGGTTCGGTCTTACCGACGGTCATCGTGCCTGGTGGACGCGTCCAGTCAGAAGACTCCGACGCGCCCAAGCGCCCGCGCGCGTTCATGAGATGCTGGAACTGGTCGGTCTTCACGACTTCGCCGAGCGATACCCGCACGAACTCTCCGGCGGTGAAGCGCAGCGGGTCGCGCTCGCCAGAGCATTGGCCCCCGAACCCGCCGCCGTACTCCTCGATGAGCCGTTCAGCAATCTGGACCAGAATCTGCGCGCCAGTCTGAGGCTCGCCATGCGAAACATCCTCAAGGCTGCGAACACGGCAGCCGTGTTCGTCACCCACGACCGCGAAGAGGCGCTTTCTCTCGCCGACCGCGTCGCCGTCATGCGAGACGGCCGGATCGAGCAGATTGGCCCGCCCGACGACATCTACTACCGGCCCGAGACGCGTTTCATTGGCACGTTCGTCGGCGACGCCAACATCCTTCCGGGTGAACGTACCCGAGGCGGTGCGCAGACCGAACTCGGTTTCGTCGTGCTGGCCGACCTCCCATCCGAGAGCACTGGCCAGACGGTCGACGTTCTCCTCCGTCCGGAACAACTGGCGCTCAAGCCCTGTCGGGACGATGGGCCCGGTTGCGCAAATGTCATCAGCAGCGAGTACTACGGACACGACCAGGTCGTCCGAGTGCGCCTCCGATCCGGAGTCGAGGTCGAAGCGAGGCTGCGCACCGAAGTCGTCTGGCACCCCGACGACCCGGTCGATGTCATCGTTCTCGACGACGCGATCGCCTTTCCTCGCTGACAGCCGCCCGCCGTCCGACCCTTACCATGCCTGCACAGGTTGGATGAGGCCGAAGCTGCAGAAGGAGCCTCTATGCGCGTCGCCCTGATGGTCGAAGGACAGAACGGACTCACCTGGGAACGCTGGCGGCACATCCTCAGGCTGGCCGACCGGCTCCGGTTCCCCTCGTTGTTCCGCAGCGATCACTACTTCACCGGTCCCCTGGAGACTAACCAGCAGGACAGCCTCGAGTGCTTTCTCAGTTTCGTCATGGCGGCCGAAGAAACAACGAGCCTGCGCTTCGGGCCAATGGTCACGCCGGTCACTTTCCGCCGGCCGGTCGATGTCGGCCGGATGGCCGCTCAGATTGATCAGCTCTCCGGCGGACGCTTCGTCATGGGGCTCGGCGCCGGTTGGAACGAGCCCGAGCACGACGCCTATGGCCTCGACTTCCCCTCAACCCGCGAGCGCTTCGAGCGTCTCGAGGACGCCATCAACATGATGCAGGCCCTCTGGAGCCCCGGCGAGTCCAGCTACGACGGCAAGTACTACAGTCTCGACCGCGCCGACTGTCTGCCGATTCCTGAGCCGGGACGCCCCCCAATCCTGATTGGCGGCGGCGGAGAGAAGCGCACGATCCCCATGGCGGCCAGATACGCAACCGAGTGGAACTGCGTCTCGTTGACGCCCGAGGCGTACGGACACAAACGTGATGTCATGGCCAGAGCGTGCGAGGCGATCGACCGCAATCCCGACGAGATTGCTCACTCGATGATGATGTTCCACGCAGTCGGGCCGCCTGAGCTGGTCGAAGCCGGCGGCAAGTTTGCGCAGGGTATGTTCGGTCGACCAGGTCAGTCGCTCGACGAGTTCCTGACCGAGTTCGGTTCGATGGGCCGACTCGTTGGCGGCGCCGACCAGGTCGTCGATTCTCTGGGACGGTTAGCCGAAGCAGGAGTCGCCGAGGTCCAATTCCAGCACTTCCTGTTCGACCGCGACGACGTCCCCGAATTTCTCGCAAGAGATGTCGCGCCGCAGGTCGCCGGCCTCGCGATTGGCAGTCACGCTTAGGAAGATCGTCGTCACTCGCTCGGTGGCGGGCTTCTCGCCCGGATCGACTTGCAGCCCAACACCCAACTCAGCACCCAGCCGAAAGGCCAGATCATGAAAATCAGCGACAACGTCCGCATGGTCCCCGTCCCCGAGGACCAACCGATGCGCCCGACCTCGACCAACATCTACATCATCGGCCAACGCGGCGGCCAGACCTTGACCATTGACTCGGGCGAGGCGATCGACAAGTTCCGCTGGATGCTGCGCGGATACCTCGCAGCGATCGACCATTCCGAGATCGGTGTTGCGGCGATCACACATCACCATTTCGACCACTCCGGCAACCTCAAGCACGTCAACGAACACCTCAAAGCCGACGTCGCCGTCCCCGAAAACGGCGTCAAACTGCTGCGCGGCCGACTCCCGAAAGAGGGAGTCAAGACGTACGCCGACGGCGACACGATCGACCTCGACGGCGGCATACGAGTGCAGGTGATGACCAGCCCGGGACACTCTGTCGACTCGCTCTGCTACTACATCGAAGAAGAGGGCATCCTCTTCACAGGCGATACGATCCTCGGCAACACGACCACGGTGGTGGGCGACGTCAACTCCTACATGGCGTCGCTCAGGCGTCTGCTCCAGCTTCCCAACATTAAGGTCCTCTGCCCAGGCCACGGCCCGCTGATCACCGACACCGACGACGCAAAGGCCCGCGACCGGCTCGAGATGTATGTCGCCCACCGCCAGATGCGCGAGGACCAGATCCTCGAACAGCTCCAGGACGGCGAACCGAGGACCTCCTGGCAGATCATGGAGAGCATCTACGGAGACAGCATCGACAAGCGCCTCCGCCGCGCCGCCGACGGCAACGTCCAGGCCCATCTCAAGAGCCTGCAGAAGTCGGGAGTCGTCAAAGCCTCACGAGGCCAGAAGAAGAGACCGAACCCGGCCACGGTCGCCAAGAACAAGGCGAAGGAGCAGGCCAACCGCAAAATCATCCAGCAGGGCAAGCGCCTCGACAAAGCCCAGAGAGCCAAGATCCTCGCACAACAGGAGAACCCACCCACCGACCTCTGGAAGAACCCGCCCACCTACCAGCTCCGGTAAGAGCTCCCCCTCTGGGGGAGCTGCCCTGCACGGAGTGCGGGGCTGAGGGGGCACGCCGAGGTTCGCACCGCCTCAACAATCTGACGAAAGAGACGCCAATGCACTACGGAATCGGAATTCCCAGCTGGATCAACGCCTACCAGGAAGTCCAACGCGCCGAGGCCGCCGGCTTCACCCACGCCTGGTTCTACGACTCCCAACTCATCTACTCCGATGTCTACGCGGCGATGGCGTTGGCCGCGCACCACACCTCGACGATCAAGCTGGGCACGCTGGTCGCGATTCCCTCAAACCGGATCGCGCCCGTCACCGCTTCCGCCGTCGCCTCGCTGAACAAGCTCGCGCCCGGGCGCATCATCCTCGGCATCGGTACCGGCTACACCGGTCGTAACACCATGGGTCTGCCCGCCTACCCGATTGCCCGCTACCGCGAGTACGCGAAGCAGGTCCGGGGACTGCTCAACGGCGAGGATGTCCTCTACACGGACGACGTCACCGGTCAGGAACGCTGGATCCGTCTGATTCACGGTCAGCATTCCGAGTTCCTCAACCTTGACGACTTCATCCCGATCTATGTCGCCGCCAACGGCCCCCGCGCGCTGGAGGTCGTCGGGCAAGCAGGTGACGGCTGGGTCACCACCGGCATGGGACTCAACGCGCAGCAGTGCTTCCCCGCCATCGCCGCCGCCGCAGAGGCCGCCGGTCGCTCGACCGAGAAACCCTACACCGTTGGCCTCACCTCCGGACTCGTGCTGAACGAAGGTGAGACCTTCGAATCGGAGCGCGTGACCAGGATCCTCGGCCCCGGGATGGTCCCCGGCGTCCACGCGATGTGGGAGGCCGCCTACGGCCCCGGCGCCAACCTCGGCATGGACAACCCCGACCTCGCCGGCGAGTACCACAACTACATCCGCGAATACTCGTCGGCCAAGGGCACGCCCGACGATCGCCTCTATCTCGACGTGCACGAAGGCCACATGGTCTATCTCAAGCCAGGCGAGGAACGCTTTGTCTTCCCCCAGGTGCTCGAACGCAGCCTGGTCGGAACGGGACCGCAGATCATTGAGAAGCTCGAACACCTCGAATCGATCGGCGTCGACAACATCGCCCTCACCGCCAACGATCCCGCTGGCGCCCGCGAGATCATCGACGACTTCTCAAGAGAAGTCATCCAGAAGCGCACCTAAAGCCTCATTTGCGCGGACCCTCCGATCCCCTCTCCCTCTGGGAGAGGGTGAGGGCGAGGGCCCTCCCACACCTGGTCAAGCAACCCCTTGGACGGCCCACGCCGCGACGCACCGGCGGTCGTCGCCCCGTGCTTGACACGGGGCCCAGACCTCGATGTTCGATCGTGCTGCAGAAGTCACCTTCACCTCAAACATTGTGCGCGGCCAGGGTCGGTACGCCCAGAAAGAGCACAACCGCGTCTAAAAATACCGATCGGCCAGAGCACTGCCTGCGACTCGCAAGTAGGCCCATCCAATCATCAACGCAGCGCCGCCTGCAGTTGACAGGGACCAGAGTACGCATGCTTTCGCAATGCTCACCTCGCCGGTGAGCCCCAACACAAGCGGAAGGATCAGCGCTCCCACGATGAGCCCGAGGGCATCACGACGGCGGTGAATGCCACGAATCTTCGGCATAGCACTCAGGTGAACAGGTCTTGGTGTAACCAATCCTCCAATGGTCGACGGCGTCCCAAGGATAATCAAACCTTCGTCCGGGCGGTCGTTGCTTGACCCTCAACATCCATCACAGTACATTTGTGCTTGGGTTGACCAATCGGAAAGCGAGTCCCCCCGTGCCGCAAGCCACACCGATCCAGCATCTATCCCCGCCTCACCCGGCCGGTGTCTCGCGCCTACTAGCTCATCCATCAAACCCACCCCGAACCGACAAAACCATGCCAAAATTATCACTTCTTGTACCCCCCAATCTCACGAGCCCCAGCAAAACAAAGAAGATCGACGTTTTTCTCCTCCCAGAAAAAATTCTCGGCGAATCGCGCTCCACTCGACCGAGTCAGAGTCAACGACAGTCCAACGATTGTCCAAGCGGCCGCGCCAGTACCCGGCCAGGTTCCACCAAATCCGAACGAAATCGAACAAACCCGAACGCCCAAGCGGTCAGTCAGGCTGAACGGGGCTGGACCAGGCTGAACGATCCTGACCGATTCTGACCGCCCTGAACGCACGATCTTCAGCAATACACTGAACTTCGTGCCGTTCAGCTCCGAAAGAGCTGTTCTGACCTGAACACTGAACGGCGGCACGTAGGCTTCAAAATTGGCTCTAGCCGAACAAGTAGCCTGAGGCAGCTGAGGAGGCGACCCATGGACTATGGACTGCTCGTCCCGACCTACATCGACATGTGGAAGGAAGTCGTGCGCGCCGAGGAGGCGGGCTTCACCCACGCCTGGTTCCCCGACTCGCAGTTGATCTGGTCCGATTGCTACGCCGCAATGGCGCTGGCTGCCGAGCGGACCTCGACGATCAAGCTGGGCACGCTGGTTTCAATTCCATCCAACCGGATCGCGCCGGTGACCGCGTCGGCGATTGCGACAATCAACAAGCTCGCACCGGGTCGCACGATCCTCGCACTCGGTACCGGCTACACGGGTCGCAACACGATGGGTCTGCCCTCATATCCGGTCAAGAAGTTCCGTGAGTACGCGCAGCAGGTTCGAGACCTCCTCGACGGCAACGACATCCTGCACACCGACGACGTGACCGGCCGCGAGACCTGGATCCGGCTGATCCACCCCGACCATCCGGACTTCTACAACATCAAGGATCACATTCCGATCTACCTCGCCGCCAACGGTCCGAGAGCGACCGCGGTGGTTGGCGAGATCGGCGACGGATTCGTGACCGCCGGCACCGGACCGTGGCTCGATTCCGCCTTCCCGATCATCGAGGACGCGGCACGCTCGGCCGGCCGTTCGACCGAGAAGCCCTACACGGTCGGTCTGGTCGGCGCATGCGTGCTGGAGGACGGCGAGGACATCATGTCGGAGCGCGTCGTCCACCGCGCCGGCGCGGTCGCGGCGGTCTACAACCACACGCTGTGGGAGTCGGAGTACGGCGGCTGGGGCGGCAACCTCAAGGGCGCCAATCCCGACGCCGCAGCCGAGTACAACCAGTACATCACCCAGTACGCCGAAGAGCGCGGCCGGCCGCTCGATCGCCTCTACCTCGATGTGCATGAGGGCCACTACAGCTACCTCAAAGAGGGCGAGGCCCAGTTCGTCACGCGAGACCGTCTGGAGGACATGATCATCGGCACGCCCGACCAGATCATCGAGAAGTCGGAGCGGGCCGAGTCGAGCGGTGTGGACCATCTCGCGATGACCGCGCTGGATCCAGCGGCTGCCAATGACCTGATCGACGAAATGGCCCCAATCATCGCGAGGACGTCGTAAGCCTCCCCCTTTGGGGGAGGTGTCACGAAGTGACGGAGGGGGCCGACAATGGAGACGCCGCTGACCTGGAATCTGCCCAAGTCGCCGCCGGCTCCGACGCTGGTGCTGACCCACGGGGCAGGCGCGTCTTCGACCCATCCGAGCACCGCGCATCTGGCCGAACTGATCGCCGAACGCGGCGTCCGGGTCGCGCGGTTCGACTTTCCCTACATGCGACGTGCGACGGCCGAAGGACGCCGACCGTGGCCGCCCGATCCTGAGGACGTCCTCGCCGGAACCTGGGTGCAGGTGATCCAACAGCTCGCCGAGCAGGGCGTGCCGACCTCGAAGCTGTTCTTCGGCGGCCGCAGCATGGGCGGCCGGATCGCCAGCTACATCGCCGACGCGGTTCAGCCAGCCGGCATGGTCTGCATCAGCTACCCGTTCCATGCTCCGAACAACCCGTCATCGGCGATCACCATTCATCTCCAGCAGATGGCGACGCCGACGCTGATCGTCCAGGGTGAGCGTGACGAGTATGGGACGCGGGACGAGGTTGAGGCGTACGATCTCTCACCCAGCATCGAACTCTGTTGGATTCCAGACGGCAACCATGGGCTCGTGCCTCGGAAGCGCTCCGGGCATACGGAGGAGGGGAATCGGGAGTTGGCGGCGGACGCGATTGCGGAGTTCATTCTCGCCAGATGACTTCGGCGGGTCGGCGTTCGGCGGGCATCTCGCGCATCTCCTCGGGGGCGTAGCCGAGGTAGAGGTAGGCGACGATCCGGTCCTGCTCGCCGATTCCCAGCCAGCGCTTGGCGGCAGGATTCTCGGCCAGCGCGCCGGTGCTCCACTTCGACGCGAGGCCTCGGGCGGTTGCGGCGAGCATCATGTTCTGCACCGCGCAGCAGACGGCTGCGTAATCTTCCTGGTCGCGGATCGGATCGTCCGGGACAGCCTGCTGCGTCACTGCGACGAACAGCGGCGAGCGCATCAGCTTGCCGCGCGGGTCCTTCTTGAACTCTCCGCCCGCGTCGAGGATGGCGTTGCACATATCTTCGCGCGCCGATCCTGATACGACGTGAAAGCGCCAGGGTTCGGTGTGCTTGTGATTGGGCGCCCAGCGCGCGGCCTCGATCAGGTCCTCAATCACTTCCTGCGCGACCGGGCGATCAGAGAAGACGCCGATCGTGCGTCGCTCGCGGATTGCCGTGTCGACATCCATGGCTGTCACTTTCATTGTTTCCAACTTCTGACGGAAACCTGCTCACAGCATACGATCACGGGACATGATTCGTGCGGGCATCGGTCAGACGTTTGAGGCATTCGGGGTTGGTCTGTTCCGGCTTCACTGGTTGTTGACCGTGATGGCCTTCATGGCCTTCTCGATGAACTTCACGGTCCTGCCGATCGTCGCCTTCGACCTGGGCGGCACCAACTCGTCGGTGGCGCTGGCGATGGCGGGGAACGGTATTGCCTGGTTCTTCATCGGCCCGTTCGCAGGAGCGCTGACCGACCGGCTGTCGAAGCGGCGGCTGATCGTTCTGGCCCAGACCGCGATCGCGATCAACTACGCATTGATCGGTTTCCTGATCCTGATCGGCCGGATCGAGGTGATCTGGCTGACGGTCAGCACGCTGTTCCTGGGAGCATGTTTCGCGTTCACCGGGCCGTCGCGTCGCGCCTACGTGGCCGACATCGTGCCGCCGCGCCTGGTCGGCAACGGCGTGGCACTGCTGCAGACCGGATTGACGTTTCCGCAGTCCGTTGGACCCGTACTGGGTTCTCTGCTGCTGTTTGCGCCGTTCATCGGGGCCGACGGCGCCTACTTCATTATGGCCGGAATCCTGGTCTTGACGATCATCTCGCTCTACCTGATGCCGCCGGGCAGCCCGCGCAATGTGCCTCGGGGCTCAGTCACTCGCGAGCTGTTGCTCGGTCTGCGATACGCCTGGCGACAGCCTCGGCTTCGCGTGCTGCTGGCCACCCTGCTGCTGGTCTCGGCGACGGCCGGTCCGTACCAGAACGTGCTGCCCGGCCTGCTCGAGAACGTGTTCGGGATCGAATCGAGGAACCTGGGGCTGGTTTCCTGGCCGATGGGCGTCGGCTCTTTTGTCGTGGGATTGTCGGTTGCCGGCGTGGTCGGCACCCGCTGGTCCGGTGGCGTCCTGCTGATCATGAGCTGCGCCTTTGGACTGGGCGTGGCGCTGCTTGGGGTGACTCCGAACGCGCTGGTGATGTTGCCGGTGATCTTCCTGGTCGGGTCAGGATTCTCCGCGTTCCAGACGTTGAACACGGCGGAGGTGATCCGGCAGTCGGAGCGCGAGTACCACGGTCGCGTGACGGCGCTCACGTTTCTGCCGTTCGGCGTGCAGTCGTTCACCGGGCTCGGCTTCGGCCAGGTCGCGGACATGATCGGTGAACAGGACGTGCTGATCATCATGGGGGTCTCGTCGATCGCGATCAGCCTGATCCTGGGCACGGTGTATCTGCGGATGAAGCCGCCCACGATGCAGGTCCAGGCGGCTGCCGAGCGGATGATTCGCCGTACCCTTCGGCCCGTCGCTGCTGTGATGCGACCGCAGAAGTAGTGGCTCGACCCGTTAGAGGTATCGCTGGAACCAGGCCACCATCCTCTCGTAGTACTCCTTGACCAGCGCCGGGTCGCCGACTCGCATCATCAGGTGGGAGCAGCCGGGGAAGCGGACCATCTCGGCGATCTTGCCCCGATAGCGGAGGCCGGCGAAGTATTCCTCGCCCTGTGAGATGGGGACTCTCCAGTCGTGCTCGCCGTGGAGGATGAGGACGGGACACTGGACGTTCTCGACGTAGGTGATCGGCGAGCGCTCGCGGTACCAGTCGAAGTTGTCGTCGGGCACGTCGCCCCACTGGTAGGAACCCCAGGACGGTCCGATGTCCGAGACGCCCCACATCGACCAGAGGTTGACCACCGGCGCGCCGGCGATGGCGGCCTTGAAGCGGTTGACGTGGCCAATCAGCCAGGTGGTCATGTAACCGCCATAGGAGTAACCGTGGACGCCGAGCCGGTTGGCGTCCACGTACGGCCGCTCGCAGACCACGTCCAGCGCGTGGAGCAGGTCCAGCGAGTCCTCGCCGCCCCAGTCGACGGTGACGGCGTCGGTGAACTTCGCTCCGTAGGTCGAGGAGCCGCGCGGGTTGACGAAGAGGACCATGTAGCCGGCCCCGGCGATGACCTGGTGGAGGACGTTGAAGCCCTCGCCGAAGAATCCGTTGGGTCCGCCGTGGATTTCCATGACCAGCGGATAGGACTGCTCGGGATCGAAGCCGGGCGGATAGATCAGTCCGCATGGGATCTGCCAGCCGTCGCGCTCAACGGTGAAGAATTCGACGTCGCCGATCTCGTGCGTCTCGACGAAGTCCTCCGAGGCGTTGGTCAGCACGGCCTGAGTGTCGTTGCCGATCGTCACGATCTCTCCGGGAGCGTCCGGTGTCGTGGAGACGATGGCAATCGAGCGGCCATCTGAGGACACATCGAAGCCGTTGATCAGTTCGGCTTCGGCACGCAGCGCCTCAACCGGTTCTGAGCCGTCCGACTTGACGCGGTACACGCGCGAGCGGCCGCGGGCGTCGCCGGCGAACGTGATCTCGTCGTCGTGCCAGACCATGGTCGGCGGGCCGGCGATGGGGAAAAAGCCGGTCTGGGGATTGACGGTGTCGTCGGTCAAGCGGGTTCGCTTGCCGCTGTAGCGCTCGATCCGCTCCAGGTAGGCCTGGTGGCGCTGGGACATATCGGTCACCGAGACGGCCAACGCCGAACCGTCGGGCGACCAGCACGGCTTGCCGGCAGACATCACGCCCGGCGTGAGCCGCTCGATGTGTCCGCCGCCGACTCCCTGCGTGGACATCACGCAGAGCTCGGAGCCGAATGGCCGGCGCTTCTCGCGGTTGACGTTGCGGTCCGCGGTGAAGGCGACCCAGCGTCCGTCGGGCGAGACGACCGGGTGCGCGTGGTTGAAGGTTCCCGTCGTCAGTTGCAGCGCTTCTCCGGTGTCTGCGTCGATGCGAAAGAGCTGGTGCCAGGCGTCCTCGCGATAGCCGAGCGCGTCGCCTCGGTAGTAGGTGTCGCGGACAACGGTCGTTTTGGAGCCGTCGCGCTGGCCTCGGTGGGGGTCAATGTCGACGGTCGCGATGATCGCGGAGCCGTCGGGCAGCCAATCGAAACCGCCCACAGAGTGCGGCAGGTCGGTCAATCGGCGCGCTTCGCCGCCGTCGGTGGGCAGCAGCCAGATCTGCCGAGGCGCGCCTTGTTCTTCCGAGGACGGCCGGAGAAATGACAGCAGGGAACCGTCCGGAGACCAGGATGGGGCGGAGTCGGATGTGGCTGAGGTCAGGCGGCGCGATTGGCCTCCTTCGAACGGGGCGCACTCGATCCAGGAGACGCGCTTGCCGCCGTCGACCTGGCCACGGACGTAGGCGACGACGGAGCCGTCGGGAGAGATCGCCGGCGAACCGACGCCGGGCAGTTGATTGACAATGTCAGGACTGATGGGAGATTTCATGCGTGTCGCCTGTCTAGTTCGAGATCAGAGGTGGTTGGGCGGCGTTCGTTGGCTGAGGATAGGGCGGCGTTCGGCGGCCGAGTGAACAGTTTGCAGCGGATTTTTTTCTGAGGGCGCGAACAGCGCGGAACCCCAGTGTTTTGCGGGAGATCGTGCGAAAGGGGGGGTGCAATTTGTGTCAGTTTCGTGCTGGTTTTTTCGGTTTGAGACAAGTTTTGCGACCCAGATGAGTCGGAGTCCGGCAGGAACAGACGGTTGGATTCTCCGGGATCTCGGTCTCGAACTGGTCGTTCGAAGCGTTCGGGCTTGTTCGATTTTGTTCGATTTTGCTCGGAGTTGTCGGAGCCAGTACGCAGGACATCAGCGTCCTGGCGAGCGATGTTGACAGTGATTGCGAGGATGCTGGAGATGATGCTGGCACTCCTGCGCATGGCGATGCATCCGAACTGAGGGTGTCCACAATACAGGACGGACGTGCGAATGCGCTGATGAGGCGTGTCGGAGTTTGCAAGCGACGAGTGCTCGCCGGGGCAGGATTGGCACCGGATTGGTTGTGAGGCGGCTCGCTTAGACTCTAGCCACGGATCGGAGAGTCACCATGCCCAGCATTGAACGAGACGGCGTCAGCATCCACTACGAGGCGCAAGGCGCCGGACCGGCGATCATCCTCTCGCACGGCTACGGCGCGACGTCGCAGATGTGGGCGGGGCAGCTTGAGCTGCTTTCGAGGGACCACCGGCTGATCGTCTGGGACATGCGCGGACATGGGCTGACTGATTCGCCTGAGGATCCGACCTGCTACAGCGAGGCGGAGACGGTCGACGACATGGCGGCGATTCTGGACGCGGAGGGCGTCGAGAGCGCGGTGATCGGCGGGCTGTCGCTGGGCGGCTACATGTCGTTGGCGTTCAACGTGGCGTATCCGGAGCGGACTCGTGCCTTGATGCTGTTCGACACGGGCCCCGGCTACAACAATCCCAAGGCTCGCGAGGGCTGGAACACGGGCATGGCGATTCCCCGGGCGGAGGCGCTGGAGCGCGACGGGCTGGCGGCGCTGGGCGGTTCGGAGGAGGTGCGGGTCTCGACGCACCGCTCGGCGGCGGGTCTGGCTCGGGCGGCTCGGGGGATGCTGGCCCAGTTCGACAACCGGATCATTCAGTCGCTGAGCGGTATCGACAAGCCGACGCTGGTGCTGGTCGGTGAGAACGATGAGCCGTTCCTGGCGGGCACGGACTACATGGCGAACAAGATTCCCGGCAGCACCAAGGTCGTGATCCCGAATGCGGGACACGCGGCGAACATCGACAATCCGGCGGACTTCAACGACGCGGTGTCGTCGTTCCTGTCGTCTCTCGACTAGCGAGCCCTGGAGCCATCATGCAGGTCAGTCTGTTTTTCCTTCCTTCGGTCGGGACGCGCGAGGACATCGAGGCCGGCATGGCCGGCAATCGTCCCGAGCTGTACCAGAACATGCTTGCGGACCTCTCGGCCTTCGCCAAGGCCGGGGACGCGCTGGGCTATGACTCGATTGGGTTCACCGAGCATCACTTCCACATCGAGGGCTTCGAGGTCTCGCCGAATCCGATCATGCTCGATCTATACCTGGCGATGCAGACGGAGCGCATTCGCGTGGGCCAGCTTGGGCTGGTGTTGCCGGCGCAGAATCCGATCCGCGTGGCCGAGGACATCGCGATGCTCGATCACATGTCGGGCGGCCGGGCGCTGGCCGGGTTCGCGCGCGGCTACCAGCGGCGCTGGGTCGACACGCTGGCCCAGCAGATCCACGGCGTCCACGCTGCGCATCCGGGCAATCACGATGCGATCGACGCGGCGAACCGCGCGGCGTTCGAGGAGCACTTCAACATCATCCGCAAGTGCTGGACCGAGGAGATGGTCGAGTACAAGGGCCAGGCCTGGCAGATTCCGCCGGACGGTACGCCCTGGGACATCGAAGCGACGCGCATGTACGGCAAGGGCGTGGACGAGAACAATATTGTCCGGCAGGTCGGCGTGGTGCCGAAGCCGCTGCAGAAGCCGCACCCGCCGCTGTTCCAGCCGTTCGCGTCGTCCGAGCGGACGATTCGCTGGTGCGCTCGGGAGGGGATCACGGCGATCCTGCCGCCGATGTACCCGGAGCTGCAGAATCGGCTGTACGAGGTCTATCAGGAGGAGGCGGCGTCAGTTGGCCGCGATCTGAAGCCGGGTGAGGGCCTGGGCGTGCTCAGGGATGTGATCATCACCGATACGGACGAGGAGGCGATGGAGCTGTGGCGTCACTCGGCGGCGTTCGCGGGCGGGGCGTGGTTCGCGCCGTTCGGCTTCGCCGAGGCGCTGCGTCCGCCGAACGGCGAGATCATGACTCCGGAGCAGCAGCTTGAGAACGGCCTGTTGTTCGCGGGGACGTTGGACTCGGTGAAGCGTCAGGTGCAGGCGATGATGGACGTGACGCCGGTGTCGTGGATCTTCATGTGGCAGTACAACGGGTTGTTGAGTCGGGGTCAGATATTGCGGTCGATGGAGGACTTCTCGGAGAAGGTTCTGCCGGAGTTCGGTGAGTTGGGCGGCAACTGAGCCGATCAGGACCGTTAGCCCAGTCGATCCATGATTCGGGCGATGTTGGCTGGGTCCGACTTTAGCTCTCCGACGGGGAATGAGCGGACGACTTCGGCGACGGCCTGGTTGATTGGGGTTGGGACTTCGACAGCCTTGCCCTGCTCGACGACCCAGCCGTTGAGGGCGTCGATTTCGACCCGGCGGCCTCGGATCACGTCCTGGAGGAAGCTGGGGCGGCCGGCTCCGAGAGCCTGGGCTCCGGCGATCAGTTCGGCGTCGAGTTCGGTTGGGTCGGCGCCGTTGGCGACGTCGACGAACTTCTGGGCGTCGATGCCCCAGACTCCGTCGATGTTGTGGCCGTGGGCACGGCCGACCTGGATGACCTCGGCGGCGATCCTGGTGCAGAGCCAGCGGGTATCGTCGCGGGCCCGGACTTCTCCTGAGCCGTAGCCGGAGAGGCCGGCGATCGGGTTGGCCATGCAGTTGACGGCCAGCTTGCCCCAGCGCTCGCCCCAGAGGTTGGTGGTCGACTCGGCGCCGGCGACGTTGTTGACGATGGCGGCGATGTCGCGGGCGCGGTCGGAGTCGGTGCCGTCCAGCTCGCCGACCTTGAAGCCCAGGGTTCGCGTGTCGGTGCGGATGCAGTGGCCGGGGTCGTACATCCCGCAGCCGATCGTGATCACGCAGCCCAGGGTGCGTTCTCGGCCGACGACGGCGGCGACGCGCTCGTCGTTGATCCCGTTCTGGAAATCGACGATCGCGCCCTCGTCTTTCACCAATGGCGAGATAAAGGCTGAGGCCCACTCGGTGTCGTAGCTCTTGACCGCAACGAAGCCAAGGTCGAAGGGTTCGGAGATCTCCTGCGCCTCGTACAGGTACCTGGCGTTGACCGGGACTCGGATGTCGCCGATCAGCGGGCCGCTGAGTCGCAGACCGTTCTGCTTCATCGCGTCGACGTGTTCGACCCAGTGGTCGAAGAGGGTGACGTCGTAGCCGGCGCGGGTGAGCATTCCGCCGACGACACCGCCAATGGCGCCGGCTCCAATGATGCCGATTCGGGTCATTGCTGAGTCCTTGGGATTGGTCGCCGACTGCTGGCGGCTCTACGTGCGGCGGGGAAGCCGGACGGTCGCCCAGCCCGGTGTGGTGACGCCGAGGCGGTCGTTCTCCAGCCAGACTTCAAGCTCGACCAGTCCGTGGGCGTCGTCGAGGTCGGACTTGCCGAGGACCTTGCCTCGGGCGTGGACTTCGTCGTCGGGGATGTTCATGCGGCGCATCTCGAAGCGGAACCTCGACATCCAGCCGGCCGGACCGGCCCAGTCGGTGACGACGCGGCAGAGCGCGGCCTGGGTCCAGCCGGTGTTGTAGAAGATCGCCGGGTGGCCGGCCTCGGCCGCGAAATCGGGGTCGTGGTGGACTGGGTAGAAGTCCTGCGAGCCTGAGACCTGCTCGACCATCTTGGTCCAGTCGAGGGTCAGGTCGTAGCCCTCGATCAGATCGCCCTCGCGGACATCGTCCCAAAAAGTCTGATCGGTAGCGATGCTGTTCGGTGAGGTGCGGGTCGTCATAGCGGGCGCTCGCCTTCTTCTGCTTCGACTTGTTCGGGAGTCCGGTGGGTGCAGAGGGTGTTGGTGCCGACGGCGACCAGTTCGCCGTCCTGGTTCGTGATTCGGGTTTCGGTCACGATCCAAACGGAACGCGGGTCGAGTTTGATCGACTTCTCGTAGATGTCGGTCACCTCGGTCTGCGAGGCCAGGTGGTCGCCAACTTTCGCCGGCAGGAGGTACTCCCACTCGGTGTTGAGATTGATGTTTCGCTCTCCGCGAGTCGGGACCGAGAGGAGCAAACTGACCTGGTTGTCGGAAGAGGGCGGCCAGACGCCGGCGCCGGCGAAGTAGCGGGTCATCACCGGTGGCGCGATCACCGCGCCATGCTCAGAGGAGCGGCCGTACTCGGGATCGAGGAAGAGCGGATTCGTGTCCTCGACCATGTGGCAATGGCGGCGGATGCTGTCGTACTCGACCGGATATCGGCCGGGGACGACATCGGTTTGCCTCCCGATCCACTCTCGGCGGACTGCTTCGATGTCGTAGGGTTCTGTCGTTCGAACCATCAGTGTTCTCGTGTGACAGCGCAACCGTTCGTGGCTAGGCTGAGGCTACCAGACGACAAGATTTGGTAAGGGGCACGGGGACTAGCGATGTCGGTAATGGCTCCGATTCTTAGGATTCGCAAGGTGATTCGCTCCATCGGGGCGACATCTGACCAGGTAGACGACTTTGCCGACGCCATGGCGGACTACCCCGGTCGGCGCGAGTTGCAACTGATGTTGGAGGAGATGTTCTCCCGTTGGTTCAATCGCATTCTCTTCGCGATCATTGTCGTGGTCGGATTAGCCGTGGCCCTGATCGTCGCTCTCAACTAGGTGCTACGTGGACCGAACGGCTCCGGTCGGAACGGTTCATCGCGCGCTCTCAGGAATGCGCCGAAGCCGCCGGTCTCCCTGGCGGCGTCCAGGTGCGCCACCTCCGGGCCGTCAGCCGAGGCCTCGACCATCGTTGAGAGCATCGACCCCACGTTGAGCGCGTTGCGCAGGCCCATCGCCTCGAGGCCACGAGCGGTGATCAGCTTGTTGTAGCGAATCGAGTGCGAGGGTACGAGCGCCAGACGACGCGCCAGGGCGTCGGCTTTCTCCATCAGATCTTCGACCGGGACGATTTCATTGATCACGCCGATCCGCAACGCCTCCTGGGCGTCGAAGTGGTCGCCGGTCAAGGCGTAGCGATGCGCCGTCTTCCAGCCAGCGAGTGCGGCGAAGAGCACGGAACTGTTGGAGATCATGCGGACTTCGGGCTGGGCGAACACGGCCCGGTCGGTCGCGATGGTGATGTCGGCAGCCAGCGAATACCAGAATCCGCCGCCGATGCACCAGCCGTTGACGGCAGCGATTATCGGCGTTTCCAGCGTCATCAGGTGCATCATCATGTCGGGGTTCTTGGACGAGAAGCGGAACCAGCGCTCCAGGTGCTCGGAGACCGGCTGGGTGGGACCGCCGACCTCGCTGTCGATCCCACCCGCAATGTTGTACCCGGACGAGAACGCCCGACCAGCGCCGGTGAAGATGATCGCTCGCGCAGACGGATCGGCGTTGGCGACATCGAGCGCGTCGTGGAACTCGCGCTCCAGCGCGGGTGTTATCGCATTGAGCGTCTCGGGATTGTTCCAGGTGATCGTGACGACCGGGCCGTCCTGTTCGTAGAGGATGTTCTCGTAGTCGGGCATCATTCCGCTCGATTCTTCATGGGGTTCATTCATTGAGAGTCTACGCGCCGGCCTCGCCTAACCTGCTCGATTGAGGAGTTGCTCATGCCCGGACCGCTGGACCGCATCAAGGTGCTGGAACTCACCCAGATCATCGCCGGGCCGTACTGCGGCGTCGCGCTGGCTGACCTGGGTGCTGAAGTCGTGAAGCTCGAATCTCCTGAGGGAGATGCTGCGCGCAAGATTGGACAGTTCGCTCCCGGAGAGAGCAAGGCCTTCCACGGACTGAATCGCGGGAAGCGCGGCTTGGTGCTCAACCTGGCCAGTCCCGACGGGAGGGCGGTGGCGCACCGGCTGATTCGCGACTTCGATGTATTCGTCACCAACGTCCGTCCGGGTGTCGCAGAGCGCATTGGAGTGGACTATGAGACGCTGCGCCAGTTTCGCCCGGACCTGATCTACTTCGACGTGACCGGCTTTGGCGAACGTGGACCGAGCTCGCATCGCGCGGGGTCCGATGCGATGGTCCAGGCCTACTCGGGCCTCGTGGCCGGCGACTTGAAGGTCGCACCGAACGGGGCGCCGGAGCAGATCACGGCAACTGCGCCGTCCGACTACATTGCCGCGCTCGGCGGCGCGATGGGAGTTTGCGCCGCGCTCTACCACCGCGAGCGGACCGGCGAGGGTCAACGGATCTCGACCTCATTGCTGGGCGCCGGTCTCGCTCTGCAGGCGCCCTGGGCCGCCGATGTTCCCGTTTCTGATTCAATTCTGATTGAACCGCTGCGGCGGATGATGTCGGAGATGCGTGAGTCAGGCGCATCGTATGCGGAGATGATCGAGGCTCGACGGAGCCGTCCAACGCAGGGCAAGGCGTTCCGCATCTACTACTCCGGCTATCCGGTCCGCGACGGCGCGATCATCCTCGGTGCGCTGACACCTCAGAATCGGGACCAGATCCGTACGGCGCTGGGGATTACCGACGATCCGATCGATGACGACGACTTCAATGCGATCGGTCCGGAGGCCGACGCCGTCGTTGCCCGTGTCGAAGCGCAGATCAGATCGAAGCTGGCCAGCGGCACGATGGCCGAGTGGATGGCCAGGCTCGACGCAGCCGGCGCGCCCGCCTCACCGGTCAACTGGCTGGAGGACATGGCCGACGATCCGCAGGTTGTCGCGATGAATCTGATGCGATCGATTGACCATCCGCTGACGGGACCGGAGCGGCATGTCGGACCGCTGGTTGAGATGTCCGAAACAGAGACGGGTACGGATCGCTCCGCGCCGCCGCTTGACAGCGAAACCGATGCGATCCTCCTGGAGCACGGCTTCGAGGAACCGGAGATCGTCAGACTTCGAGCAAGCGGGGCCATCGGCGCTGCTTCCTCGACATAGTTACCTATCCTCACGGCAACTCGCGATCGAGAGAGGAGAATCCGATGCCCGGTGCGCTTGATGGAATCAAGGTTCTTGAGGTCACCCAGATTATCGCCGGACCGATGTGTGGGGTGATGCTCTCCGACATGGGCGCCGACGTGATCAAGATCGAGTCCGCGGCCGGTGACGGGATGCGCTTGCTCGGTCAGATCTCGCCGGGCGAGAGCAAGGGCTTCCACGTGTTCAATCGAGGCAAGCGGGGAATGGTGCTCAACCTGCAGGATCCCGATGGACGGGCCGTTGTGCAGCGGCTGATCACGGAGATGGACGTCTTCCTGATCAACGCTCGCCCCGGCGTGCCTGAACGCCTCGGCATCGACTACGAGAGCCTGCGGGCGCACAAGCCAGACCTGGTCTACCTCGAGAACACGGCCTATGGTCCGACCGGTCCGTCCGCCCACCGAGCCGGGGCGGACATCATCGCCCAGGCGTATTCGGGGCTGATGGCCGGCGACGAGAAGGTCGACGAGCACGGCGGGCCGGACCTGATCACGGCCACGACGCCTGCCGACTTCGTGGCGGCGTTTACCAGTGCGATCGCGGTCTGCGCCGCGCTCTTCCACCGCGAGCGGACTGGGGAGGGCCAGAAGATCGACACGTCGCTGCTTGCCGGAGCGATGGTGTTGCAAAACGCGTTCGCCTCGCGGATGCCTGTTTCCGACGCCGTCCTGCTCGATCCGATTCTGAGCGGGCTCGCCGCCGTTCGAGAACGCGGCGGCAGCTACCGCGATCTGCTGGGCGCGCGCGGAGGTTTGCGGGCGCTGGTGGGTGGAGCGTTCTTCCTCTACTACGGCGGATACCAGACGTCCGACGGCGCGATCATGCTCGGCTGCGTGACGCCGCCGAATCGACAGCAGGTTCGCAACGCGCTCGGCCTGGAGCCGGGGGATGACCCGACCGACGACGGTGACTTCAACGCGCTGGCCGAGGGCTCGGAAGAGATCGTGGCGCGTGTCCGCGCTCAGATTTCGGAGCGGTTCGCCTCGGACACCACGGAGAACTGGGTAGCCAAGCTCGACGCCGCCGGCGCGCCAGCCTCGCAGGTCAATATCCCGGAGGAGATGATTGACGATCCGCAGGTTCAGGCCTTGGGCATCATGGTCGACCTTGAGCATCGGCTGACCGGTCCAGAGACGATGGTTGGTCCGGCGTTCGGCATGTCCGCTACGCCTCTTGAGGCTCGCCGCGCATCGCCGCCCCTGGATGGAGACACCGACGAGGTGTTGATCGAGTACGGCTACACCGAGGAGGAGGTCGCCGCCCTGCGCTCATCCGGTGCAGTCGGCTTGCCCTCGGACAGTTAGGGACATCGGATGTCTGGCCCGCTGGACGGGATCAAGGTTCTCGAACTGACGCAGATCATCGCCGGGCCAATGTGCGGCGTGATGCTCTCCGACCTTGGCGCCGAGGTGGTCAAGATCGAATCGCCGCAAGGCGACGCTACTCGCGGTGTCGGTCAGTTCATCCCCAATGAATCGAAGGTCTTCCACGTCTACAACCGAGGTAAGCGCGGGATCGTCCTGAATCTGCAGTCGGAGCAGGGCCAGGCGGTTGTTCACCGGCTGGTCCGCGAGTTCGATGTGTTTCTGATCAACGCCCGTCCCGGTGTCGCTGAGCGGCTGCAAGTCGACTACCAGCGCCTCAGCGAGCAGAACCCGCAACTGATTTACCTCGAGAACACGGCGTTTGGCCCGGAGGGTCCCTCGGCCGGCCGGGCCGGAGCGGACATCATCGCCCAGGCCTACTCCGGGCTGATGGCCGGCGATGAGAAGATGGACGAGCATGGCGGCCCGTTGGCGATCTCGGCGACGACTCCGGCCGACTATGGGGCCGCCTGGACCAGCGCGATGGCCCTCTGCGCTGCGCTGTTCCATCGCGAGCGCACCGGGCGGGGACAACACATCGAGACTTCTTTGTTGGGGGCGGCACTGCAGCTGCAAAACTTCGCTATTGCCCGGTTGCCGGTCAGCGACGCGACGTTTCTCCAGCCTTCCCTTGATGAGATTCGGGCGGTGCGCGAGCGAGGCGGTGCTTACCACGAGATCCTCGAGGCGCGCACCGGTGTGCGGTCGATGATCGGAGCAGCATTCGCGCTCTACTACGGCGGCTACGAGACCGCCGACGGCGCGATCATGCTGGGCTGCCTGACGCCGCTGAATCGTCAACAGGTTCGCCAGGCGATTGGACTGACGGAACAGGATGATCCGACTGACGCGGAGGGCTTCAATCCCCTCGATCCGGCTTCGGTCGAGATCGTTGAGCGAGCGCGAGGGAACATCGCGGCCAGGTTCCGCAGCGACACGACCGCCAACTGGATTGTGAAGCTTGACGCCAAGGGCGCGCCGGCGTCTCAGGTCAACCTGCCCGAAGACATGGTCGACGATCCCCAGGTCAAGGCGATCGGCGTGATTGCCGAGATCGAGCATCCACTCACCGGCCCCGAACAGATGGTTGGCCCCGTCTTCAGAATGTCGGATTCACCGCTCAGGGCCAGCGGGCCATCGCCGGTGTTCGACGGCGACTCCGACGACATCCTGCGCGAGCACGGTTACGGTGAGCCGGAGATTGCCGCACTCAGGTCATCAGGCGCAGTTGGGCTGCAGGCTGCGGACTAGCGTCGAAGTGGCTGGATGCGCCGGTAGGTGGCGGATCGCCACGCCCACTCAGCTCCCCGATTGGGGATAGGGATCTGTCTCGCTGAACTCTCTCTGGTATTGGGCAATCGGAACTCCATCAACCTCTTTGCCCTCCCAGAGCGACTTGACGTACTCGAGGACTGCGATGATCTCATCGCGGGTCAGCTCATCCTTGAAGGCGGGCATGTTGCTGCCGGCGCCGAGGCCGAGTCCGCCTTCGCTGACGATGCCGAAGAGGACTCCGTCGGAGTGGTGCCAGGTGTGGCCGTCGCCGTCCAGTGGGGGTGGTGGGAGACGGCCGTCGTCGTCTCGAACCATCCAGTTCTCTGCGCCCTCGCCGGCGGCTCCGTGGCAGGCGGCGCAGGTTGAGGCGAAGATCTGTGAGCCGGTTCGTGGTCCGCTGACCGTGCCGGACTGTTCGGGCGTCGGCGCAACGACCGGTTCGGAGTCCCCACATGCCGCGATCAGGCCCAGCCAACCGAACAACACGACCATCACGACTGAGGTCTGACACCAGCGCCTCACCACGACCTCCGTGGGCCAAGGGTATCCAGTGGCTGAACGCCGGATGGCAAGTACCCTCGCTTCAGAACGACACGATGAGATCGGATGTTGACCATGGTGCTTCCAACGACCGCAGCACGGAACCTGGGCACGGAGACGGCGTTCGAGGTGTTGGCGCGGGCGAACAAGCTGGCTGCCAAGGGACGTTCGATCATCAATCTTGGCATCGGACAGCCGGACTTCGCGACGCCGGACAACATCGTCCAGGCGGGCGAGCGGGCGCTCGCGGAAGGCAAGCACGGTTACACGCCCGGCGCGGGGATTCCTGAGCTTCGGGATGCGGTCGCCCGCGATCTTCAGCGCCGGCACGGCGCGGAGGTCGACCCTGAGTCGGTGCTGATCACGCCCGGGGCGAAGCCGGTGATGTTCTTCGCTGCGCTGTTGATGGGCGAGCCGGGCGCGGAGATCATGTATCCGAATCCCGGCTTCCCGATCTATGAGTCGGTGATCCGCTTCTCCGGCGCGACGCCGGTGCCGATCGAGTTGCACGAGTCGAGCGGCTTCACCTTCGATCCCGACCAGGTGCTCAGCCAGATCAACGAGCGCACCCGGCTGATCATCCTCAACAGCCCGGCCAACCCGACCGGCGGCGTGTACACGCGCGAACAGGTCGAGCGGTTAGTCGAAGGCCTCGAGCAATGGCCGGACGTGGTCATTCTGAGCGACGAGATCTACTCGCGGATCCTTTACGAGGGACTCGAACACACATCGTGGCTGAGCTACCCGCAGCTTCGCGACCGATTGATCGTGCTGGACGGCTGGAGCAAGACCTATGCGATGACCGGCTGGCGGCTGGGCTTCGGTGTGTTCCCGCCCGACCTCTTCCCGTTCGCCGAGCGGCTGGCGATCAACAGCTACTCGTGTCCCAACGCGGCCACGCAGTACGCGGCGATCGAGGCGCTGGACGGACCGCAGGCGGCGGTCGACATCATGACGACGGCGTTCGACGAGCGCCGCCAGGTGATCGTTAAGGAATTGAACGACGTGCCCGGTGTGACCTGCGTCAATCCTCTGGGCGCGTTCTACGCCTTCCCCAATATCTCCGAGACCGGCATCGACGCGCGCACTCTGCAGGAGCGCTTGCTGGAAGAGGCCGGGCTGGCAGTGATCGCCGGGACGAGCTTCGGACACCTCGGCGAGGGCTACCTGCGCTTCAGCTACGCCGCATCGCTGGAGGAGATCGTCGAAGGCGTCGACAGAATGCGTACCCTGTTGGCCAACAGCTAGCCGACCCGGACAGGAGTGAGACATGGCGCGTTTCGAGTACATCTCACGCAACAAGCTTGAACTGAAGAACGGCATCCGCCACGCGACGCTGGGCGACGTGCCCGAGCAGGTCGCCTACGGCGTCCAGGGCAAGCTCAAGGAGCATTACGGGGTGCCCGAGAGCGCGCCGCCGATGACGGCCACTCTGGACCACATCGTCGCCGCGGTCGGCGGTTGAATGTACGGCACTTTGGCGCGGGCGATGTCCGCGCGCAAGGTCGAGTTCGACCCCAACACCTACAAGGCCGACGTCCTGGGCATGATCGAGGGCGAAGACAACCAGACGATCCGGATTACGAAGATTCACGTGGTTTTCCAGATCCCGGGGATCGTTGAGGAACAGCGAGCCGCCGCCGAGCGGGCGGTGAAGTTCCACGCTCCGGGCTGCCCGGCGCACGAGAGCGTCAAGGACGCGATCGAGATCACCTGGGAAGCCGACTACGGCGATAACTGAGGCCCTGTTCACCGTCGGCTCCTCTCCGGTTCGCCGGCCGTCGAACGAGCGATGATCTGACCGCCAGGGGCTGTTCAGCAGGGGAAGAATGGTGGAGAATTTCGGCCTGCTTGGGCGAGTTTGGCGCCGAGGGCAGGGAAATCTCGCTCCGCGATGTCAGATTTGGTCAGGTTTGGTCAGATTCTGTCGGGAAGAGGTCAGGTTTAGGCGGGGTATGTCAGCCCAGGTCAGCTCATGGCGGGTTCTGTCGGATTGGTTGGTGGGGTTCATGCGGCGCTCCTGGATCGCTATCGCCTGCCGGACACCGCCGATTGTATGTGAACGAATATTCGTATGATTGATCGTGATGTGTCGGAGGCAACGGTGCCGGCGCGGGGGTAACCGGACGCGCCCACTGTGAACAGGTTCTAGTCCTCGACCGGGCGCCGAGCGTTCCAGATCACATCCTTGGGTAAGGGGGCCGGCTGAGGACGCGGCTCTACCGTTGGACGGTTGGCGATGTCGCCGGTGGTGATGTCGATGAAGTCATCGAGCACCAGCGGCTTGCCACCGATCGTGAATCGCGCGTTGGAGGAGATGGGAAAATCGCGGTCGCGCTCTTCCGACTCCGCGTCCTCATCCGAGGGCACATCCTGCTCATGGTCGGACATGCCCGCAACCTAGCATGACCTCATGGACTCGACCGAGATCGACTACACCCAACTCAGCTTTCCCGATCCGCCCTCCGATCGGCCCTTTGTGGCGATCAACATGGTCATGTCCGCCGATGGCCGGACGGTGATCGACGGGACGGAGCGCGGACTTGGCTCGCAGCTCGATCAGCGGTTGATGCGGGAGTTGCGGGTCCACTTCGACGTGGTGATGAACGGCGGCGCGACGTTCAGAGCATCAGGCACATCGGCTCGGCTGAACAATCCGGAGCTTGAGCGATGGCGCGTAGATCGCGGCATGACGCCATCGCCGATCGCGGCTGTGCTCACGAGAAGCGGAGACTTGCCACCTGAGCGCCGCTTCTTCAGCGACGACGGGTTCGAGGCCGTCATCTACCTGTCCAGCGCCGCGCCGGACTCCGTGCGCCGCAAGCTGGAGTCGCGCGGCAGGCCGGTCGTCAGCGTCCCCGAGGGGAAGGAGGCGGTCGCGGCGCTGGATCACATGAAGCGCGAGCTGGGAGCGTCGCGAGTCCTGGTCGAGGGCGGCGCGATGCTGAATGGCGAACTGATCTCGCGAGGGCTGGTCGACGAGTACTTCCTCACTCTCGCCCCGAGGATCACGGGCGGTGAGAGCGCGCATCCCGCGGTGCAATGGCCCGGAGAGCCAACAGCCTCTGGGATCAGACAGCTTGAGGTCGTCCAGGCGACGCGGTCTGTCGGTGGGGAGATGTTCCTCCGCTACCGATTCCAGCCTGTCGATATGTGACTCGTTCTTGCCGAGTCCCGGCCTCCACCCCGTGGAACGGGTCCCGGCTCGGGTGCCGGGACTGGGACAGACGGGGTCAGTTCAGGCAGGATGTGCAGACAGACGTTACTGTCGCACCAGCTTGCTGAGTGAGTGCAGCTCGACTCCGAGGGCCTTGCCTCGGATGGTGTTGCAGACCTCTCCGACGTAGACGTCTCCCTTTGAGTCGACGGCGATTCCGTGGGGGGCGATGAACTTGCCCGCATCGTCTCCCTCGTCTGGATGGCCGAGGAGGGCGAGCCGATTGCCGGAGCGGTCGTAGATGCTGACCCGGTGGCCGAGGCCCGGCGCGCCTTCCATTCCGCCCATCTCGTTCAGTTCGCCGATGTAGATGTTGCCGTCGGGCGCGAGCGTGAGACCATCGGGTCGGTGGATGTTGTTCCACATGGTGACGAACTGGCCCGACTCCGAGAAGATCTGCACCCGATGGCACTCGCGGTCGGCGATGTAGAGCAGGCCGTCCTCGTCGATGGCGATGTTGTGCGGGCGGATGAACTGGCCCGCGTCGATGCCCGGGGTGCCCCAGGTCTGCTTGTGGTTGCCGTCGGCGTCGAAGCGGTGGACGCACGAGTTGCCATAACCATCGGTGACGAAGATGTCGCCGGTCTTTGGGCTGACGGCGGCGTGGGTTGGCCGGTTGAAGGGCTTGCCGGCCCAGGCCGGGGCAGGGTTGTAGGGGTCGCCGAGCGTCTGCAGCAGCTCGCCGTCGGGCGACCAGCGGGTGATGGTGTGGGTTCCGTCGTCGGCGCCCCAGACGTCGCCCTCCGGGCCGATCCAGATGCCATGCGATCGTTCCGTAAAGTTGCCCTGACCCCAACTCCCGCGCCAGGCGCCGTCGGCGTCGAAGACCATCACCGGATGCTCGACGTTACGGGTCAACACGTAGACGGTGTCGTTGGCGTCGACGGCCACTCCCGGGCATTCGACCAGCGTCACGCCGTCCGGCATCTGCTCCCATATGTCGAGTGCGGTGTAGGAATAGTTCCCGTCAGAAAGTTGCGCTGTCATCGTTATGCTCCGCTCTCCCGAGCTCGTTTACGCGTTTGCTTACCGGCGAGCCTGCGGACGAGTCTAACCGCGCAATACCCTGCCTACATGACGTGGACGAGGTGCGTTCCCAGGAGCGACCTATGAGCGACGGCGGCGGATCGATCGAGCTTTCTTATCAGGTTGAGGCGTCCTCGCCGATTCAATCGACGGTCAACACCGGATCGGCCGAGTTCCAGGAGAACGCCGCCTGGATGCGAGGCCTGGTCGAAGAACTGAGGGAGCGCGAGGCCGTCGTCCGCGCCGGCGGCGGAGTTCGAAGCGTCGAGCGGCATCACGCCCGGGGCAAGCTGCTGGCTCGGGAGCGAATCGAGCGCCTGCTCGATCCGGACTCGCCGTTTCTCGAACTCTCACCACTGGCGGCCGACGGGATGTACGGCGACGAAGCGCCGGGCGCGGGCATCGTCACCGGCATCGGCCGCGTCGCCGGTCGGGAGACGATGATCGTCGCCAACGACGCGACGGTCAAAGGCGGCAGCTACTACCCGATCACGGTCAAGAAACACCTGCGGGCTCAGGAGATCGCCGCTCAGAACCGGCTGCCCTGCGCGTACCTCGTCGATTCCGGCGGCGCCTTCCTGCCGATGCAGGCGGACGTGTTCCCCGACCGCGACCATTTCGGCCGCATCTTCTACAACCAGGCGACGATGTCCGCCGCCGGCATCCCGCAGATCGCCGCCGTGATGGGCTCCTGCACCGCCGGAGGCGCGTACGTGCCTGCGATGTCGGACGAGGCGATCATCGTCGACGGCGTGGGCACGATCTTCCTCGGCGGTCCGCCATTGGTCCGCGCCGCGACCGGCGAGCAGATCTCGGCGGAAGAGCTGGGCGGCGGGCTGGTCCACACGCAGATCTCCGGCGTCGCCGACCACCTGGCCGAAGACGATGAGCACGCGCTCGAGCTGGTCCGCGCCGCGGTCGGCAACCTGGGCAGCGAGGCGGCGGCCGACTGGCCTGTCACGCCGGCGGAGCAGATCGAGGCGCCGCTGTACGACCCCGAGGAGATCTACGGGATCGTCCCGCGGTCGACGCGAAAGTCGTACGACGTCCGCGAGCTGATCGCTCGGATTGTGGACGGGTCCCGATTCCATGAGTTCAAACCGGCGTACGGTTCTACGCTGGTCTGTGGGTTCGCTCGGGTGATGGGCCATCCGGTCGGAATTGTGGCAAACAACGGCATCCTGTTCTCGGAATCGGCGCTCAAGGGAGCGCACTTTATCCAGCTCTGCGCCAAGCGCGGGACGCCGCTGCTGTTTCTTCAGAACATCACCGGATTCATGGTCGGCCGCCGATACGAACACGAGGGCATCGCCAAGCACGGGGCGAAGATGGTGACTGCGGTGGCCTGCGCCGAGGTACCGAAGTTCTCAATCGTGCTGGGCGGATCGTTCGGGGCGGGCAACTATGCGATGTGCGGGCGCGCCTATTCCCCGCGACTGCTCTGGACCTGGCCGAACGCCCGAGTCTCGGTGATGGGCGGCGAACAGGCCGCCAACGTGCTGCTCACGATTCGCCAGGACGCCCTCGCGCGTCAGGGCGAGGAGATGTCCAGCGAGGATCAGCGCGAGTTCATGGCCCCGACCCTGGAGAAGTACGAGGAAGAAGGCGCCGCCTCCTACGGCTCGGCCAGGATCTGGGACGACGGGATTCTCGACCCGATCGATACTCGACAAGCTCTGGGCGTTGGACTCGCGGCGGCGCGCAATGCGCCGGTGCCCGAGTCCAACTTCGGCGTTTTCCGGATGTAGCGACCGATGTCAGGCGCGGCGATCGACCCACAAACAGACTCAGCGACAGGCGACCGCGGCCTGCCTTATCTGGCCGGTCTGGACGGGATCCGCGGCCTGGCGGCGCTCGCGGTTGTGCTGTTCCACGCCGGGGTCTCGTGGCTGCCGGCCGGCTTTCTCGGGGTCGATGTCTTCTTCGTGGTCTCGGGATTCCTGATCACTGCGCTGTTGGTCGCTGAGCGCGAACGTAGTTCGCACACCAATCTCGCCCAGTTCTGGTTGAGGCGAGGGCGACGCCTGCTGCCGGTGCTGGCGCTGGTCCTGATCGTGACGACGGTCTACGCCGCGCTGATGCTCGGCGAGACGCTGGGACAGCATCTGCACGACGTGCTGATGGCGGCCGTCTACTTCACCAACTGGGACCTGATTCTGCGCGATGTCTCGTACTTCGAGATGTTCGAGCGTCCCTCGCAGTTGCGGCATCTGTGGTCGCTGGCGGTCGAGGAGCAGTTCTACATCATCTGGCCGGTGCTCTTCGTGCTGGTCATGCGCTTCCTCAACCTGCGCTGGCTCTGGTGCATCGTCGCGGCGCTTGGGGTGATGTCGCTGATCTGGATGGTTGTCCTGTTCACGCCCGGTACCGATCCCTCGCGTGTTTACTTCGGCAGCGATCCGCGCGCATTCACGATTCTGATCGGCGTGGCGGTCGGCCTGATCTGGAAGCCGTGGCGCTACACGTGGCGCGCTCCGTTCGGTCACCTGATGGACGTGATCGCGGTGCTCGGGCTGGCCATGATCGTGGTGATCATGGTCATCGGCCGCCACTGGAGCGACTGGATGTACCCGTGGGGCCTGCTCGCAACCTCGATGGGCGCGATCGTGCTGGTCTCGTTCGTCGTCAGGCCGGGTTCGCTGATCGGTCGCGCGCTCGAGATCGCTCCGATGCGCTGGCTGGGTCAGCGCAGCTACAGCATCTATCTCTGGCACTGGCCCGTGCTGTTGGCGCTGCAATGGGAATTTGGTTTCGTGCCCAACACGCTGGCAATCGTGGTCGTGGCGTTGGTTGCCACGTTCGCGCTCTCGGAGATCAGCTACCGCCTGGTTGAAGCTCCAATGCGTCGTCCGGAGTTCTGGAGTCATCCGCGTTTCAAGTCCCCGCTGGCCAGCCCGCGGGCGATCGGCGCTGTCACAGCCTCGATTTCGCTGGCCGTGCTCCTGGCCCTCGTCGTTGGGTTCGCGGTACTGCCCGGGCGGTCGCCTTCCGATCTCCTCTTTTCAGCGTCGGCCGAGCAATCCTCCCACAGCGACGCGATCGATTCTCAGGGGGTTGGAGATTCAGCGTCCGAGCGGCAACGCGTTGACCGGGTCACTATCAGGGACAGCCGGTTGGCTGTCGTGTCTCCCGTGACTTCTTCGAAGGACGGCGACGATGCGGCCATCGTGAAGGCGACGGTGACATCGGGGCGGAAGGATGAGCCGGAAGCCTCCAGTGCGCGTGCCACGACGCCAGAGGACGGCGTCGGCGGGGAGCCGGCGGTTCGCGCGGCCGAGCCGGAAGCGCTCGTTCAGTATCCGCCCGGTGAGTACTTCACCCGATACACGGTCGAGCCCGGCGACTCTCCGTTCGGATTGATGAGCCGCTTCAGTATGTCGCGCGAGCAGTTCACGGAGCTCAACGGCGAGCGGGTGATGCAGATCATCCATCCCGGCGATGTCCTGCGCGTGCCCTGTCCCGGCAGTGCGCCCTGCGCATTCGTCCAGCTCGAGCAAGTGGGCAAGGGTTGTCTGAGCTGGCAGATCGAGGGCGCCACGGAGCGAGTCTGCCGGTCGTCGACCTTCCTCGTGGATCTGCCGATTCGGTTCCACGCGGAACCGGGCGGCCCGCTTGACGCCGAACCGATGTGGTCGTGGGGTGGAGGCGGGAACGTCCCGGGGTTCGAGTTCACGCTCTTGCTTGAGCACATTGATGACGCCGGGCTGCAGCCGTCGGTGTTGAGGCTGACCTTTGGTCTGCCGCCGCTGGCGATCGGCGACTCGGTGATGGTCGGCGCGCGGGAACGGATGGAAGAAGTTGGTATCGAAGTCGACGCCGAGGTTGGACGGATTGCTCACGTCGCGATCGCCATCCTCGCCGAGGACATCGCCCGCAACGGCCCGCGCGACACCGTCATCTTCCACGCGGTGGGCACCAGTTTCCTCGACGCGAGCGGCTTCCAGAGGCTGCTCGACGCTGCGGACGGCGTCCGCCATCTGATCGTGCTGACGCGGCAGTTCCCGCCCCGCGAGCCGCTATTGAGCTACGAGCGCGATACCAACAAGATGCTGCGGCAGGAGGCGGCCAAGCACGACTGGGTGACGCTGGTCGACTGGAACGAGATCACCGACGGTCGCGAGGACGAAGTCTCGTGGGACGGGACTCACCTTAACGAGATCGGCCGACAGCTCTACACCGATCACATTCTCGCCGCGATCATGAGCCGGCCGCCGGCTCAGTTTGACTTGCGGGCCGATCTCGTCCGCTTCGGCGGTTAGTCGGGCAGCGACTGCCCGTAACCGGTCACCGAGACGACGTCGCGCCGCTTGAACAGCCACTCGCCGTCGACCTTGACGATGATGTCCTCGTAACCGAGCAGGATCGATGCCACCGACCCATCCGGCGACGGCACCTTGAAGTCGAGGAAGCACTTGTGCTGGCAGGTGTCGCCGTCCATCTCGAAGAGGTGGTTGTCGGTGAAGTGCATTCCGCCGGGGAACGCCTCGGCGAGCTGGCCGCAGAAGGCGACCAGCGCCTCGCGGCCCTCGGCCTGTCCGGCCGGCCCGTGGAAGATGCCGTCCTCCGTGAATGTCGCAGCCCAACCCTCACCGTCGGCCTGGTCGACGGTGTAGTTGTAGACCGAACAGAGATCGATGATTTCGAATCGATCCTCAAGCGAAATCTTGCCCATTGCTCTCTCCTGTTACTGGCCGGTTGGTGTTTCCTTTCTCCCCCCGCACTGCGGGGGGAGATGCCGAAGGCAGAGGGGGGTCTCCGCAAGCCTCAGTGCGTCAGTCCAATACCGCGATCGCCTCGACCTCGATCATGAACTCCGGCGCTGCCAGCGCCTGCACGCCGATCAACGTGCTCGCTGGGGCGGTCGTGCCCTCAAAGACGGCCTTGCGAGCGTCGTTCAGCGCCCGACCCATCTCAGGGTCGTAGTTGACGATGTAGACGTTCGTCTTGGCTACGTCGGCCGGGGTCGCGCCGGCTGCCTCAATCGCAACCGCGAGGTTCTCGTAGGCCTTCTTCGCCTGCGCGGCGAAGTCGCCCACGCCGACGATGCCGCCGTCAACATCCCAGGCCACCTGGCCCGAGATGTAGATTGTCTTGCTGCCGCTCGCCGCGACGACCTGCGTGAACGATCGCAGGTTGACCAGTCCATCGGGGTGAATGTGTTCCAGTCCCATTCATCGCTCCTAGCTGAATGCTCGTCTGTACAGGTGCCGTCGGAGGCTTACGATAGCGTCGAATGCAATCGCCCGCCTGATTGCCACAGAGGAGCAGATCATGCCTCGCTACGGACGCCTCGGCCTCCCGCTCTACGAAGCGATCTATTCGATGCGCGCCATCCGCCGGATACGGCCCGACCCAATCTCCGACGAAGACCTGGAGATCATCCTCGATGCCGCGCGTCAGGCGCCGAACGGCGGCAACGCGCAGCCCTGGCACTTCCTCGTCGTGCGAGACCCGGTGAAGAAGGCTGAGCTGGGAACCCTGTACCACGAAGCGTGGTGGGCCAAGCGCGCTGACGAAGGCATCGAAGGCCCCGATCATCCCGCCTTCGAGAATCCCGTCCGCCGATCTGCCATGCGTTTCGCGGACGAAATCGGAGACGTTCCCGTCATGATCCTGCTCTGCGCCACCGCGCCCGGAGCGGGAACCGCGCAGTCGGTCATCCCATCCGTCCAGAACATGCTCCTGGCTGCCCGAGGACTGGGCATCGGAGGAACGATCACGACCCTTCACGCGGTTGTCGACGAGCGGGTCAAGACCCTCTTCGAGATCCCCGACGAAGCCCAGGTCGTCTACTGCGTCCCGCTCGGCTACCCGAAGGGCCGGTTCGGCCCCCTTAATCGGAAGCCGCTCCGAGACGTCGTCTCCGAAGACGCCTGGGGCTCAACTCCGGACTGGGTTGACTGAGCCTTACGGGACAAGCATCGAACGTGAGACGTTCGTCTCCCGCTCGTGCCACTCGCTGTCCTCGAAGGCCTGGTTGACATCGGCCAGCGGATAGGTGTGTGAGACGATCTTGTCGTAGGGAATGTCCCGCTGATTCTTGAGCAGCATGTCCATCATCAGCGGCAGCAGGTGGGGCCGATACATGACGGAGCCCATGATCTTCTTGCCGCTGAGCATCGTGCTGGGATCGATCTCGACGGTCCGCCCGCGCACGATGTCGCCAATCTCGACGAACGTTCCTCCGTTGGCCAGATAGGTCAAGCCTTCGGCCAGCAGTTCGGCGCGGCCGACCAGCTCCATCACGATGTTCGCGCCGCGGCCCTCGGTCAGGTCCCAGACGGCGCGACGCCGCGTCTCCGGCGTGTTGAACTCCTCGATGTTGATCGTGTGGTCGGCGCCGAACTCCTCGGCCAGCGCCAGACGCTGGGGCAACCGGTCGAGCACGATCACCTTGTGCGCGCCCATGTCCTTGGCCATCGCCGTCGCGTTCAGCCCCAGACCACCCGCGCCCTGGATCACGACGAAGTCGTTCTCCTTGCAGCCTGCCCGCATCAGACCCTCGGTCGTGGTGCCCATCGCGCAGTTGACGAAGCCCAGTACCTCGTCAGGCAGTTCGTCCGGCACCTTGAACACCGGGTGATTTGGCTTGAGGTAGTAGTAGTCGGCGTACGTACCGGTGAAGTACGGAGGCACGCCCGCCTCCCGTGACCACGCGCCCCGGTCTGAGCACCAGTTCGGCTCCCCGCGCGAACACTGGTAACAGCGGCCGCAGGGAGTGATCGCCGAGTACATCAGCCGGTCGCCAACCTCGATGTCTCGGCCCAACGAATCGGTCGACACGCCGTCGCCCAGCGCGTAAACCACGCCGGTTCCCTCGTGGCCCATCACCCGACCATTTGATGGCAGCGGCGTCTCGACCATGTCGCCGCGCCAGGTATGCAGGTCCGACCCGCAGACGCCCGCCTGCGTGATCCGAAGCACGATCGCCCCAGGCTCCGGTTCGGGAACCGGATACTCCTCAATCACAAACGGCTGCTGATACTCCTTGACGACGACAACTCGTCCGGTGGCCATGATCGCACTCCTCTCCGGACTCCAGGTGCCCGAAGTCTAGGCATTTCGACGAGTGCGGATCGTCAGTGGAAATCTTCGTCAAGCCCCGCGCAACCGGGGATCGAATGCGTCTCTGAGCGCGTCGCCGATGATGTTGAACGAGAACACCGTGAGGAAGATCGCCAAGCCGGGCCAGACCGAGAGCCAGGGCTGCTCGATCATGTGAATCCGCGCCTCCGCCCCCAACATGAATCCCCACGAGGCCGCCGGCGGCTGGATCCCGTAACCGAGGAACGACACCGACGCCTCGATCAGGATCGCGATCCCCAACTGCGCGGTCGCGATCACCAGGATCGGCGGCATCGCATTGGGCAAGATGTGCCGACCGATGATCCGCGCCTGACCCGCTCCCAGCGTTCGGGCTGCCTCGATGTAGGGCTGCGACGACACCTGGATCGCCGCCGCGCGAGCCACGCGAATTCCCGCCCCCAACAGCGCGATCGCAATGACCACGATCAACAGGCCGACGCTGTTGCCGAGGAAGGCCGTCAACGAGATCACGATGATCAGGCCGGGGAAGGCCATCAAGATGTCGACGATTCGCTGGACCAGCACGTCGAACCAACCGCTCACCGCTCCGCTGACCAGACCGACGAAGGTCGAGATCCCGATCGCGATGCCGACCGACGCGATGCTCACGCCCAGGGACGCTCTGCCGCCGTACAACACCCGAGTGAACACGTCCCTGCCGAGCGCGTCGGTGCCCATGATGTATGTCGTGGTCGGGCCGAACAGCCGCTCGCGAGGGTTGATCGCCAACGGATCCGCCGGCGCGACCAGGTCGGCCAGCCCCGACCCCAGGCCGATCAGCAGCAGCACCAGCGCCATCAGGCAGGGGAACGGATAGCGGCGCACGACCTGGACGATGCGCAGCGCAGCGCTCGCCCCGCCGGACAGGACGGCCTGCGCGAGCGACTCGGGACGCTCAGGCGCCGACGCGGATGCGGGGGTCGAGGAAGCCATACGACACGTCCACTAGGAGATTGGTGATGATCACGGCGCCGGCGATCCAGACATTGACCGCCTGCACCACGACGTAGTCCCGATTCGCGATCCCGTCGAGCAGATACGCCCCAAGCCCGGGCAGGGCGAAGATCAGCTCGAATACGACCGCCCCGCCGAGCACGACCGGAAACTGCACGCCGATCACGGTGACGAAGGGAATCAGCGAGTTACGCAGCGCGTGCCGCCGCAGCAGCAGCAGCCTGGACAGGCCCTTCGCCCGAGCCGTCAGCATGTAGTCCTGGCGCAACACATCGAGCAGCGCTGTGCGCAGGATGCGGGTCTGCACGCCGGCCAGGATCAGGCCGAACAGCAACGCCGGCAGCCACATCTGCTGCAGATTCGTGAACGGCGCCTCCCAGATCGGCTGATAACCCAGCGGCGGAGACCAGCTAAACCACTTCGCCCCGAACACGACTGCTAGCGTCGCGAGCCAGAACCCGGGGATCGCCAGAGCGAACACGGCGATGCTGCGAGCGACATAATCCGGCCACTGACTGCGCCGAAGCGCTGCCAGGATTCCCAGCGGCACCGAGATCATCGTCGCAATGATCAGCCCGAGGATGGCCAGCTCCATCGTCACGTCGAGCCGGCGCGCCAGATCGTCGCCAACGCTGCGCTGCGTCCTCAGCGACTCGCCGAAATCACCTTGCAGCGCTGCTCCCAGCCACTTGCCGAAGTAGACGAAGAACGGGTCCTCCAGCCCCAGCTCCTCGCGCAGGCGCTCCTTTTCGCGATCGTCGTAGAACGCCTCGGCTGCCAGCACATCGACGACATCGCCGGGCAGCGTGCGCATCATCCCGGCGACCAGCACGCTGATGCCCAGCAGCGTCAGCGCGGCGAGCAACAGCCGACGCAGCAGATAGCCACGCATTCGGCCGCCTCCCTATCGCTGTGCGAGCTTCAGCGATCGGCCCCAGTCAGGCCGACAAGCCGGGCCTACAGGTTGTTGAACCACATGTCCTCGAGCGACGGCGACGGAGCGAAGGTCTGGATGAACTGCACGCCCGAGAGCTCCGGCCGCGCGATCTGGGAGACCGGCGGATTCACCCAGGGCACCGAGTACATCTGCTCGGCGATGTGCAACTGCAGGTCGTAGATCTGCTTCTTGCGAGCCTCGACGTCGCTCTCCGTGCGCTGCATGTCGAGCAGCTCGGACATCCGCGCGTCGTCGGCCATCAGCTCGCCGTTGGGAATCGGCGAGCGCGGGCTGTCGGGAATGAAGACGTTGCGCAGCGCCTCGTCCGGCTCAATCGAGGCCACCGACAGCGTGTGACCGATCACGCCGGTCGTGCTGCCGTTGAAGATCGTCGAGTAGTGAACCGTCGGCTCGTTGACGACCAGTTCGACCTCAATGCCAACCTGCAGCAGGTTGGCCTGGACGACCTGCGACTGCTCGGCGAAGATCGGACCATACGCGGTCGTCGTGTGCAGCGGCACCGGTCCGACGCCGTCGATCCCGGCTGCGTCGAGCAGTTGCATCGCCCGCTCCGGGTTGTAGTTGTAGTACTCGCCCAGCGCCGCGTCCTCCTTCGGATCGACCCACCAGCCGGGCATCGGCGGCAGCGCCGTCGACCATTTCCCGGTGTCGAGCGCGCCGCCGACGGCGAGGATCGAGTCACGGTCAATCGCCGACGACATCGCCTGCCGCACCCGAGGATCGGTGAACGGCTCCATGCCGATGTCGGGGAACACGCCGCCGATCACGAGACTCGGTTCGAACTCCCAGGTCGCGCCGGGAATCCCGTTCTCCAGCTCCTCCACGATCGGCGGGGCGACGCCGAACCAGCTCGTATTCAGCTCGCCGCTCAGGTACGCGGCCGCAATCGCCGAGTTGTCGCCGATGAAGTTGATCACCAGCGAGTCGACGTACGGCTTCGGCGCGTCGAAGTAGTCCGGATTGCGCTTGTAGACCACGCGCGAACCGGGCTCGTACTCGTCCAGCAGGAACGGCCCGGCGCTGATCATCGTCTGCCGCGACATTTCGTCCTCGAGCAATTCAGGCGGCATCACATACGGTCCGGCGTGGTGACCGGCATAGAGCAGGAACGGCGCCAGCCCGGCAGTCAGGTCGAAGCGCACGGTGCGGTCGTCCGTCGCCTCGACCCCCGCCAGACTCGGCAGGATCGCGCCGCGGTTCGGATAGCCCGCGTAGCGGTCGCCGGCGAACGAGAAGGCCACATCCTCGGCCGTCACCTTGCGACCGTCGACCGGAGCCCGGTCCTCCCAGACCGCGTTGTCCTTGATCACGAACACGTACGTCGCGTCGTCCGGTTGCTCGACCGAGTCCGCCAGCCAGAGCTCCGGCTGGAAGTCGATCGAGGACTGTCCCGGCTCGTTCGCGAACTGCGTCAGCATCGGGTAACAATTGTGCCCGTGCAGGAACGCCTTGTAGCCGAACGTCAGGAAGCCGTCGAACGAGGCCAGGTCGGATGTGTCTGAGATCCGCAGCTCGCCGCCCATCGCCGGACCGGCCTGCTGCTGCTGGGCCTGCGCGACCGCGGCCTGCTGCTGCTGATCCTGCTGCTGCATCGACTGCTGTTGAGCAGCCTCGTCCGGCTGGTCAGCCTGCTGCGCCGTCTGGTCGGCAGTCTGATCCTGTTGCTGTTGTTGCTGCTGGGCGGCCTGCTGCGGCTGGTCCTGCTGCTGTTGCTGCTGAGCGACCGCCTGCTGGCCGTCGTCGTCATCGTCGCCGCAACCGACCAGGGCCAGCCCGGCAGCGCCTACTCCGGCCGTCGCCGCCGATCGCAGCACCGCCCTCCGAGACAGACGCTGCGTCCGCATTCGTGTCCAGTAGTTCGAGCTACTCATGGGTCACCTCCCGGTTGTTTCCGGGAGGCTAGCGATTTAAGATCGCGCCCGTCGAAGCCTGCCTGAACGAATCAAACCGCGCCGAACAGCCTCAGGAGAATGGCGATCATCCCACCGACTATGGCGGTTCCCAGCGTGACGCTGATGCTGATCACCACAATCATCAATTGCCGGTGGCGCGCTCGCGCCTCGGGTCGCTCCTCCTCGACACGCCTCTCCAACTGGCGTATCAGCTCCTCCAACCGGCCTATCTGACTCTCAAGACCGGCGATGTCCTGCTTCATCTCGCTGCGTAGCTCGGACATCTTCGCATCCTGCTCGATGGCTAGCCGCCGCACTTCTTGCCGCGGCTCGGAAGTCTTAGCGTCCTGTTGCACGGCAAGCCGCTCGATTTCTCCACGCAACAACTCTGTCGCGTGCGATACCTCCCGCTCCACATCCTCGACCGTCGCCGCGTTCTCGGCCCGATCAATCGCCAGCGCCACGCGGTGCGCACGGTCAGCCGGCATCCCGACGCCAACCAGCGCCTCCTCGATCTCTTCGACCGACAGCACCATTCTGCCGCTCCTGCGGCCAGTCTAAGCCTCGGCGCGGTCTCTATCGCTACCCCTTCCGATCCTCGTAGGTGTCGAAGAAGCGGTTCTTGACCGTCTTCTGGTTCTCGTAGATTGAGCCCTGCTTTGGGGAGGCCGGCAGGGGCAGATAGGCGGGGACCTCGGTCTGGCGCGGCTGCTCGACGTGCTCGCCCGCGCACATGAAGCCCTTGTACTGGTCCAGCGTCATCTTGCCCAGACCCATGATCGGCCAGGCGTCGGCGGCGGCGTAGCCGAACAGCAGCAGGCGACGCGGATTCTCCGAGCGGTTCAAGGCCGAGCCGTGCATCGTCCGCACGTGGTGGAACGAGACCGAGCCGGCCGGACCTTCCAGCGCGACCAGGTCCTTCTCCATGTCCCAGTCAAACTCCTCGGGCTCCACCGCGCCGGTGAAGTAACGCTCCTCTGGGTGGTGATGGTCGTAGATCGCGCGCTTATGCGATCCGGGTACGACCAGCAGCGGGCCATTGATCGCGTAGCAGTCGTCGAGCAGGATGCCCGCCGCGACCAGGTCGTCGTTGGTGTGCGGGTAGAACGGCCAGTCCTGGTGCCACTCGACCGGCGCGCCGTACTCGGCCGCCTTCATGTTCAGCTTGTCGTTCTGCAGCCGCACGTTGGGGCCGATCAGCGCCGTTACGACCTCCATCAAGACCGGATGCTGGGCTAGCTCACGGAAGAACGGCCAGTGCCACGAGGGCGACTTCAGCCGCCGCACGCGAGGCTCCTCCGGCGTGTGCGAGTCCTCCAGGTCGTACTGAGCATTGTGGTCGGTCAGCCCCGCCGCCTCGGCCACGATCCGGTCGGTCTCGTCGCGCAGCGCTTGCAGCACGTCGTCCGGCAGCAGCTTCGGCATCAGCAGGAAGCCGTTCTCGTGATAGAACTCAACCTGCTCCTGGGTCACGGTCGGTGCGGCGGCGGTGGTCATGGGAACTCCTCGAGTCGATACACCGCCAAGAATAGAGCCTCAGTCCCAGCCAAGATGACAGCGTCATGTCCGCGTCCCCTTCGCCAGGTTTCTCCCCCGCGCAGCGGGGGAGATGTCACGAAGTGACAAAGGGGGGTCCCTCCGAGGCTGGGTGTGCGCTCCCCCTCCTCCCTCCGATGCCCCGTGCTTGACACGGGGCCCAGACCACCCAACTCCGCCAAGCCAACCACCGCCCGCCTCACCTCAGACCGGCGCAACCAACATGTCCCAGTCCCCGCTTCATGCGGGGACCCGCTCCCTCCCCCTCCGCAAACCCCAACACACACCCACACCCCACACCGAACGCCGGTTCGCATACCATTGTCCCCATTCGCACCGCAAGAACAGGAGTTCCGCCAATGCCCCGCGACGCCGCCATCGCCCACGCCAACCCCCCGCTCCCCTTCACCAGGGACGCCATCGTCAACCAGCTCCGCCACCAGGCCACCAACGGACCCGCCTACGTCCAGCACAGCGCGACCAAGGCCCTCGCCCACCTCAAGGGCCTCTACGCCGAGGCCCGCTACGAGGCCCGGCTCGCCTACGAGGCCGCCCGCGACGCCCTCCGCGACGCTGCTCAGCAGGCCGCCCAGAAGATCAGCTCCGACCACCAGCCGATCGCTCACACTCCGAACCGTGGGCCGATCACCGAAGAAGAAATGCGACTCGCTGACGAGTACTTCGGCATAACCAGCAACGAGACCAGCAACGGGACCCCCGACGAGGAGGCAGGCGACGAAGAGAGCCACTCCGGGGAGACTGAGGACGAACCTCCCTAATACCCGGGACAGGTCCGCGCGTGCCGCCGCGGCGCCGCCCGCCGTTTTTTTCCGGCCTACCGGCGATCCCGCTCTTCCAATCGCTCCTCAGCGCCCCCTGCCCCAAAGAGATCGCTAGATGCGACGGGGATCGGAGGAACGTGCCCCGCGCCTAGACTGTGCCGCATGACGAACCTCCCCACACACCCCTTCCGCTTCGAATCGCGACGCTCCCCGGTGCTCTCGACCAAAGGCATCGTCGCGACCAGCCAACCGCTCGCCTCGATGGCCGGACTGCGCATCCTCCGCGAGGGCGGCAACGCCGCCGACGCCGCCGTCGCCGCTGCGGCCACCCTCGCGGTGACCGAACCAACCTCGACCGGGATCGGCGGCGACTGTTTCGCGCTCTTCTACAACGCAGAGGACCAATCGGTGTCCGCGCTCAACGGCAGCGGGCGCGCGCCGGCCGCGCTCGATCTCGACGTGGTCGAACGCTGCGGAGGCTGGGAGCGCCAGGGCCCGCACGCCGTGACGGTGCCCGGCTCAATCATGGGCTGGCACGACACCGTCACCCGCTTCGGCCGGATGCCGCTCGCCGACGTCCTCCAACCCGCGATCGAGCACGCCGAGCAGGGCTTCGCGATGACCCCCGCGATCGCCCGGGGCTGGCACTTCCAGGCGGAGCTGCTTGCCGAGAAGGGCCCCGCCGGACACGACCTGCTGCTCAACGGCAAGGCGCCGCGGGCCGGCGAGGTCTGGACCAACCAGCACATCGCCAACGTCATGCGCGAAGTCGCCGAGGGTGGCCCCGAAGCCTTCTACCAGGGACGACCGGCCGAGCGCATCGTGGAGGCGCTCGAGGAGCACGGCGGTGTGATGTCGCCCAGCGATCTCGCCAACCACTGCTCCACCTTCGACGAAGCGATCTCAACGACCTACCGCCGACACCGGATCTGGGAGTGCCCGCCCAACGGTCAGGGCATCACCACGCTGATGGCGCTCAACATCCTCGAAGGCTTCGAGATCGGCGAGTACGAGGACCGCTCGCCCGAGGTGCTGCACATCGTCATCGAGGCCCTCCGCCTCGCCTTCGCCGACGCCCGCGCCCTAGTCGCCGACCCGGCCAAGACCGACGTGCCCGTCGAAGAGATGCTGAGCAAGAAGTACGCCGCCAAGCGACGCCAACTGATCTGCGCCGACCAGGCCATCGAACTCGCTTCCTCGGGCTTCCTGCCCGGCCAGTCCGATACCGTCTATCTCTCAGCGGCCGACGGTGACGGCAACGCCTGCTCCTTCATCAACTCAAACTACGAGGGTTTCGGAAGCTGCATCGTCCCGCGCGAGTGCGGCTTCAGCCTGCAAAACCGGGGAGCCGGGTTCGTGGTCGACGACCCGGACCATCCCAACGCGCTCGCCGGCGGCAAGCGGCCCTATCACACGATCATGCCCTCAATGATCACCCGCCACGACGGCAGCCTCTTCGCCAGCTACGGAGTCATGGGCGGCTGGAACCAGCCCCAGGGCCAGACCCAGGTCGTGCTCAACCTGATCGACCGGGGCATGGACGCCCAGACCGCGATCGACTCGCCCCGAGTCTCGATGTACGAAGAACCGCCCAACGGACCGATCTACGTCGAGGAGACCTTCGGCGTCGAGGTGCTGGCCAGGCTGGCAGAACTCGGCCATCCCGTCGTCCCCGCCAGCGGAGCGATCCGCACCGGAGTCGTCGGCAAGGGCCAGATCATCGTCCGCGATCCCGAACGAGGAGTCCTCTGGGGAGGCTCCGACCCCCGAGCCGACGGCTGCGCCGTCCCGCTGTAGGGGTCCGTATCAGCGTCGAGCGTCGATTCGATCCAACTGGCCCGACCAATCCAGGATCTGACGGTCGCTGGTGACCAATGTGTGTCCGGCTAAGGCTGTGGCCACGATGATTCGGTCAGCGGGGTCGCCGTGCAGGTCAGGAAGAAGTCCGGCACGTATACCGATCTCGCCGTCAAGCGGAATCTCGATGAGTCCGCCCGCGAGCAACCGCTGTCTCCAAGCGCCGATTTCCAGCCTTACGCCAAGTCGGCCCTTGGACTGGAGCATGGCAAGCTCCCAGAACGTCATGGACGATACCGCCACTTCGCTGCTTGCCCATGCTGTTCTCACAAGGGAGGTAGCCCGGGAGCCTAGCTGACTGTCGCCGAATCGGAACCAGACCAGTACATGGGTGTCGAGCTGGATCACTTCAGCCGTTCATCCCACTTGCGGTCCCATTTCTCTTCCCAGTCAGGGTCGACAGGAGCGTCCAAGTCGTCGTACCAGAGGATGATGTCGCGGTCAGCGCCCCACGGGTCGGGAGAGGGCGGCCCGTTTCGGGTGGGTTCGACGTCGGAGCAAGGGACGAGGCGGGAGACGGGGCGGCCGTCCTTGGTGATGATGATGGATTCGCCTGTCTCGGCGACTTCTTCGATCAGGGAGAGGCAGCGGGCCTCGAAGTCGGAAGCGTTGACGGTGCGTGGTAGGCTGTTGCGCGGTTCAGTGGTCATGCTCTGACCGTACTACGGCGAAGGCGCGCGGATCGGGTTGCGAGTCGTTGGCTTCGGGACCGGCTGCCTAGAAGCCGCTGCCGATGTCGCCGCCGAACCCACCGCCTCCGTCGAAGCCGCCGCCGGTGTCGTGCGGACCTCCGTGGTGTCCGCCGTCGAAGTGGCCGCCAGGATCGTAGCCGGCGACGCTTTGTCCCGCATCTCCGGTGTGGTGGTCGCCGACCATGTATCCGACGGCGGCCGCTCCCAGGAACCAGGTCCAGGTGTTGTCCTGCCAGTCGCGTACCCTCGCGTTCGCACGGCGTCCAAACAGCCGCGAGACCATCCGAAGCGGGATGAACACAACCAGCGTGACGATCTCCATGATCAGTGTCTTCACGATTGCCTCCTGGCTACCGGCGAGCCGCCGACAACTGCCGGCGCACGAGTCGCGAGTACAAGCCGTCTTCCGAAGCTAACTGATCGTGCTGGCCGATCTCCACCACCTTGCCCTCGTCCAGCACCACGATCTGATCGGCGTCGCGAACCGTCGAGAGGCGATGGGCGATGACCAGGGTGGTCCGATCGGACATCAGCTTGTCCAGCGCGTCGCGCACGAGGCGCTCGTTGAGGCCGTCAAGATGAGAGGTCGCCTCGTCCAGGATCAGCACCGGCGCATCCTTGAGCAGCGCGCGGCCAATCGCTACCCGCTGGCGTTGACCGCCCGAGAGTTGCGCGCCTCGTTCGCCGACCGGCGTACCGAGACCGTCGGGCAGTGACTCGATGAAGTCCGCCAGCCCGGCGCGCTCGATGGCGAGCAACAATTCGCCCTCAGTGGCCTCGGGCTTGGCGACCAGCAGGTTGTCGCGGATCGATGCGTTGAACAGGTAAGTGTCCTGCGCGACCAGGGCGACCTGCCCGCGCAGTTCGTCCAGTCGATACGTCCGCAGGTCAGCGTCTTCAAGTGTGATCTTGCCGTCCTGGGGATCCCAGAAGCGGAGCAGCAGGTGGGCCGCCGTGGTCTTGCCCGCGCCCGAGGGTCCGACCAGCGCGACGGTGCCGCCCGGTTTGAGGTCGAACGAGACCTCGTCGAGGGCCGCACGCGGCGTGTCTTCATAGCTGAATCCGACGGCGGCGAAGGCGCCTTCCGAGACGCCGCCGCTGACGGCCTGTCCATTGGTCGCCCGACCGGGACCGTCGACGACGGCGACCGCTTCGGAGTGGACCGCGGTCAATCGACGCGTCGCGCCCAGCGTGTCGCCCAGCCGTCGGCCAACCTGGGCCAGTTCTGCAACGGGCATGAAGGCGCCCATCGCCAGCAGGGTCAAGAGCGGGGCCAGCGACGAGTCGATGTCGCCTCGAACCGCCAGAGCGCCGCCGATCGTCAACACGGCCAATCCGCCGTAGCCGGTCAGCCCTTCGAGCAGCGTGCGCTGCGCCGAGATCTGGCGATTGAAGCCGCCGCGAATCGGCATGTAGTCGCGCATCAGACCCTCGAACTCTGCCTTCCGCTCACGCTCGCGCTGGAACGCCGTCACCTCGCGCAGGCCCTGCAGGGTGTCGACCATGTGCGCATTCAGCGCCCCAAGATGGTCGCGCGAGCGCGAACCCAGCCGGTCAACGATACGCCGAGTGAACAGCGGACTCAGACCAGCCAGGATCAGCAGCGGCGCCAGACCAAGCCCAAGCCGCCAGTCGACCACAAACAAGGTGATCAACGCCGCGCCGGGAATGACGACGCTGACAAAGGCATTGGCGATCGTGTGGGCGAAGAAGTACTCGACGGTCTCCACGTCCTGTGTGGCCATCGAGACGAGGTCGCCGGTTCGGCGGCGGAGCAGATAGGCAGGCGCCAGTTGGTCCAGCTTGCGGAACAGATCGATCCGCATATCGGCCAGCAGCCGGAACGCCATGTCGTGCGAGACCCAGTTCTCGAGGAACCTGAACAGGCCGGTCAGCACGGCGACGACGATCAGCAGGACGGCCAGCAGCGTGATTGAGTCGCCGTCGCGAACGTTGGCGACCATCAGCGCGCCGATTACCCCGACCGCAATCGCGCCGAAGAAATGCGCCACTCCGGTCGCAAACGAGAGCGTCGTCTTGAACCAATACGGCGCAGCGAGCGCCAGCAACCGTGCCGATGTCTCCTGCCAGCCCATGCCCTCGGCCCGCACGATCGCCTCGGTCGCGCCGCCGCTGTCGGCGCGCATCGCCAGCGATCCCGACGCGCTCGCCGCTGCCCGCTCGGTCGCAGGCGCGTCGTCGACGAAGCCGTCGATGCTCGGATCTGTCATCTGACCGGCCATCAGCCAGTCGTAGACACCGCCCTCGGCGAGCAGGGTCTCGTGGTCGCCCCGCTCGACGAGTCGGCCTTCGTCCAGGACCAAGATCTCGTCGCAGTCCCGCACGCTGGACAGCCTGTGCGCCATGATCAACGTGGTCCGGCCCTGCATCAGCCGATCCAGCGCGGCCTGGATCGTGGCTTCGTTCTCGGCGTCCACGCTGGACAGCGCTTCGTCGAGGATCAGCATGGGCGCGTCGCGCAGAAGCGCGCGAGCGATGGCGATCCGTTGGCGTTCGCCGCCCGACAGGCGGTGCCCGCGTTCGCCGATCACGGTCGCGTAGCCCTCGGGAAGCGAGCTGATGAAGTCGTGCGCGTTTGCGGCCTGTGCCGCGGCGCGGATCTCTTCCTCGCTCGCGTCCGGCTTGGCGAATCGCAGATTGGCCAGGACCGATCCATGGAACAGGTAGGTGTCCTGCAGCACGACGGCCATCTGCGCGCGAATATCGGCGAAGCGCAGTTCGTTCAGATCGTGCCCTCCGAGCCGAATCGTGCCGTCCTGGGGCGTGTACAGCCGCTGCAACAACCAGACCAGCGTCGACTTGCCCGAACCGGAGCGTCCGACCACCCCGACTCGCTTGCCCGGCTCGACAGTGAACGAGACGTTGCTCAGCGCCTCCCGGCGTCCGCTCGGATAGCTGAACGTGACGTTCTCGAACTCGATCCGAGGCTCCAGAGTCCCGACGGTTTCCACTTCGGCATCGGGAGTCAGCGGCGTGGCACGGTCGACATCCAGCACGCTCTCCGATGCGGCAACGCCCAGCAGTCCCTGGTGGAAGAGCTGGCTCAGTTCTCGCAGGGGTCGGAACACTTCAACGCCGAGCATGAGCACCACCAGTAGTTCCGCCAGCTCCATTGCGCCGCTCTCGACTCGCAGCGCGCCGACGTAGAGGGCTACCGCGGCGCCCACGGTGATGGCGAGAATCGTCAGTCCCTGGGCGATGGCGTTCTGAAAGAGCACGCCCATCGTCGAACGGAACACCTCTTGGGCCCGCTCGGCCAGCGCCGCGCCCCGGCGGCCGCTCTGTCCGAACGCCTTGAGCGTGGCGAGTCCTTGCACAGAGTCGAGGAAGTCGGCCGCGAACGATCCGTACGCGTCGCGACGGCGCAGGGACGCCTCGGCGTTTTTCTGCTTGAGCAACTGCGGCAGCAACAGGGTGACAAGTGCGAATCCGAAGTAGATTGCCGCCACGGGTAGGTCGAGCCAGCCCATGAAGATGAAGATCCCGATCGGTGCCAGGGCCGCGACGATCAACTGGGGCAGGTACTGGCCGAAAAACGTCTCCAACTGCTCGACGCCCTCAATCACCCCGACGGTGACATCGCCGGTGCGCTGACGATCGAAGTGCGACGGCCCCAGCCGGGCGACCTGGTCGAACAGACGCTGCCTGAGGGAAAACTGAACCTGCAGCGCCGTGCCGTTGGCGATCTCCTCCTTGGCGTAGAGAAACAATGAACGCGCTGCAATCGAAGCCGCCGTCGCGATGATCAGCGGGACCAGGTCGCCGAAGCTGTCGCCCTCGAAGATCCGAGCTCCGATCCAGCCCAGCAGGGCCAGCCGGGCGACCCCCGCGGCCACGGCGAGCAGGCCGACACTGACCGCCAGGGCGATGCGCCAGCGAACTCCCTCGGTGAAGCGCCACAGATCCCAGGAAAACGTCATCGTCACTCCCTTGAGCCCGGAGTCGCGCACCCCAAACTTCGGCACGCAACTAGCAGCCTCCGCTGGCGACCAGATCGCGCATCCCGAAACGGGTCGAGGCGCAAGCGCCTGGGCCAACTGTCCCGCCCAGTCTAGGAAGGCGCCTTGCGGCCGCAAGCGATGCCGTGCGGAGACTCGGCGCCAAGACCACACCGAGTCTTCACAGCCCGGGGATCGGGCGGCCTAGACTGTCCGCATTCGCCGCGAATGCGCGCTACCTGCGTGTAGGTCGCCAACCGCCGACTGGAGCAGAGATGGATATCGCCGCACTGGGAAAGTCACCGCACGCCGACCCCCTGGTCAAGACGATCATGGAGCACGATCTGGCTCGACACATCGTCGAGCTGGACGCCTACGGATTCACGGTCATCCCACCGGAGAAGCTGGGCACTTCGCCCGGCTTCGCCGAGCGCCTGCGCGACGCGATCCTCAACACCTATCAGCGGCGCCACGATGTCGAAATCGACGATTGGCGCACCGCCGATCTGCCCGCGCCCAACGAGCGCGCCTGGCAGCTCGTCGACGAGGACGACGTGATCACCGAGGCCGTGCTCAATCCGGTCGTGCTGGCCATGGCTCGCTGGCACTGTGGCCAGAGCGCCATCCTGGGCGGCACCTCTTCGATCATCAAGCCGCCGCACGAGAAGAACTACCTGGCGATCCACAACGACACGCACGGCGTGCCCCCGCCCCAGGCTGCGTACACGCACCTGGTCAATACCAGTTGGGTGCTGACCGACTACGCCTCGCGCGAGGACGGACCAACCGTGTTCGTGCCGGGCTCGCATCGCTGGGGCCGGGCGCCTGCGCCGCACGAGACGAACTTCTGGGAATGGGAGGGCGAGGATCGGTTGTACGAACCGGTCCCAATCGAGGCCAAGGCCGGCTCACTCGCCGTCTGGGGCGGCAATACCTGGCACGGCGCGATGAACCGCGAGAGCACCGGGCTGCGGGTCACGATGGTCCTCGTCTGGATTCGCTCCTACATGCAGAGACTGAACATGTGGGACGACGGCGCGGTCTCGCCGGAGCGCCTAGAGCGCTACCCCGAACTGCACAAGATTCTTGGCTACGACCACCCGTACCCGTTCCGCGAACACGTCGACAAACCCGACAAGATCATGCAAATGATCGCACCAGGCCAGGATCAGTTCGCCTGACCGCGGCCAAGCAGCGAACATCGAGAGGGCATGCTTCAGGCATGCCCTCTTCGCGCTTCAGTTATTGGACGCAGGGATGGATGGGTTGGTGGAGCTGGGGGGACTCGAACCCCCGGCCTTTTGACTGCCAGTCAAACGCTCTCCCAGCTGAGCTACAGCCCCACATCTGACGCCTACACAGGCGGATCCTCAGCCTACGCCTGAGCAGGCGCTTGCGCTAGCACCATCTGGTCAATTCCCCGACTCTCCGACCATAGACCTACCGAATCCGCGGTGACCGATTTACGCTGGGCTAACTGGGTTTGCGGTTTCCGTTTGGCGGCGTGCACGGTTACTGCATACATTGGGCCAACTGGCGTCGTGGGTGGCGCAAGGGACAACGGCCATGCTTGACCGACTCCGAGCTCTGTGGGCCGAACGACCGGCGGTCGTCGCGGCCGCTGTGATCGCGCCCATCGCCTTTGTGGTCACATTGCTCATCCTGTTCGTCGCTGTCGGCAACACCAACGGCGGGACATCGCAGGATCAATCCGTCGCCCAGGAAGCGCAGGACATCGACGGCGGACAACAGGCCCAAACCACCACCACACAGCAAACCACCGTCGTCGTCGACACGTCGTCCGACGACGATCAGCCGGACAGCGTCTCCGAAGTCGAACAACAGACCTCGCAACAGGACGACGCACGGTCATCGGCCGAGGATCCCGGTGTGGACTCCGAACCGCAGCAGGAGGCCTCGGAAGACCAACAGTCGCAGGTCCAGCAACAGCAGGCTCAGGAGGACATGGGTCCCAGGATGGTCGGCGGCTGGACCGTTCAACCGCTCGACTCGGTGCTCGTTGAGGATTACGAGGAAGAGTCGCTCCGGCACGGCACCGACGGCAGCGAAGGCGGCATCCTGCCGATCGACAACGGGGTCGTCGTCTCCAGCCAACCGGAGCAGCGCACGACCTGGGAGCTGATCGTTCCGTCCGCCGGCCTGAAGAGCACGATCGTCCAAGTCGGCCGGACGCCCACTGGAGCAATGGGCTCCCCGGACAACCCGTTTGTGATCGGTTGGCTGAACTCGAGCGCCGAACCCGGCGCGGTCGGCAACACGCTGCTCGCCGGGCATCGTGATTTCGAGGACAAGGACGGCAACGTCGGCACCGGCGTCTGTTGGGAGTTGGTCAACACCGTGGTCGGCGACCAGATGATCGTCGTCGACAACGAGAGCAATCTCTACTACGTCTACACGGTGACCGAAGCGGCAACGGTCAACCCGAGAGACCCGGACTCGGCCAAGTACCTGAAGAACACCGACGAGGCGGTCGTCACGTTGATCACGTGCGAGGGATCGTTCAACGCCGAGACGCACCAATACTCGCACCGACGCGTGGTGGTCGGAGTGCTGTCAGCCGTGGCTTCGCCCGACGCCTAGGATGTCGAGGCCAACCGGATGCGGCGCAGACTGCAGGAATCGGCCGGTTGGCGCTATGACCTCCTGTGGCACCTCGTCGACCTTCGCTATCAGCAACCGAAGCTTCTGCTCGGAATCGTCGCCGCGCTCGTCTCCCTGGCCGCGTTGATCTCCATCGCGGCACTTGGTGTCGGCGGCGGAACGCCTCAGATCTCGCAATCACCCTGGCCCGAGCGCTCGACGACGGCAACTGTTGAGACCGATCCCCACGGACGCCCGGTTCGCTACGTCCCCTACAACGGCTTGGCTCGGTCCGAGGAAGCAGGAGTCCTAGAGGAGTCGTCCGCGGACCAGAACGGGTCGGGAGTTGTCCTGCAGCGGCTGTCGGATGTGTTGCGGGACCGATACGACGAATCGGACTTGATATTCGGCAGCGACGGCGCGGAGGGCGCCATCCTGCCGTTGGACAACGGCGTCGTTCCTTCAAGCGGCCCGCGTTTCAGCACCCACTGGGAGCTGATCCTGCCTTCGGCTGGGATTCGCGCCGCGGTTGTCCAGGTCGGACTCACTCACGACGGCGCGATGGGTTCACCCGACAACCCGTTCGTGGTTGGCTGGTTCAATCGATCCGCCGTTCCGGGTAAGCCGGGCAACGCCCTGCTCGGCGGCCATCGCGACTACCAGGATCTCAACGGCAATATCGATGTCGGCGTCTGCTGGGAACTGGACGAAACTCGAGTCGGCGATCAACTCATCATGTTCGAGCATTCGTCCAATCGCTACTACGTCTACGACATTGTCGACACCGTCACGATCCGCCCCGATTCGCAGGAGGCGATCAAGTACCTCAGCCAGACTCGCGAGTCAGTCGTCACATTGATCACCTGTGCAGGCGATTTCGACGAGGACACTCATAGCTATTCGGAACGAATCGTGGTCGTTGCGCTGCTCAACGCCGTCGCAACGCCCGACACATAGCCGGATCGGGCTGTCTACCAGTACTGCCGGCGTTTGCCCCGTTTGCCCTCGGCTCCACTGTGGCGCCATTCCGACGGCTCGGCCGCCCGCTCGACGGCCACGGCGCAAACCTTGTACTCGGGAATTCGGGCGACCTCGTCGTAGACGTTGTTCGTCAGCCAGTTGGCGGCGGAGTCCGCCAGCCGCACAAAGGGGACGAAGATCGACCCTTCGGCGACATCCTCGGTGACGAAGCTGACGCCCTCGAGCCGTCCGCGTCGCGAGGCGACCCAGACTGCCTCACCGTCAACGATCTCCTGCTGCGCCGCGTCGTTGGGATGGATCGCCACCCGAAGCTTCGGCCACGAGTCAACCAAGCCCTCGACCCGCCGAGTGATCGTCCCGCCATGCCAGTGGTACAGCACCCGACCGGTATTCAGGATCAACGGATAGCGCTCATCCGGCGCTTCCTCCGACGGTGGCAACTGCCGCACCGGAATGAACTTGCCCAGGCCTCGAGGGAACGACTCGTCGTACAGGCGCTCCGTCCCCGGGTGATCTTCGCTCGGGCACGGCCATTGGACCCCGCCCTGTTCATCTAGCCGCCGATGCGACAGACCAGCCATGATCGGCGTCAGCGAGGCCAGCTCGTCAAACACCGACGCCGCAGACCCGTGCTCGAATCCATACGACGTCATCCCCACCTTCCGCGCCGTCCGGCGCGCCACATCCTGCACGATCTCCCAGTCGGCCCGAGACTGCCCAACTGGCGGAATCACCTGCCGCACCCGTTGCACCCGGCGTTCCGAGTTCGTGAACGTGCCTTCCTTCTCGGCGAAGGACGCCGCCGGCAGCACGACATCGGCAAGCTCGGCCGTCTCGTGCATGAAGATGTCCTGCACGACGAGGAAGTCGAGCTTGCCAATCGCCTCCCGAGCGTGCGCCAAGTTCGGCTCCGTCAAGAGCGGGTTCTCGCCCACGATGTACATGCAACGCACGCCGTCACCGGAGAGGATGCTCTCCACCATGTCGGTCGCGCGCAAGCCCTCCTCAGGCTCCAGGTCCGCCTGCCAGACGCCGTTGAACTTGTCCAGGACATCCGGCGTGAACCGCTGGTAGCCGGGCAGCGCATCGGGAACGCAGCCGGCGTCGCCGGCGCCCTGCACGTTGTTCTGACCGCGAAGCGGCGAGACCCCATTGCCGACCCGCCCGACCTGTCCGGTCAGCAGCGCCAGGTTGAGCAGCGCCGTCGCATTGGCGGTGCCGTTCGTGTGCTGGGTGACGCCCATACCCCAGATCAGGCACGAGCCCCCCGGATCGCCATCGATCGGGTTCGGCCGCGCGTAGGTCCGCGCCGCGCGGATCAGCAGCTCGGCCGGAACACCCGACATCTGCTCGACCGCATCCGGCGTGTACTCATCCAACTCGGCCAACCACTCCTCGTACCCTTCGGTCCGCTCCGCGATGAACCCATGATTCGCCAGGCTCTCGTCCAGGATCACCCAGGCCATCCCGTTGAGCACTGCCACATCCGTGCCCGGATACTGCCGGAGCCACAGATCGGTGTGGTCACACAACTCAATCCGTTTCGGATTGAGAACAATCAGCGCCGCCCCGCGATCAACCGCTGTCCGCATCCGCGACGCCGCCACCGGATGGTTCGAAGACGGGTCCGCCCCGACGACAAACAGGCAGTCCGCCGCTTCGTAGTCGCTGTAGCTGTTCGATGTCGCGCCCGAGCCAAGCTGCGCCAGCATCGCCTCGACCGAGGGCGAATGGCAGAGCCGAGTGCAGTGGTCGATGTTGTTTGTCCCCATCACCGCCCGCACAAACTTCTGCAGCATGTAGTTGTCTTCGTTCGTCGCCTTGGCCGACGAAAACGCACCGAACGCGCCCCGGTGCTCCGCAAACTTCTCCGCGACCAGCTCTAGCGCCTCGTCCCACGACGCGGGCTGCAAGCCCTCGGGACCGCGAATCAGCGGAGTGGTCAGCCGATCCGAGTGATTCACGAACGCAGTCCCGAACCGCCCCTTCACGCACAGCAGCCCCTTCGAGGACAGATTGTTCGGATCGTCGTCGACGTGCGTCAGGATCCCGTCCTCGGCGGAGATGTTGATCCCGCAGCCCACGCCGCAGTACGGACAGACCGTCGAGACCGTCTTCGCACCCGATGCCGCCCGCTTGGGCGTCAGCGCCTCTGTCGGACAGGCCGCCACGCATGATCCGCACGATGTACAGGTCGACTCACCCAGCGGCTCGTCGCCGAACGACGCAATCCGCGCCGCTTTCCCCGCCCCCGCAATCCCAATCGCGCCAATGTGCTGCCGATCCGAACAGGCCGACACGCAGCGCCCGCAGAGGATGCAATCGGTCGCGTCGAACTTGTAGAAGTGATTCGTCTCGTCAACATGCTCATTCGCCCGGACGATCCACCGGTCGATGGCAGCCTCGTGCGACGCCGCATGATGCCGAAGCTCGGTCGTCGCGCCACCGTTCGAGTGTGCTGAGTGCGCTGAGTGCGCCGCGTTGTCCGTCATCGCCAGCGTCAGCTCAAGGATCCCCTTGCGCGCCGCCCTGGCCGTTTCCGAGTTGGTCAAGATCACCTGACCGTCGGACACAGGAGTATGGCAGGCCGCCGGCAGTCCCCGCTGCCCGTCGATCTCCACCAGGCAGGTCCGGCAAGCGCCCAGCGCCGGACCGTCGAGGTCCTTGCACAAATGCGGCAGATCAACCCCCGCCGCCAGCACCGCGTCAAGAATCGTCGAACCAACCGGCGCTTCAACGCCCTGCCCGTCGATCGTGACCCTGATCGCCTGCGCGGTTGTCTCAGTCGTCATAGGACGCTCCCGCCAAACTGATGCCTCGCCGACGTCACTGGATTAAGCGCCATCTGACCCAGGCCGCACAGCGAACCGGCCGAAATCAGCGGCATCAGCGCCTCCACGTCGGCCCAGTTGCCCTCGGCCAACGCCGCCGCCATCCGCCCCGACCCCTCGCGACAGGGCGTGCACTTCCCGCAGGACTCATTCGCGTTGTACTCGGCCCAGATCGCCAGCGCCCGCTCAATCCCGAACGACTGCGGAATCGCAATGATCCCCCCAGCCCCGAGCAGTGCTCCATGACCATCCATCTGCCCCGGAGCAATCGGCGTGTCGAGATTCTCGGGCGCGAGGAAGCCGCCCGAGGGCCCGCCCATCGTCACCCCCGCCAGCGCCTCGCTCGGCTCACCCAGCTCCACAATCTCCGATACCGACGTGCCCAGCGGAAGCTCGATCACTCCCCGATTCCGAAACGCGCCGCTGAGTTGGATCAGCTTCGTCCCCGGCATGCCATCCGCTCCGACCTCGCGGAACCAGTCCGCCCCGAACTCGAAGATGTCCGGCACATTGGCCAGAGTCTCGACGCTGTTGATCGCCGTCGGCCGACCCCACAACCCCCGCTCAGTCGGATACGGCGGCTTCAGCCGAGGCACCGCCCGCCGACCCTCGATCGACTCCAGAATCACCGATTCCTCGCCGCAGACATAACCACCCGCGCCCCGCCGAATCTCGACGCTGACGCCGTCCAACAGCCCCGCCGACCGCGCCGCGCCAATCGCCGACTGCGCCGCCGCCGCCGATCGATCGGCCATCCCGTTGATGTACCAGAACGCCCGAGACGCCCCAAGCACATAGCAAGCGATCCGGATCCCCTCCAGAATCCTCTGCGGATCCGACTCCATCAGCCAGCGATCCTTGAACGTCCCCGGTTCCCCCTCTTCCCCGTTCGCCACCAGAATCGGCTGCCCGTTCCGAGCCGCCGCATCCACTGCCCCGCCCCACTTCAGATGAACTGGAAAGTACGCCCCACCGCGACCCAGCAGTCCCGCTTCCTTCACCAGCTCCAACGCTTGCGGCGCACTCATCCGAGACGCCGCCGCCCACCCACGCCAGTCCGCAGGCTCCGCCGACCGCCGAGCCGTCACCCGTGTCAACCCGCCCGGAATCACCGCCCGGGCAGCCTCAAACACAGAGTGATCTATCGACGCCTCCAGTCGCGCTGAGCCGTCAACCACAATCGGACGACCCTCGGCAGCCGCGCACAGGAACATGCACTCGTGAGCCTCGCCATCAACCTCCGACTCACCCGCCGCAATCTGACACGTCATCCCCCGACACACCCGAACAGCGTCGTCCGCCAGCGGACTCCAACGAAACTCCGTATAGCTCGTCGCCACGGCAAACAACTCGGCCCGAGGAATATGCAGCCACCGAGCGACCTCCTCCAGCGCCGCATGATCGAGATACCCGTACACCTCATCAACCAGGTGCAGCGCCGGAAGCGCCTGCGTCCGCTCCCGAGGCAGCGCCTCCAACACCTGTTGCAACTCGCTCAAATGCGACTCGGTTGCCGTCTCCGTCACCACGTCGTCCATGCCCCCTGATCGTGCCCTTCGGACCGTCGAGATCTGCTGGATACCATTCTAGATACCCCCCTGGAACCCACATACAATCCGTCAGTCTCGGCGAGGACCCGCAATGACCGAGCATCCTGACCCCCCTCGCTCATACGAAGAAGCCCACCTCCGAGCGCGACCCGCCCACCAATACGGACCCGACGCCACCTACCTCGGCGTCCCCCGAGCCAGCCTGCGCGATCCTGACACGCTGCGCGGCGCCCAGGCCGTCATCGTCGGAGCCCCCTTCGACGCCGGCACGAGCTATCGACCCGGCGCTCGCTTCGGCCCCCAGGCAATTCGTACGACCGATTACATCCCTCAGAGCGGCTATCGACCGCACCTCGCGCTCCGCGTCGATCCGCTGGGCGAACTCGGCGTCGTCGACGTCGGAGACGTCCGCATCCAGCAGCTCGACAGCGAAGGCTCCCTCCAACGAATCATGGACGCCTGCCGCCAGGTCGCCGAGGCCGGCGCCATCCCCGTCGTCCTCGGCGGAGATCACACCATCACCTACGCCACCGCCCAGGGAGTCGCCAAGCATCATGGCTTCGGCCGAGTCGCCCTGATCCACTTCGACGCCCACGCCGACACCGGCGACTCCGACGGTGGCCTCTGGGGACACGGCACCCCCATGCGCCGGCTCATCCTCAGCGGAGCGATCCGCGGCGACCGCTTCCTCCAGATCGGCCTCCGTGGGTACTGGCCCGACCCGCCAATCCTCGAGTGGATGGCTGACCAGAACATGCGCTGGTTCGAGATGACCGAGGTCGTCCAGCGCGGCCTCGACGACTGCCTCGACGAGGCGCTGAGCGTCGCCGCCGACGACTGCGACGGCGTCTTCCTCTCCGTCGACGTCGATGTCGTCGACCCCGGCATGGCCCCCGGAACTGGAACTCCCGAGTCCGGCGGTCTCACCTCGCGCCAACTCCTTGACGCCGTCCGCCGGATCGGCCTGGAATCCAATCTACTCGGCATGGACGTCGTCGAGGTCGCCCCGCCCTATGACACCTCCGACGTCACCGCCCTGCTTGGCAACCGAGTCGTCCTCGAAGCCCTCTCCGGAGTCACCGTCCGCCGCAACAATCAGGCCACGGAATAGCTAGCCTCGATAGCAGCAGCCAATCCCAGACCGTTCGCCAAAAGAGAACATGCGATCAAGGCAGCCGCTAGACTGGTCGAGCAACGCAGGGAGCCGTCATGGTCACCACCGCGAAGACGTCTGCTGAGCAGCCTGACGCACAATCGCGAGAGCGGGAATCGCAGAATCTCGCTGTGGACAACCTGCTCGCGATCCGTGAGCCGATCGTGTTGCGGTTGCCGTCGAATTGGCGGTTGACTGATGCTGCCCTCATCCAACTCTTTGAACTCAATGAAATGCTGCCATTCGAGCGAACGGCGGAAGGAGACCTCGTCATCGCACCTCCACCGCACGGACGAAGTCCGGAGCATGGCGTAGAAATCGCGTTTCAGATTCGATTGTGGTTGGCTGAGCATGGGGACGGAGTCGTTCGAGATGCCAGCGGAGGCTACAAGCTCGGCGAAACACCTGCAGCCGAGGCAGAAGACCGACAAGCCACACTGGTACCGAACGTCTCTTGGATGCCGTCAGACTTGATTGAATCGATGGACAGCGAGACTTACAAAGACGCAATCCCAACGGTGTGCCCGCCCTTCGTCGTTGAGATACTCTCCGCAAAGCAAAGCCTGCCCCCCCAGCAGCGGAAGATGGACCAGTGGATCGCGTTCGGCGTTCAACTGGGCTGGCTATTCGATCCCAGGCGAGGCAAAGTCTGGATCTACCGAGCCGGAGATGAAGAGCCCGAGGAACTGGAACGACCCGACTCGTTATCCGGTGAGGAAATCCTCAAGGGCTTCGAGCTCGTTTGCGCGCCAATCTGGGAGTAGCATCGAGCTCCCGACGGCGCCGGTTACCCTGTCCCCATGCCCGATAACTCAGCAGCCGACAACGGCAAGATGAAGTTCGGCGTCCTCCAATTCTTCAGCTGGCCCGGCCGCCGAGTCCCCCTGCCAACCGTCTACGACCGCGCCCTCAACCGCATCGACATCATGGACGAGTCCGGCTACGACTGCGTCTGGCTCGCCGAGCACCACTTTTCCACCTACTCCGTCTGCCCCTCCGTCCACCTGATGGGCATGCACGTCGCCGGGAGGACCAAGAACATCCGCATCGGCACCGCCGTCACCCTCGCATCCTTCTATCACCCGCTGCGCATCGCCGAGGAGGTCGCCCTGCTCGACATCCTCTCCGGCGGACGCGTCAACTGGGGCGCTGGACGAGGCTTCGACCGCACCGAGTTCCGCGCCTTTGACGTGCCGCTGGAAGAGTCCTATCCCCGCTTCCGCGAGTCGGTTCAGGTGGTGCTCGAGGCCTGGCGCAACGATCGCATCACCTGGCACGGTGACTACTTCGACTTCGACGAGATCGAAGTCCTGCCCAAGCCGCACCAGCAACCCACGCCGCCCTTCTGGGTCGCCGCCGGCGGACCCGACGCCATCGATTGGGCCGCCAGACAGGGCTACTCGATCCTCATGGATCCGCACGCCACCCACGAAGAGCTTGGCGACAAGCGCCGAGACTACTTCAAGGCGCTTGACAAGTACGACCACGAGACCGAAGACCGCGTCATCCCCATGGCCCGACTGATCGCCGTCGCCGAGACCGACGAAGAGGCCGAGCAGATCGCCCGCAACGGCGCACAGTGGACGATCGGCTCCTACGCCAACGACAAGACCAGCGGCAGCTCCAACCCCTCCCGCCTCCTCTCCGACGAGCAGCGGATCGAGCGCTACGCCAACCAGGTCGTCATTCACGGCAGCGCGCCCAAGGTGATCGACCAACTCGAGGAGCTGCGCGACACGATCAATCTCGACTACCTGATCGCCTCGCCCTTCTCCCACGATTCCTTTGTCCGCTTCACCCGAGACGTGATGCCGCACTTCCAATAGTCCGAGTACCTGCTTGAGGAGACTTCCCGATGGCTTACGAATACATCACCGTCGAACGCACCGGCGATCAGGACGGCACCATCTGGATGGAGCTGAACCGTCCCGAGAAGCTGAATGCCCTCACCTTTCCGCTGCTCGCCGAGATGTACGACGCGCTCACTCGAGTCCGCATGGACCGTACCGCGCGAGTCCTCGTGATTACGGGCAAAGGACGAGGCTTCTGCGCCGGCATGGACCACGCCGGCGGCGGACGCGGCACCGACTTCTGGGATGACAACCCTGACCCGCTCGTCGGCAGTCCTGCCCCCGAGGGATATCCCGACAACGAGGGTCAGCGCCTCAACTTCCGCTACGAGACCAAGACCTTCGCCGAACTCCGACGTCTCGACATTCCGGTCCTCGCCGGCGTCAACGGCGCTTGCGTCGGCGCAGGATTCGACATGGCCTGCCTCGCCGATCTCTGCGTCGCCTCCACCAACGCCCGCTACCAGGTCGCATACGTCAAGCGAGGCCTCTACGCAGACCTCGGCGGGTTCTGGGCGATCCCCAAGATCATCGGCTGGCGCAAGGCAATGGAAATGATGTTCACCGGCCGCTTCATGAGCGCCGAGGAGGGCCACGAAGCCGGCGTCAGCAACTATCTCGTCGAAGCCGACGACTTCCACGAGAAGCTGAGAGAGTTCGCCCAGGAAGTCGAGAACGGCCCGCCCATCGGCCAGAAGGTCGGCAAGCTCATGGCCTACCGCACCGCCAACCTCGACTACGAGTCCGCCCTCGAACTCTCCGGAGGCGTCCTGCCCCTGGTCCAGAATTCATTCGACCGAATCGAAGGAGTCCAATCCTTCGTCGAACGCCGAGAACCAAAGTTCACCGGCTTCTAACCACTCCCTCTCTGATCCCCCTCCCCCTTCTGATCCCCTCTCCCTCTGGGAGAGGGTTAGGGTGAGGGTCAGCCCGAAGGCAAAGGGGGCTCCCACATGTGCCGATCAATCAAACGACTCCGCCAACCTGCCGGAATCGACCCCACACCCGACGAAATCGAACAGGCCGCCCGGCAATTCGTCCGCAAGATCTCCGGGATCCAACACCCTTCCTCCAGAACCGAGGAACCCTTCCAGAAAGCCATCGACGAAATCAGCATCATCGCCGCCCAACTCCTCCACGACCTTCCACCCCTGCAGCGCCCCCGCACTTCCTAGGCCCCTTTCCGATGCCCCGCGCCCCGACGCGGGGCCCAGACCTCGACCCTCCGCAACCAGCACCACCCCAAGCCTCACCACCGCCGCCCGCCCCCGAGACCCCACCGCTCCGAACACCCCGAGTCGCTCCTCCTTCCGATGCCCATGCTTGCCTGCCCCGCACTTGATGCGGGGACACGGGGCCCAGACCTCGATGCTCCGCAACCAGCACCACCCCAAGCCTCACCACCGCCGCCCGCACCCGAGACCCCAGCCCAACCCTCCGAACACCCGGAGTCGCCCACTCTCCCCCTTCCGATGCCCCGTGCCCCGACACGGGGCCCAGACCTCGACCCCCGAACCCAGCACCACCCCAAACCTCACCACCGCCGCCCGCACCCCGGTACCTCTGACAAACCCAATTCATCCCCGCCACCCCTCAAGCGCCATTGCACGAACGTTCCGATATCATGGTCTCCAAAAGGAGCCAACCATGCCCAACCCCTACCACTACCGAGCACACATCGACCGACTCACCCGCCTGACCGAGGCTTCCAACCCCGGCTACATCCGGCTCCGGGCGGTCATCAAGGTCCTCCGGGAACTCTCACCGACCAATCCACGCAGCGCCGCCAACAACCGACTGCTGCACTCGGTCGACGCCTACGACTTCGCCCGCCACAAGCTCCGCGACCTCTACGACAACGCCCTGCCCCCTCTCCCTCTGGGAGAGGGATGGGGTGAGGGTCCTCTCGTCCTGATCGACGACGACCCGTCCGAAGAGGACGACGACCCCTTGTAGTCCGCTCCTCTCTTTTTTCTCGCTCGTTTTTTTTCTCACAGGCGACCCTCCGCCGCCGGCCCACTCCTGCCTTACGCTGAGCACGGCTCCCCAGTGATGAAGACCGCGAGGAAGGCACCCCAATCATGACCACGTTCCAGCTCTCCGAAGCCGACCGCATGGTCCAGCAAACCGCCCACGACTTCGCCGCCAAAGAGGTCCGGCCCGTCGCTATGGAGTACGACGAACGCAACGAGTTCGCCTGGGATGTCGCCTCCAAGGCAGCCGAGATCGGCCTCACCGGCGTCCCGCTCGGCGGACACTCGGCCGAGCCCGGCATCACCGCCATGATCACCGCCGAGGAGCTGAGCTGGGGCTGCGCCGGCATCGCCCTCGGCACCCAGGTCTCCGGTCTCGCCGCCACCGCCATCTCCGTGATCGGCACGCCCGAGCAGAACGAGCGCTGGATCCCGGAATGCACCTCCGACGACGGCAAGCTCCGACTCGGCGCGCTCGCCCTGACCGAGCCCGACGCCGGCTCCGACGCCGCCATGATCAAGACCCGCGCCGTCCGCGATGGCGACGAATACGTCCTCAACGGCACCAAGCGCTTCATCACCGGCGGCGGCATCGCCGATATCACCGTCGTCTTCGCCCGCGAGTCCGACTCCGAGGGCTGGCGCGACGTCTCCGCCTTCGTCGTGCCCAAGGACGCCGAGGGCTTCTCCCAGATCAAGATGTGGGACAAGATGGGCATCCGCGCCTCCCACACCGCCGACCTCGCCTTCGACGACGTTCGCATCCCCCTCGAAAACCGCCTCGGCGACCCCGACCCCGACTTTCGCTCCGGCGGACGCGGCGCGCTCGGCACCCTCGCCGCCACCCGGCCCTGGATCGGCGCATTCGCCGTCGGCCTCGCCCGCGCTTCCTTCGAGTACGCCGCCGACTACGCCCGCGAGCGCAAGACCATGAAGCGTCCCCTGATCGAGCACCAGGGCGTCGGCTTCATGCTCGCCGACATGGACATCGCCATCGACGCCGCCCGCCTCCTCACCTGGCGGGCCGGCGAGATGGCCGCCTCGAACCAGCCCTTCGACCTCGAAGAAGCCAGCAAAGCCAAGACCTTCGCCTCCGACATGGCCATGAAGGTCACCACCGACGCCGTCCAGGTCTGCGGAGGAGTCGGTTTCATGCGAGAACTCCCCCTCGAGAAGTGGATGAGAGACGCCAAAATCTTCCAGATCTTCGAGGGAGCCAACCAGATTCAGAGAATGGTCATCGCCAGGAACATCCAAAACCGCTACTTCGCCTAGGCCATGCTGGTTCGGCATCGATCACACGAGTAGTTCTCAACATAGAACGAACGTATCAGCTACACCGTCTGCATTGGAACCGGAGCAACATGGCGGTCTTCAACACGATGCGTCTGCGCGACATACTCGTTCGGGGCAGTGTCGCCGACGATCCGGTCGCAACAGACTTCGTGGAGGAGTTGAACGCCCAGGCCGAAGAGGCGTTCTCCGCCTACGCGACCAATGAGCAGGTCGGCCTGGGATTCGAACGAGTGCTGCGGGCCATCGCAGAGGCAGATGCCCGGCGCGCGGAAATGGAAGCGCGCTTGGCCGAGTTGGCGGCCCAGCAGGCCAGACACATCAATCAGGCGGTAGGGATCGTCCTCGCTGGCATCGCTCTGGCGGTCGGACTCATCCTGGGACTCCGCTAGGCGATGCCCGCCTCCCCCTAGAACGCCCCCGCCCAGGCCAGGATCGTCCAGACCACCATGGCCAGGAACCCCGCTCCCAGCAGCAACTGGAATAGAATCAGACTCTCAGCGGGGCCGCGCTTTGGCATGGTCAACCTCCAGGGGACAGGATAATCGATGGTCGAGTTGGCGATCTTCGAAGACCTCGCCGAACTCCGCGATGCAGTCCTCATCCTGGCCGGAATCGGCCTCTGCATCGTGGCCTTCGCCTTCCTCGCCGCGGTCGTCAAGTGCTCCCTGATCGCCTACCGAATCGTGCGACGGCTCCAGCGATTCCACGATCACCGCATCGCCGGCAACGTCGCCCTGGCCGACGCCAAACTCGCGGCCTGGCTCGAAGAAGATCGCTGGTCCGCCCGAGGCATCCTCGAGCTGATCCAGCTCGCCGCTCAACGAGTCCAGGACAGACGCAACCCGCCGCCAAAGAAGCGCCGACTCTTTGGACTCCTCCCGCCCGCCTGGCGCTGAACGTGCTCGACAACCGATTGTTGTGTCGGCCAGAGCGCTCACGTAGCATGAACGCCGACCCCGCGAGGTGCGTGGTCCGTTGTACGCGAACAACCTGGGAAGGGAACCGCGATGAAAGCTGCCATCTGGGAACCGGGAGCACAGGCCAAGGACGGCGACCGCGACCTGCTCGAAGTCCATGACATTCAGGTCCGCGATCCGCAGCCGAGCGAAGTGCTCGTCCGCACCACGACCAGCGGCGTCTGCCACTCCGACCTCCACTTCATCGACGGCAAGTGGGGCGCGGCCTTCGGCGGTCGACCCACCATCCTCGGCCACGAGGCTGCCGGCGTCGTCGAAGAAGTTGGCTCCGATGTCACCTACGTCGCGCCTGGCGACCACGTCATCATGTCCTTCCGTCCCTTCTGCGGAGACTGCTACTTCTGCCTGCGCGGCGAGCCCAACCTCTGCCCCGCGCCCAACGACACCCAACTCTCGATGAGCCGCCTGAGCTGGGACGGCCGCCCGGTCATGCAGATGGCCTCCGTCGGCTCCTTCAGCGAGTACATGCTCACCACCCAGGCCGGCGTCCTCAAGATTCCCGAGGACGTGCCTCCGGCCGAGGCCGCGCTCGTCGGCTGCGGCGTGATGACCGGCGTCGGCGCCGCGCTCTACACCGCCAAGGTGCCCGGCGGCTCGATCGTCGCCGTGATCGGCTGCGGCGGAGTCGGCCTCAACGTGATCCAGGGTTGCCGGATCGCTGGCGCCAGCCGCATCATCGCCGTCGACATCCTCGACAACAAGCTCGACTTCGCCGAGCAGTTCGGCGCCACCGACCGCATCAACGCCACCGAGGTTGACGCGGTCGAGGCCGTCAAGGACATGACCGAGGGCATGGGCGTCGAGATCGCCTTCGAAGCCATCGGCAACGTCAACGCCGCCCGCCAGGCCTGGGACATGGTCCGCCCCGGCGGTACCGCCTGCATCGTCGGCATGATGCCGCTCGGCTCCGAGGTCAACCTGCCAGGCCCCGAGTTCCTGCAGGAGAAGAAGGCGATCGGCTGCATGTACGGCTCGACTCGCTTCCGCGAGCACATGCCGAAGCTGCTCGACCTCTACCGCCAGGGCAAGCTCGACCTGACTGGCCTGGTCTCCAAGCGCTTCGAACTGGGAGACATCAACGAGGCGTTCAGGGCCATGCAGGCCGGAGAAGTCGCCCGCGGCGTGCTCGACATCTCGCAGCCATAGCCCCCAACCAGCGACACCCAGACGCGCCGTCCGATCATCGGGCGGCGCGTTTGCGTCTGGCCAATCCGCGCCTCTGAAACACCGCCCATGACGACGATGACCTTCGACGAGTTCCTGCCCCCAAGGTCCGCCCCGAGATCGACTCGCGAAGGCGCCGCGGAGCAGGCGCTGCGCCAGATCCCCGACGGCGCGCGCGTCGTCGTGCCGCCGATGTCGGCGACGCCGGTCGGTCTGATGCACGCGCTCGACGAAATCCGATCCGGCTGGACCAACATCGAGATCGCCACCGGCAACCTGTTCACCCACCTGCCGCCCCTCGACCATCCCAACCAGCCGTTCCGCTTCTCGACCTACCAGACCAGCGGTCCGATGCGCGACGTCGAGGCGGCCGGAGCGCTCCAGCACATCCCCGCGACCTACGCCCAGGTACCTTCCCTCTTCCGACCCGACGGACCGCTCCCCGCAGACGCCATCTTGATCCAGGTCTCCGAGCCCGGTCCCGAGGACATGTACTCGCTCGGCACATCGGTCGGAGGCATCGTCGACGTCGTCCGCACCGCGCCCCTCGTCATCGCCCAGGTCAATCCCAACTTGCCCTACACCTTCGGCGCGGCCGAGCTCCGGCGCGAAGAGTTCGACTGGCTCGTCCCAATGCAGAGCGACGCGCTGGAACTGCGCCGAGCAGAACCGGGCGCCCTCGAGCAACAGATCGCCGCCTCGGTCGCCGAGTTGGTGACCGATGGCGCGACCCTGCAGTTCGGGATCGGAGGCGTGCCCGAGGCGATCATGGGCATGCTCGGCGAACGCCGAGATCTCGGCGTTCACTCCGGATTGATCTCCGACGGGGTCAAAGGCATGGTCGAGAGCGGCGCGTTGACCGGCTCACGCAAGGCAACCGCGCCCGAGCTCATCATCACGACGGAGGCCGCCGGGACCGCCGAGTTCTTCCACTGGCTCGACCGCAACCCGGCCGTCTGCATGGCCCCCGCCGGCTACACGCATTCGCTCCAGATCCTCGCGCAGCAACATAACTTCGTCGGTATCAACTCAGCCGTTCAGGTCGCCCTCGACGGCGCGATCAACGCCGAATCGCTGGGCTCACGCCAGATCTCCGGTCCGGGCGGACAGCCCGACTTCGCCACCGGCGCGATGCTCAACGGAGGCATCTCGGTCGTTGCGATGCCCTCGACCGCCGCGCGAGGCAAGGTTTCGCGGATCGTCAGACAATTCGATCCGGGCGCGGTCGTGACCACTCACCGAACGCTCGCCGACCGAATCATCACCGAGTACGGACAGGCCGAACTGGCCGGTCGCACGCTGGCCGCGAGAGCCGAAGCGCTGCGCGAGATCGCGCATCCGGACTTCCGCAGCGACCTGATGTAAACGGCTCACCCCCGCTGCGCAACGTGAATCACAGCCTCGGCAAGCGCGAACGGCTGACTCCTGCTGAGAGGACGCGTACCGCGCTATCTTGCATGTGATGCCGCGCGACCAGCGCTCTCATCGCGGCGACCAGCAACGGAGGTTCGAATGCCGATTTCGATTGAAGACATGCTCGCAAACACCTCGCTGTTCTCCCGCGTCGACCGCGAAGAACTCCACGAGATTGCTGGCTGGGTGCAGATTCAGAACTACAAGGCCGGACACGTGATCGACCGGGAAGGGGATCTCGGGACCACGCTGCACATCGTCCGTTCCGGCGGTGTCGATGTCTACCAGCACTACGGCTCCGACGATCAGCAATTGCTGGCCAGCTTCGGCGAAGGCGACTTCTTCGGCGAAATGGCCCTGCTGCTCGGACGCCCGCGCTCGGCGACCGTCGTCGCCAACACCGACACCGAGTGCCTGCAGATTCTCCGCAATTCCTTCGCCGACGGTGCCACGGTTCCCGTCCTCTGGGCCATGCTGCAGCACGTCGCCGAGCGGCTCGCCCACGCCGACGAGGTCATGGGCGAGATGCACTCCCACTAGCCTGTTCCATTCTCCCCCCTCAGGGGGGAGATGCCGAATGCCTGCCCCGCACTTGATGCGGGGGCAGAGGGGGGTGATCGCTGGTTCCGACCGGCACGCTACTCACTCACACCCTGCCCCAACCCCGAAACGACCCGGGCCAGCGCCTGCGTGCCCTCGTCGCCCAACCCCGAGGCCTGTAGCTGGTAGTAGAGCTGCTGCACCAGCGACGTGTTCGGAAGCGGCTGGAGCACATCGCCTCCCGCCTCCAGGGCGAGTCGCAGGTCCTTCTGCATCAGCTTGACCATGAAGCCGGGCGCGTAGTCGCCGACCGCGATCTTCGGTCCCAGGTTGGTCAACTGCCAGCTCCCCGCCGCTCCGGCCGAGATCGCAGCCAGCATGCGCTCCTGGTCGACCCCCGACTTCTCCGCCAGCGAGAGCGCCTCGCACACTCCCAACAGTGCGCCGGCGATCGCAACCTGGTTGCAGAGCTTGACCGTCTGTCCGGCGCCCGTCGGTCCGCAATGCGTGATCGTCGAGCCCATCGCCTCGAGCACCGGAAGACACCTGCCCAGCACATCTTCGTCGCCGCCGACCATGATCGAGAGCGTCCCCGCCTTGGCCCCGCTATCGCCGCCCGAGACAGGGGCGTCCAGCATGGCCACACCCCGCTCTGCCAGTTGCGCCGCGACATCCCGAGTCACCGCCGGGGAGATCGTTGACATGTCAACAACTGCAGACCCCGAAGCGAGACCATGAATCGCAGCGTCGTCGCGATCGACGAGGACCGCCTCAACATCGGGCGAGTCGGTGACGATCGTGATCAGGATGTCGCTCGCCTCGGCCACGGCCCGCGGCGACGCTGCCGCCGCCGCTCCCAGCTCAACGCAGGCATCGATCCCCGGCTGCGAGCGGTTCCAGACCGTCGGCGCGAAACCCGCTTTGATCAGGTTCGCCACCATTGGCACGCCCATGATCCCCAACCCGATAAATCCAATGCGCTCCATCGCCGGCTCCCCACCTGTTCTCAACTTGGCTGGGCTCAACTGCGACTACGATACGACCCATGCCGCTCTATCTCGCCGACGCAAGCTGGGACTCGTCTCAACCGCTGGAACGGGTGCTCCATGAGCTGGAAGGCATCGTGCACAGCACCGGCGGACAGGTCCTGCAGATACTGCAAGTCGACAACGGACTGTCGCTCACGATCGAAACCCCGGACGATCTCTCCCTCTTCCGCATCGCCCGCGAGGCCGCCGACCTCGGCCTGCAACTCACATCCCGCGTAGCATTGTCTCGAATCGAGGCGGAAGCGCTGGACAGCGCGCATCGAGAACGAAACAACTAGGAGTCCCGCAGATGGCCGACGAAGCACGTTGTGAAGAGATCCGCGCCGAACGCGCCCGTCTCAGCAAGCTCACAGATGACATGCCCGGAAAACTGCCGCCCAGGCCCGGCGAGGGTCCGCTGGGCCGTCCCAACCCCGAACTGCGCCGCATCTACGACCAGATCAACGATCTGCGCAAAGAACTGCTCGCAATGGGCTGCAAGCCCTGACCACCACCCATAGTCCTCTCTCCTTCCGGAGACCCGCGCCTAAGCCAGGTCCCAACCCTCCCTCCGATGCCCCGTGCTTGCCTGCCCAGCACTTGATGCAGGGACATCGGGGCCAGAGCAACCAACTTCGCAACAACACAGAGCCTCTCCCGCCTCAGTCTCACCCCGCTGAGTTCTCTCTCCGATGCCCCGTGCTTGACACGGGGCCCAGAGCACCCGACCTCACGCGCGATCCAAAGTCCCTCTCGCCTCACTCTCACGGCGCTGAATTCTCTTTCCGACGCCCCGTGCTTGACGCGGGGCCCAGAGCACCCGACCTCACGCGCGATCCAAAGTCCCTTTCACCTCACTCTCACGGCGCTGAAGTCTCTTTCCGATGCCCCGTGCTTGCCTGCCCCGCACTTGATGCGGGGACACGGGGCCCAGAGCACCCGACGTCCCGCGCGCACCAGAGTCCCACTCGCCTCAGCGCCACCTCGCCCGCCCAACGCGACAACCCCGCCACATGAGACCTCCCCGACAGAACACACATTCGCTACACTCTCCCTCAAGACACAGGCCGCCACATCAGGCGACGACGAGGACGCAAGGGAGAGTTGAGATGAGCAACGCCGGTTTTCCCAGCGCGCGACCCACAACGCCTTCGAACAGATCCGAACAAACCCGAACGCGCGCAGGACTGAAGACCGCCGAAAAAACCTGAAAGAACCTGAAAGCCCAGGATTCACGATCTCCAGCAAAACACTGAAGATCGTGACGATTCAGGCCGATTTCGGGCCGAAAAGAATTTTCGCCCAAGACCTGAAATCGGCCTTCAGCAGCCCGAGATCGTTGCTCGCCGAACAGTGGCGGATTCACACTCGGTTAACACTCGGAAATCGCCAGTGGCATTTGGGGTCGCGACTGGGTAGGCTTGGGGGCACAACAGAATATTCGGGCCGAATCCCTGCAATGCCTACCAGTTGCGCAGGGAGCGGGGGACCCACCAATCTGGGGTGAATGCGGAGTCCGGCTTCTGTAGCTCGAACACCGCACGGCGCACTCCTTCGCGCCGAACCCGTCAGCTAACCCCGTAGGCGACCGAGGGAGATTCGTGCTGGAGCTACGGCTCCGATGCGCGACCTAAGAACCCGTGTCTTGAGCACGGCTCCACCGGTTCGTCCTGTCGCTGCAGCGGCAACACCTTGTTGTTGTTCAATGCAGCGAACGGCCGCGAACGTGAGAGTCACGTCGGGAGCGACCGCCCGGCGCACTCAGGGGCACGGGTTTCTCGCTCGCCCGTCCCCGTCCTTCCTGGCCGACCCCCGGACCTGCTGTCCGGGGGTTCGGTTTATCCGCCGCTTCCCCACAAAGGGGGGAAGCTGTCGCGGAGCTACCGATGGGGCGCCAAGCCTCATTTGTCCGTCCCCCGACTTGTTCGGGGGCCAGTTCCCCCGCTGAAGAGCCTCGGCCCCAGCGCCTCCCTACCGACCCACGAAGTTCGGTTGCCGCTTCTCCAGGAACGCGCGAGCCGCTTCCTTGTTGTCTTCGCCCGTGAAGGACAACATCACGTGCGAGCCTTCCTGGTACAGGGAATCGCTCAAGCTCGACGTCGCCGCGTAGTTCAGCGTCCACTTCATCATCGACAGCACGGCGGTCGGCCCCTGCGCCAGTTCGCGGCAAAAGGCCAGCCCCTCCGACAACAGCTCGTCGTGCGGCACGACCTTGGTGACGATGCCCAGCGCTTCGGCCTCGTCGGCATTGATCCGCCGGTCGAGCATCAGCAGCTCACGGGCCCGCGTGATGCCCACCATCTGGTTCAGGAACCAGGCGACGCCGTAGTCGCCCGAAACGCCGATGTTGCGGAAGGCGGTGACGAAACGCGCGCGGTCGGAGGCGATCCTGAAGTCGGTCGCCAGGCACAGACCCAGCCCGCCGCCGGCAGCCGGACCATTGACGAGCGCTACCGTCGGCGTGCCCATCTCATGCAGCATCCCCGACGTCTGCTGTTGGCTGCGATGACTCCGCCGGTTGACCACGCCGGGTCCCGGAGGCGGTCCGCTCGAGCCGCGGCCCATGTTGTTGATGTCGGCGCCCGCTGAGAAACCCCGTCCCGCGCCGGTCACCGCGACGCAGCGCACCTCAGGGTCGTCCTCGCAGTCGTTCAGGGCTTCGGTCAGTCGCTGTAGCAGGTCGTCGCCGAACGCGTTCAGCCGTTCGGGCCGATTCAACGTAATCAGAGCGACGCCATCGTCGCGCTTGTCGAGGATGACCGTCGGGTCGCCGTTGGTATCAGACATCGCAAACCCTTCTCAAGTCGAAAGCCGATTGCTCCAATCCTATCCCAGCCGGTGCAGACCGCCGCCGACGCCGCTGTATAGCGGCTTGAACCCTATGCCTGGGCTGTATCGTTGCCAAGTAGATGGGAAGGGGCGTGAACGTGGTTGCTCAAGAGTTTGGACCCGAGTTGGGGCAGAGGCCGGCGACCATCACCGAGCTGCTGCTCGTCCGCGATGAACTCAAGGGCCAGATCCAGTTGCTGATCTGGGCAATGGGGGCAGGGCTGTTGATTCTGCTCGCCATCTTGGGCACGGTCCTGACCATCGCGCTCACGAGCTAAGGGGCAACGATACGTACTTGTCGTAGCTGGTTCCGGCCTGGCGCAGTGAGGCAAGGCGAGGTTTGGTCGCGATTCGGCTGATACCTACACTGACCTCATGTGCGCCCGATTCACACTCACACAAGAGAAGGAAGAATTGGTGGAGGCCTGGCGGCAGCTCGGCATCGAGGTCACCTTTGACTTCTTCTCCCACAACCCACGATTCAACGTCGCTCCGACGCAGGTTCACCCCATCATCCTCGCCGACCGCGAGGCGTTCGCCCTCCAGCCGGCCAGATGGGGCTTGGTCAACTCATGGGCCAGGGATGCCAAACGCGCCTCACGGCAAATCAACGCGCGTTCCGAGACCGTTGCCGAATCCCGCGCGTACGCCCGCCCGTTCCGGCGTCAACGCTGCCTCGTTCCGGCCGACGGCTGGTACGAGTGGACCGGCCCGAAGAAGCAGCGTCAGCCGCACTGGATTCACCGAGCGGATCGCGAGCCGTTCGCCTTCGCCGGGCTCTACGACATCTGGTATCCCAAAGCCGAAGATCCGGCGGTCACGTTCACGATCCTGACCATGGATTCCACGGAAGCACTGGCCAGCATCTACCCGCGAATGCCGATGATCTTGCCACCCGATCGCCTGGAGGCCTGGCTTGACCCCGGGAACGAGGACAAGGACTCGGTGCTGGCCTTGCTCGACCTCCCGCCCGACGACGCCTTCATCGCCGAATCGGTTTCCAGCCGCGTCAACTCCGTCAAGCACGACGACCCTGGCCTGCTCGCGACCGAAGAGCAGCCTTCCCTCGATCTTCTCTAACGCAAAGGACACAGCATGTTCACCGACATCGACGGCTTCCTCCGCTACTTCCGTTCGGTCAACCGTCGAGCGGTGCGTGATGTCACCGCATTGCCGCCTGAGGCAGATGGCTGGACGCCCGAGGGAGGCGAAGGCGAGAATGCGTGGTCGATCAACAAGCTGATCGGCCACATGTGCGGTTCGCGGCTCTATTTCGCCAGCGCCTATCGACGCCAGGGCTGGATCTCGCCCGAGCCGCCCGATGTCAGCAGTCCCGAACTCTGGGGCCCCGCCCTCGACGCCAGCTTCGACGAATTCAGCCGGCTCGTGACGGAGGTTGGACCCGAGGGCCTGACCCGCCAGATCGAGATGATCGACACGCCCGGGGCCACTCTCAGCGGTTGGCGCCTGTTGTTGATGATGATGGAGCACGACATCCACCACCGCTCACAGATCGACACCTACGCCGGTCTCAATGGCTGGGATCCACCCGACATCTACTTCCGCTCCGCCGAGACGATCGCCGAGCGCCAGCCCGAGCAGATCGCGAAGTACCGCTCGTGAGCGCCGATCTCACTCCGCCGACCGTTGCTGATGTCCGCCGAGCGCGGGAGGTCATCCGGGAGAAGCTCTCGCTGCCCACTCCCCTGGTTCACAGTCCCGGCCTGTCCGAGCGTTGGGACGCGCACGTGTCGCTCAAGCTGGAGTGCATGACCCCGACCTCCGCGTTCAAGGTCCGAGGGGGCGTCTACTTCGCCTCCCTGCTCAGTGACGAGGAACGCGCGCTCGGACTCGTCACCTCGTCGACCGGCAACCATGGCCAGTCAATCGCCTTCGGCTGCGCCGCTATCGGTGCGCAAGCCACGATCTTCATGCCCACCGACGCGAACGCCGACAAGATTGCGGCGATCGAGCGGCTGGGCGGCAAGGTTGAACTGGTCGGCGAACGATTCGACGAATCACGCCGGAAGGCAGAGGAGTATGCGGCCGAGCGCGGCGCCCGCTACGTCGAGCCGGTGGAGGAGCCGCGGCTGATCGCCGGGGTGGGCACAGCGGCGCTGGAGGTCCTGGAGGATCAGCAGCCCGACACCGAACTGGTGCTGCTGCCTCTCGGAGGCGGTACCGGATCCAGCGGATGGGTGACCGTTCGTGACGGCCTCGGGCACGGTGCGCAAATCTGGGCGGCGCAGTCAGCCCAGTCGCCCGCCGCCCACGACGCCTGGCGCAGCGGCCGGATCGAAGATCGACCGAACCGGAGCCTTGCCGAGGGACTGGCGACCGGAAGCCCGTTCGCTTTCGCCATCGAGATTCTTCGCGAGCGGCTCAACGACTTCATCCTGGTTGATGACGATCAGATCCTCGACGCCACCAGGCTGCTCTGGGACATGCAGCATGTGATGGCTGAACCGTCGGGGGCCGTCGCCGTTGCGGCAGCCGAGCAGGAGCAGGAACGGATCGCCGGGAAGCGGGTCGTGATCGTGATCAGCGGCGCCAATGCGACCCGCAGCCAACTGCTCGAGTGGCTGAAGGGCTAGCCAGCGACCTCGTTGATCTGTCCTGCGAGGATGAAGTCAAAGTCGGTCACGCCTCCGGCGTCGTGGGTGTTGAGCGCGATTGACACCGTGTTGTAGACGTTCGACCAGTTGGGATGGTGGTCGAGCTTCTCGGCCAGCAGCGCGACCGAGGACATGAAGCCGAAGGCGGCGACGAAGTTGTCGAACTGGAACTCTCGGCTCAGCGAGCCGTCCTCGTAACCCCATCCCGGAATCTCTGACAGCCGACCGCTAATCTCGGAATCATTCAATTTGCGTCGATCCGGCATGGCTACCTCCCGATGAAATCCGACCTGGGCGTGCCGCGAGTATAGGAATCCGATGGCGACTCTAGACGACGTTCGGACGACGATTGAATCGGCCCGGCACGGATATCTGTCGACGGCCTCAGCGGACGGCGAGCCGCACCTGCAGCCGGTGGTGTTTCAGATCGTCGGAGATGCGATCTACATCGCCATCGACGAAAAACCGAAGACAACGATGCGTCTTCGACGTCTGACCAACATCGAATCGAATCCAAGGTTCGCTCTGATGGTCGACTATTACGATGATAACTGGAACCGGCTGTGGTGGATCCTCCTGCGAGGCCCGGCGAGTGTGCTCTGGCCAACGGAGTGGCGAGTCGAGGAGGCCGCGACGGTGATTGCCGCACTGCGGGCCAAGTATCCGCAGTACGAGTCGATGGAACTGGAGCAGCGGCCGCTGCTCAAGCTGACGCCCGATCGAGTGACTCGATGGTCTGCTTCCGGCAGTTACTGACTTCGAGCTACTGACTTAGACCGGCTTTCCCGGCTCGTACCTAGACCTGGGTCCAGTCTCGGCCGGTGAGTTCGTCGTAGCGGCCGTCGGGACCGGTCCAACCTCCATCGACGACGAGCTTCTGGCCGGTGATGAGCGCGGAGGCGTCGGAGGCGAGGAAGAGGGCGGCGTTGGCGATGTCGATCGCTTCTCCCGAGCGGCCGACCGGGTGAATCCTGGCCCAGTCCTGCCTCGATTGCTCGACCCGCTCTTGGCTGAGCCAGCCCTGGCCCGTGGCAATGCCGCCGGGGCAGATGCAGTTGATGCGGATGCCCTTGGAGGCCCACTCGCCGGCGGCGGCCTGGACCATGGCGATCACCGCGCCCTTGGATGCGCAGTAGGCCGCCATCCCGGCCAGACCGACCAGGCCAGCGACCGAGGCGGTGGCGATGATCGATCCGCCTCCGGCGCGCTCCAGGTGGGGGATGCCGTACTTCATGCCCAGCCAGACGCCCCGGATGTTGATGTCCGAGACCAGGTCGTAGGTCTTCTCCGGGCAATCGCGGATGTTGTCTTCGGGTGGTCCGACTCCAGCGTTGTTGTAGATCACGTCGACGCGGCCCCATGCGTCGTCAGCCGCCGCGAACATGCCCTGCACGTCTTCGCTCTGTCGGACGTCGGTTTCGACATACAGGGCGGCCTCGCCAATCTCTGCTGCGACCTCGGGTCCTCGGTCTGCGTTGCGGTCGGCGATCAGGACTCGGGCTCCCTCGGATGCGAACAGCCTTGCGGTCGCCTCGCCGATACCGGACGCGCCGCCGGTGATCACTGCGACTTTGCCTGCCAGTCGATCTGCCATGATTCCTTCTCCTCTACGCCTGCGAGTATTGCGGTCCCATGACCTGGACAAATCGGTCGTCAAGGCTGGTCCAGCCGCCGTCGACGACCAGCTTCTGGCCGGTGATCAGCGAGGATGCGTCCGAGGCCAGGAAGAGCGCCGCGTTGGCGAGGTCGACCGCCTCGCCGGAGCGTTTGACCGGGTTGTAGCGGGCCATGAACTCCCGCGACTGATCAATCTGCGCTTCGTCGCGCGAGCCCTGGCCGGTTGCGATGTTGCCCGGCAGGATGCAGTTGATGCGGATGTTCCTGGAGGCCCATTCGCCGGCGGCCGCCTGAACCAGCGCGACGACCGCGCCCTTGGACGCGCAGTAGGCCGAGACTCCGGCGACTCCCGTAATGGCCGCGATCGAGGCCGTGACGATGATCGAGCCGCCGCCTGCTCGCTCGAGGTGGGGAATCCCGTACTTCATGCCCAACCAGACGCCGCGGATGTTGACATCGGAGATCCGGTCGTAGCGCTCTTCCGAGCATTCGGTCAGCTTGCCTTCGGGTCCGCCGACGCCGGCGTTGTTGTAGATCACATCGACTCGGCCCCACGCCTCTTGAGCAACGGCGAACATTCCCTGGATGTCCTCGCCGGAACGAACGTCGGTCTCGACGAAACGGGCTGCCTCGCCGATCTCCGAGGCCACCTGTGGTCCCCGAGATGTGTTGAGATCGGCGATCACGACTCGGGCGCCCTCGGTGGCGAACAGCCGCGCCGAGGCTTCGCCGAGGCCTGAAGCGCCTCCCGTGATGACCGCCACCTTGCCTTCCAGTCGATTCGCCATCTATCGCTCCCCCCCTTCAGCAATGGCGTCGGCTAGGAGAAATCGCGGCCGGTGAAGTCGGACCAGCGGCCGTCGATCGCGGTCCAGCCGCCGTCGACGACGATCGCCTGTCCGGTCATGAACGAAGACTCGTCGGAGGCGAGAAAGAGCGCGGCCTGGGCGATGTCGCTGCCTTCGCCGGAACGACCCAGCGGATGCGCCGTGGCGTTGCGTTGGCGTCGTCGCTCCATCGCGGCGGGATCTTCCGGCGTACGCGAGTCGTCGCCGATCCGGGTGGCGATTGCGCCAGGGCAAATGCAGTTGACGCGGATGCCCGCGGAGGCGAACTCGCCCGCGACAGTGCGGGTCAGGGAGATGACGCCGCCCTTGGAGGCGCAATAGGCGGCGATACCGGCCAACCCGGTGAGTCCCGCCACCGAGGCTGTGGAGATGATGGAACCGCCACCGGCTTGCTGCAGGTGGGGGATACCGTGCTTCATCCCCAGCCATACTCCCTTGAGGTTGATCGCCATGATTTCGTCGAAGACCTCTTCGGGGCAGTCGCGGACATTTTCCTCGCGGCCGCCAATGCCGGCGTTGTTGTAGATGATGTTGATGCCGCCAAAGGCGTCGACGGCGGCGCTGTACATCGCCTGGACATCTTCGCCCTGGGAGACATCGCCGGTGAAGGCGAGGGCCGCCTCGCCGATCGTGGCGGCGGCGTCCTGGGCGCGCTCCTCGAAGCGATCCATGACCAGCACACGGGCGCCTTCTTCGGCGAACAGCTCGGCGGTGGCGCGGCCCATGCCGGAGCCTGCGCCGGTGATCACTGCGACCTTGCCATCCAATAGTCCGGCCATCGGGAACCTCCTCGTCGACTCGCGTTGCGCGGCCGTCGCCGCGCACCGTATGGAGGGTAAGGCGGCGGGCGGCAAGTTTCAGGTTTCGGGCAAACTTTTTTCTCGAGCTGAAACCGGTGAGATCGCGTCACGATATCCCGTAAAACGCTGGGGATCGTGAGTGGTCGACCTTCAGCTTTCTTTCAGGTTTTTTCAGGTTTCTTCGGCGGTCTTCAGTTTCGCGCGGGTTCGGTTTGTTCGGATCTGTTCGGATCTCGTCGGATGCGTCGCGATCCGTGGGAACGGAACACAGACATTGGTCATTGCGTCTCTCCCTTGCTTCCTCGTGGTCGCCTGATGGGGCGGCCTGTGTCTGAATGGACATTGTAGCGAATATGTGTTCTGCCTGGGTGTCTCGTGTATCGAGGCTTTCGCTCTGGGTAGGGTGGGACGCACAGAGTGGTGCTGAGGCTGGAGGGTTGCCTCGCGCGCTGAGCTGGTTGTCCGGGGCCCGGTGTCCCCGCATCAAGTGCGGGGCAGGCAAGCACGGGGTACCGAAAGGAGCGGGTCCCCCCGATCAAGTCGGGGGCATGCTCCGCATGAGGCGGGGACGGGTGGAGGGGCTAGGGCGTGTTCACACTAGCCTCATTCCACGTTGCCCCGTGCTTTACACGCGGCCCAGACCTCGATGCCTGGCAGCAGCAACGCCTTCATCCTTGGCTCAGCGGTGGAGCCGCGGACTCACGCGCGAGCATCGAGGTGAGGCCAACGTGGTTTGACGCATGAACCTGGGAGCTCTGGGCCCCGTGTCAAGCACGGGGCGACGATCGCTTGCGGCATTGCGATTGGCGTGGGCAGTTCTGACCTGCGTCGGCTTGCGCCAACATGGATCCTCTCGCTGAGACAGAAGTGTGAACACGCCCTAGGTGAGAGCGTCGGCGATGGCGAGTTCGGCGATTCTCTCGTCGTCGTAGCCGAGGATCTCTCTTAGGACCAGGTCGTTGTCGCGGCCGATGGAGGGGGCGACGGAGCGGTAGGTTGGCGGGGTTTCGCTCATCCGGCCCTTGGCTGCTTCGAAGGTGGTCGTTTCGTGCTCGGGATGTTCCATCGTGACGAAGTGGCCGCGGTGCTGGAACTGCGGATCCCGGGCGGCGGCGGAGCTGTTCGAGACGGCGTGGGCGGGCACGCCGAAGGCCTGCAGCATGTATTCGATCTCGACCGCTCCGTGTTCCGAGGTCCAACCTGAGACGATCCCGTTCAGTTCATCCTCGTTGGCCTTGCGGGCGGTGAGGTCGGCGAAGCGATCGTCGCAGGTCAGCTCGCCCTGGCCCATGGCCGAGCAGAGGTTGGCCCAGTCACCGTCGTCGCGGACGGCGATGGCGACCCAGTCGTCCTCGCCGGAGGCCGCGTAGCAGCCGTGCGGGGCCATGACCGGATCGGCATTGCCAACGAGCTGTGGCACGCGGCCGTTGATCGTGTAGTCGAGCAGCGCGGTGCTCATGAAGTGCAGCGACGACTCGGCCTGGGCCTGGTCGATGTAGATGCCCTCGCCGGTGCGGTCGCGGTGATCGAGCGCGGCGAGGATCGTGGGCAGGGCGAAGCGGGGGGAGAGATAGTCGGTGTAGGCGGAGTACGGCCCAATCGGCGAGCCGCCGGGGTTGCCCGCGAGGGCGATGTAGCCGCCGATCGCCGCGCCCATGGTGCCGAATCCGGCGACCCGTGAGAGCGGTCCTTCTTGTCCGAAGAGGCAGGTGGAGAGCATGATCAGTTCGGGTTTGATCTGCTTGAGCGAGTCGTAGTCCATGCCCCAGGCGCGCATCGCGCGCGGTGAGAAGGACTCGGTGAGGACGTCGCACCACTTGATCAGGTCGAGCAGGACATCGCGTCCCTCGGTAGTGCCCAGGTTGAGCGAGAGTCCGAGCTTGTTGATGTTCATGTTGCCGAAGAGACCAGAGTGGTCGGGGCCCTGTCCGTTGTTGTGATACGGGCCGATGCCCCGCGCGGTCTCGATGCGGTTGGCGGACTCGATGCGCACGACTGTTGCGCCGAAGTCGGCCATGGCGCGGGTCGCCGTCGGGCCGGCGACGACCCACATCAGGTCGAGCACCTTGAGTCCGGCGAGCGCGCCCTCGGTCGGGATGCCGGGCGCGTTCGGCAGTGAGTTCTTCGTGGTCGTCATCTAGATCACCCCACGTATCCGCAGGTCGTTGAGCGCGTCTTCGTCGAGGCCGAGTTCTGCGTAGACCTCGGCGTTGTGTTCGCCGAGCGTTGGCGCTCGACGTTGGTACTCGATCTGATTGTCCGAGAGTTTGACGAAGGGTCCGGGGAATCGGACGGGTTCGGGCCAGCCGGGCATCTCGTGCTCGCGCCAGAAGTCGCGGGCTTCGAACTGCTCCGAGTTGGCGACTTCGTCGACGGTGGTGACAGGGACGATCAGCAGCGAGCGCGACTGGGCTTCTTCGAACAGCTCGGCTCGTGTGCGCTTCCTGAGGAACTCGCCGACGACTTCCATCAGCCGTCCCCACTCGGAGAGCGGTCGCGCGCCGGAGATGAACTCGGCGCCGAGGCCGATCCAGTCGAGGTCGCGGTCCTCTTGCGTGCATTCGCCTTCGTCGTACATCCACTGGAAGAGACGGCGCGAGAACGGTCCGATTCCTGCGCCGAAAAGGAAGGTCAGCGAGATGTAGCCGTCGGCGACCTCCCAGATCAGCTTGCCGGTGAAGGGTCCGACGGCCATGCCGCCGGCGACTCGGGCGGTCTCGGCTGCGCCGATCGAAGCTGCCAGGTTGGCGGACATGGTGGCGGCGGCGACGGATTGCTGGGCAGAGATGTCGACGTACTGTCCGCGGCCGGTAGCGGAGCGGGCGCGCAGCGCGATCATGGCCGCGATCGCCGCCTCGCCTGAGGCGTGGGACCAAGCCTGGGGCACGGAGACTCGGACGGGCGCTTCTCCCGCGCCGCCGGAGAGGATCAGAGGTCCGCCGGCCGCCATCAGGATCAGGTCGGTGGCCTGGTAGCCGGCCTTGGGACCGGTCTGTCCGAAGGCCGAGATCGAGGTGTAGATCAGGGTGTCGTGACCGGCTGCGAGGTCGTCGTATCCCAGCCCTCTGGCGGCCATGACGCCGGGATCGGAGGATTCGAGGATGAAGTCGGCCCCGGCCGCGAGCTGGTGTACGAGCGCCTTGCCTTCGGGATGATCGAGCTTGCAGGTGACGCCTCGCTTGTTGCGCGCGTAGGCCCACCAGAAGAGGGAGCGGTCGGCCCCGGGATCGTCGCCGGCGAAGGGTCCGACCGAGCGCGCTGGCGAGCCGTCCGGCGGCTCGATCGCGATCACATCGGCGCCCAGGTCGGCGAGGATCTGGCCGGCCAGCATGCCTCGTTGATCGGTCAGATCCAACACTCGATACGGCGATAACAGCATCGGTCTGCCTCCTCCCGCTCGGCGATTGAAGGGTATCGTAAGAGGAGCGGAGTCAGAGCAGCGCGAGTAGGCTGTCCCTGAGGCGAAGCATGACGACAACCGAACCCACCTATCAAACCTCGCCGCCGACGTATCTGACGGATGAGTACGAGGTCGTCAAAGACGGTCGGACGTACCGCTGCCGGAAGTTCAAGTATCGAGGCGATGTGTACGAGTCGTGCTACGAGGTTGACCCGAAGCAGTCCTTTTTCGAAGAGCACTTCCGAGGTCGAGGGATTGGACCGGGCGATCCGGGCTACGAAGAACTGGTTGCGTACATGGACCAGTCTCTGATTCCTCGCGATGAAGCCCAGGCTGAATGATCTCTCGGGAGCCGGTGTTCGTCGACACCGTTCATCTGGTCGGCCTCTTGCTTGTCGATGATCAGTGGCATCGTGTGGCGATCGCAGCGGACGCAAACGTCGGAGAACGACGCAGATTCACCAGTCACGGCGTCTTCCACGAGTTTCTCGCCCACGTCTCGCGCTACGGAGAGCGCACGAGAGCCGAAGCTGTGGCGGCGGTTCGCAGTATGGGGCGAGACGAATCCATCTCCATCGTCACGCATACGGAGGCTTTGGTGGGGGCAGCCCTCGATCTCTACGACGGCGAGTTCCGCTACACGCGCCTCAGCCTCCAGGATTGCGTTTCGATTCAAATCATGCGTGATTTCGGGATCAGCGAGATCTTGACCGCCGACCAGGAGTTCGCGCTGGCTGGCGTGACTCCGTTGCTTCGGCGGTAAGCCTGACTCTCACTGCAGCGCGCCCGACCCGCTGATTTCCCATTCCTCCTCAACGACTCCGCCTCGATGGGCGTGCAGCGTGCGGTGCAGCAGGACCGTGCTGTCGGAGTAATGCGGGATCATCTCGACTCGGTCGCCGATTTGGAGCGGCTCGCCTCCTTCGCGTGCGAAGTGGGTGTGTTCCGCGCTGAGTCCGACGCATTCCCAGCCTTCAGGATTGATCACCGAGGGCAGACCGGTGTGCCGGCCGGTCGACTTCCAGCCGGCATCTCCGGCGGCCCGCTCAGGGTTGGCGGCTGAGACGACCTGGCAGACGACGCTGAGAGCCCGTCGGTGGCCGCCGACGCCCATGAGTTCATAGGTCAGATCCATCAGCGCGGCGCCGCCGGCCTGCAGCTCATTGAGCACGCCTTGCTGGAGGACGTATCGATAGTTGCCGCTGCCGCCGCCCGAGAGCACGCCGATCTCGTGGCCGTCTGCCCGGCATAGCTCGTTGGCCTCGTTGAGAATCGAGGCGGAAGCCGCGGTCTCGCGCTCTTTCTCGTCATCGGGCAGTCCCATCACGTGGCCCTCGTAACCCATGAGGCCTCGGAGTCGGACGGCGGGGAGGTCCGAGATGAGCGCGCAGAGAGCCGGCGCTTGTTCGGGGTCAACTCCGCAGCGGTGCAGGTTGACGTCGATGTCGACCAGCAGGTCGATAGTGACTCCGGCCGAGTCGGCGGCGGCGGAGATTTCGCGGATGTTGGCCGGGTCGTCGACGGCGACGCAGAGAGTGGCCAGTTTTGCCACTTCGACCAGACGGGAGACCTTTTGCTCGCCGACGACTTCGTTGGCGATCAGGATGTCGGCGACGCCGCCCTGCGCCATCGCCAGGGCTTCCGAGGACTTGGCGCAGGTCACGCCGACCGCGCCTGCTTCGAGCAGTCGCAGCGCCATCGCCGGGGCTTTACAGGCCTTGACGTGCGGTCGCCAGGCGATGCCGGCGTCGGCGCATCGTTGCGCCATCAGGCGTGCATTGTGTTCGAGCGCGTCCAGATCCACAAGCAGCGCGGGCGTGTCCAACTCCCAGATGTGGGTCATAGCATGCTCCCTAATGACGACAGTGGAATCGTAACGAAACGCCGCCTCCATGCCATTCGCCGAGATCAACGGACTGCAACTCTTCTATCACGAGCAAGGACCGGACGATCCCGACGCGCCGACGATCGTCTTTGTCCACGGGACGCAGGGCAATGCGTCGCTCTGGGCCGACCTGATCGATGCGCTCTCCGATCGCTTTCGCTGCGCGGCCCTGAATCATCGCGGACGGCCGCCGTCCGAGTCGCCGGACGATCCGTCGCTGTACAGCATCGAACAGTTCGCTGACGACCAGGCCGCCTTCATCGAACAGCGCGGCTACCATAACGTCACGATGATGGGCTGGTCCCTGGGCGTCCGCACGACGCTGGCCTACCTGGACCGTCATGGTTCCGACCGGGTTGGTCAAGCCATTCTCGTCGCCGGACCGCCGTCGCCGAACTTTGGCGGTCAGCCTCTGACACCGCCCAATCAGGACGCTCCGCCTCGCGAGGTCTGGGGTCAGCAGTTTCGTCCCTCGACCGAGGCCTGCTGGGAAGGCTCCCAGCATTCTCGGGCGACGTGCGACCTGGAAGCAACGCTCGCGGCTATTGACATCCCGGTGGCGCTGTTCCCCGGGCGGCACGACCCAATCTGTCCGCACCCGGCGGCCGAGTTTATGGCCCGGGAAATCCCCGACGCGACGCTGGTGACGTTCGAGGAATCCGGGCACGCTCCGCTGATCACGGAGTCGGAGCGGTTCATCGAGGAGACGGTCGGATTCATCGAGCGTTGCGAGGCGGGGCGAAGGGCGGTAGGTGGGGACTAGTGTCGCACTGAACATCGCGCCGGCTGCACCGTCGAATCGCAGTCCGAGCAGCGGTCTGCTGCGGGAGCAAGACGACTGACCCGAACTGGCGCGATGATACGCTGAACTACCGTGAAACCAGAGAAGATGTGCCGACAGCGCCGCGCGATTCGGTGAGCTGGAACGGAGTTCGGCGCTCGGCGAGGCGCGTTCGCGCGCCCTTGAAGGGACCAACGACGTGACCACGAATCAGCATTGGTGGCCCGATCAGCTCAGCCTCAAGCCCCTGCGACGGAACACCCCTGCATCCGATCCGATGGGGACGGACTTCGACTACGCCGAGGCGGTTAAGTCGCTCGATGTCGAGGCGCTGAAGCAGGACATCGAAGCGGTCATGACAACCTCGCAAGACTGGTGGCCGGCAGACTACGGCCACTATGGGCCGCTCTTCATTCGCATGACCTGGCACGCGGCCGGCACCTACCGGATCTCGGATGGGCGCGGCGGCGGCGGAGCGGGTCAACAGCGCTTTGCACCGCTCAACAGCTGGCCCGACAACGCCAACCTGGACAAGGCGCGTCGGTTGCTCTGGCCGGTCAAGCAGAAGTACGGTCAGCAACTTTCCTGGGCCGACCTGCTGATTTTCACCGGAAACTGCGCGCTCGAGTCGATGGGCTTCAAGACCTTCGGCTTCGCCTTTGGACGCCCCGACTCCTGGGAGGCCGACGAGACCGACTGGGGCCAGGAAGGGGAGTGGTTGGGCGACGAGCGGCACGACGGCGACGGTGTGCTGAACGAACAATTCGGCGCCGACCACATGGGATTGATCTACGTCAACCCGGAGGGTCCGGGCGGCGAGCCCAATCCGTCCATGGCCGCCGAGTACATTCGCCGCACGTTCATGCGCATGGCGATGAACGACGAGGAGACCGTGGCGCTGATCGTCGGCGGTCACACGTTCGGCAAGGCGCACGGCGCCGCGCCCGAATCGCACGTCGGCGCAGACCCTGAGGGCGCAGGCATCGAGCGGCAGGCCATCGGCTGGGACAGCAGCCACGGGTCGGGTATGGCTGCTGACACGATCACCAGCGGGATCGAGGGCGCCTGGACCGACAAGCCAACCGAGTGGGATAACGGGTTCCTCGAGAACCTATACAACCACGAGTGGGAGTTGATCAAAAGCCCGGCCGGCAAGCACCAGTTCGCCCCCAAGAACGCCGCCGCCGTCGCAACCGTTCCCGACGCGCACGACCCTGACATCCGCCACGCTCCGATGATGCTGACCACCGACCTCGCCATGCGCGAGGATCCTGCGTACGCAGCGATCACGAAGCGATTCCTGGAGAATCCCGCCGAACTCGAAGATGCCTTCGCACGCGCCTGGTTCAAGCTGATCCATCGCGACATGGGCCCCCGTGCCCGCTACCTGGGGCCGCTCGTCCCGAGCGAGCCGCTGCTCTGGCAGGACCCGGTGCCCGAGGTTGATCACGAACTGATCGGCGCCGCGGAGATCGCCTCACTCAAGGCCGACGTGCTCGCCTCCGGACTCTCCCGATCGCAACTGGTCGGGACCGCCTGGGGCGCGGCGGCGTCATTCCGCGGCACCGACAAGCGCGGCGGCGCGAACGGCGCCCGCATCCGGCTCGAGCCCCAGCGAAGCTGGGCGGTCAATGATCCGGCCGAGTTGGGCGGCGTGCTCGAGACACTGGAGGGTATCCAGAGCGCGTTCAACGACTCGCGCGCCGACAACAAGCGCGTCTCGTTGGCCGACCTGATTGTCCTGGGCGGCTGCGCAGCGGTCGAAGCTGCAGCATCGGATGCCGGACACGACGTGTCAGTGCCGTTCACACCCGGTCGGACAGATGCGTCGGAGGAATGGACGGACGCCGAGTCCTTCGCCGTCCTCGAACCAAAAGCCGACGGTTTCCGCAACTACCTGCGCCAGGATCTCCAGACCTGGCGTCGCGGCCGGGCCGAGGAACTGCTCATTGAGAAAGCGGAGATGCTCACGCTCAGCGCACCCGAGATGACCGCGCTGGTCGGCGGCATGCGTGTCCTCGATGCCAACGCCGGTCATTCGTCACACGGCGTGCTCACGGATCGGCCGGGAACGTTGAGCAACGACTTCTTCGTCAACCTGCTCGATCCGAGCACCGAGTGGACCGCCGTCAACGGCTCCGACGAACTGTTCCAGAGCAATCGCAACGGCTGGACCGCGACGCGGGTCGACCTGATCTTCGGCTCACACTCCGAACTGCGCGCCCTGGCTGAGGTCTACGGCTCAAGCGACGCCGAGCAGAAGTTCGTCCACGACTTCATCGCCGCATGGGATAAGGTGATGAACCTCGACCGCTTCGACCTGGACTGATCGCTCAGTCCACGACCAGCGGCAGCGACTCGTCGGCGGCGTACTCCGACATCGACGCGTCGTAGACGGCGACGTTGTCGTAGCCGAGCAGGCTCAGAACGAGGGCGTCGTTGGAGGCCGCGATGCCGCCTCCGCAGTAGGTCACGACCCGCTGCGACTTGTCCGGTGCGACGCTGGCGAACATTTCGGCGAGCTCGCCGGACGGTCGGTAGAGGCCGGTGTCGGGATCGATCAACTCCATCGCCGGCACGTTGCTCGAGCCCGGGATGTGGCCGGCTCGGCCGTAGGTTCGGCCTTCGTCCGCGCCCGAGTGCTGGTCTCGTCCCAGCGCATTGATCAGGCAGCTCCCGCCCGACTCGACGAACGCCTTGACCTCATCGAGGTCGGCGAAGCGGTCGAGGTCGGCGCTGGCAGTGAAGGTCGTCGGTGCGTAGCTCGCTTCGTCGGTCGAAACGGCGCGGTTTTCATCGCTCCAGCGTCGCCAGCCGCCGTCGAGCACGGCCGCGTTCTTGCAACCCATCGACTGGAACATCCACCACAGTCGCGCCGCCCACATCGAGCCGAGGCGGTCGTAGAGGATCAGCTTGGACGTGTCCGAGATGCCGTGCCGACCGGCAGCCTCGGCGAAAGCGTCGGCCGACGGCATCATGAAGCGCAGGCGCTGGCTGTTGTCGGAGAAGTCAGCCTGCAGATCGAGATACCCCGCGCCGGGAATGTGTCCCGACTCGTACTCGGCCCGACCGGACTCGACCCGGTAGCCGCCGCCGTCCCGGGGACGCAGGAAGACCGTCGACTCGAAGACGCGAACGTCGTCATCCTCAAGGTGTTCCGCCAACCAATCCGTCGAGACCAGGTACTCCGGATGCGCGAATGTCATGCTCTGCTCCTGTTGCTGTGATGCTCATGCTGACGCTGATGATTGGAGATTAGGCTAGCCACCTCCCGCGATAGACTGCCCCAGTACGTCCAGCACAGACCGAGAAGTCCTGCCCGTGCCCTACCTCAACACCTTCGCTCCCACCGCCGACGCCGTTGATCTGACCGGGACCGACGAGTTCGCCTCCCTCTGCGAATCGGCAGCCGACCTCGGCATCTCGCACTCCAACCAGGTTCGCTACGTCTCTCGCAACAAGGTGATTAATCACCTCCGGCTGCATCTGCTCGAGTGGGGCGACCCGGCCCATCCGACGATCGTCCTGTTGCATGGCGGCAATCAGTCGGCCCATAGCTGGGATCTGGTGGCGCTGCATCTGGCCGATCGATTCCACATCATCGCGCCGGATCAGCGCGGCCACGGCGACTCGGAATGGGCCCGCGACGCCGACTACGGTCCCGACCAGATGGCCTCGGACGCGCTGCAGTTGATCCACGAGGACGGCATCGAGCATCCGATTGTGATGGGACACTCGATGGGCGGCATGGTTACCATGCGCCTGACGGCGCGCGAGCCGTCGCTGCCGCGTGCTGTCGTCCTGGTCGATGTCGGGCCTGAGGTCTCCCAACGCGGTGCCCAGGCGATTCGCAACTTCGTCGTCCGCAATGTGGAGTTCGACCATCTCGACGAGTTCATCGACCGTGTCGCCGCCTACGATCCGTTCCGCTCGCGAGAGCACATGGAGCGCACCGCCCGCTACAACCTCGTCCACCGATCCGACGGCAAGTACGTCTCCAAGTCCGACCGCATCCTGCACGACCCCGGCTTCCGCCGGCCCGCCGCCGACCGCCGCGATGTCGCCGACGGCTTCCACCAGTTCGATGGCCCGACCCTGTTGGTGCGAGGCGAGTCCAGCAACATCCTCGAGGCGGACGCCGCCGCGCGGTTTGTCGAGGACTTGCCCAACGCACAGCTCGTCGAAGTGCCGGATTGTGGGCACAACGTTCACTCGCAGAACACGCCCGGCTTCATCGACGCGGTCTCCGGATTCCTGGCGTCGGCGGCGCAGGACTGACAGGCGTAACATCGAGTCATGGCCGAACAATACGTCGCCCGAGACAAGAACACGGGATTCGAAGTCTCCGTCACCGGCGAGTTCCCCGAGCATCCCGACGACCGCATGCGCATCGCCCGCACGACCACGCTCTTCACGCGTCTGATGTCAACGTTGCTTCAGCGCGACGAGGCCCAGCGACGCGTCGGGTTCCGCGCGATCGAGACTCAACTCGAACTGGCTGACGCCCTGATCCGACAGGATCACGAGGAGGTCCAGCGACTTGTACGCGAGACGCTGACCTCGATGGGCGTGAGCGAGGACCAACTGCGTGAGTTGGCCCAGCGCCTCGCCGAGGCCGGTGGTCTCGACCCGAGAGTTGCCCAGGAGCTGTCGCGGGCGTTCGGATTCGAGGCCGATGCGCTTGAAGTCGAAGCCGAACCGACAGACGAGACCGACGATCAGAACCCGGCGCTCGATCCGAAGATCATGCAGCAGTTGGAAGATCTGCTCGCCAACTCCGAGCCGCCAGACTCGGAGACCGAACCGCAAGACGACGACTCAGAAGAATCGCCGAAAGGACCGGCAACATGAGCACCTCAGCCGTTGGCTACATCAAGGACATGCTGAGCTTCATCCACGGCGGCTTCCGCGACGCCCGCACCGGACAGACGGCCGAGCAGCTTCACTTCGTCCCCGACGGAGAATCGCACTCGGTCGCCTGGGTGCTGTGGCACGCGGCGCGCGTTGAAGATCTGCTGGTTCAGGGCGCCTGGCAGGGCAAGCAGGAGATCTGGCGCGAGGGCAACTGGGCCGAGAAGACCGGACTGCCCGAGCGCGGCTTCGGCACCGGCCAGTCGACCGAGGAAGCTTCCTCAGTCGCGATCGGCGACATGGATGCGTTCTGGGCCTATCAGGACGCGGTTAACGAATCGACCCACGCCTTCCTCGACTCGCTCAGCGACGACGACCTGTCGCGTGAAGTGAAGCTCGGCGAGGCCACCGAGACGCTTGGCCAGTCAATCACCCTGCACCTCTGCACCCACCTCAACGGGCACCGCGGCGAGATCAACCTGATCCGCGGCATGCACGGACTCGATCCGGTGCGGCCAAACATGGGCGGCTGAGGGGCAACCCAGGCCGCTCGCTCAGGGACGACGGGAGTCAGATCATGCACGTAGTCATCACCGGCGCGAGCGGTCTGGTCGGCGGCGCGCTCGTCAAGGAACTGCGCAGCCGAGGTGTCGGCGTGACCGCCGTCTCTCGCAATCCCCGCGCCCACACTGCGCTCTCGGGAGTCAACTGGACAAACTGGGACGGTCTGGCCGACGCCGTCTCGGGCGCGGCCGGCGTGGTGCACCTCGCCGGCGAGGGCATCGTCGACCAACGCTGGAACAGCTCCCGTAAGGCGGCGCTGCGCGACAGTCGAATCGAGACGACGCGCCAGGTCGTCGAAGCGATCCAGGCGTCGGGCGAGAAGCCGGCGGTGCTGATCAGCGCCTCGGCCATTGGCTACTACGGCAATCAGGTCGAGCGGGAATCGACCGAGGCCGCCTCGCCCGGCGACGATTTTCTCGCGCAGCTCTGCGTCGACTGGGAGGCGGAATCTCAGGGCGCCGGAATCAGAACGGTCAACGCGCGGTTTGGCATCGTGTTGGCCAACGAGGGCGGCGCGCTGCCGCGCTTGCTCTTCCCGTTCCGGCTCGGCCTCGGCGGACCGATCGGACTCGGACGCGCCTGGTGGAGTTGGATCCATCTCGACGACGCCGTCGGTGCGATCCTCCACGCGCTGGAACAGAACCACGTCGAAGGGGCGATGAACCTGACGGCCCCCAATCCGGTCCGCAACAGCCAGTTCTCCAGCGCGCTCGGCAGCGCCCTTGGTCGTCCGGCGCTTATGCCGGTGCCGCCGTTGGCGCTCAAGCTGATGCTCGGCGAGGGCGCGAGCGTGCTGCTCGCGTCCCAGCGCATCCTGCCCACGCGGACGCTCGATCTGGGCTACCGGTTCAAGTTCTCGGACATCGATTCCGCGCTCCAGGATCTGGTCGCCTGACGACAATGGCCGACTTGCTCCAGCTCCGCTACGGCATCAATCCTCACCAGTCGCTGGCGACGGCGTCGGCCATCGGCGAGTGGCCCTTCGAGGTGCTCAACGGACAGCCGGGCTACATCAACCTGCTCGACGCCATGAGCTCATGGAGTCTGGTCCGGGAACTCGGGGACGCGCTGGACCAACCGGCCGCCGCCTCTTTCAAGCACGTCTCGCCCGCCGGAGCGGCGATCGGACTACCGATCCCCGAGCGCCTCGCCCGTGCTTACGAGGTCGAGAACCTGGAACTCTCGCCGGTCGCATCCGCCTACGTCAGAGCGCGCGGCGGCGATCTGGTCAGCGCCTACGGCGACTTCGCCGCCGTTTCCGACGTGGTCGACGAGTCGCTCGCCAGATTCCTGCGACGCGAGGTTTCAGACGGCATCATCGCGCCCGGCTACGTGCCTGAAGCACTGGAAATCCTGCGCAAGAAGAAGGGCGGCCGCTACCTGATTCTGCAGGCCAATCCCGAGGCGCCGATGCCGGAAGTCGAATCACGCGACCACTTCGGCGTTCGGCTGGAACAACCGCTCGATCACAAGCTGATCGACGACGCCATCTTCAGCAATCCCGTCACGAAGCTGACGGACTTCCCTGACGAAGTCCGCCGCGACCTGCTCGTTGCCACGATCGCCCTGAGATACACCCAGTCGAACTCCGTTTGCGTCGCCGCCGACGGTCAGGTGATCGGTCTGGGTGCCGGCCAACAGTCGCGGATTCACTGCTCGCGCCTCGCCTGCGGCAAAGCCGACCGCTGGATGCTGCAGCAACACGATCAGGTACTCGGGCTTGAGTTCGACTCATCGCTCAAACGCCCCGACCGCTTCGCCGCACGAGAGCAGTACATCGCCTGGAACGAGATCTCGCAGCCCGAGCGCGAGCGTCTGCAGTCTCAGGTAACCAACTGGCCGGGCCCGCTCTCCGACGATCAGCGCCGTGAATGGATTTCTCAGTTCCGCAACGTGCTCAGCCACGATGCCTTCATGCCGTTCCGCGACAACGTCGACCGCGCCCAGGCCTCAGCAGTGACTCACATCCTGCAGCCCGGCGGCTCAATCGCCGACGGCGACACGACCGACGCCTGCGATCAGTACGGCATCGTCATGGCCCTGACAGGACAACGGTTGTTCCGGCACTAATCAGTTGTAACCTCATTTCATGTCCACCTTCACCGACTCTCCGATCGCCCTCTACGACACCCTGCTCCGCGACGGATCGCAGATGGAAGGCATTGCTTTCTCTCTGCAGGACAAGATTACGGTGGCGCGGCGACTGGACTCGTTGGGCATGCACTACGTCGAGGGCGGCTTTCCCGGCTCGAACGAGAAGGACAAGGCGTTCTTCGAGCGGATGAAAGCGCAGCCGCTGGAGCGCGCCAAGCTCGTTGCTTTTGGCGGGACGCGCAAGCCCGGCTCCGACGTGGAGTCCGACTTCAACATCGTCGCCCTGCGCGAAGCCGAGACGCCGGTCGTCACGTTCGTCGGCAAAGCCATCGCGTCGCAGGTCAAGACGGTGCTCAACACCTCGCGTGAGGAGAACCTCTCGATGGTGCGCGAGTCCGTCGATTACATGGCCTCGATCGGCCGCGAAGTCCACTTCGACGCCGAGCACTTCTTCGACGGCTTCAAGCAGGATCCCGACTACACGCTCAACGTCGTCAGCACGGCCTGGCGATCCGGCGCGCAGTATCTGATTCTCTGCGACACCAACGGCGGAGCAATGACGGACGAAGTGATCACGGCAGTCAAGGCCGTCCGCGAGGTGCTGCCCGAGGCCAAGCTCGGCATCCACACCCACAACGACTGCGATCTGGCCGTCGCCAACTCGCTCGCCGCGGTTCAGGCCGGCGTCACCCAGGTCCAGGGCTGCCTCAATGGTTACGGCGAGCGCTGCGGTAACGCCAACCTCTCCTCGATCATCCCCAATCTCCAGCTCAAGATGGGACTTCGCGTGGTCGAGGACCACCAGCTGCAGGAGATCACGACCGCCTCGCGCTTCGTCGCCGAGCTGGCCAACCTGCCGCTCAACGGCTTGTCTCCCTACGTCGGCGCATCGGCCTTCGCTCACAAGGCGGGCTATCACGTCGCCGCCGTGGTCAAGGATCCGATGCACTACCAGCACATCGAGCCGGCCGAAGTTGGCAACGACCGCCGCGTGTTGGTCTCCGAGCTGTCGGGCCGCCGCAACATCCAGGTCAAGCTCGAAGAGCGTGGTCACGACTTGCCGCTCACTCCCCAGGAAACGACCGCCTTGCTCGGCCAGGTGAAGCAAATGGAGTCACGGGGCTTCCAGTACGAGGCCGCCGAGGCCTCCTTCGAGTTGTTGGCGCTTCGCTCCCGACCGGACTATCGGGCCCCGTTCGAGCTCGAAGATTTCCTGGTGATCGAGCGCCGTCGACCCGCTTCGGCCCGGGTTGCCAACGGCGGCGCAGACGAATCGTTGATGATGGCCGAAGCGACGACCAAGATCCGCGTCGACGACGAGCTCTTTCACACCACCGCCGACGGCAACGGCCCGGTCAACGCGCTCGATCGGGCGGCGCGCAAGGGTCTGGAGCAGGCCTACCCCGAGCTTGAGGCGGTGTCCCTGCTCGACTACAAGGTTCGGATCATCGACGCCGACTCCGGTACCGAAGCGCAGACCAGAGCGTTGATCGAGTCCACCGACGGAAAGCGCACCTGGGCGACCGTCGGCGCCTCGCCCGACGTCATCGAAGCCTCATGGCTCGCTCTGGCCGACGCATACGAGTACTATCTGCTGCATCGCGAACAGTGGCGCGACGAAGACCGGCACGCAACCGGCTAATCGGTCCGGCCCAGCCCGGTCATTGGCAATCGCAAGTGTGTAGCCGCTAACATACGGACTGGACATCGTGGGCCGCTGCTGAGCGGGACTGTGCTGTGGATGCCGGTGAGCGGGCGTGGCCCAAGGGAGTAGTGGGGCGATGGCGAGCGATGCTGTGGACGTGATCCAAGGCGGATTTCCCAGGTGCGCGCAGTGCGAGCAGGGAGTGTTGGTGCCCCTCTCAGACTTCGGAGGGCAGGGCGCCGCAGTCCATTTCAAGGCCTGGGTCTGCACCGATCCCAAGTGCCTGTTCAATCTCAAGATCCGAAACGGCGACGTCTATCTGAACGAGCCAATCTACGACGGCCGCGACGACCGCCGCTGACAGCCTTTCGTGCGCGGCCTATCCAGTTCCTGTTCGCCCCCTGTGCGTTGGAGCAGATTGCTAGGGCGTGTTCACACTCCGGTCTCAGCGAGATGCTCCATCTTGGCGCAAGTCGACACGGGGCAGAACAGACCACGCTAATCGCAATGCCACAAGTGATCGTCGCCCCGTGCTTGCCTGCCCCGCACTTGATGCGGGGACACGGGGCCCAGAGCAACCAGGTTCGCGCGCGGAATGACGTTGGCCTCAGCTTGACGCTTGTGCGTGGATCTGGCCTCCCCGCGTCTGAGCCGAGGGACGCGTCGTTACTCCGCCCGAAGATCGAGGTCTGGGCCCCGTGTCAAGCACGGGGCGATGCGGAATGAGGCTAGTGTGAACAGGCGCCAGCTCGACTTTGACGACTGCGCCGCGAAGAGATCACAGGACCGCCGCATGAAAATCTCCAGCCTCGACATCTACCCGATCATGTCCTGGCGACCGCACCTGTTCGTCACCGTGACAGCCGACGACGGCACCTACGGCGTCGGCGAATCGGGCCTGAGCTGGCAAGAGAAACTGATAGCGGCAGCGATCGAGCGGTTCTCGGAGCTGGTGATCGGCGAAGACCCGATGCGCACCGAGCACCTCTGGCAACTCATGGCCCGCGCCTCGTTCTTCCCCGCCGACCGGATCAACTGCGCCGCGATCTCCGCTATCGACCTCGCGCTCTGGGATCTCAAGGGCAAACTGCTCGGCCAGCCCGTTTACAACCTGGTCGGTGGGCTCGTCCGCGAGCGCATCCATTGCTACCCGCACAACGAGGGCGAAGACGACCCTGCCCGTCTGATCGAGGACATCGAGCGGACCGTCGCCGACGGCTGGCGCTTCGCCCGCTGGGGATTCAGCGGGACCACCGGCGAGGCATTCGATCCCTCGGACGCGGTGCGCAAGTCAATCCGCGCCATTGAAGCGGTGCGCTCGCACTTCGGCCCCGAGCTGGAACTCTGCGTCGATGTCCACACGAGGATCGACCTGCCCGACGCGCTCCGCTACTGCCGAGCGGTCGAGGACGTGAGCCCCTACTTCATCGAGGACGCGCTGCGCTCGGAGCGGCCTGAGTCCTACCGCCGGCTGCGCGAGCGCACCAGCGTCCCGCTCGCCGCCGGGGAGCAGTGGTTCACCAAGTGGGGCTTCGCCACGGCAATCGAAGAAGAGCTGATCGACTATGCCCGGATCGACCTCTGCCTGGTCGGCGGTTTCACCGAGGCGCTCAAGGTCGCCCGCTGGGCAGAGACCCACCACATCCAGATCGTGCCCCACAACCCGCTCGGTCCGGTTTCGTCCGCCGCCGGCGCTCATCTCACCCTGGCCGCGGCCAACGCCGGCGTCCTCGAGATGGCCAGGGAACCGGGCACGAATCTGCAGGATGTCTTCCCTCAGCAGACCCCGTTCGAGCGCGGCCACGCCCTACCCACCGACCAACCCGGCTGGGGGATCAGCTTCGACGCCGAAGCTGCATCCAGGTATCCAGAACCCGCGACCGGATACGCGCCGATGCTCAAACGGCGCGACGGCTCGTTCACGAATTGGTGAGGGCTGGTAGTAAGCTAAATCGGTCGGGGAGTGGCGCAGCCTGGCAGCGCGCTTCGTTCGGGACGAAGAGGTCGGAGGTTCAAATCCTCTCTCCCCGACCACCACTCTTTCCCTGTTGACACTCCTGTAACAGTCCTTACGCGGCCCTCGATCAGGGCCGATCCGTCCGACGTACTCTCGGAATCGAACAAGCCAGACGCAACGATCCGACAGAGACGCTGGACGAGATGAACTCGCGACGCACCAGCCTGCTCCCCGACGCCATCTTCATCACTCTCGCCGTCATCGCCCTGGTGATCTTGATCGTCACCTGACGACCCGAGGGCGTGTTCACGCTTCTGTATCAGCGGGATGATCCATGTTGGTGCAGGTCGATACGGGTCAGAACAACCCACGACAATCGCGCTGCCGCACGCGATCGTCGCCCCGTGTCAAGCACGGGGCAACGCGGAATGCGACTAGTGTGAACTCGCCCTATGTTCGCTGGAACGGCTGCGGCAATCGGCTCGCCACCAGGAAGACCAGGCAACTCGCCGCAACGCAGATCGCATAGATCATCAGCACCAGGTCGTAGTTCCCGTTCCGGTCGTAGATGCTGCCGGCGATGATCGGCGAGAAGACGATCGCGATCGTCTGGAACATGAACGCCGTGCCCATGATCGTGGCAAAATTCTTCAGCCCGAATGCGCGCGACAACATCAGCGCTTCCAGCGGTGGCGTGGCCGCGAATCCAACGACGTACAGCACGACCGCGACCCCGACGCCCGGAATGCTGCCTCCGGTGGCGTAGAGCACCATCAGCGAACCGCAGACGAACAGCGCCCCGACGGCGGCGATCCGCTCCGGCCGACGGAATCGTTCCAGTTGCGACCCGGCGGTCAGCAGCCAGACCACCGCGCCGCCGGCCGTCAGCGAGACGATCTGCGCCGACCACGTGTCCGAGAATCCCACCGACTGGTAATAGGGCACGCCCTGCGACATCCAGCCGAAGACGACGAAGTAGAGCAGCATCAAGCCAAAGACGAGCGCCCAGAAGAGCGGCGTCCGCAGCGTCTGACCGAGCGTCAAGCCGCTGAGCGCGATTGGCCCCGAAGAACCATCCTGGGCGGAAGTCGCGCCGGAGTCGCTCTCGTTGGCCCTGGGCTGGTCACGTACGAAAATGAAGGCCACGATGTAGGCGCCCACGACCAGCATCGCCGAGTAGATGAACGCGTCCTCCCAACCAAGACTGGAGATGATGATCTGGACCAGGGGCAGCATCACCAGTTGACCCATCCAGACGGAAGCGCCAATGATGCTCAGCGCCACGGCCCGGCGCTGATCGAACCAGCGCACCGCCAGCGCCTGGGCCGGGATGTACGCGATCAGACCCAGCGCCAGCGAGGACAGCCCCAGGTACACGTACCACTGCCAGAGCTGCGTCATGAACGCGAGCAAGACGAACGCCGCGCCGCACAGCGGCGCGCCGATCAGCATCAGACGACGCGGCCCGACCACATCGATCAATCGGCCGATGAACGGCGCAAACAGCCCAATCGTCCCGACCGTGACCGAGAAGCCCATCGAGACCTGCGCCCGGGACCAGCCGAAGTGATCCTCGAGCGGCTGCGTATAGGCGCTCAATGACCCGATCGTCACGCCCTCGGCCACGACCAGCGCGACCACCATCCCAAACAGCACATACCAGCCGTAGTAGATGCGAGACACTCGCCAGCGACGCTTCGGAGGAGGCTCATACGTCGTCGCTTCAACAGCCATAGAGCGCAGGCTACCGCGACATCAGACCTCCCCCTCTGGGGGAGGTGTCACGAAGTGACGGAGGGGGCCGGCTTGAGAACCGCCCAACTGCCTCACCTCACTCAGCACCCATACGGGCTATCTTGCAAGCAAGCTCCGCATCTCGACGAAAGACGCCCCATGACCACGACTCTGAGCAGCATCAGCACCAGCCCCCTGCCCTGGCCCAGCCAGCGCGAACTGCCCGAGACCACCTGGCCATTGCCCGCCGGGACCACCGTCATCTCCGCCGACAGCCATTGGCTCGAGACCGGCGAGTTCATCGACCGGATGCCCGCCAGGTACCGCGACCGCGCTCCGCGCGGCGTCTTCAACGAGCGCGGCTTCCACATGGAAATCGACGGCCAGTCGACCGACAACCCGGCCATGCCCAGCGAGATGATCGAGGGCCGCGCCGGAATGTGGGACGCCGATGTCCGGGTGCAAGAGATCACGCGCGAGGGCGTCGACCAGGAAATCCTCTTCCCCCAGCGCATGCTCGGCGTCATCCGCAACGAGGACTTCGACTACATCCAGGCCTGCATGGACGCCTACAACGAGATGCTCGCCGAGTTCTGCGCCGAGCAGCCCGACCGCCTGCACGGCCTCGCCCTGCTCAACTACTGGAATCCCGAAGCGACCGAGGACGAGTTGCAGAAGATCAAGGCGCTCGGCTTCAAGGGCGTGCTGATGCCCTCGCTGCCGCCGCCGCACGCCAAGGTCTACTACAACGCCCGCGCCCTCGAGCCCATGTGGCGCGCCATCGGCGAGTCCGGCCTGCCCCTCAGCTTCCACGTTGGCGAGACCTTCGACGCCCGCGGACAGGGCGGCCTGGCCACAACCATCGTTGTCGCCTTCCAGCCCTTCCGCCGCCTCTTCGCGCTCCTCGCCTTCGCCGGCATCTTCGAGCGCAACCCCGGACTCAAGGTGATCTTCACCGAGGGCGGCATCTCCTGGGTGCCCAGCGCTCTCTTCGACTGCGACAAGGTCTACGCCTCGTTCGAGAGCGAAATGACCCCGAAGCTGGCCAACCCGCCCAGCCATTACTGGTTCGAGAACTGCTACGCCACCTTCATCGAGGACCCCTCCGGCCTGCGCCAACTCGATCTGATCGGCGTCGACAAGGTCCTCTGGGGCTCCGACTACCCGCACCCCGAAAGCGCAGTCGGCTACACCCAGCAGTCCATCTGGGACGTCTTCGACGCCACTGACTCCATCGAAGACGCCCAGAAGATCGTCGGCGGAAACGCCCAGCAAATCTGGGGCCTCGACTGAATCAAAGACCTCCCCCTCTGGGGGAGGTGTCACGAAGTGACGGAGGGGGCTCCCCTCTCTTCGTCGTGACGTTCACTGATACGATCGCTTATCGGTCGCTGCTGACTCAATTCAACGGGAGAGGACAGAGTGCGCCGTCTTGCTTACTTCCTTTGTGCGGTGATCGCAGGAGGCCTCCTGTTGGGGGCTTGCGCCAGCGGGACTCCGCCTAGCCTCTCAGAGGCTGGCGACCAGACGGGGGACAACTCACAAGCTTCAGAAGCGGTGAGCGGGTCCTCATCAGCTGGGAGCGGTGGTCGCAGGTCGGACACGAACCAGCAGGCCGGTGCCTCTACCGGTCAGTCAGCCAGCACACTTGGTAGGGCATCAAGTGCTCAGGCAATGCGGGATGACCTGCCTGTCCAAGTGCCGTTTACACGCGATAGACATGTCACCTACGAGGCAGGCTTCAATCCGGAGTATGGGCGATTCGGTTCGTGGATCAAATTGGAAGGCACTAGTAACGACCAGGCATACCCCCGCGCGCAGTTGAACCTCTATTGCGAAGTCGACGAACCCAACAGCCAGTTCACCTCCGTTGCGTTCGCCTACAGACAGAGCGATACGTCGAGATCAAACATACGCCTCAGGCCGGAGAGGACCGGACCAGGACGCTACATGTTCGTTACGTTCGGTGGAGGCGAGCAAGATACTGGCCCGAGTTATGGATATCAACCCAGAGTAGGAGATGGCACCCCCGGTTCTCGGGGAGGAGTGGTGACTTATCAGGGCAAGTCACTTTGGTATGATTTGCAAGGCCACGCGGTCATGAAGATAAGCTTCGTCTCTCCCGATCGGGCGCGACTCGTCCTAACCTTCGACATTCGCAATCTATCCGACGTGCCCATTCGCGATAACCTAGACTACTGTGGTGAATACTAGATGCCCCGTGCGAGCGGATGACTATGCGTGTAACCGGGCATCCCACATTCCTGTCCTCCATACGCGTTGTCAAGCATTTGTCAGGCGACTGGAAACCAGATCGCAAGGCCTAACCGAAAGAGACTTCTCAACTGGGCCGCTAAACGTTCCGCCCGTCTCACGAGCCAACGAGCACTCCCTCCTCAGGCATCTCTTGGGGGGCAGGCCTACAGGGTGATGCGTCGAGCTATGTCCGAAAGGTCCCCGAATTGCAGGATCAGTGGTCCGGACCTATCTTCCCCGGAGTCAATGATGAACCGGAACTCCTTCTGGTAATCGTAGTCGGTCGACTTCCGTGCTAATGAATCGATATCAGAGACGAGGTCGAGTGGCAACGATGGATCAATGTACCGAATCGGACCAAACCTCAGTGAAACGTCACGCTCGTGTTTCTCAGCGTAAGCAGACATTGCAGCTTTGAAGCGCTCTATGAACCGATCGACGTCGGTGATCATCACTCCGAAATGTCCGAAAGAGCGACATCGCTCTGAGAAATCTCCGTTGGCGTTTGAAGCCAGCATGCAGTACAAATGGAGATGGTCGATGCTACGAGGTTGGATTTGCAACCCCTCAACTTCGGTAGTGCGGAGTCCAGAGTGCTCAAGCAGCAGTTCTAAGCCGCCTTCGTTTCCGGTCCATCTGACTGTGATCCCTTCATTTGCGTCGAGCCGCATGGCAGGATCCTGTGGTTCACTACTTTTGAATGTCCGAACTTGATTGGCGAAGACCGTGCCACCGATCAGGTCGTCCGCGTGAGATTCCTTCTGGAAGAGCCTGATAAGAGTGCTTGGTCTAGCCATAACGGTGTTTCTTTCCCGTTACCTGTCCTCCTGAGTCTAGTGAGAATGGCTGACATGGGCAAGTATGTTAGCAATGCCACGCGAACTGCGAGTGAGGCCGTAGTATCTATCGAGCGAGGCAATGCAGGATCGCTGCTCACATCGTGTTGCGGTCCTGAATCAACGGTCAGAAGAGGCCAGCGTGTCGCCGGTCTTAGGACAGGCAAGTGGTCGTCTATCCACTTTACCGATTCCACTTCGAGAGATGCCAGAAGTAACTGCCGCCCGTCCCCGCCTCCGAGCGGGGACCAGCCCTCCACCCATCCGTGAACGCCGACACCAAAACCCCGGGAACAGAACTCACGTCCGGATATGATAGATACGATTACGTCCAATCACACAAGAGCGAGACATGGCCACCCAGACCAGTTTCCGCGCCGTCCTCAGTCGACCCCCCGCCATCGATCGGTGTGCGCGGCTCAAGCCGATTTTCTGGCTTCGGCGACCGTTGCCGTTCCCCGCGAACCGCTTGCATGTGGCAACCAACACTGACCAGGACCTACCAAACCTAACCACCTCTAACCACTCCTCGGCCGCCGATTCCCAGTGTTTTCCGCGGTCTCGTGCCCGTTTTTCCCAGCGGGCCTCGAAGAAAAATTCTCGGCCAACCACCTACCAACCAGCGACCCACTGTCCTGGCGGCGCTCACCCGCCGCGACGCCTACCCTTCGGAGGGCGGCGAGACCCACGCCGCTCACGCGATGTAGCGAGGTAGCCAATGTCCGTCGAACGAATCGATATCACCCACCAGGCGCCCTACGCCGATGGCCAGGCCTTCGGCGAGGCCGGACCGTTCGAGCTAATCCGCGCCCGGCTGCGCTACGCCGTCAACCCGACCCTCGAGGATCACCAGCGCATCATCGATCTTGAGTGCGCGAACCGAGGCGCCGACGGCTGCGTCCGCTTCAGCGGCGACCTCGTGCTCATCCGCCCCCAGGACCCGTCCGCCGGCAACGGCGCGCTCGTCATCGACGTCCCCAACCGGGGACGCAGCCTCCTGCCCGGGGCGCTCAACCGCACCCCGCCCGAGTTCTCGCTCACCGACCCGCTGCACCCGGGCGACGGCTTCCTCTTCAGCCAGGGATTCAGCGTCGCCTCCGTCGCCTGGCAGTGGAACACGCCGGACATGGAGACGCTGCTGGACTTCGAGGCGCCCGAGGCGCTCGGCCTCGATGGCAAGTCGATCTCAGGCGAAGCGATCACCGACCTGCGTCCCAGCGAGGCCGCCGCCTCGATGCCGATCGAGCACCTGGGCCAGCCCGGCTACCCGGTCTCCGAGAACGAAGACGGCCGCGCCCGCCTCTACGAGCGCGACTTCGAGGACGACGAACCCCGCGAGATCCCCCGCGAGCGCTGGCGCTTCGCTCGCCAGACCGCCGACGGCGTCGTCCCGAGCGCTCGCGACCTCTGGATCGACGGCGGCTTCACCCCGGGCAAGATCTACGAGGTCGTCTACCCCACCGACCGCTCGCCGGTCGTCGGCGCCGGCCTGCTCGCCTTCCGCGACGCCGCCCTCTTCCTCCGCAACTGGCAGCGCTCCTACGACCGCGTCCACGGCTTCGGCATCTCGCAGAGCGGCCGCTTCCTCCGCCATCTGCTCTATCTCGGCCTCAATCGCAATCCCGACGACCTCTCGCAGAAGGCCTTCGACGGCATGCACATCCACGTCGCCGGAGGTATCCGCGGCGAATTCAACCGCCGCTACGGGCAGCCCTCGCAGCTCTTCCTCGCCGGTCCGATCCACGAGTTCCCCTTCGCCGACGTGACGCGCGACGACTCGTTGACAGACGCCACCGATGGACTGCTCCAGCGCTCCGACGAGCAGGGAGTCACGCCCAAGGTCGTCAAGACCAACACGAGCTGGGAGTACTGGCGCGGCGACGCCTCCCTGATCGACATCGACCCCGCCACCGGCGAGGACATCCCCCAGCACCCGGACTCGCGACACTACCTGCTCGCCTGCACCCAGCACGGCGCCGGCCAGGCCGAGCCCCTGGACAGCTTCTACCTCACCGCCGACCGAAGCATGTACCGCCACAACGCCGTCGATCAGACGCCGCTCATGCGGGCCGCCCTGGTCAACCTCGACCGCTGGGCCGCAGGCGAGTCCGAGCCGCCGCCGACCAGCGTGCCGAGCCTCGCCAGCGGCACCGCCGCCACACGAGACGACGTCCTGGCGCAGCTCTGCGATCGGATCACGACCCCCAACGCGGATCGTCTCTCACGGGTCCGCACGGTCGACTGGTCAACGCTGCCGCCAGTCGAAGGCGACGAATACCAGGGCTACGTCTCGGTGCTCGACGAGGACGGAAACGAAGCCGCAGGTCTGCGCCTCCCCGATCTCACCCAGCCCCTGGGAATCCACACAGGCTGGAATCCCCGCCATCCCGATACCGGCGGCGAAGACCTGACCAGCCACTTCGTCGGCCTGACCCAGTGGTTCAGCCGCGAAGAGATTCTGGCCCGCTACGGAGATCGAGCCTCGTATCTCGCTCGGGTCAGACAAGACGCCGAGAACCTCGCAGCAGACGGCCTCATCCTCGCCGATGACATCGACCTGGTCGTCGAAAACTGCGCCGACCGCTGGGACGTCGCGGTGGGCTAATGGCGGCGCAGCGACTGCTAGGGCGTGTTCACACTTCTGTTTCAGCGGGACGAACCATGTTGGGGCAAGCCGACGCGGGTCAGAACGGCCCACGCCAATCGCAGTACCGGAAGTGATCGTCGCCCCGTGCTTGACACGGGGCCCAGAGCAACCAGGTT
>JAJDYG010000016.1 GCA_022822855.1 Dehalococcoidia bacterium
CGTCGCCGACAACGCCAAGCGACTCACCCCCGTCGAGTACCTCCGCGCCCGAGACGCCCAGGAAACCCAGCTCAACGGCCTCGCCCGAGAAATCCGCCGAACCGTCCAGGATGTCCACCGCCGAGCCGAGCAGCGACCCGACCAACCCGACCTCTTCGATGAAGAACCGGACAACCCGCAAGAACTAGCAGAAACCACCCCAAAACTTTCACAAATTGAACCCCCAGATTCCACGATCTCCAGTCCACAGCAGGAGATCGTCGAAACTGAGGCCGAAGAAGAAAAAACCGCCCCAGAACCCACCCAACAGCCCGAGATCGACCCCGTGATCAGCGAAGCGATCGAGCTGTTCCCTCACCTCAGACGCAAATCAGACGAGCAGATCCTCCACTTCCTCGAGAGACTCACCGACCCCAACGCCAAAACCCCGGAGATCCCCATCCCCGCCTACCCCGAAGCCGCCGGCTAACCCCCGTCCACAGCCCCCGATTCATTCGGGGGCCCGCTCCCTCCCCTCTCAAGACCTCCCTCTGAGAGAATCATGCCTGCTCTTGCCTGCCCCTGGCTTGAACCGGGGATGCAAGGGTGCCCTGCAGGGGCGGACAGGCGGCTTGGCTTCGCTGAGGCGAGAGCGAGGGCGCAGTTGCCGGTTGTCGGCTGCTCTGGGCCCCGTGTCAAGCACGGGGCATCGGAAGGGGAGGGGTGTGGATCTGTCGGCTGTTTGGTGATGGTTGCCAATATCGAGCGGCCCCCTCCGCCGCTTCGCGGCGCCTCCCCCAGGAGGGAGGAAATGGGAAGGGGATGGGGTTACTCGGTGGGGGCGGGTTCGAAGACCGCACCGACTTCGACGTTGTTGGCGGCGGCCCACTCCTGGGCTGGTTGTCGGTCTCGACCGACGGCCAGGGTTCCAACCGTGACGGATTCGCCGTCTCCGCAAACGATCGTCATGCCGCTGCTGTCGATCGCGGCGACGCCTCCCGCGAGGTCGGCGGCGCCGCCCGCGTGGTCGGAACGGGTCGAAGCCAGCAAGGTGACTCGCTGGCCTGCGATCTCGCTCCAGGCGCCGGGCGCCCGGTCGGAGCCTCGGATGAAGTTGTGCACGGTCTGGGCGTCCTGAGACCAGTCGATGCGGGCGATGTCGCCCTCCCACGGCCCCTCGTAGGTCATGTCGTCTTCGTTCTGGACATGGCGCGGGGCCTGTCCGGCTTCGACGAGCTGGACAGCCTCGGACATCGCCTCGACGCCCAGCGGAAAGAGGTACTCGCGGTAGACCTCGTTGAGCGTCGCATCGGGTCCGATCGGGCAGGAGCGCTGGAGCAGGATCGGACCGGTGTCGAGGCCCTCGTCGACCCAGAAGATGCTGACGCCGGTCATCGTGTCGCCCTGGAGGATCGAGTGGTTGATCGCCGAGCGGCCGCGGTGCTTTGGCAGGATCGAGGGGTGGTACTGGATCGTGTTCATGGGTGGGAAGTCCAGCACGCGCGAGGGGATGATCTGCGTGACGAAGGCCATCACGTTGAGCTCGGGATTCGTGGCCTCGTACTGGGCGACGACGTCTTCGTCGACGACGCCTCGGCGCTGCCAGCGCCGGGGCTGGACCAGCGTGATGCCGGCGTCGCGGGCCGCCTGCGCCAGCGGGTCGGGGCGTCCGCCCTCGCGCTCGGGCGGGGTGAAGACGCCGACGATCTCGTGTCCGTCCTCGACCAGCCGCTCGAAGACGGCTGCGCCGAAGGGTGCCTGTCCGATCAGTGCGATGCGCATGGTGGAAACCTCTCCTCGTCCTCCAGGGCCTGAACCGGCGGCGTCACGAGGGCGCGCGCCAGACTCTGGGCTGCTTGTTGGCGATGATGTCGTTGAAGGTGGTGATCGATATTCGCCGGAGCGCGATCTTGATCAAGGCGGGGGCGCGAATGTCGGGGCCGAAGAAGTCGTCGACGGCGTAGGGGAAGTGAGGCGCCGCTTCGGCGATCTCGTCTGCGTCCTCGGTCACCTCGGCGACGCCGGCCAGATTGAGGTGGCGGAAGTCGACGGTCCAGTGCAGCAGTTCGACGAGTTCGTTATTGCGAATCTGCTCCAGCTTCGGCGTCCTGACCGAAGTGAGCACGTAGGCGTCCAGATCGACGTACGCCGGCGCGACGGGACGTACATGCGGCTGGCGGCCCTGGGTGGTGGCCAGCAGGCCGATCGGGGCGCTCTTGATCACCTCGAGCGCCTCGGGCCAGAAGTCGGGCAGGTGAGAGCCTGACTCCGCTGCCTGGTCCAGGTCCTGCGTCGCGTCCCGTGTCACGTCTTGGGTCATTGGGCCTCCGGAACGCGCACGACAACGCCCGCGTCGGCATTCGCCTCAGGGTAAAGGCTAGTCCAGCGCCGTCGGATCGCCGGGGTCAACCTCGTCGATGTATCCGTCCCGCATGAGAAACAGCCGCCCGGCGCGGCGAGCGATCTCCAGGTTGTGGGTCACCATGACGATCGTCTGCCCGGCGCGATTCAGGTCTTCGAGCAGATTGACGATCTCGCGGCCGGTCTGGGAGTCGAGGTTGCCGGTCGGCTCGTCGGCGAGGATCACATCCGGCTCGTTGGCCATGGCCCGGGCGATGGCGACTCGCTGGCGCTCGCCGCCGGAGAGTTGCAGAGGCCGGTGTTCGAGTCTCTCGGCGAGACCCACGGCGGCCAGCAGCTCCTCGGCGCGCTGGCGCCGCTTGCGTCGCGGGAAGCCGGCGAGGGTGAGGGCGATCTCGACGTTCTGGCGAGCGGTCAGCATCTGGAGCAGATTGAACGCCTGGAAGACGAAGCCGAGTGTGCCGAGCCGGAGCGCGGCGCGCTGCTCGCGCCCGAGGTCGTGGGCGGCGCGCGAGCGGACTCGAACCTCGCCGGCGGTCGGCGAGTCGACGAGTCCGAGGAGCTGCAACAGTGTCGACTTACCCGAACCCGACGGTCCGGCGATGGCGATGAAGTCGCCCTGGTGAATGTCGAGGTCGAGCGGTCGGAGCGCGTGAATCGTCTGCTCGCCGAGACGGTAGATGCGCTCAAGGTTGCGAACCGACAGGAGCGGCGGAGATTGCTCGGGGGTCTCGGCCCGCGCCGGCGACTGCTGTTCGCTCATGATGCGAGGCCTACTCGTAGCTACTCGTAACGAAGCGCGATGATCGGATCGACCTGGACGGCTCGCCACGCCGGCATCAGGGCGGCCACCATGGAGCAAAGGCTGAGAATGGCGGCCGCGCCCCATTCGATCTCTCGGGAACGGAGACCTGCGGCGTCGGGACCGAGCGCCTTGCTGATCACCACGCGGGACATCGGTACGCCGACCATCGATCCGGCGATGGCGAAGCCGGCGGACTCGGCCAGGATCAGCGAGAGCAGGGATCGGCGCGGCGCGCCGATTGCCCGCAAGGTGCCGAGCTCGCGGGTTCGTTCCAACACGGAGACGAACATCACGATTGCGATGAGCAGCGCTGCGACCGAGACCGAGGTCCAGCGGACAACATCGAAGAGCTGGTTGACGCGATCGAGGAGCTTGCGGGCGTTCTCGGCGAGCTGGCGGTCGGAGATGACCATCAGTTCCTCATGCTCCGACTCGATCGCCTCTTGCAGCGGATCGATGTCGGAGGCGCGCTTGGGTGAGACGAGGAGCGCCGTGACCGAGTCGGGGGACTGCAACACGCACTGGGCATGCTCCAGCGGTACGAGGACGGCAGAGCGGAGTAGCTGGTTGGTTTCCGGTTCGATGATGCCCTGAACCTCGAACTCGGTGCCGCGCACCGAGATCCTGCTGCCGAGGGCGGCGAGCGCGAGCGGTCCGACCGGCGTGGGCACCTCGGTAACAGCGGTCGCGGCTCGGGCGAAGTGGCGAGCGGCCAGGACCCCGAGGATGGCCGGCGGGGCGGCATCGACGCCGTTTCGCGCCGGGAATCGACAGAGTCCGGCGATGGCTGTGGCTCCGTTGAGGAAGACGTCCTCCTTGCCTTCCTCGATGCCGACGAGCAGCGCCTCGGGCGGCGCGGTTGGATAGGGCGGCGGGGCGAGCGCGGCGAAGGAGACCCTGGTGGAGCGATCCTGATCGACCGAGGGGCGCGAGATGACCTGATCGGCCTCGGACATCGAAATGGTTGAAGAGATGGGCGGCCACTCGATCCCGGAGAGCCCGGTCAGGCCCTTCGACTGGACGAAGAGGACGCCGGTGAATCGCTGAACCTGGAGGTCGAGGTCCTCGGTGATGAAGCGCATCACGGTGGTGACGACGATGTAGAGATTGACGCAGACGCCGAAGCCGAGGACGGTGAGGGCTGAGCGGAGTTTCTTGGTCAGAAGTTGTTGGATGGCGAGCGTGAGCATCGGATGTAGCGTATCGCGCGATCCCGCTCACGCAGGTCAGCTCAGTTACCGACGAAGACGCCTCCGTCGGGGTGGAGGATCTGGCCGGTGATGTAGCCAGCCTGATCGCTGAGCAGGAAGAGGGCGGCCTCAGCGATGTCCGAGGGCTCGCCAAGACGATTGAGCGGGATGCTCTCGATCCTGCGCTGGCGGCGTTCTTCGTCGGTGGTGACGGCGAGGGTCATCGGGGTGTCGATCAGTCCGGGCGCGACGGTGTTGACTCGGATGTTGGAGGGAGCCAATTCGAGGGCGATACAGCGGGTCAGCATCCAGACGCCGGTCTTGGAGACGCAGTAGTCGGCCATGCCTCGGATCGGCGCTTTGGCCGCGCCGGAGGAGATGTTGACGATCGAGCCTCCCTCGCCCTGGGCAAGCATCACGCGGGCCACTGCGCGATTGGTCAACATGACGCCGGTCAGGTTGACGGCGAGGACCTTCTCCCAGTACTCGACCGGCTTGTGGATCACGTGGCGATGGGAGCCGCCAAGCAGGGGTTCGCCTTCGGTCACCTCGCCGGATACGTAGCCGGCGTGAGAGATTCCGGCTGCGGCGATGCAAAGGTCGAGGCGGCCGAAGTGGTCGAGCGCGGCCTGGGCCATCGCGTCGCAGTCGGCTTCCCTGGTGACATCGACGCCGACGTATACCGCTTGCCCGCCGACCTCCTCGACCATCGAGACGGTCTCGGGGCCGCGCTCATCGTCGGGCAGTCCGGCGACGAGGATCGAGGCGCCCTCGCGGGCGAGCCGAATCGACGACTCACGGCCCATGCCGCTGGCTCCGCCGGTGACGACGGCGACCTTACCCTCGAAGCGGTTCAGCGACTCTTCTGGCGGCAGCGGCATGGTCTGGCTCCTCGCTGGCGATCGGGGCGAATGCTGTTCTCATTCCCAATCCGAGCCAAGATACTCGTTGCCGCCTCTCCTGGCGCTCCTCGGACCGCTATTCATTCCGCAAGGCCGCGATCGGGTCGACCACGGTCGCGCGCCAGGCCGGATAGATGCCGCTGAGCAAACCGACACCGGCGGACACGCCGAATGCCGCGGCGATCGACCAGGCCTGGATCACCGTGGTCATCTCCTGATCGCCGAGGGTGCGTCCGTCGACCAACAAGGACGCTACGACCCCAATCACGATTCCGATCACACCACCCAGCACGCTGAGGGCGAGTGCTTCGGTGACGAACTGGTTGACGATGTCGGTCGCTGTTGCTCCGACGGCGCGGCGAATGCCGATCTCTCGGGTTCGTTCCGTGACCGACACCAGCATGATGTTCATCACCCCGATGCCGCCGACGAGCAGCGAGATGCCGCCGATGACGCCCAGAAGGATCGACAGCGTGTTGGCCACTTCCGACGCTGCGTCGAGGAGGTCGTCCTGGCTCTCGACGGTGAAGTCCGGATCGGTGCGGTTGTGTCGAAAGAGCAGCAGGTCCGTGATCTGCTGCTTGAGCTCCTCCGTGTCTGCGCCGGGTATGGCCTGGACGTCGATCTGGGTGACCCGTAGGTCTCCGGTCGGGGTGTAGAGGAAACGGAAGCGGTTGGCCAGGCCGGTGAGCGGCACGAAGACCTGGTCATCAGCGTCAGCCGCGCCGCCGACTTCCTGGAGGACGCCGATCACGGTGAACGCAAAGACCACGCGACCGGCGAGGAAGGACAGACGCACCTCCTGGCCAACGGGATCGATTCCCGGGTAGAGGGTCCCGGCAACGCGAGAACCGAGGACTGCGACGAGGCTGCCGGCGTCATCGTGCTGCGGGGCGATGAACGATCCGACTGCCACATCGAGATCTCGGACTTCGGCGTAGTTGGAAGAAATGAAGACAGACTCGGCGCCGACGTTGTTCACTCCGGCGATGGCCTGAGTGTCGCCGGTGATGTGCGAGGTCACTGCCGAGATCGCGGGGTTGCCGTTGGCGGCGATGGCGTAGGCGTCGGCTTGGGTCAACGTCGTCGTGATCAACGCAGTGGTGCCGCCCTGCTGGGTGGTCGCCGCCGCTGAGGGTTCGATGAAGATCAGATCCGTGCCCAGGCCGCGGATCTGATCGCTGACGCCCTTCTGCGTCCCCTGGCCAACCGCGATCAGCGCGATGACCGAGCTGACGCCGATGACCAGACCGAGCAGGGTCAACAGGCTGCGCAGGCGATTGGCGACGATCGCTCGCACCGCAATCCGCAGGGCGTCGAGCATGCTCATGTCGTCGGCTCGACTCTCGATGCGTTCGCATCGCTCGGGGCGCCGGTGTCCTCGATGATCTGGCCGTCGCGCATCCGCACCGTGCGATCGGCGAAGGCCGCGACTTCCGGCTCGTGAGTCACCAGGATGATCGTCATCCCGTGCTGATAGACCAGGTCGCTGAGCAGGGTCATCACTTCGTGACCGGTCGCCGTGTCGAGTGCGCCGGTGGGTTCATCGGCGAGGACCACGAGAGGATCGACTACGAGGGACCGCGCAATGGCGACTCGTTGCTGTTCTCCGCCCGACAATTGCGTCGGCTTATGTCCGATTCGATCTGCGAGTCCGACCCGGACCAGCGCCTCGGCCGCGCGACGCCTGCGGTCGCGGACGCCCTGGTAGATCAAGGGGAGCTCCACCTGCTCCAGAGCGCTCATTCGCGGCAGGAGCGAGTACGACTGGAAGACGAAGCCAAAGGCTGTGCCACGCAGACGCGCACGGGCGTGTTCGTTGAGGGTTGCGACATTCTGACCCGAAAGCAGATATGCCCCTTCGTCAGGACGATCGAGCAGGCCGATGATGTTCATCATGGTGCTCTTGCCGGAACCTGATTGACCCATGATCGCGACGAACTCGCCTCGCTGGATCTCGAGGCTGACGCCGTCGAGCGCATGAATCTGGGTGTCGCCCGCGGTAAAGGTCTTGCGAACACCGTCGAGCCGGATCATCTGCCGCCTCCACCACCACCTCCCGGCGGACCGCTTCCTAATCCTCCGTTCGCGCCTCCGCCGGGCAGCTGGGTCGCGCTGTAGGCAATGCCTTCGGCGTCGACGCCGACCAGCAGTGTTGCGCCATCATCGAGTCCTGAGAGAATCTCGACATTCGTTCCGTCGTTCTCTCCGATCTGCACGGCGAGACGCTCCCAACCGCCGTCCTCGGTTGGCACAGCGACATAGAAGGCTCCGTCAATCTGGCGTACGGCCGAGCTCGAGACGAGCACCGCATCGTCGCGCACCGCCGTCAGGATCGTGACCGTCGCGCTCATCCCGTCCACCGGTAGCTGTCGATCGTCGCCGACCGCGGCGGTACCGCCGGCTGCGCCTCCGCCTCCTCCGCTGAACCGCGCGATCAGGGCGCGAAGCTGGTCGCGTTGCTGGTCGGTGATCTCGAAGTCCTCCGGCAGTTCGACTCCGCCGGGAAGCTCTTCATCATTCGCGATCGCGCGAACGACGTCCAGGACGCTGGTGCCCTCTGGCAAATCCAGGGACTGCAGCCAGGCCTGGAACCGTGCTGCCTGTTGGCGATCCACCGCCGCGTTCCCGCCGCCCTGGCCCTGTCCGTCCCGGTCGCCGGCCCGCTGCGGTTCTGGGACCGTGACGCCAAGCGCCTGCAGGTCGTCGCGGACCGCCTGGATTGCCAGCGGCGACAACACCGCAGCCTCAACCGCATAGGTGACCACACCCTGATCGATGTTGGGGACGCGACTGATGGAACTGATCCGCACGGGGTACTGGGCGCCGTCAATCGCATCGAACGAGGCGACGCCGACCTGTAACTCTTGCAGCTCGAAGATTTCCGCCTCGGTGACAGTCAGGTCAACCACGATTTGATTGCGGGTGCTAACGACGAAGGCCGTGGCGCCAGCCCCGATGCGGTCACCAAGCTCGATGTTCGCTTCCTCGACCACGCCGTCGAATGGCGCCTTGATCACCAGATCATCCATCGTGGCGAGCGCCTGCTCGTATGAGATTTCCGCCAGGCGTACGTTCTGTTCCTGCTGAGCGATGGTCGTTGCTGTTGGCCCATTGAGGAGTTCTTCGTGCCTGGCTTGCGCTTCTCGCAAGGAGGACTCAGCGCTGGCGAGCGCCAGTTGCGCTTCGAGAATGTCATCGTCGGTCGGCGGCTGCAGCAGCTCCGAGAGACGCGCCTCGGCAGCGTCACGGTTTGCCCGCGCTGCGGACAATGCCTGTTCGGCCTGGTAAAGATCGCTGGGGTCGACATCGCCGAGCAGATCATTCAATGATGATTGCGCTGCGGCTAGACCGGCGCGGGCGGCTGCGACCGCCTGTTCCGCCTGGAAGATGTCGTTGGGATCGGCCGGTTCGTCCAGTTCAGCGCGTTGAGCCTCAGCGGCGATCAGGCCGGCTGTGGCGGCCACGACCGCCTGTTCGGCCTGGAAGACGTCATCTTCGCTGGGCGGGCTGAGAAGCTCGTCCAGTCGCGCCTGGGCCGCTTCCAGCGCTGCGGTTGCCGCGGCGACGGACTCGGTCGCCTGGGCGAGTTCTTCTTCGTCCGGCACGCCGCTGAGATCGTCGAGTCGCGCCTCTGCCGCGACCAGAGCCGCCACCGCCGCTTCGTGTGAGTTGAGTGCTTGCTCCCAGGCAGCCTGCGCGTTGACCAAGTCTCTGGAACGCCGCTCGAGCGTGCTCCCGCTGTTCTCAGTCTTGGTTCTCAACCGATCGATCTCCGACGGTGGCAAGGGAGGCGGCGCATCGCAGATCTCGGGCAGCACCACGATGTCGTCACAGAATCGTTCGTGCGCGAGTTCGAGCGCGTCTTCAGCGTCCTCGACGGCTTGCTCGGCCTGGCTGACCGGGTTTCTGGCCTGGACCGCGGCCGATCTTGCGCTCTCGATGTCGGCAATGCTCGGCTCGGTTGTCAGTCGCTGCAGCGCCTGTTGTGCGCTGGCGAGTTGGGAGGCGGCGGATGCCACGGCCTGCTCCGCCGATGCCAGCTCGGCGGGCGTCGGCTGGCCGATCAGATCATCCAGCGCTTCCTCGGCGTTGGATCTCTGCGTCGCCGCATTGGCCACGGCCTGGTCGGCCGATGCGGTTTCTCTCGATGTCGGTTCGTCGGTCAGGTCATCCAGAATCTCTTGCGTGGTCGAGAGCTGTGAGGCGGCGTTGGCGACGTCCTGCTGAGCTCTGGCCAGCGCGACGGGATCGACGTCGCCGGTGAGTTGGGCAAGCGCCTGCTCGGAGCTGGAGAGCTGGGACCGAGCGTTTGCGAGAGCTTGTTCCGCCGCCTCGACGGCGCTGGCGTCGGGTGGATCGTCGATCTGGTCAAGGGCCAGTTGCGCGCTCACGAGTTGCGCCTGGGCCGTCGCCAATGCCCGCTCGGAGGCGGCCAGCTCGGACGCTGCCGGACTCTCCAGCAGCTCTTCGAGTCGGAGCCGAGCGAGATTGAGTTGGACTTCTGCCGTCTCCAGTTGGCGCGCCGCGTCGCTGCCGTCCAACCTGGCGAGGATGTCGCCGGTTGACACATCGTCGCCGATCTCGACTTCGACTGCGGCGACCTCTCCTCCGACGGCGAAGCTGAGCGATGACGTCTGCGCCGCCGCAGCAGATCCGGAGAGTTCGACCGTGGTCGTGAGCTGGCCAGTCGTTGCGGTGACCCGCTGCGGCTCGAACACCGCGGCTTCTTCCTCGCCCCTGGTGAAGAGCCAGGCCAATACGGCCGCGACCGCTATGGCGATGACCAACAACAGCACGATCCAACGGCGAGGACTTCGCCGACCGCGTACCAGGGCATCAATGTCAACGTCTTGAGTGCTCACAGTCGGCCCGCCAGTTCAGTGCGCCGGGTCGTCAGGTATGGGGAGCGGGCGCAGACTCCCGCTCACTGAGGCGCAAGCTAGGGCCTTGACGTAAATCGCTCGTCAGCTGGGCATCATCTTCTGTCAACGGCTGGGCGGGGGCGCAGTGGATGATTGATCAGCCGGTGAAGAGGCCTCCATCGGGGTGGAGAATTTGGCCGGTTATGTAGCTGGACTGGTCGCTGAGGAGGAAGAGGGAGGCTTCGGCGATATCTTCGGCCTCGCCGAGGCGGCCGAGAGGGACGAAACGCTCGAAGGCGGCGCGTCTGGCTTCGTCCTGCGAGAGCGCCATCGCCATTGGGGTGTCGATCACGCCTGGCGCGACGGTGTTGACTCTGATGTTGTGCGGGGCGAGTTCGAGGGCGAGGACTCGGGTGAGCATCCAGACGCCGGTCTTGGAGACGGAGTATTCCGCGTTTCCCGGCATCGGAATCTTGGCTGCGCCTGAAGAGATGTTGACGATTGCGCCCCCCTCGCCCTGGGCGATCATGCGGCGCGCAACCGCTCGATTGGTCAGCATCACGCCGGTCATGTTGACCGAGAGCACTTTCTCCCAGTATTCCACCGGCTTGTTGATGATGTAGCCCGCAGAGCGGTCGGGCGTGAGGTCAGCTTCCGTCAGCTCGCCGGAGACGTAGTCAGCGTGCAAGATTCCGGCGGCGGCGATGCAGAGGTCGATGCGGCCGAACTCGTCGACCGCGGCCTGTGCAGCGGCGTCGCAGTCGGCCTCGTGGGAGATGTCCGCGCCGACGTACACGGCCTGGCCGCCGGCGTCGGTGATTTGGCTAACGACATCGTCGCCGCGCGGGTCGTCGGGCAGGCCGACGACCGCGACGGCCGCGCCCTCGCGGGCCAGCCGGATCGCGGACTCGGCACCCATGCCGGAGGCTCCGCCTGTGACGAGGGCGACCTTGCCCTGGAAACGTTGCACTGCGGTGTTGGCCATGACTGCGATCCGTTCCTAGACGCCGTTGACCTCCTGGGGGTAGCGCCAGGGCGCGTCCGGCTGTTCTCCGTCTTCGTCGAGCGTCCAGTGCGGGAGAGCCAGGCCATCGGCGACGTCCGCGAACACGATTCGCATTCGCGAGCCGATGCCGACTTGCTTGACCAGATCGGGCGTGGCGAAGTTGCCGTCGGCGTCGACCAGGTTGCCGGCGACCCGCAGTGCCTCGTGCTCGGTGGGGACGCCGGATTGGGTGTCGAGCTCGACCAGCAGGATCATGTAGGGCGCGCGCTCGCGGAAGGCGGGCTGAATGGCGTGGTGAACCTCGCCGTAGGAGTGGACCGTGCCGCGCGCGTCAACCGGCACCCAGTTGAACTCGCGTCCCGAGCACCAGGGGCAGGCCGTGCCCGGCGGGTAGCGGATCAGTCCGCAGTCCTCGTTGGCGCACTGCTGCAGGTGGAAGTCGTGGTCGGCGCAGTGTTGGAAGTAGGCCAGGTTCTCCTGGTCGAGGTCGAGAACGGTGAGGGTCATTCCCAGGTAATCGCCCTGCGGCATCATCGGCTCCTGTTCGGTTTCGTCGTTGTTCGTCAGTTCCGCTCTAGCCCTTGCGCATGATCAGCGAAGATCCAGTGCCGGGCATGGCCCAGCCGAGGTTCTGCGTGATCTCGACATCGGGGACCTGGCGGCAGCCACCGCCCGCCGAGGGTTCGGCGTAGTTGAACGTGTGCTGCTTGTTACCATTGCCGTCGACCGGGCAATAGTCGTCGACCTGGCCGCGGAGCTGGCGCACGTTCTCGATGATCATGTTCATTCCGTGCGTGTAGCCCTCGCAGAGGTGTCCGCCGGAGGTGTTGTTGGGCCGCTCGCCCCCGAGGCGCATGATGCCGGAGGAGACGTAGTCGCCGCCCTCGCCCTTCTCGCAGAAGCCGTAGTCCTCGAGCTGGAGCATCGAGGTGAAGGTGAAGGCGTCGTAAGCGCCGGTGCACTGGATGTCCTGGGGACCGAGTCCGGCGTTGCGGTAGATCAGGTCCTTGATGTAGTAGCCGGCGACGGTCGAGATCGGACCGTGCTGGAAGTGCATGTCGATGCGCGGCTTGCAGACGCGGCCGGCCACGCCGAGGATGCGGGCGGGGGTATTGGCGTAGTCGTAGGCCTTGTCGACCGAGGTGACGATCAGCGCCGTGGCGTTGTCCGTCTCGACGCAGCAATCGAGCAGGTGCAGCGGTTTGCAGATCATGCGCGAGTTGACGACGTCTTCGACCGTGACTCGCTGCTTGTAGTAGGCCTTGGGATTGTTCGAGGCGTGCTCGGAGTGGATCACCTTGACCATCGCGACCTGCTCGGGGGTGGTCCCGTAGTCGTACATATGGCGCATGAAGGTGGGCGAGAAGTTCTGTCCTGCCGAGAACCAGCCATAGGCGGCTGAGTGCAGCGCGTCGCCGCCGACCGGCACCGAGGCTCGAGCGCCGGTGCCGCCGATTCTGACCTGCGAGTAGCCGTTCATCGAACGGAAGACGACGACGGTCTCGCACATTCCCGCTTCGATCGCGCCGATGGCGAGTCCGATCAGGGCTTCGGACGACGAGCCGCCGCCCTGTACGTCCATGTAGAAGTTGAGCCGGATGCCCAAGTCGCCGGCGAGCATCGGCGATGCCGTTGAGTCGTTGCCGGAGTAAGACATCATTCCGTCGATCTCGGAGGCGGGTATACCCGCGTCGTCCATCGCGTTCTTGATCGCCCAGGTGCCGAGGGCGCGGGTGGTCATGCCCGAGCCACGGGTGTAGGTCGTCTCGCCGACGCCGATGATGGCGTACTTGTCGCGCAGGTACTTGCCTGCTGTCGCATCAATGTCGGTGGTCACCGCCTGCTCCTCTCAAGAACGTCACGTGAAATCCGCTGATGCCGTCAACATCGGGCGGAACGTGGGCAGTCTAGGGCCTGTTCAGACGTCGGCTCCTTTCTCGTGGGCCGGCAGTCAACCGAGCGGCGATCGGATCGACGGGAGGGATGTTCGTCGAGAATTGTGGCTGGATTGCGCGAGTATGGCGCTGTGGGCGTGAAATTCTGGCATTGGGTTGTCAGAGTTGGTCAGATCTGGTCAGATTCTGTCTGGGTTTGGGCAGATTCGGCCAGATTGTGTTGGCGAGTCGCTACGCACTGCTCGGTGATGTCAGATGGTCTGATCGGGTTCATGATGCGCCCCTGAGTGGTTGAATGCTGCTGGATATCGCTCATCGTATTCGCACGAACGTTCGTTGACGTGGGCGTGATGTGTCGAGGTCAACGGTCGGCGGGAGGCGAGGTCGTCTCAGGGGGGGCTCACCCCCGTGTCAAGCACGGGGCGGGCCTTTCTCTGAGGTCTCTGAGGAGACCTGTGCGTGGATCGGCTCGCCTCCGCGTCCGTCTCGACGGGCGGGGACGCGCGGAAGCCTGGAGTCGGTTGGCCCCCAGAAAAAAAGAAAACGCGGAAAGAAAGAGAACGGAGGCGGGTTACAGGGGGTCGTCGTCTTCCTCAGCGGCGTCGTCTTGCTGCGTGGTGGTCGGATCGGCGGCATCGAAGGAGGGCAGACTGAGTGAGCCTGCGCGGTCGTAGAGGTCTCGGAGAAGGTGTCGGGCGTGCTCGTAGGGGTTGGCTGCGGCGAGCATTTGTTGGGCGAGCCGGGCACGTTCAGTGCCCGGAGTGGGTTCGCGGGCGAGAGCGCAAGCTGCGGCGACCCGGACATGAGGCGGGTACGGCGCGTCGGCGCGTCGGGCGAGGTTGTTGAGGACAGATCGGTAGTGGAACGGGTTCGGCATCTGGGGGACTCCTTGCTGGTAGGGCCGTACTTGTGTTCTTATCGTATGCAGAATGGGCGGCGGTTGGTGGGAGGACCACGCGGGGTGTGTTGCGTGGGTTGCCTCGGTTTGGGGTTCTCGGGGAGCGAGGGGGTGTTGCTGAGAAGGAGGGTGTTGCCTCAACGGAGTTGGTCGCTCTGGGCCCCGCGTCGGGGCGCGGGGCATCGGAAGGCGAGGCATCGGAGGTGGGGGTGGGGTTGTGCGCGGTCTTCTGGGGGAGTGGGGATGTAGTGAATGTCGACCTATCCTGCGGAGAGCCAAGACGAGATACGTATCCGTTCGACAGGAACCCGACATGTCCGACGCTCTGACCGATGCTCAAGTCAAGGAAGCCGCCGACTTTCTCGATGAGGCAACCGCCAACGGTTTGCCCTTGCCCGCGATTCCCGAGTCCTGCCGCCCGCAGACCGCCGACGACGGCGGCCGCATCTACTGGGAACGCTGGTCGCGCAACCCGCGACCGGCTGTCGCCTGGAAGGCGGCGGTGATTGGCGACGACATGGTGCTTGCGCCGTTCTTCGATGGCATGGTGATGGACTCGCCCGCCTCGATTCCCGGCGACACCTTTGTCAACTGCATCCTCGAGGCCGAGGTGGCGTTCCGGCTGGGCCGGGATTTTGCGCCGAGCGGCGGCGGCCACAGCGAAGAAGACGTGCTCGGCGGAGTTTCCAACGCCTACATCGTGATCGAAGCGCCGAACAGTCGCTTTGACGGCGGCGCGCCCATGCCCAGTATGGCGGCGGACGGAGTGGGGAATGAGGCGCTGATCATCGGTCCCGAGATCGACGACTGGCAGTCGAAGGAACTCGTTGCGCTTGACTGCGAGATCCTGATCAATGGCGAGAGTGTCGCCGAGGGCCGCGACGGCCGGCCCAATCCGACGGAGGTGCTGGTGGCGACGGTGAACGAGATCAACAACCGGGGAATGACGGTCTCGGCGGGTGAGGTGATCACGACCGGCGCCGCGGCGATCCACGTGCCGGGTCTGGCGGGTCAGGAAGTGACGATTCGGTTTGCGGGCATTGGGGATGTGGAGTTGAGCCTGACTTAGAGGGGTGGCCCCTCTGCCTTCGGCATCTCCCCCCGCAGAGCGGGGGGAGAGGAGGGGAGGGCGCTACTCGACGCGGCCGATGCCGTCGACCTTCCAGAGGCCCTCGACCTCGATCCACTGGGTGAAGATCGTTCCTTCTCCGTCGTCGCCGCGGAAGGTGATGTGGAGCAGGTTGTCTCCCTGATCAGCGATCTCGTACTCGTCCGATCCCTGAGCAGAGTCGGGCTGGGCCTGCAGGGCCATCGCCTGACCGATGCCGACGGGCGTAAAGACCGGCATGAGACCGGCGATGTTGTTGGCGACGAGGTCCTGGGCAAACTGGTCGGCGGTCTGCAGCAGGTCGGCGGAATCGGTCATCGGTGTTGCTCCACTGTCGGCTTCTGAGCTGAACGGACTTGCGTAAGCGCCCGGTACGCGGTTCGTTTGCGTCTTGCCACGCAATCGACAGATGCGTCCGGATGGAGGCTCAGCCTACAGGCAGGGAAGATAGGCTGAGTCGGAGTCGCGCCGCGATTCGTCCTTCGCGGCGGCGACGGGAGGCGAAGATGAGTAGTCGCTCGATCAGCATTGACATTGAAGCCGCGCCGCAGAAGGCTTCACTGGCTCAGACGGACGGCGAGGCGATCATCGCCGCAGCCGATGTACACAAGACCTACGCCGGGGCAGGTGAACCGGTTCACGCGCTGCGGGGCGTCACGCTCTCCGTGGCCCGCGGCGAGATGGTCACGATCATGGGGCCGTCCGGATGCGGCAAGACGACGCTGCTCAACTGTCTGTCGGGACTCGAGACGATCGAGCGGGGTGAGATCTTTGTCGAGGGCCGCAGCATCCATGACATGCCGGACACGGAGCGCACCGATCATCGCGCCCGCCGGATGGGCTTCGTCTTCCAGTTCTACAACCTGTTGCCGGTGTTGTCCTCGGTCGAGAATGTCGAGCTGCCTTTGCTCCTGGCCGGCGTCGGTCAGCGGGAATCCCGCGATCGCGCCATGCAGGCGCTCGAGAACGTTGGCCTGAAGGATTGGGCCGGGCACCGGCCCGCGCAGCTCTCCGGTGGACAGCGCCAGCGAGTGACCATCGCCCGAGCATTGGTCAACGACCCGGCCATCGTCTGGGGCGATGAACCGACCGGGGACCTCGATTCGACCAACGCCAACCAGATCATGGACCTGCTTGAGGACCTGAATCAGCGCAATCAGCAGACGTTCGTGATCGTGACGCACGACGAGAACATCGGACGCCGTGCGAACAGGACGATTCACATGCGCGACGGCTTGATCGAGGGCGAGACGATTCACCGCGAGCTGCGCAGTTAGCGGCTTCGCCTGTAGCAGCTAGAGGCTTCGGCTCTGGCAGCTAGCGGCCCTGCCTGTTCCGCGTTTGCGACTGAGGGAACGACGACATGGAAGAACTGTTCGGCCTGCCGACGATCCGGTTGATGTGGATCGTCGTCGCCATCGCCGGTGTCGCGGCGGCCGTGATCGCCTTCATTTTTTTCAAGCGTCCGATTCTCGTGCGGATGGGCCTGCGCAACATCCCTCGACGCCGGGCCCAGACCGTGCTGGTCACGATGGGACTGACGCTGGCCACGATTATCGTCACGATCGCGTTCTCCACGGGCGACTCGCTCGCCGTGAGCATCCGCGGCCTGGCGCTGGACGGCCTCGAGCGGATCGACCACTTCATCACCACCGAAGAGACCGATGCGGCAGGGGAAGACGGTGGCGACGGCATCCCCAACCAGGTGCTGGTCGATCTGCAGTCGGAGTTTGCGGGAGACGACCGGATCGAGGCCATCTTCGGTTCGCGCTTCGACCTTGTACCGATCGAGCATCCCGACGCCGGGCAGGTGGAGCCGCAGTTCTTTCTGGTCGGCGTGGACCCGGTGCTAGCGGACGAGCTCGAGGCCGTGAGGGACAAGGACGGCGACCTGTTGTCACTGAGTGATCTGGGCGCCAATGAGATTGTGATCAACGAGCTGGCTGCTCGGGAGTTGGACGCCGAGCCCGGAGATCAGGTGCGGCTCTACGTCCTCGGCAACGCGCATCGGTTCACGGTGGCCGCCATTGGCCGCGACGCCGTGCTGACGGGCAATCTGGAGGCCGGCGGCGCGGGTGGATTGCTTCCGACGGACGCCTACCAGGCGCTGCTGGGGCCCAGGCTGTCACCACCCGATCAGTGGGATTCGATTCTGATCAGCGGCGCAGGCGGGGTCGAGGAGCCGTTGGAGTTCTCCGGCGCACTCGACGATGAGATCGATGCTGCCCTGACCAGGCTCGCACGTGAGAACCCGGATCTGTACCTGAGCAATGGCCTGGCGCGATTTTCAACCGAGCCGGTCAAAGCCGACAGCCTGGAAGCCGCCGAGCTGATCGCCAGTGTTTTCACCTCCCTGTTCCTGTTCATGGGATCGTTCTCGGTCGCCGCGGGCATCCTGTTGATTTTCCTGATCTTCGCGATGCTGGCGGAGGAGCGAAAACCGGAGATGGGCATCGCCCGCGCGGTGGGTATGCAGCGCAACGACCTGATCCAGATGTTCATTTCGGAGGGGATGATCTACAACCTCGGCGCGGCCGTGATCGGGGTCGTGTTGGGGTTACTGTTCGCGATCGGTTTGATCGCCGCGCTGAACCAGGGATTCGAGAGCTTCGGCTTCCAGTTCACCTGGACGGTGACGGTCAAAAGCCTGGTGATTTCCGCCTGCATCGGCATCGTGATCACGTTCATCACCGTGGTGTTCTCCAGCTTCCGCGCTTCGAGGCTGAACATCGTGGCGGCGATCCGGGACATTCCCGAGGCGCAGTACGAGGAGTCGTACCCGCTGACGCCCTGGCGGGTGTTCCGCAATGTCCTGGGGGTGTTCACGACGGCGATCGGGTTGGTGCTGCTGGTCACGACGCCGATCACGCTGATCATCGGAACACCGATCGCGCTCATTCTGAACATGATGGGCAATCGGACGGCTCGTCGTCTGGCGCCCTGGGTGCTGCTGTTCGGCTGGCGAGTGTTGCGCTGGAATCCGCAGTGGTGGGTCCTGTTCCTGATCGGCGGTTGGCAGTTGCTCGAATACGGGCTGCAACAGGAGAGCCTGTTCCTCTACATGATGGGGATTTCCCTGCTGCCGCTGGGCGTGGTGATGGGGCTGAACAAGCTGCGGCTCAGCGGCCGGCGGATTCCGCCTCGCTTGCTGTACACGGTGGGGGCGGCTTTCGTGATGTTCCTGTGGTTCGCGCCCAATGACTGGCACGAGAGTTTCTTCAACAACAACCTCAACGGCGGCCCCGAGCTCTTTGTGCTCGCTGGAACGATGCTGACCGCGGCCGGGACCCTGTTGCTGGTCTTCAACCTCGACTTGATCGTCGGCGGCATCCGGGCCGCCGTCGGTGGGATCGGCCGGATGGCGCCGGTGATCCGCACGGCCGCCGCCTATCCGGCGGCGGCGCGCTACCGGACCGGGATGACCATTGCGATGATCGCGTTGATCACGTTTGCGCTGGTCAATTTCAGCACGATCAACTCTTCCTTCAGCCAGGCCTTCACCGGCAATGACACCGCCGGCGGGTTCGAGGTCCTCGCCTTCAACACCGATGTGAATTCGATTCCCGACATACGCGACGGACTGGCCGCGGCCGGGGCTGACGATGTGTTGGCGGGGATTGAGAACGCAGGCCGGGTCGAGGCCGGTCCAGAGCGCGGCACGCGTGCGGTGACCGTGCTCACGGAGCGCTGGGATCCTGTCGCTGAACGGCACATTCTTGATCGTGGAGACATTCGCCTGGTCGAGACCAACATGGCCGAGGTTCGCCTGGAGGATCGGGATGCGGTGGTGATCGGCGGGATCAACGACGAGTTCATCGACGGGCAGGAAGTCAAACTTCAGGCCATCTCGTATCGCTACGAAGATGAGCGCGCCGTCTGGTCGGCGTTGCGGAGCGGCGAGATGGTGGCCGTGGCGACCGTTGACGCGATCGATGGAGCGTTTGGATTCACCGAGCAGGGTCTTGATCCGTGGTCGACGCCTGACTCGGTCACGGACGAGTCAACGAGGCTGCCGCGCATCGTGGTTGAAGTGGGGATCGGCGAGAATGCGAGGCGGGTGGAAGTGATCGCGATCCTCGAGCGGGTCAGCGGGGCATTCGTCGATCTCGACGGCGAGAACGGTGGTCTGCCCACCCTGCTGCTTCCGGAGGAAATCGCGAGCCAGGTCACCGGCCCGTCCGAGACCACCCGCCACTACATCTCGATCAAGGACGGCGCCGACTCGCTCGATGTTGCGCAGGGGATTGAGCGGGAGCTGCGTATCTTCGCAGTCGACATCAAGGGCGAACTGGAACGTCAGCAGAGCACGCAGTCCTCGATCCTGGCGCTGTTCCAAGGCTTCATCGGTATCGGACTGGTCGCCGGCTTGGCGGCACTGGGTGTGATCGCGCTGCGAGCGGTGGTCGAACGGCGACAGCAGATCGGGGTCTTGCGAGCGATCGGCTTCCAGGCTCGTCTGGTCGGCTTCGAGTTGCTGTTGGAGATGGGGTTCATCGCGCTGCTGGGGCTCGGCCTTGGTACGGCTCTGGCGCTTGGGCTTGCCTGGCGTCTGTTCGCGGAGGGCACGTTCGGCGAGATCTCGATGCATATTCCTCTGGGCACGATTCTGCCCATGTTGATCGGCGCGTTCGTGGCCTCGCTGATCCTGACATACTTCCCAGCGAGACAGGCGGCGCGGACAACGATCGCGGAGGCGCTGAGATATGAGTGACGACGCAATCCACCAGAGTCTGTTGCGCGAACTCGCCTTCGGTTACGACCGCGACCTGCCGCTCGACGCGAAGACTGCCGCAGCCGGAGAGGGCGGCGGCTTGTCGGTTGAGCGATTCGAGATCACGTCACGCTACGAGGAACGGGTTGCGGGATTCCTGATGCAGTCGGCCGAGGCGGATGGGCCGAGGCCGCTGATTCTGGTCGGGCATCCGGGCACGCTGGACAAGTCCAGCGACTATGTGCTCTGGCCGGCGGAGCAGTGGGTCGCGCGCGGGGCGATCTGCGCGACGATTGACCAGGCCGGTCACGGTGAACGGGCGAAACGGCCGGTGAGCATGGAGGATTTCCAGCGCTGGCCGATGCGTCGGCTGGATCAGTCGTTGCAGACGGTGGTCGACTGGATGCGGACGCTCGACTACCTGTCGGAGCGGCCGGAGGTCGACGCCGAGCAAGTTGGGTTCGTTGGGTTCTCGATGGGCGGGATGCGCGGCGCTCCGTTCGTTGGTCTCGACCAGCGGGTGAAGGCGGCGTCGTTCTGCATTTCCGGCGCGAGCACCCTAGCCGGCAGAGGGGGCAGCGCCGGCGACCTGGCGAACCACCTGACCGATCCGGGAGTCTATGCGCCGATGATGGCTGGTCGCGCGATCCAGGTTGTTGCGGGAGAGCGCGACGACTTGATCACTCCGGAGGCGACGCAGCGCTTCTATGACCAGCTCTCGGAGCCTCGGGAGCTTGTCTGGCTGCCTTGCGGACACTGGGACTTCATGCCGCAGGGGATCCAGCCGGTCGGCCCGTTCCTCGAGCGCGCGCTCGAGTTCGGTGACGGCTAGCTCAATACGCCTGACGCGGTGAGCTCGGCAACCTCTTCCGCTGAGTAGCCCAGTACCTCAGTCGCGACTTCGAATGTGTGCTCTCCGAAGAGCGGGGCGGGCGAAGCGAGATAGCCGGGCGTTTCGTGCAGCCTGACGATCGGGCCGTCGTAGAGCGAGATGTCGGTCTCAGGGTGGTCGAGGTACTCGTAGAATCTGCGCTCGGCCAGATGGTCGTCGTGTTCGCACATGTCCTCGGCGTCGTGAACGAGCGACGCTGCGACGCCGACGGACTGCAGGTGAATCGCCAGCGCTGCGGCGTCGAATGAGGCTGTCCAGTCCGACAACGAGGCGTTGAGATCTGCCTCTTGCCGGCGTCGGCCGAGCAGGGTCGAGAAGCGATCGTCCGCGGCGAATGCCGCTCCGTCGGCGACTGCGCAGAGGGACTCCCACTGAGCGTCGTTGGCGATTGCGATCGCAACCCAGCGTTCGCGGCCGGAGGCATCGTCGGCGCAGCGGTAGATAGCGTGCGGGCACATCCAGCTTGACTGGTTGCCCTTGCGGGTCTGGCTGTTGCCGTTGGCGGTGTAATCGAGCAGCGACGGCCCCATCGTTGCGGCGACCGACTCGATCTGGGCCAGCTCGATTCGTTGGCCTTGGCTGGTCCGTCGGCGATGGCGAAGCGCAGCGAGGATTGCGACGACGGTGTGTCCCGGATTGACCGCGTAGTCGGGGTAGTTGGTGCCGACACCGACCGGCTTTCGCTCGGGATCGCCGGACAGGTGCGAGATTCCAGTGGTCGGCGTCAGGACCGCGCCGAAGCCGAGGAAGTCGCGATGCGGGCCCCAGAGGCCCTGCATCGGCGAGTAGGCGGCGATGATGCCGGGGTTGACCTCGCGCAGTTCTTCGTAGGTCAGTCCCCAGCGCTCGATCACTCGCGGGGTCAGGTTGGAGAGGAAGATGTCCGACCGCTCGATCAATCGCATCGCGACGTCGCGGGCGTCCTCGGCGGCCATGTTGAGCAGGAATGAGCGCTTGTCGGCGTTGTAGTTGTTGAAGTAGGCGCAGACGTTGTAGCCGGTCTTGCCCGGTTTGATCGGCTCGCCGAGGCGCAGTCCGTCGACCTTCGCTTCGGACTCGATCCGGATCACGTCGGCGCCGAAGTCGGCCAGGGTGCGTCCGGCGATCGGTCCTGCGCCGAACCAGGAGAAGTCGGCGACTCGGATGCCGTCGAGCGGTCTGGTTCCATTTGTGGACGTCATACTGCGCCCTCCCCGGCGAACGCGATCAGGTCTTCTGCGGGAATGCCGACCTCGTCCACCCAGATTTCCTGGTTGTGTTCGCCCACTTGAGGCGCCGGACGCCGGATCGATGTCGGCGTCTCCGACAGTCGATAGGGCGGGCCGGGGAACCTGAGGTCTGCGTCGTCCTGGCCGAGCGTGGTTGGTTGCTTCAGTTCCAGCCACCACTCGCGGGCGGCGAGGTGGGCACTGTCGCCGATATCGGCTGGCGTGGCGACCTGACCGATCAGGAGGCGTCGTCCCTGACCGGCTTCGTAGAGCTCTGTCTTGGTCTTGCTGGCGTAGAACTTCGTGAGCACTTCCTGCGCCCGATCCAGCACCGGCGCGTGCTTTGCCTGTTCCTCTGGATCCAGGAGGATGCGCAGGTTGAAGTTGGCGAAGGTCTCGGCGTACACCGGCTCGGTCAGATCCTCGGCCATGCCGGATTCATCCATCCAATTGATCACTTCGGTCCAGGGCGCTCCGAAGCCGGGGATACCGACCATTGAGTAGATGAAGCCGTCCTGTGTCTCGTAGGTGCCAATACCGGGTATCCGGTACGACTCGCCGACGCGTTGCCGGGACGACTCCTGGAAGTCCCATTGCAGATGCGAGGTCTCCTGGCAGATGGAGAGGGCCTCTTGCATTGAAGTCTCGACGTGCTGCCCCTGGCCGGTCGCCTCGGCCTGAAGCAGGGCCAGCAGCGCGCCCTGGGCGGCTGAGAGTCCGGCGACGATGTAGGCCTGGTTGCCGGCGATCCGCATGGGGGATCCGTCGGGATAGCCGGCCAGATTGGCGATGCCGGCTGCCGCCTGGGCGACGATGTCGGTGACTTCCCAGCCGGCCTTGGGTCCATCGAGGCCGAAGCCGGTGATCGAGACCCAGATCAGCGAGGGACGCTCATTCATGTAGGCGGCGGGATCGAGGCCTTGTTCAGCCAATCGAGCCCGTTCAGATGCGGTCCAGGACTCGACCACGATGTCTGCCGTGTTGATCAGCTCGCCGAGGAGCCAGCGACCGTCGTGCTGGCCCAGGTCGACGGTCGCCGAGCGCTTGTTGGCGTTGAAGTACCAGAAGCGGAGTGAGGTTTCGCGGCCTGGCTGTGCTTGCCAGAATGGCGGGCGGCCGCGGGCGGGATCTCCGCCGACGGGTTCGAGCTTGATCACGTCGGCGCCGAGGTCGGCGAGGAGCTTGCCGCAGTACCAGCCCATCTCGGAGGTGAGATCGAGGATTCGGACGCCGTCGAGGGCTGCTTGTGTCATGCGATACAGGTTACCTGCAGCCTGCGACTTGCAGCCCGGACTGGCAATGCGGGGCCCTGCCCGGTGCCGAGGCTGGATTTTGACCGGGAGCGTCTCAGAAAAAAAGAAATGCCGAAAAAAGAGAAGAGGATTAGAGCGGCTCGTCCTCTTCCTCCTGGTTTTCGTCGTCGCCTGATGCGTCGACCTGCGGATCGGCGGCCCTGGCCTCAGCGATCCCTGCGGTGAGGGAATCGAGGAGTCGACTGGCATGCTTGCGGACGTACCCGGGCGCGTCGGAGATGAGGTCATTGAGTCGGGAGACGAGCAAGTCGGGGGTGAACTGGGCGACGGTGGTCATTGGTTGGGCCTCTCGATTGGCATTCTTGTTCTGGACTTACTGTATCAGAACGTGCGTGCTTTGACGGGGTCAACCAGCTTGGAGGCTGGGGAGTTTGGAGGTGAGGGCTTACTTTGTTGGGCTGGCTGGGCTCTCACCCCCTCTGTCGCTCCGCGACATCTCCCCCTCAAGGGGGAGAAGGAATTGGGCCGCGAGCATCTTCCCCTCGACGGAGAGATTGACTTCTGAGGGATTGCTGGAGCGTGTGGAGGATCGTTTGGAAGACGGCGTTTGAGGCGGTTGGGTTCGTGCGGTGTCGGGGCCTTTCACCCCCTCTGTCGCTCCGCGACATCTCCCCCTCGAGGGGGAGATTCACTTACTAAGACTGGTTTTGGAGGGCGTTCAGGATTGTTTCGAGGACGGCTTCGGTGTTGGTGAGGGCGGTGTGGTTGTCGAAGCGGAGGACCTGGAAGCCTTGTTTGCGGAGGTAGGCGTCTCTCTTTTGGTCTCTTTCTGGGTGTTCGGCGTGTTGGCTTCCGTCGAGTTCGATGATGAGGCGCGGGCGGAGGCAGGCGAAGTCTGCGATGTATGGGCCGATGGGTCGTTGGCGGCGGAAGCGGTGTCCGTTGAGTTGGCCTCGGCGGAGGTGGGACCAGAGATGTTGTTCGGCTTCCGTGGTGTTCTTGCGGAGTTTTCGGGCGAAGTTCGTGGTTGAGGGTGCTTGTCGGTGGCGTTTCGGGGGTTTTGGCATGGTTCGGGTCTGTGCTGGTTTGCGGTCCATTCACCCCCTCTGTCGCTCCGCGACATCTCCCCCTCGAGGGGGAGATGCATTCTTGAGGGAAATTTCGATCAGGCGCCGACGGCGACTTTGATGTTGGCGGGGAGGCGGGAGGTGAAGACTTCGACTGCTTCTCGGACCATTTCTTCGAGGACCTCGGCGGCGGGGCGGAGTTCGTTGAGGAGGCCGGAGATTTGGCCGGCGGCGTTCATGAGGAGGTCTTCGCGTTCGCCCTGCTTGGCGGCTTCGGCGATGTCGGCGATCAGGAGTCCCTGGAGGCCCATGGGCAGGGCCTGGGTGCCGGAGTCCTCCCAGGCTTCGATGAGTTCGTTGGTGATGTTGCGCATGGTCTTGCCCGAGTAGAGGCGGGTGACGCGGGTGTCCTCGTCGTTGGCCGCGAGGATGCGGCGCTTGCGGAACTCGTCGAGGTTGGCTTCCTGGGTGGGGATGAAGACGGTACCGCACCAGACGCCGACGCAGCCCATGGCGAGGGCGGCGGCGAGGCCGCGGCCGTCGCCGATGCCTCCGGCGGCGATGACGGGCTTGGGCGCGACGGCGTCGAGCACCTGAGGGAGGAGTGCCATGGTGCCGATCCGGCCGGTGTGGCCGCCGGCCTCGTGGCCTTGGGCGACGACGATGTCGGCGTTGCCCTCGCTGACTCGGCGGGCGTTCTTGACGTTGCCGACGAGCGAGATGACCTTGCCGTTGGCCTCGTGGACCTGATCGACGAACGGGGCGGGGTTGCCGAGTCCGGTGGCGAGCACGGGAACCTGCATGCCGGTGATGGTGTCGACCTGATCCTGGGGGGTGAAGCGCGGAGTGCGGACGTCGGCGCGCGGCGCCTGAACGTCGGGGAGGTCGAGGTTGGAGCGGATTTCGCCGATCACTTCCTTGTGGTCTTCGGGCAAGAGGTCGCGAGGGTCCTTGGGCCGCTCGCGGCCGCTGGGGCGTCGGGCGACGTTGGAGGGGACGAGGATGTCGACGCCGAAGGGCCGGTCGGTGAGGTCCTGAATGCGCCGGATCTGGGCTTCGAGGCGGTCGGGCGGGAAACCGGCCGCGCCGAGCACGCCGAGTCCGCCGGCGTTGGAGATGGCCGCGACCAGTTCGGGTCCGGCGACGCCACCCTGGCCTCCGCCGACGGTTGGTCCCATGCCGGCGAGGGCGATTGGGTACTCAATGTCGAGCAGGTCGCACATGTCGGTGTGGAGGATGGGTCGTGTCATGGTGTTCTCGCGGTTTCCGTCAGTGAATCGTTGCGCAAATCGTGGCGCAGGCCGGTGGTGAACTGGTTGACGATACGGATTAGTATCTCTTGTCCCATGTTGCATTGTTCCGGCGCCTCATGGCGTAGTCAATCGAAGCGGACACATTACGGCGGTACCATGAGCGCATGGCGAGGATCATCGATCACGGAGTCCTAAGCGACATCCTGACGGCCGGTTGGGCTGCTCTGTCGCGCCTGGCCAGCGGCGTGTATCGACGCGTGCGCAGGCCGTTGCTGATCGTGATCGGCGCGGTCATTATCGGGATGCTGTTGATCGTCGTGTTGCAGTCCGGACTCGGTGTGGACAGCGACGTCACGATCACCGACAGCCATAGACCAGAAATCGTGGGCGGCGAGTAGGTCGCCGCCGAGGCGTGAGGGGAACGACGATCACCATGCCGAGACCGAGTGAAGCGCTGATGAATGAGGCCGGGGAGTGGATCGCCGAGCAGTTGTCCGAGGAGGGGCTGATGGTCACGAGCGGCTTCGTCGACCTAGTGCTCGATATGGAATGGACGGCGATCGAGGAGGGTGTGACGCCCGACGACCGGCCGGCCGTGCTCGATGCGGTGATGCAGAAAATGGTCGAGGAGAACGTCCACGTCGGTCCGCCCCCGGACACCGTGTCGACCGACGGGATCGACACGTCGCAGATCCGGCCGGTACCGAAGCAGTTCGTTGAGCAGGTGCTGAGCTGGGAGGACGACTTCCTCGGCTTTGCAGGGATTCGGCGAGCGGATCATGCTGCGGACGGGACGGGATAGTCGGATGTTCGGGCCGCGCCATACCGTCACGATTGAGCCATCGGGGCTGACGGTGGAGGTACCGGACGGCGAGCGGCTGATGCAGGCGGCGCGGAACGCGGGGTTCTGGTGGCCGAATCAGTGCAACATGGAGTGCAGGTGTACGGGCTGCTTCGTCACCATTGTCACGGGCGAGAAGCACGTGTCCGACATGGGTCGGGCGGAAGAGGAAGCGCTGATCAATCAGCGCGGGCGCAATGCTCTGGAGGATCCGGTTCGTCTGGCATGCCAACTGGGTGTGTACGGCGATGTCACGGTTCGTAAGACCGGTGTCCGCTCCGCTTAGACGGTAGTGGGAGGCTGCAGCATGCAGGGCATTCACGGGATTGATCTGGCGAGGCTGGAGGCGTTCGTCGAGGTCGCGGCGGCGCGATCGTTCTCGCGTGCGGCAGAGCGATTGAACCTGACCCAGCCCACTGTGTCGGCTCGGATTGCGCAGATGGAGGCACAGCTTGGGGTGGGGTTGTTTGAGCGATTGGGTCGTCGCGTGCGTTTGACCGACGCCGGGCGAGCTCTGCTGCCTCATGCGCAGCGGACGTTGCAGGCGGCTCGGGATGCTGCGGAGGCGGTTCACGCGCTGCGAGCGGGCGGCGGCGGCAGCTTGGTGATCGGCACGGCTCCGACGGTCGGGACTTATGTCCTGCCCGGGTTGCTGCAGCGGTATGCGGTGGCCCAGCCGAACGTTGAGATTTCGATTCGCACCGGACGGAGCCAGGAAGTGTCGCAGATGGTCCTCGATGACGAAGTCCAGATTGGCTTCGAGCGCGAACTGGGCCATGCGGAGATCGAGTCGGTCCCTCTGTATGAGGATGACATCGTGCTGCTGGCCAGCCGCAATCATCCGCTGGCGGCGCAGGGTCCGGCGACGCCGTCAGAGATTGCCGATGAAGCGGTGATTTTTTTCGACACGGGCAGCAGTTACCACTCGATCAGTCAGGCGGTGTTCCACCACTCCGGGGTCGCGCCCAGGCACTCGATCGATGTCGACAGCCTGGAGATGGCGAAGCGTCTGGTGTTGCGCGGTCTGGGCCTGGCGTTCCTGCCCAAGGTGGCGGTTGAGGAGGAGCTGAAGCGCGGCGAACTGGCGCCGATCGAGATTGAGTCGGCGATGCCGATTCGGCGGAGCATCGCCGTGATCAGGCGGCGTCGCCGTTCGCTGAGCGACGCGGCGCTGTCGTTTCTGAGCCTGGTTGGTCACGTCTTTGGCGTCGAGGTGATGCCGGACATCCGGCAGCCCGGGCGAGGGCTCAGCCGGCGGATTCCGGCGGCACCTTAGGGCGTGTTCACACTAGCCCTACTCCACGTCGCCCCGTGCTTGACACGGGGCCCAGACATCGACCCTCCGTCGGAGTAACGATGGGTGCCTCGGCTCAGACGCGGAGAGGCCGGGCCCGCGCACATACATCGAGCTGAGGCCAACGTCATTGCGCGCGCGAACTTCGTTGCTCTGGGCCCCGTGTCAAGCACGGGGCGACGATCGCTTGCGGTATTGCGATTGGCGTGGGCTGTTCTGACCCGATTCGACTTGCTCCAACACGGATCATCCCGCTGAGGCAGAAGTGTAAACACGCGCTAGGTGTTAGTCGGCAAGGGCGGGTGTCTCGGGCAAGTCTGACTCGTCGCGGAGAGCCTTGAGGATGTCCACGTCGGCTTTGCCGGGGCCGTTGCCTTCGTAGCCGGGAACCTCGAGCAGCCAGGCGGCCTTGCGTAAGACTCGGTTTCGGACCATGCGTCGGAACGCCTTCATACCGATGGTTCCCTGGCCGATGTTCTCGTGGCGGTCCTTGCCCGAGCCAAGCTCGGTCTTCGAGTCGTTGGCATGGATCGCGGCGAGCTTGTCCGCGCCGATCTCGCGCTGGAATTCGTCGACTGTCTCCTTGAGGCCAGCGATCGTGGCGACGTTGTAACCGGCGGCGTGGGCGTGGCAGGTGTCGAGGCAGATGCGGACGCGGGGATGATCGACGGCGTTCATGATCGCCGAGAGCTCGGAAAAGGTGGAACCGACGGATCGCCCGGCGCCGGCGTTGTTCTCGAGCAGCAACAGAGCGTCGTCGGGGGTGCGATCGAGCGCCTCGGACATCCCGGCGGCGATCCGCGGCAGGGCGTGGTCGAAGCCTGAGCCCATGTGCGAGCCGACGTGGAAGATCACGCCGTCGGCGCCGATTCTCGAAGCCAGGTCAAGTTCGGCCGTCAGTGTGTCGGTGGATTTGCGGAGGAGTTCGTCGTCGGGAGAGGCCAGGTTGATCAGGTACACGGCGTGGATGAATGACGACTTCATCCCGGCCTCGTTGAACTTGGCGCGGAAGGACTCGGTGTCCTCGTCGGGGTGATGCTTGCGGCGCCACATCTGGGGGGCCGCTCCGAAGATCTGAAACGATTCTGCGCCCAGCTCGATGGCTCGCTCGACGGCTCTGTCGATTCTGCCGGCGGAGGACACGTGCGCGCCGAGGCTCGGTGTGCGCGGCATCCCTAAATCCCGACTGCTCTGGCGGCCCGTTCGGCGGCTCGCCGCAGCGGCTTGGCATAGGCCGCGTCGAGGACTGCCTGTCTCAGCGCCGCTTCGTCGACCGGGCCATTGAGGCTCACGGTCGCCGTCGCGCTCTCGAGGTCACATGATGCGGATTCGACGCTGTCGAGGCTGTTTAGGGATGCGGACACGCGATTCGCGCACACGCCGCAAAACAGACCTTCGATCTGGAGCGTTGCTGCAGAATCGTTCAACTCCGTGACACGAGAGTCCGGCGCTCGCAGCATTCGTTTCGGTTTGATCCAGGCCATGTCGACAGCTTACCGATTCTGCCAGTCGAGGTAGCGGCGCACGGCTCGCGCGCAGGACTCGATGCTCTGGTAGCAGGCGATTCCGTGGTCATTGAGCCGGTGTTGGAGATCGAGCCCGCGCTCGAAGCCCTCGTTGGTGCGGGGCTGGCGGATGACGACCGCGAGCGGCTTGCTCAGCCGGGGCTTGACGGCCGCGAGATCGTTTGCCATTCGCTCGGCGAAGTTGTCGCGACGCGAACCGGGTCCTCCGCCGTCGGCGCCGGTGTGGACCATCAGCCAATCGATGCTGGGATCGTCGGCGACCGCCGTGAGGGCGGTCTCTATCTTGTCGCCTTCGAACATGAACCCGGCGTCGAGGGGATTGCGGATCGAGGTGCCGGCCACGGGCGTGAACTCGCGTAGGACCTTCTGGGTTTGTTCGGCGAACCAGGGCACCGGAATGTCATTGCGGCCGCAGATGTCGGCGGCGAGCACCGAGACGCCGCCGCCACCGCCGAGCACGGCGCATCGGGGTCCATTGACCTCGGGCATCCGCTCGATTGTGACCGCGAGGTCAAGCAGTTGCTCGACGCTCTGAGCGGGGATGAATCCGGCCTGGCGCTGGACGGCATTCCAGATTTGCGCCGAGCCGGCCAGCGATCCGGTGTGGGAAGAGGCGGCTCGTGATCCGGGCTCGGTCAGTCCGCCCTTGAGTACGACGAGCGGCTTGCGGGCGCGGGACATTTCGCGGGCGACGCGAAGAAACTCTCGGCCGTTGCGGATGCCTTCGAGGTAGGCGAGGACAACGTTGGTGTCAGGGTCGTGGGCGAGGAACTCGAGGAAGTCGGCTTCGTTGAGGTCGGAGGCGTTGCCGAACGAGGCGACGTTGGAGAAGTCGATGCCTCGGCGGGCGCCCTCGCCAACGACTTCGGAGGCATTCATGCCCGATTGCGAGAGCATGCCGACGTGACCGGGCGTGGTGGAGCCGTCGTCCATCCAGGAGACGCCGCCTCGGGTGGAGTGGACTCCCATGCAGTTGGGACCGATCAGGCGGATCCCCGCCCCGTCGAGCTTGCGCAGGACTTCGGCCTCGAGGTCTGCGCGCTCGGAGCTGCCAGTTTCGCCGAAGCCCGCAGTGAACAGGTGGATGACCTTGACTCCCTTGGCGATTGCGTCGTCGATCAAACCGAGTATTGCTGAGGCAGGGACGGCGGAGAGCAGCGACTCGACCGGACCGGGAACGTCGGCGAGGGATTGGTAGAGGGGTGTGCCGTCGGACAGCTCGCCGCCTCGTGGGTTGAGGCAGTAGACCTTGGGCACGCGGTCGAGGTTGCGGATCCCACGCAGAAACATCTGCCCGCCGCCCCAGCCGGTCGTGCGCGGCGAGACCCCGGCGATGGCGACTGAGTTGGGAGCAAATGCGGTTTGCAGCGCGGCCTGAGCGTCGGCCCGGCGGCCGGATTTCGACGGGACAAGTGTCATGTGAGCCCTTCCTGGTAGGCGCGCAAGTAGCGTATCAAGCGAGGTTGCGATGTCAGAGATCGTTGTTCCATCGAAACTCGGTTCGATCACCGCGATGTGGGATCGGCCGCAAGGCGACTCGCCGCGAGGGGCGGCGCTGTGTGTCGGTGGGTTCGATGGGGGATTCGAGGGACCCGCCGAGGGCATCTATGGCGATCTCGCCGACGCATTGCCTCAGCAGGGGATTGGGGTGTTGAGGCTTGACTTTCGGGTGAAGACCTCGCCGGGGCCGATTGACGACGGCACGTTCGATGTGCTGGCTGGGACTGACTGGTTGATTGGACAAGGGCTTGAGCAGGTTGCGTTGATCGGTCATTCGTATGGCGGGGCGATCGTTGTGCGAGCTGCGGCCCGATCGGACGCCGTGGCCGGGACCTGTGCGCTCTCGACTCAGACGATGGGGATTGAGCGGGATGAGGTGAGGTCGCTGGCGCCGCGTCCGCTGCTGCTGATTCATGGCGGAGCGGATTGGCGGTTGCCGCCGCGGCTGTCGGAATGGGTCTACACGCTTGCCGGTGAGGGTCGGGAGCTTCACATCCTCGAGGGTGCGACGCACTCCTTGCGCCAGCGCCGGGATGATCTGTGGGTGTTGCTGTTGGACTGGGTTGACCGGGTGCTGCCTCGGCTCCCGTGACGGAGCAGACGTGGCGGATCAGAGCGGTGGCTTCTGCCAACCGCCGAGGTCGTTCTCGAGGGCTGCGGCGAGGGCGAGAGTGACGTCCTCCCGCCAGGGGTGGGCGAGGACCTGGATACCGATGGGGAGTCCGTCGCTGGATGCTCCGCAGCGCAGCGCGGTTCCGGGCCAACCGGCGATGTTGTAGGGACCGGTGTAGAACATGGTGCGGAGCTCTTCGCTGTAGGTCTGGCCGTGCTCTGGGGCTGGTCTGGCGGCGACGGGGGCGACGATGGCGTCGTAGGGCTGGATGAACTGGAGCATCTCGCTGCGGAACTGATCCTGGTACTCGAGCGACTCGGTGAAGACGTCGGTGGCGGTGGGTTCGATGCGATCAAAGCCCTTCTTGAGGAACTCGGATTCTTCCGTGGTGCCCCACTTGTCGAGCATGCGCTTGACCCAGCCTCGGCCGTCGCCGCCGCCGACTCGCGGCCACATGTCCACGTACTCGGCCAGTGGCGGCGGCGTGTCCTGTTCAACCGAGCTCACACGCTCGGCCAGGGCTGTCACCGCAGCGTCGAGGACGGCGCGAGTGTCGTCGTCCGCTTCGAGATAGCCGTCGACATCGCAGTACCAGGCGATGTTGAGGCTGGCCAAGTCGACGTCGGCCGGATTGCGCAGCGGGACCGGGTGAATGAACGGATCGATGCCGTCGGGGCCGGAAATGATCGGCAGCGACAGGACGAGATCTTCGACATAGCGGCACATGGGACCAATCGTGGTCCAGGCGTCGAGCGCGCCCATGCCCCAGGGCACGATGTGTCCGGTGCGCGGGACGCGGCCGGCTGTGGGTTTGATCCCGCAGATGCCGCTGAAGTGGGAGGGCAGTCGGATGCTGCCGCCGGTGTCGCTGCCGAGGTCGAGCGGCGATCCGCCGGCGGAGACGATGGCGGCTGCGCCCCCGCTGGAGCCGCCCGGCGTGCGCTCGGGATTGAACGGATTGCGGGTCTGGCCGTAGATCAGGTTGTCGGTCTCGCCGGCGAGGGTCAGTTCGGGCGTGTTGGTCTTGCCCATGAGGATGGCGCCGGCCGCACGGAGCCGGGCGGTCACGGTCGAGTCGGCAGCGGGGACGTGGTCCTTGCGGCCAAGCGTGCCGCCGGTCGTGATCACGCCCTCCGTGTCGTGCGAGTCCTTGAGTGTGATCGGAGCGCCGTGCAGCGGACCGAGCTCGTCGCCCCGGGCGACGGCTGCATCGGCCTCCACAGCTTCCTTGCGGGCACGATCGGCGCAGAGCTGGACGACGGCGTTGAGGGTCGGGTTGACCTCGTCGATGCGGGCGAGGTGGGCTTCGAGCACCTCGGACGCGGAGACCTCGCGCTCGCGAATGGCTCGGGTGATTTCGGTGAGGGAAGAGAAGGTGTCAACCATGGAGCGCCTCCGGGCGTCTGCCGCGAGACGCCTGGTGCGCGTCAGCGGCCCTTGAACTGGGCGGGACGCTTTTCGGCGAAGGCGGTGGTGCCTTCGCGTGCGTCCTCGGTGACCATGATTTCAGAGTAGAGCTGCGATTCCAACGTCATACCCTCGGCGAAGCCGGTCTGGAGGAGCACGCCCTCGTAGGCGGCGCGCTTAGATGCTCGGACGGCGAGCGGCGCGTTGGAGGCGATTTCCTCGGCCCATTCGCGGGCGGTGGGGAGCAGGTCATCGGGTGTGGTGACCGCGTTGGCGAGGCCGATCCGGTGCGCTTCGTTGGCGTCGAGGTGATTGGCCCGGAGGAGCAGCTCCAGCGCTTTGCCGAAAGGGACGTAGCGGGCGAGCCGCTGGACCTGTCCGCCGCCCGGCAGCAGGCCGCGTTTGGGGGCCATGGATCCGATGCGCGCCGCGTCGCTCATGATCCGCAGGTCGCAGGAGAGGGCGAGGGCGAAACCCCCGGCGAGGCACCAGCCGTTGATCGCGGCGATGACCGGCTTCCAGGTCTTGTCGGGGCCCCAGCTTGAGAGTCCGGCAGCGTTGGAGGGATCCGCTTCGCGTCGCGCGGCCGAGGTGGCCGCCCGATTGATCTCGTCGTTGTGCGCGTCGGGCCGGACGAGGTCGCGGCCGGCGCAGAATGCGCGTCCCGCGCCGGTGATGATCGCGACGTGGAGGCTGTCGCTCTGATCGAACTCCGACCAGAACTCGTCGAGCTGGCGCGACATCTCGGGGTCGATCGCGTTCATGCGCTCGGGCCGGTCGAGCGTGATCGTGGCGATCTTGCCGTCGGTCTCGATGCGGACGGACATCTGAGGCTATCCGCCCGCGACGGCGGGGACGATGGAGACTTCGTCGCCCTGGCTCAGGGAGGTGTGCAGGCCCTCGAGGAAGCGCACGTCTTCGCCGTTGACGAAGAGGTTGACGAAGCGGCGGATTTCGCCATCCTCATCGACGATTCGATCGCCGATGCCGGGGAACTGGCGCTCAAGGTCGAGGACCAGGTGTTGGAGGGTGTCGCCGGCGGCCTCGACCACATCTTTGTCGGAGGTGAGGGAGCGCAGGGGAGTCGGAATGCGCACGGAAACGCTCATCAACGGAGCTCGATTCGTTCTGTTGTATTTCGATTGATTAGAGGTTAGCGCGGGTCAGGGCGAGCGTCTGCGCTGACAGATGCAGACGACCGCCGGGCGGAATTGGACTCCGCTACTCGTCGGGCTGGACGGGCTCCCAGAGAACCTGGCAGGGCGAACAGACGAGGGCGGAGATGACCTCGCGCCCGCCGTCGCTCTCGAGGTCGAGCGTTTCGTACTCGATATCCGCCTCGGCCCCGCAGTCGGGGCAGAGCGGCCGCAGCACATAGTCGAAGTCGCCCGAGGTGACCGAACTGCGATGGATGAGGGTGTCGATGTCGACCCACTCATCGAAGGGGATCGTCCGCACGGCGAAACTGGCGAGATCGGCGGAGAGATCAGCGGGCATGCTCGCCTCGGGCGAGTCGCCTCGCGTTTGTCCGCCTCCGCGTGTGGTCATACCCGCAGTTTAGGCGCATGCGGTTGCGACGTTGGTTAGCGGCGGTACATTGAGCGGACGGCCGAGTCTGCTTCATCGTCGCTCCAGGCCTGGCGGCCACCACTGCGACGCCCGGTGAAGATGTCGGAGTTGTTGATCCGCTTGTCCTCGGGAATCGAATTGTAGAACTCACGGCGGGAGTTACAACGTGGACAGTGTCCTACCGAGGACGCGCCGTCGGGCGAATCTATCAGCCAGTTATGGGCACACTTCTGAGGGACGGCGGAGGTTCCGGCAACGGCGGTAACCATCTCATTGCTCCTGTGAGATCGGCCCGCCGCCTGGCGTCCTGTTCGCGGATCGTACTTTACGTAGCGTCCGGAATTGGAATTACAATCGCGGATATCGTTAGGTTTGTCAACTAGATGTAACGTTCGTTGTTATGTCGCGTGACAGTATAATTGTGCTAAAACTCCGTTCTAATGGTAAAACGCCTACGCGATTAACTTAATGAGGATTTGATTTAGGGCGTGTTCACATTGCTTTCAGCAGGTCGTAGATGAGGACCAGGTGGACGGCGGCGAGGTAGATCTGGTCGAGTTTGTCGCTGCGGAAGGCGATGCGGTGGAAGCGCTTGAGTCGGCAGAAGAAGCGCTCGACCTCGTTGCGTCGGCGATAACGGACGCGGTCGTAGGTCCAGGGTCGACGGCGGTTGGATTTAGGTGGCACGACAGGTTGGTAGCCGAGTTCGGCGGCCAGTCGTCGGGTGGCGTCGTCCTCGTAGGCGCGGTCCATGACCAGCGCCGGCGCGCCGCGGGCCGGACCGAGGCGGCGCAGCAGTTCCCGTCCGCAGGGCGCATCGTGGCGCTGACCAGGTGAGAGCCCGATGATCAGCGGGATGCGGTCGTTGGCGACCAGCGCGTGCAGCTTCGTCGTCAACCCGCCGCGCGAGCGCCCGATCGCCTGGCGCCCCTTTTTCGCCGTGCCCCGCTCCCGTGCGCATGCACGGGGATGATCGTGCTGTCCAGCGAGAGCGTGTCGGCGTCCAACTCGGCCAGCAACTCCTGCTGCAAGGCCCGCGCCACGCGCTCCAGCACGCCGGTCTTGGCCCAGCGGTTGAGCCGCACGTAGATCGTGTGCCAGTTGCCGAACTCGCGCGGCAACCCGCGCCAGGTGCAGCCCTGGTAGTAGACGTACAGCCAGGCGTCGAGCGCCTGACGATGGGAAATCTTGACGTGATTGCCGCGCTGCGGCAGCAGCGGCTCGATGCGCGCGTCCTGCTCGTCGCTCAGTCTTGTCTGATCGGTCATCTGGTCACCTGGGACCGCGCCGCCAACCGCTCCCACTCTGCCAGATCTACGCGCCAATGTGAACAGGCCCTAGTCCGAAGCAGCAATGGACCTGGCGAATTCCAGAGCTCCCTCGGGGTGAGCATGGAAGTCGCGAGGCGCATCGATAATGTGCCGGACCACGCCTTCGGCGTCGATCACATAGGTCATGCGGGCTGTGATGCCCCGTTCTTCATTGAGAATGCCCCAGGCCTTGCCGGTCTTGCCCCAGGGAAAGTCGCCGAGCAGTGGGAATTCGAGACCCAGCTCAATGGCGTAGGCGCCGTTGGCGAAGGGAGAGTCGACTGAAACGCCCAGTACCTGGACGCCCGCCTCCTGGAACTCGCTGTGCAGTTCCTGAAAGCGGCTGAGTTCGTTGGTTCAACCGCCAGTGAAGGCCAGCACGTACCAGGCCAACACGACGGTCTGGCCGCGATAGTCGGAGAGGGTGTGCTCTTTGCGGTCGCCATCCATCAGGGTGAAATCGGGTGCGACCTGTCCTATCTCGACGGCCATGGCGCTCCTCCTGGCTCCGCGACGCCCTGGGCGGGCGGATCGCGCTCGCTGTTCATATCCTAGTCGCTGGCTATACTTCGCCCATGGCTAACGGCGCCGAGTACGACCTGGGTGCGGCGGAAGTGCTGGAAGCGGAAGCGATCGGACCACCCGGTCAGCGCCGTTTCCGGCTGCGCGTGATCGCGGGCGACCAGACGGCCTCGATCTGGTGTGAGAAGACGCAGGTGTCGGCGCTGGCTGAGGCGATCCAGCAGGTTCTGTCGAGACACCGACAGACAAGCGACGGCCGCCGTCCGTCGGCGCGTCCGCTGGAGCCGTTTCCCGATCGCGCCACCCACGACTTCCTGGCCGGCAGAATCGCACTGGGATACGACGACGACGCCGACACGATCACGCTGTTCGCTACGGATATCGAGGAAGCGGGAGCGAATCCGACTCCCACGTTGCGGGTCGACCTCGACCGCCAGGCGGCGCGGCTGTTCACAGTGCAGGCAGAGGAGACTGTCGCCGGTGGACGACCGAGCTGCCCGCTGTGCAAACAACCGCTGGAGGGATCGGAACACCTCTGCCCGCGCACCAACGGGCACGCCGAGGACGCACTCGCCGAAATCGGGCCGCCGGAGCTCTAGGCCCGGAGGCGCTGGTTGTCCGTCTATGAGGGTTCGTCGACGAGAGATTGGCTGACTGCGCGTCCCGCGCCCCAGCACTTGCCGCTGCTCCGCACGGTCGTACGAGTCGCGTCGGGAATTCCGCCGAGGCGCCCGCCGTTGTGGTCCCTGCAGTACGTCTTCTCACTGCTCGGCACGGCATCGTTCTTCGCCTGCTTCTTTTATCTGACCACAACACTGCCGCGAGAGATGACCGACCTCGGCTTCAATCTGTTCGAGGTGGGCCTCGTCGTCGGCGGTTACGCGGCCGTACCGATCCTGCTCCGACCGTTTGTCGGGCGGTGGAGCGATGGCGGGCATCGCATTCTGCAGATGCGTCTGGCGTTGTTGGCCTTCATCGGTTCATTCCTCTTGATGATCTTCACAGAGAATCTCTGGGCTCTCTTTGCGTTGCGCTGCGTGCAAGGCATCGGGATGGCCGCCTATCCGACCTCGGCGGGTTCGCTGGTGGCGGAGATTGTGCCTCCGATGAGACGCGGAGAAGGACTTGGATTCTTCGGTCTGTCGACCAGCTTCGCGCAGACGGCTTCACCGGTCGCCGGGGGTGCGATTGCGGTGGTCGGCGGATTCGAAGGCGTGCTTATCCTCGGCGCGGTCACGGCAGGCGTGTCGCTTCTGGTCACCGTCTTCCAGCGGGAGCCTGCTCCGCACGGCGCTCCACCGCCGGTGTCACTGAAGGCGTTGATTCCGGCGCGCGCCGTGTTTCCGATGATCGTGTTCCTCAGCGTGACGCTCGGATTCTCCGTTGCTGCAGCATTCCTGGAGCCGCTGGCCGATCAGCCGCACCGGAACCTGGGTTTCGTCCCACTCTTCTTTATGTTCTCGGGGGTTGGCGCGATGCTCTCTCGGCCGCTGGCCGGCCGGATTTCGGATCGGGTCGGTCGGGTTCCGATCATCATTCCCGGCCTGATCGCAACATGCGCGGGGATGGCGTTAGTGGCACAATCGGAGACAGCGGGGATGCTGTGGGTCGCCGGTCTGTTGACAGGCATTGGCATGGGCGGTGCGCATACGGGACTGTTGGCCCTGGCGGTCGATCGCGTGGCCGGGAACCAGAGGGGCGGCGCGACGGCGACGTTCCAATTGGCCTGGGATGTCGGCGGATTCGCCTCGTTCCTGATCGGCATCGTCGGCGCATTCTTCAGTGTGGAAGCGATCTTCTGGGTTGCTGCGCTGGGTGCACTGTTGGCCCTTGGAGCGCTTTTGTTGGGCCGGATGATGGGATGGACCCGATCCGCACCGCCCTCACTGGAACCGGTTGGGGCCGGGGTGGCCGCCGGAGGCGGGTGATGCGGCATGTCCGACTGGTCGAGGCCTTCTGAACAGCTCGAACTGCGGGAACTCAGCCGCGAGATCAATCCCGCCCGGGCCTTCCATCGGCGCTGGTACAGCCTGGCCTTCCTGGCCGGCGTGATGCTGGTCTGCATCCTGGGATTCTCGACCAGTCTGTTCGACTCCGGCCCGACAGATCTGGATGTCAGCGCCGCCTATCGGGAGGGAATTGACCGGGGCACCGTGAGCGCTCAGGCAGCCTGGGAAGAGAGGCTGGAGACGGCCTGGTGGGAGGAGTACCTGCGAGGCAAGGGCGAGGGATCATCGTTGGCGCCAACGCTCGCCGAGGCGGTGCGGGACGGGTTTAGCTGGGAGGGTGGTTTTGAGGCAGGGCTGCAGTCGCCTGATATCGATCCTGATCGCAGCTACCGGGAAGGCTGGATGCAAGGGTATGCGCGGGCCTGGACGCAAGTCACCGGAGTGTCGAGCCGCGCGACCCTTGCCAACGGCCGAGCCGGATCGAGTTCCAGCAGCGTGCAATGGTTCGAATGGGAGGAGGAGTCTTGGCAAGCAGGTTCGCACTCACACTGGTCCTGTCTTTCGCCGGGGGCGTACTGCTGACAGCCGGCCTCGGCGGGGCGCTTGGCGTCTTCGACCGTGGACCAAGCGAGATGGATGTCAGCGACGCTCGTCTGCGCGGTCTTGACGAGGCAACCGCTGAGGTAGACGCCGACATGGACGGCGAGCTCGAGGAGCGCAAGCTGGCCGGCTATCAGCGGGGGCGAGAAGCCGCGGAGTGGCTGTCGCTCGATCGGCTGCCAAACCCCGACAGTTGGTTTGCCGGTGTGGCCGCCGGCAGGGTCGAACTCGAAAGGTGGGCCGCCAAAGCATATCGCAATGGGTTGGAGGTTGGACAGCGGCAGGGACGGGACGAAGCGCTGGGATTCGTGAGATCGAATCCCGATCCGGCGGACATTGCGGCTGACTCGGAGGAGCCGAACGACGAGTAGGGAGAGCGAGCTCAGCCGTCGGGAGTTCGCTGACCCCACTGATTCCAGTGAATGATCTGCTCCAGCGGCACACGAGGCGCCGCCTTGAACGAATCGCCGGTGAAGTAGGCCATCGGCAGGAGCACCGCCTGGGTCACATCGTCGGGAATGCCGAGCAGTTCTTGCGATAGCGACTCATCCCGCAAGTGCAGCGTCGTCCAGGCCATCCCGATCCCGCGCGAACGAGCAGCCAGCATGAACGACCATGCGCCCGGAATGATCGAGCCGTAGGTCGCTGCCTGCGCCATCTGCCCGGCGTCCTCGACGCGTCCAGTGATGCAGGCGATCAACAGCGCCGGACAGCGGTGCATCTCGTGGGCCAGGAAGGTCGCCGAGCGCGTCACGCCATCCGCCGCAGCGGCAAGTGAGTCGCCCTCGGGCCAGCGCGGTCCTTGGTCGGCACGGGCCTGGGCTAGCTCCTCGAAGCTGTTCCTGTAGATCTCGGCGATGCCGGCGATCTTGCCCGGGTCGGTGACGACGATCCATTGCCACTGCTGCGAGTTCGACGCCGTTGGCGCCTGCAAAGCGATCTCGAGGCATTCGGTGATGACTTCCGGCTCGATCGGACGGTCAAAGTCCAGCCGCAGGCGGACTGATCGCGTCGTGGTGAGGATGTAATCGGACTCGTAACGACTCATGTGGAGTTTCCTATCCCAGGTTCGGGGAGCTTGAGCTGACTGGCCCGTCGGATCTGAATGCGTTGCGGCAGGGTTTTGCCGTAACGCCGAACCAGGCCGGCCATCACGTTGCCAGGTCCCAGGGTCAAGTATCGCTGCACGCCGTTGTCGGACAGTGTGTTCAGTACCGACAGCCATTCCACCGGCCGGACATACTGAGATCTCAGTTCCTCGCGAAGTCGGTCTGGCGTTTCGATGATTTGACCGGCGCGGTTACCGAGGATCGGAATGAAGTCGTCCGTGATCGGCAGCGTATCGATGAGGTTTCGATTCTCTCGGTCAGAGCGCTCGAAGGCTGGCGTGTGAAACGCTCCCGCTACGCGCAGCGAGACCGCCTGGCAGTTGAACTCGGGCGCTCGCTCGGCAGCAAGTTTGAGTGACGGAATCGAGCCTCCGAGCACTGTCTGGTCCGGCGCGTTGTGATTGGCCAGCGATGCACCAGATTGTGCTGCTATGGCCTCTGCTGCCTCGCGCCCGGCGCCGACCATCGCAAGCAGTCCGCCCGGCCGATCGATGCAATCACGATCCATGGTCAGCCCGCATTCCCGGCTGAAGCGCAGCGTCGATTGCAGGTCCAGCGCTCCGGAGATTGCCATCGCCGAGTTCATGCCGCTCGAGTGGCCGGTGACGTAGCTCAGCGGACCGAGATGCGACGCGATCCTGGCGTGCTCGGCTACGGCCCAGGCCACCAGATACGGCTGCAGCAGCGACGGCTGTCGGAGGGCGAGTTCATCGACAGGATCAGTACTCAGGCCCAGCTTCCAGAGATCGCGATCGCAGATCTCGGAAGCCAGGCGAAACGCGTGTTGTCCTTCAGGCGTGAGCAGATCAATGCGCTCGGCGAGATCGGTGACGCCGCCCGCGCGCTGTGCGCCCTGTCCCGGACAGATCAGGACGGTGAGCGGATGCTGATTCACGGAGTCAGCGTAGGCGCGACCGGCAACTGGCGCAGTGCCGCAGTTGCACACTCGGCGGCTCGGTTACCTGGCCGGCGGCGCGCCTACTTGTGGTGGTCGGGGCCCATGTCGGTCAGCTCGATGATGTTGCCGTCCGGGTCCTTGCAGAATGCGGCCCAGATGCCATCGTTGTCGCGCTGGTTCGGCTCGACCATGACGCTGACGCCTTCGGAGCGGAGCCGCTCCACCTCTGAGTGGAAGTCGTCGGTCGGGATGTAGAGCGCGAAGTGCGGGCCGATGCCCTCGACCGACTGGTCCATCTCGCGCTCCATCAGATGGAGCTGCAACGCACCGACCTCATACCAGGCTCCCGGGAAGCCGAAGTCGGGCCGGTCGATTTCTCCAAGTCCCAATTGCTCACCGTAGAACTGCTTCGATGCCTCGACATCGGCGACGCAGATCGCGACGTGGCTATATCCGGCAACGGCTGGCATGGCGGCCTCCCTTGAACGCGCTGATACTCCTCGCATCAGCAGGATCACTGTAATTTGAGTGCGATGATACAGACTCATGGACGACACTGGCAGGGTGCGGTGACGTCGGCGCGGAGAGGCGGAAGCTGATGTCGGAACTTCGATGGGAACCGCCGCCCAGCGATTCGGGCGGAGGCCCGGGTCGAGGTGCGGTCGTGCCCGAGCGCTCAGCCGGTCCTGACGGCCCCAGCCGCTGGTCGATCGCACTACTGGTCTTCGTGATGATCGGGGCGGCGTTCGCTCTCGGTATTGGCGTCATGCGGGTGATTGACGCCAGCGACGACTACGGCCGAGTCCTGCGTAGCTCGCGCGACGGCGGTTCACCCGCGACGATCCCGGCCGCGGTCCAGCCCTCTGAGGGCGATGACGAGCAACCGGGCGCAGTCGACGATGGTGGCCGAGCATCCCGGTTCGCGATTCTCGACGAGATCGTCGAGGTCCTGGACAAGGATTTCGTCGACCCAGCGAAGTTCGAGGCGCTTGACGCTCGTGAGGCGGCGATCAACGGGATCATCGACGCGCTCGAGGATCCGCACACGGTGTTCATCGATGCGGAGCGTTACCGGCTGGCCAGCGAGGACATCGGCGGCTCGTTCGAGGGTATTGGCGCCACGGTGAATCAGGTCGACGGGGCAATCGTGATCGTGCGACCGTTCCGCAATTCGCCGGCGCAGCAGGCCGGGATTCGCGCCGGTGACGTCATTCTCGAGGTTGACGGCGAGTCAACCGAGGGCTGGAGTCTCGAGCAGGCCGTGGCAGTGATTCGCGGACCGAAGGGCACCGATGTCGAACTGCTGGTGCGTCACGCCGACGGCGAAGAGGAGCTCATCATCGTCACGCGCGACCGGATCGTCGTGCCTAGCGTGGAGTCGTTGCCGATCACAGATCGCGGCGGCAACCCGGTCGCGGATATTGGCTACATCCTGATCTCGCAGTTCACCGAAGACACCCGCGGGGAACTGCTCGAGCTGTTAGACGGAGCGCGCAACGCGGGGCTGACCCAGTTGATTATTGATCTCAGGGGCAACCCGGGCGGTCTGCTCAATGCGACGGTCGAGACGACCGGTGAGTTCATTGACGAAGGTGTGATCCTTCGCCAGATCGATCGGGACGGCAACGAAGAGATCTTCCGGGACGACTCCGGGGGAGCAGGCGTCGACCTGGAGCTGGTCGTCTTGATCAATGAACACAGCGCGTCAGGATCCGAGGTTATGGCTGCGGCGTTGCGCGACCACGGCCGGGCTGTGCTGGTCGGTACGACGACGACCGGCAAAGGCACGGTCAATGTGCCGCGGCGTCTGTCGGATGGCAGCGTCCTATATGTCAGCATTGCTCGCTATCTGACACCGGAGAACGCGCCAGTGGAGGGAGTGGGGATCGTGCCGGACATTGAGATTGCGATTCCGGACACCGGCTTTGAGGCGGGCCAGGATATCCAGCTCTTCGTCGCGATCGATTACTTGCGGGGCGAGTACAACCCGAACGCGGCCAACGATGATGCTGCCGAATCCGAGCCGGCGAACGTCGAAGCAGAGGACGGCGAACAGCAGTCGACCGAACCGGAAGGCCAATCCCAGTCCGACTCTGAGGAGTAACCTGTTCGTCGTTGGAGGCGGGGTTGTCCCGTCCAGCGGCCGCTCTTTCCTGCGAGGGAGGGCGGGAGTCGCGACGACGCAGCGAGCGAGGAGGATGCGCAATGACATCGAATGTTGACGGCTGGGCTCGGCCGGAACTGATCTGTGAAACCGACTGGCTGGCGGAACACATCGATGACGACGATGTCGTCGTGCTGGACTGCGACCTGCTCGACGGCTACCTGCGGTTGCACATTCCCGGCGCGGTCTGGTCGTTGTCCCGTTATTGGAAGACCGATCCGAGGGATGATTCGCAGATCTACGGGATGTCAGATCCCGAGCAGTGGGCCCAACTGGCCGGACGACTGGGGATCACGCCGGAGACGACAGTGGTCGGCTACGACGGTTCCGGTTCCCTGTACGCGGCTCGGACCTGGTGGACGTTCGACCGCTTCGGTCACACCAACTTCAAGATTTTGCACGGCGGGCTCGACAAGTGGTACGCGGAAGGTCGGCCGCTGTCGCGCGAGAATCTGCGCCCGCAAGCCGCCGAGTATCCGACGCCGCCGACGCCGCATGACGACTCGATCTGCCGGCTCGACGACATCCCTGGCGCGATCGAGGACGACAACCACGTGTTCTGGGACGTGCGCTCGACCGGCGAGTGGACCGGCGCGAACAAGCGCGGCACGCAGCGTGGCGGACGCATTCCCGGCGCGGTGCATCTCGAGTGGCTGGACACGTTGGACAGCCCGGTACGGACACTCAAGCCGCCCGCTGAGCTGCGGCAGATGCTCGCCGACCTCGGGATTACCCCCGAGAAGACCGTGACGACCTATTGACAGGGAGGCATCCGTGCGGCGCACGGATACTGGCTTCTGCAACTGCTCGGTTACAACAAGAGCCGAAACTACGACGCATCCTGGCACGAGTACGGCAACGCGCTCGACCATCCGATGGAGACGCCAGACGACTGATCGAGCCCGTCCCTAAGCGGCCAACACCTCGGCGTCGATTGATCGCGGGTCTTCGTCCCTCCACGAGATGAGGACGACCGTCAGCCCTCGAGCACTTGCGCGAGGGCGGCTTCGACCTCGGCAAGGGGGGCAAAGGCTTCGAAGCGGGCCACAACGACACCCTCAGCGTTGACGATGAAGGTCCACTCGTCGGTGTGCAGTCCCCACTCCTCAAGGATTGGCGTTTCGATCGGCTCCTCGCCCAGCCGGACCTGCTCGGGATTCTCGAAGAGGTCGACGTGGATGTAGTTCGCCCGGTCGCCGAACAGTTCCCTGACCTCGGAAAGGACCTCGGCCTGCGGACCGCAGAAGGCGTTGGTGCAAAAGCCGGGTGAGGCGAAGACGACGACGAACGGCTTGTCGGCCGCGACTGCGTCGGCCAGGGAAATCAGATACAGGCCCGGGTCGGGGGTCTCTCCGGTTGACAGATCGGCGATGTTGGCGACATCAATCAGCGTCCTGCTGGCTGAGGCTGGAGCGGCATCGCCAACCGACGGCGCGGACGTGTCCTCCGGGACATCGATGGCGATCCCGACATCATCGAATCCACCTTCGGCCGGGATGTGGAGGATGAGGTTCCAGCGGCCGACGGCGGTGAAATCGACCGATGTCACGTGGAATCCGCGGACGCCGTCCGGGAAGCGCGAGAACCGGGCAACGACCTCCTGCATCTCTCCGGGAGCATCCTGGGGCACGACGGTGATGCCCAGTGCAGGGAACTCGACCAGGCCGTTGGGACCCTCGATCACCACGGAGATACGGTGCGCACCGGGCGAGAGGTCGGGCGTACCCAAGGCGATGATGTAGCCGTCGCCGGAGACGTAAACGGGGTACCCGGAGTCACGCAGGAGTTGCAGACGCGGACTGAGATCGTCGTAGTTTGCTTCCTCGATGATCCCGACCGACATGCCGGCTTCCATGCCGCCCATGCCGTCATCCTGTTGCTGCTGCATGGGCTCGTCGTCAGACTGCGTCCGATCGGCTGTCTGAGCGACGGCTTGCTGCTCTGCCTGCGCTCCCTGTTGGTCCTCGGCGGTCGCTCGCTGGGTGCTCGATCCTGAGCTCGAGCCGGACCGCACCGTTCCCGTTGTGCCGCTGACGGGCGTCGACTCGGCGGTGTTCTCGGGCTGCTCCTGTTGTTGTTCCTCTTGTTGCTGTTGCTGATCGTCGGATGTGCTCGTGCATGCGGACAGCGCCAACGCCGCTGCGGCCGCCACACCGATCAGGACCGGAAGTCGCCAGCGCCTCACCAGCAGGCGCAGCCGGTTGAGTGTTTCGTACATGAATCCCCTCGCTCGATCGGTTGGTCAGGACTTCTGGTTCAACACTACTGGCCGCCCACGTATGAACCGAACGTGAAGGCGAAGATCCGGAACTGATCGGAGTTCGACCGCAGCTTCAACTCGTGCTCCGACCATTCAGGCAGGAACAACAGTCGATAGAGATCGTTTTGCGTGACATCGATGTACGACCGTCCCTCGTCGTCCCATTGAATGTGTTCACCGGCCTCGGGCGGGAAAACCCAGCGGCCATCAACTTCGACATAGACCCGGTACGGTTGACCATCCTCGGCGACGGTCAGGACGACGTTCGCTGTACGCCCGCGGACCAGAAGAGCCATGTAATCCTCGAGATCTTTGGTTTCGCGGGCGTGGACGACCGACTCGTCCTCGATCCGCCAGAGACCCTCCAGGTACCAGAAGTTGTGCTGGCGGTCCGAGGTTGGGATGTCGCGGTACAGGGTGTCGATTCCAGTCCCGGCGAGGAAGTAGGCATCCTGGCCGGCATAGGGTCCACCGGACCCGACGTTTCTTCGCCAACCGGCGTAGAGCTCGCGCGTCTGTCGCGGGGTACCGCCTTGACGGACCGGTACGGCGACGTCGACCCCGAAGGGGATATCCGACAGGTCTCCGCCAACCGCTTCCAGGGCCTGCCGGATCGCATGTTCTGTCTCCTCGTAGTGGCCCTCGCCGATGTGGTCGTAACGGACGCCCATTGGCGAGCCGTCGTCCGTCGGGCCGATCAGGAACTTGCGGGGCCACCAGCGGTTCTGGAACGCTCGCCAGGTGCGGTAGTCGTTGTCGATCGCGACGAGATACTCGATGCCGTGCTCGGCGATGGCCTCTTGAACGTTTTCGAGGCGTTCCTCGAATGCGAACTCCGGGGTATGCACGCCGATGATGACCAGGCCGTGGTCGCGGTACTTGCGATCCCACGCCGTGAGGAACGGCAGAGTGCGCACACAGTTGATGCAGGTGTAGGTCCAGAAGTCGATCAGAACCACATTGCCCCTGGCCAGTTCGAAGGCGATCGATGTCTCAGCGCCGTTGAGCCAGGCGTTCAGGCCGACGACATCGGTGATGGTCGCCGCTGCGCTGATCTCCTCTGCTCGCAACCGCAGCCGTTCGACCTCTGCCGGATCGCTCTGTTGCTCCTGCTCCGCTTCCGCCTGCGCGCTTGTCTGCTCCTGCGTCATCTCCTCCTGCTCGGCCTCGGGCTGTTCAGCCTCCTCTGCCTGTTGAGTGTCCTTAGGATCGGAATCGGGCTGTCCCTGCGCCTGTTGATCCCGAGTCTGCTGCTGATCAGCTGAATCCTGAGCCGGCGATTCTTCCTCATCCTCCCCGCTGGCAGTGACTCGCGTTGCTGTCGGTTGGTTCGAGTCGTCGTCCTCTGCCGCTGACTCGTCGATCTGCTCTTGTGCCTCGCTCGTCGTGGTCGCTGTGGACTGACGCTGATCGGTATCGCTGCCCTCGGATGAGGCTGCCGAGCCTGCCTGCTCCACTTCCTCGGGTTGTTGCTGACCCGCAGCGGCTGACTGTTGCTGCTGTGTCTGTTGCGTTTGGTCGCTGTCTGAAGAGCAGGCGACGATCAGCGCGATGACCGAAGCGAGCGCGAGGAGGCAGATAGGGGCGAGGCGTAGTTGTTTCATGTGGCCGAGCGTACAACGCAAACCCGAGGGGAGATCAGACTCCGCCGTTGGCCCAGGCGGTGATCAGCGTGTGCGCGATGGCCATCGGACCGGGCAGCGAGAGCGCGCCATCGGGCAAGCCTGGCTGTCCCAGTTGCGCTGCCGGCTGCTCCAGGGAGTCGACGATCTCTTTTCGAGTGAACCAACGCACGTCGTCCATCTCCCAGTCGTCGTAGCTGATATCGGAGCTGCCTGCGTCGGCATGGCAACCAATCATCAGCGACGAAGGGAAGGGCCAGGGTTGGGAGGAGTGGTAACGCACGTTGACGGCGTCGATCCCTGACTCTTCGGCGACCTCGCGGCGGACTGCGTCTTCGATGGATTCGCCGTGATCGATGAAACCCGCCAATGCCGAGAACATCCCTGCCGGCCACGACGCCTGGCGGCCGAGCAGACAGCGATCGCGCTCGGTGTCGATCACCACTGTGATCACGACCGGGTCCGTGCGAGGGAAGTGCTCAGCCGGACAGACGGTGCATTTGCGGGAAATGCCGCCCTGGACGTGCCTGGTTGGTTCGCCGCAGACGGCGCAGAACTGGTGCCGCTGATGCCAGTCGAGGAAGGCGCGGGCCTGAGCGGCGATGCCGGCGTCGTCGACGTCGAGTATGGGCGCGGCCGCGCGCAGGTCCATGAAACTCGCATCGTCCGGCAACTCAAACCGATCAGGCGCGGCGGCCGCGTCAATCGCGAAGCGGGCCCTGCCGTTGTTGGTACCGAGGAGTAGGGGGGGATGCTGCTCGACGTTGGCGTCGGACGGCAACCGCGCCCAGGCGAGACGCATGCCTTCGCCCTCGCGACGCATCGGGAAGGTCAGATCGCGCAGCGGGAGGAACTCGGCCGCGGGGTCATCGAGCTGTTCCGTTACCCAGGACTCGTCTCGGCGTCGTGCCGCTTCGCGGTCGAGCGGGTTACCGGAGAAGGTGTTGCGAAACTCTGGCATTTGGTTGTTGCTCAGGGCGTGTGTATCAAGTCGTGTGGGATGAGGCGGTGTGATCGAAGTGAACGGCTGCCGGTGATCGGGGCAGGCCGGGCATGGTCATGATCTCGCCGGAGATGATTACGACGAAGCCCGCTCCGGCAGAGGGGCGCACATCGCGGACGGTGAATTCGTGGTCCCAAGGGCGACCGAGCAGCCCCGGATCGTCGGAGAGTGAGTACTGCGTCTTGGCGATGCAAACCGGCCAGTCTTCCTGGCCCAGGCGCCGGGCTCGTCGGAGAGTGAGTTCGGCACGGCGCAGAAAAGAGACCGAACCTGCCCCGTAGACTTCGCGGGCTACGGTCGCGATCTTGTCCTTGAGTGGTTGTTCCGGGTCGTAGAGGCGCCGGAAGGACGGTAGCTCGCCAGCCAGCGCTTCGCGCACCTCTGCGGCAAGGGCGAGGCATGCCTCGCCGCCTCCGCCGAAGGGATCGGCCACGGCCGCTCGGACACCGCGCCCGCGGCAATGAGCCAGCATGGCGTCCAGCTCAGCCTCGGTGTCGGACGGGAATCGATTGACTGCAACGATGGGAATCACGCCGTGCTTCTGCACATTGTCGATGTGGGCATCCAGGTTGGGCAGGCCCGCTTCGAGGGCGGCGAGGTCCTCGACTTCGAGCTCCCGCGCCGGGCGTCCGCCGTGGCGCTTGATCGCCCTCGCCGTGGCGACGATGACGGCGGCCTGCGGCTCAAACCCACCGATCCGCGAGACCACGTTGAAGAACTTCTCCGCGCCCAGGTCGGAGCCGAATCCGGCCTCGGTCACGGTGATGTCGGCGCTGGCCAGCGCAGCGCGCGTGGCGGCGATCGAGTTGCAGCCGAGGGCGATGTTGGCGAACGGTCCGCCGTGGACGAATGCGGGACCGCCCTCACCGGTCTGAACGAGATTGGGCCTGATCGCGTCCTTAAGCAGCACGGTCATCGCGCCGTCGACCTGGAGGTCAAGGCAGGTGATCGGCTGGATCGGCGTTGAAGAGGTGTAGCCAACGATTACGTCACCCAATCGTCGGTGGAGGTCGTCGAGGTCGCTGGCTACGGAGAGGATGGCCATCACCTCGGACGCGGGCGTGATGTCGAAGGCCTCTTCCCGTGGGATGCCGTCGGTGGTCCCGCCCATGCCGATGACTGCGCCGCGGAGGGCCCGGTCGTTCATGTCCAGGCAGCGCCGCCAGGTGATCCGGCGGGCGTCGAGTCCGAGGGGGTTGCCGTGGAACAGCGAGTTATCGATTGCAGCGGCAAGCAGATTGTTGGCCGCTGTGACTGCGTGCAGGTCACCTGTGAAATGCAGGTTAATGTCGTCCGCGGGTAGCACCTGCGATCCGCCGCCGCCGGTGCCGCCGCCCTTGATTCCGAACACGGGCCCCATCGACGGTTCGCGCAGGGCGACCACAGCACTCGCGCCGGACTTGCGCAAGGCCTGGGTCAGTCCCAGCGCTGTGGTCGTCTTGCCTTCGCCGGCGGTCGTTGGGGTCATGCCGGTGACGAGGACGAGGTCGCCCTGAGGGCGCGAGGCGAGGCGTTCCAGCGCGTCGGATGTCAGCTTCGCCTTGTAGCGTCCGTAGAGATCGAGATCGTCCTCACCCAGACCCAGGTCGGCCGCCACCTCGACGATTGGTCGCATTGCTCAGCCCCCTCAGCTCGCTCCGACAGGCAGAGTAGCGCAGGCTGCTCAGTTGACCGGTCAGTTTTCGACTGCCACCTTGACGTCGGTCACTTTGCGCGAGTCGACGATCAGCGCGATGTTAAAGTCGCCATCGTCGTTGAGCGCCAGCGGGATCGCGGCGATCCTCCAGGGCGGTTCGAGGTCGTCGAAGCGGAAGTCGCGCAGCTCGAAGAACTCGCGGGCGCCGGCGTCATACTCGACTCGAATGACGATGTGATCAGCGTCGACCGGCTCGTTCATCTCCAGGCGAAGCCAGAACGGCTCATCCAGCTTCAGCGGTCGGTTGAGCGGTGTCAGGACGGCCTTGTCGTCGGCCTGTTCGTCAATGTGCAAGGCCGCTTCGGCAGAGCCCCCGACGCCGGAGAAGATCCCACCTCGCGATGCGTTGCAGGCAGCGGCGGTGACTACCAACACCGCGAGCGCCACTGCACCGGCCAGACGATAAACATCCATTGCGTCAAAGAGTAGTCTGCGCAGCAGACCGAACGGAGGCTGAGTGGTGACAGCGGAGGGTGATGCGGCACTGTCCATTGAAGGGCTGTACAAGGTGTTCGGCGACGATGGCGCCGGTCTGCAGCTGGCGATCGACGGGCACTCGAAAGATGAGATCCAGGAACAGACCGGCGCAGTTGTCGGGTTGCGCGACATCAACATTAGGATCGCGCGTGGCGAGTTGTTTGTCGTCATGGGCCTGTCCGGCTGCGGCAAATCGACCCTGGTGCGCTGTGTCAACCGCCTGATCGAACCGTCCGTCGGCCAGGTCTGGTTGAACGGCCGTGAGATCACCGCCATGAGCGACGACGAACTGCGAGATGCTCGCCGCAACAACCTGGCGATGGTCTTCCAGCACTTCGGCCTGATGCCGCATCGAAATGTGCTCGACAACGTCGCCATGCCGCTTGAGGTCGCCGGTGTAACCAAGCCGGAACGCCGCGAGCGGGCCTCGTCGGCGCTCGATCTGGTCGGCCTCGGCGACTGGGGCGGATCGATGCCGAGTCAGCTCTCGGGCGGGATGAAGCAACGGGTCGGACTGGCGCGGGGATTGGCGATGGACACGCCAGTCCTGCTGATGGATGAGCCATTCTCAGCCCTCGACCCGGTGATCCGCCGCGACCTGCAGGATGAACTGTTGGATTTACAGCGGTCGGTTCAAAAGACGATCGTGTTTATCACGCATGATCTGAACGAAGCGGTACGGGTCGGCGATCGCATCGCGATCATGCGCGATGGTGAGATCGTCCAGGTCGGATCGCCGAATGAAGTCGTCCTCAACCCGGCCGACAGTTTCGTGCGGGAGTTCACACAGGACGTTCGTCTGCACGGGATGGTGACGGCCGCCTCGATCATGGACACCAGTTTCGTCAGCGTGGCCGGCTCAACTCCGGTCTCGGAGCTGCTCGCCCGGATCGAGCAGGAGAATCTGTCCGTCATCTGCTGCGTTGACGATGACGGCAAGTACCTCGGCACCGCCGATCCCGCGATCGCCCTGCGGGCTCGGGCGGGCGGCGCGGAACGGACCGAGGATGCGCCGTTGTATGTCGGCGACACGGTTTGGCTCGACACGGTGCTCGACGATCTCGTCCCGGCAGGTCTGCGAGCGCAACACCCGTTGGCGGTGCTTGACGCCAGCGGTGTGCTGGTTGGGGTGATTCCGCTGGAGCGGCTAGCCCGAGCGATGGTTTCGGACGAAGCCGCGGTCGCGGCGACGGAGGAGAGCGAGACGAGCGGATGAGCGATCAGCCGGCCGGACTACAGGTAACGCCGAGGCACGTGTTGTCCTCGATCCTTGCGGGTAGATACGGACTACAAGCCGGGGCCTGGTGGATGGCGCCGCTCGCCATTCTTGTAGTTGCCTTGCTCTTCGTTATCGCTTACTTCCTCGTCGCTGACGAGTTTCCCTTCGATGTCGGCCGCGATGTCGGACATCGCATCGATGTGTGGCTGGATTGGCTCAAGGACAATTTCTCGCCCGTGTTCCAGGCGATCAAGAATGTCATCGTCTGGTTTCTGATCGCGCTTGAAGACATGATGCTGTGGTTCACCTGGCCTGCCTTGATCGGCGCCGTGGCCTTGTCGTCGTGGCTGCTGGTCTCGTTCCGCATGGCGCTCTTTGCTGGGGCGTCACTGCTGCTGTTGGCCACCTTTGGACTGTGGGAATCGACGGTCGAGACGATGGCCTTGATCATCGTCACGGTTACGCTCTCGATTTTGATCGCGGTGCCGATGGGCATCTGGGCCTCACAGAGCGAGCGGCTGGACGCCGTGTTGCGTCCGATCCTCGATGCCATGCAGACGATGCCATCGTTCGTCTATCTGGTCCCGGCGATCGCCTTCTTCTCTCTCGGTGACACGCCGGCCGTGTTAGCCACGCTGATCTATGCGGTTCCTCCGGCCGTGCGGCTCACCAATCTGGGTATCCGCCAACTGCCCGCGGAAACGCTCGAAGCCGCCGACTCCTTCGGCATGACCCGCAGCCAAATGTTGATCAAGGTGAAGATCCCACTCGCCATTCCCACGATCATGGCGGGCATCAACCAGACCACACTGATGGCGCTGGCGATGGTGGTGATTGCCTCGCTGGTCGGAGCCGGCGGACTGGGCGAAGACGTCAACCGCGGACTGGGCCGGATCGAGCCGGGCAACGCCTTCCTGGCGGGATTAGGAATCGTGTTCCTCGCCATCATCATCGACCGTCTCACGCAAGCCCTGACGAGCCGGCAGCAGGCAACGCTGGGCGACGGATAGCGCCGCAGGAAGGGATCAGGCAGATGCGCGATCAATGGTTTCGATTGGCCAGAACCCCCGGCTTGACGGCGGTGGTGGTCGCGCTCGCGCTTTGGACGGTCACCGGGTTTGCACTAACCGATTCGGAGCTCTCTCCAAAGGCATTCCTGGGTGGAGCCAAGGCAATGTTCGTGGTCCTTTCAGTACTGATGACGCTGATCGCGCTCAACCGCATGGGTCTGTTCGGACGTCGTGATTGACCTCGCATCACCCTTATCAGGTTCCCCCGGCGCAGTAGTTGGTAGCATCAGGTCAGAACAGAGAGTGCGCAACGGGCGCATCAGATAAGGGAGGCTCTAATCTCAATCCTCAACATACTGAGCGGACGGGTACGTTTGCGTTCGGCGGCGCTGGCAGCGCTGCTAACCGCGGCGCTCTTCGCGCTGGCGGCTTGTTCCGGCGATGACGACCAGCAACAGCAGCAGGCGGCCGATCAACCGCAGCAGCAAGAGGAACAACAGAGTTCGACTGCTGCGTCGGCACGAGACGAAGACGACCAGCAAGAACAAGCGCAAGCGCAGGACGAACCGGCTGACAGCACACAGCAGCAGGATCAGCCGCAGCAACAGCAGCAAACAGCGGCCGCATCGTCCGGGGATAAACAAGAGATCATCTTCAGCGACCTGAACTGGACCTCTTCCGAGATCCAGGTGCGGGCCGCCGCGTTCATCGTCGAGCACGGCTACGGCTACCCGGTTGACCTGCAAGCCGGCGATACGACCTCGCTGTTCCAGGGACTGATTCAGGGCGACACCCACATCACGATGGAGATCTGGCCCGCGCAGCAGCCGTGGATCGACGAGCTGGATGACCCCAGCGTGATTGAGATCCTGGGCGATTCGCTGGACGAGAACTGGGAAGGCTGGGTTATTCCGCAGTACGTCAAGGACGCCAATCCCGGCCTCGTCTCGGTCAGCGACCTACCCAACTACATCGACCTCTTCGTGACCGCGGACTCGCGCGGTCGCGCCCGCTTCGTTGGCTGCGTCCCCGGTTGGGCCTGCGAGCAGGTTAACTCCAACAAGATCGTCGCCTACGGACTTGAAGACCTGTTTGAGGTCATCGCTCCGGGTTCCGGCGCAGCGCTCTTCGAGGACCTCGAATCTACATACGCCCGCGGCGACGCTTGGCTGGGCTACATGTGGGGTCCGACCAAGCCAACCGCCACGCTCGACCTCTACAGGCTGGAGGAGCCGGAGTGGACCGAGGAATGCTGGAACAGCCACCAGGGCTGCGCCTACCCGAGTTCCGAGGTTCGGATTGCCGTGCATCGCAGCCTCAGCGAGCGGGCGCCGGAGATCATCGAATTCCTGCGCGCCTGGGACTTCTCCGCCGACGTGCAGGTGCAGTCCGAAATCTGGATGTCCAACAACAACGCTTCGCCCGACGAAGCAGCAATTTGGTACCTGGAAAACAACCCTCGGGTGTGGGCCGCTTTCGTACCCGATGAGGTCGCCGCCCGCGTGCTCAATGCGCTGGGGCTCTCCGCCTCCGCGCTTGACCGACAGACGATCGTGTTCAGCGACCTGAACTGGACATCCTCCGAGATTCAGGTGCGGGCCGCCGCGTTCATTGTCGAGCATGGCTTCGGCTACCCGGTCGAGCTGCAGGCCGGCGACACTGTTTCCCTGTTCCAGGGCCTGATCAACGGCGATACCCACGTGACGATGGAGATCTGGCCTGCCCAGCAACCCTGGATCGACGAGTTGGAAGATCCGGACATCATCGCGCTGTTGGGTGATTCGCTGGACGAGAACTGGGAAGGCTGGGTGATTCCCCAGTACGTGAAGGACGCCAACCCTGGCCTCGTCTCGGTCAGCGACCTGCCCGAGTACATGGAACTCTTCGTGACCGCGGACTCACGCGGCAGGGCGCGCTTCATCGACTGCGTCCCAGGCTGGGCCTGCGAGCAGGTCAACGGCAACAAGGTTGTCGCCTACGGGCTCGAGGACGTGCTGGAGCTAGTCAAGCCTGGATCCGGCGCCGCCCTGTTTGAAGACCTTGAGTCGACCTACGCTCGCGGCGAGGCGTGGCTGGGCTACATGTGGGGGCCGACCAAGCCGACCGCCACGCTCGACCTCTACCGGTTGGAAGAGCCTGAGTGGACCGAGGAATGCTGGAATGGCGACCAGGGCTGCGCCTACCCCGCATCCGAGGTGCGCATTGCCGTCTACCACACGCTGCTCAACGACGCACCCGACGTGGTTGAGTTCCTGCGCGCCTGGGACTTCGCCGCGGAGGTGCAGGTTCTCTCCGAAATCTGGATGTCGGACAACAACGCCTCGCCCGACGAAGCCGCGCTGTGGTACCTGAGCAACAATCCCGATGTCTGGGGCGCGTACGTGCCCGGCGATGTCGCCGAGCGGGTGCTGGCCGCGCTGGCCGAGGAGAGCTAGCCCCGACGGCCCCACAACAGCCAATATCCGGCGGCGGTCGACGCAAGTCCGACCGCCGCCAGAGGCGGCCAGCAGGGCCGAAGGGCCCCGAACAGCGGAGGATGCACCAGCACAGCGGCGCCCAGCGCCAGCGCCGTGAGCAGCCCGATCAGGGCCAGTGCGCCGATCGTCCACAGGCCCCACACGGCCCAATCCGCCCGCCAGCTTGGTCGCATCATGCCGGTCATGGTATTGCCGCACCCGGCGGACTAAGGTCGATGCATGGCAAAGAAGTCGAAGTCAAGGAGACAGCGAGCCGAGTCCAATGGGTCGCAGGCCAACGAGCGCGTGATCGCGCGCAACCGTCGCGCCTTCTATCAGTATGAGATTCTGCGCCGTTATGAGGCCGGAATGAGCCTGACCGGCTCGGAAATCAAGAGCATCCGCGCCGGGAGAGTCTCGATTCAGGAGGCTTACTGCCGGCCGCACGATGGCGAGATGCTCCTGATCGGCGCACATATCGCTCGCTATGAGCCGTCCGGTCAGGCCAATCACGAACCGACTCGCGACCGGCGGCTGTTGCTGCATCGGCGCGAGATCGCTCAGCTCGAGCAATCGTTCGCTCAGAGAGGCCTTGCCCTCGTGCCGCTCAAGCTCTATCTCACCCGTGGTCTGGCCAAGCTGGAAATCGGCGTTGGCCGAGGACGCCGGCAGCACGAGAAGCGCGAGCGCCTGGCCGAACGGGACGCGCAGCGCCAGATCGAACGCGCCCTCCGCCGCTAAAGTTTTCGCGGGCGGCAGAGGCCTAGGCGAGTCTTTTTCAGGCAGCCGTGGATGCCTGACCGGCGGAACGTGGCGCAGCATGCACTCCAATACCTGTTCGCAATGATGTGCCCAGATGGCCAATTGCCTGCTAGGATTAATTTCACACCGGTACAAACTGGTGCGAAGACCCGATGGGGACGAAAGGGTTCGACAGCGGTTGACTTCGAGTTGTTGCGTGCTGAGCTGGCGTTGCTCGTTAATCCACGCCAACCATCCCTAACTGGCGAAACCAGGGAACTCGCCCTCGCCGCCTAACCGCGGTGACGTCGCCTCTCACCCGCTGCCGAGTCGGAGAGAGTGCGGCGACGACCTACTCGGATGCCCGCCACGGGCGGTTGGGACCGCGGCGGAAAGACCAACCCCACTTACCTGTTCGTGACGGTCGGCCGACGCGCCGGCGAACAGGGACACCACAAGCGACGGCTACGCACGTAGACGCAGCCCGCGGCGATCGTCTGGACGGGGAGTTCGATTCTCCCCCGTCTCCACCAGGGCGCCCGATTCACCCGCTCGGACGCCGGACTTCCACGGCCTGAGCGTCCTCCGGACGCTGAGTGGGAATTGAGGCCAGCATGAAGTGCGCGGCAGGCGATCAGCCATCGAAACCGGACCCGGCGACACCGGCCCAACCACCGAACGACGAACTGTCCGAGACACAAGAAGACGAATCGCTAGGCAACCGCGTGCGCGCCCTGCGTCGGCGGCAGAAGCTCTCGCTCGCCGATCTGGCGCGGCTCTCCGGCGTCTCCAAGGGCTACCTCTCACAAGTCGAACGCTCGCTCACGGTCCGGCCGTCGGCCGCGACCATCTTCGCTATCGCCGAGGCGCTGGGTACAACCGTCGGCGAGCTTTTCGAAGGCAAGACCCCTGGCGCCAGCCGTCTGCCGGCCGGCGGCCAGGTTCCCGCCAGTCTGCAGGAGTTCGCGCTCGAGGCTGGTCTGCCGCCCACAGACGTCGACATGCTGGCCCAGATTCGCTATCGCGGGGTTCAACCTCGCGACAAGGAGGACTGGCGCTACCTCTACGAGTCGATCAGGCGCACCATCCGCTACGGCCGCCGTCCTTCCACAGGCTGAACTCGCTGAGCTTGTCTGACAGCGCTCTCCGCTCAACCAGCACCGTGTCCCCAAGGCCCGTATCGGGTGCGACGGCGTCTCCTGCAATTCGCATCTGATCGCCGGGCCCAGACGGTGAGCGCCGGACGGACTGATGATCTTATCCGGACGGAATATACGAGTTCGTGAACTAACGACGATCTGTCGGCCAGACGTCTCGGCTTTGTGATGTACGATGCTCTGAACTGACCCGGCAGGTTCAGTGTCGGGCGAGCAGTAATCGACGGGGCAGTCCCGTCGCAGGAGGTACGAATGAGCGAGCGAAACTATTGGCAACGAATGCGCAGGCGACAGATGTCGCGCCGCGCGCTGCTAGGCGCGTCCGCCCGCGCTGGCGTCGGTGCAGCCGGACTGGCTCTGGTCGGCTGCGGCGACGACGATGACGACGGCCAGCAGGCCGCGGCGCAGGTTCAGCAGCAGCAGCAGGCGCAGCAGCAGGCCATGCAGCAGCAACAGCAGCAGCAGGCCATGCAGCAGCAGGCCCAGCAGCAGGCCGACCAGGCTGATGCGCAGGAGGACGGCGCCCAGCAGGCCCAGCAGCAAGCGACGGTCGCCACAGCCGATCACATCGTGCGCGGTGGTCGCCGCGTCGCGCCGTTCGTCGGCCCCTACTCGGGCGACCCGCCCACCCTCGACCCCTACGAGAACCTGACCTACCGAGCCCAGATCCCCTCGGGCTTCCACTATTCGAAGCTGATCCAGGCGATCAGCGGCGGCGACGGCGTCGACCCGGGCAACACGGCCCAGTACGAGAACGACCTCGCGGCCTCCATGCCCGAGATTCCCGAGCCGACGGTCTACCTCTTCACGTTGCGGGACGACGCGAACTGGCATGACGTCGACCCGCTCAATGGTCGCCAGATCACGATTGCCGACATCCAGGCGACCCACGACCGGTTCAAGGAAATCTCCGCCAACGCAGCCGGCTGGGACAACGTGATCGCCCAGTTCACCACCGGCGAAGACAACTCGATCCGCTTCGACCTGCACAAGCCGCACGCGCCGTTCCTGACGCTGGCCGGCTCGTCGCAGCACATGTGGGTCATTCCGCAGGAAATCGTCGACGACGGCACGGTCGCCCAGCGGCCCGTCGGATCCGGTCCCTGGGTCTTCGAGAACTTCGAGCCGGGCGTGGCCATCAACTGGCGGCGCAACGACAACTGGCACCGCAGCCGCGACTACGTCAACGCCATGGTCAGCTCCGGCGCCGGCGGCTACAACGGCATTTCCAATGTCGACCCGCAACTCTTCCCGCTGATGGACGGCATCACCGCGACGATGAATGGCGATGTCAACGTCCTGATTCCCGCTCTCGGCGACGGATCGCTTGACTACTCGCAGCTCTCCCCGGCGATCTTCAAGCAGGCCCAGGACGCGGCGCCGTCGATTGAGGAGACAGCGGGCTACGTCTTCACGTTGAACACCGTGCCCGGCGGCTTCTACTTCAACTACTCGATCCCGCCCTGGAACGATGTCCGTGTGCGCCTGGCGCTGTCGATGTCCATGGACCGCGACGGCATCCTCGCCGCCACCGACGACACCGGTCGCGGCGGCTGGCACAGCCCGCTCTCGCAGATCGCGCCGTACTGGCTCGACCCGAAGGACCTCGACGCGTTCGGCGAGACTTACGAAGGCGAAGACTCCGGTCTCACCTTCCACCGCGACATCGCCAAGGCTCGCGCCCTGCTCGACGCCGCCGGCTTCCCCGAAGGCATCCAGGCGACGCTGCATGGTACTGCCGACTACGGCACCACCGTGGTCAACCTCTACGAGGCCTGCGCATCGTCGGCCTCCGAGGCCGGCTTCCAGTTCGAGTTCTTCTTCAAGGAGTACGCCGCCTACATCGCCTCGATCTTCCGCGGCAACTTCCCCGACGACTGGGACGGCGAATCCAGCCACCTCGCCATCGGCCCGCTGTACGGCGGCGCCACCGACCCGGAGGACATCTGGGCAGCGGTCTACGCCCGCACCTCCGGACGTCACAACTGGGGCTCCGGCGGCCGCACCCCGGACGGTCTCGCTTCGGTGCTCGAAATCGACACCGGCGGTCACGCCGAGGCTTGGTCTCACCCCAACGCCGTCTCCGGCGGCGGTCCCGAGACCGACGAGCGACTGCACGACATGTTCGCCAAGCAGAAGGAACTGCTCGACTTCGATGAGCGCCTGGAGTACACCAAGGACATCCAGCGCTACATGTCGACCAAGCAGTACATGGTGCCCTACGTCGCGGCGCCGGGCGTCTACGCATTCAACCCCTGGATGCAGCAGCTCGACCCGCGTGACGGCACGCTGATCGAGAATGCCGACCAGCGCATGTGGCCGAAGGCCAACTACGCCTGGGGCGGCGAGGGCGAACCGTTCTTCATGCTCAACCAAGGCATCAAGGACGAGTACGTCTAAGGCCCATCGGTAAGCAATCCCGCGGGAGGCGCGGCCCAGACCTGTTCGCACCGTCTGGCCACCGCGCCTCCCGTTGGCGTATCTTGAGCGACACTGGGGCGGCTTCGGCGCCCCAGTGTTCCGACCGGCCACCTCTCTCAGTCCAGCGCACGAGTAAGGAGGACCAACGATGCGGCAGTACATCTTCCGTCGAATCCTGCTGATCATCCCCACGATGATCGGTGTCACGATGCTCGTTTCGCTGATCGCCCAGCTCCTGCCTGGCGACTTTATTGACGTGATGCTCGCTGACCATGTCGGACAGGGCGAAGATGTCGAGGAGATCCGCGCCAAGTGGGAAGAGGAACTCGGTTGGAACGATCCCTGGATCGTGCAGTACGGGAACTGGCTGTGGCGGCTCCTGCAGGGAGACCTGGGTACCTCTCTGATCGGCGCCTTCCAGACCGTGAACGAAGAACTCAAGACTCGGATCCCGGTGACGCTCGAACTGGGGGTGTTGTCGCTCCTTGTCGGAGTGGCAATCGCCCTGCCGGTCGGCATCATTTCGGCCGTCAGGCAAGACTCGGCCATCGACTACCTGGTCCGCGGCGGCGCAATCCTGGCGCTGTCGATCCCCGGGTTCTGGTTGGCCGTGCTGATTATCCGGATCATCTTCCCCCAGCTCGGTTTGCCCTCACTGCCGCTGCTCTATAGCGACCCCACCGAGAACCTGGCCGAGAACCTGCGTCAGATGTACGTCCCCGCGATCATCCTCGGCGTCGGCTTGGCCGGACCGGTCATGCGTCTGACGCGCGGCGAGATGCTCGAGGTGCTGCGCCAGGACTACGTCCGCACCGCGCGCGCCAAGGGACTGCAGGAGAATGCGGTCATCGTCCGCCACGCGATGCGCAACGCTCTGATCCCGGTGCTCACGCTGATCGGCCTCTCGGCCAGCATCCTCGTCGGCGGCTCGGTAATCATGGAGCAGATCTTCACCCTGCCGGGCATGGGTCTGCGAATGATCACCGCGCTCAAGGACCGCGATATTCCCGTCGTGATGGGCATCATGGTCGTGATCGCCATCGTCGTGATTGTGGCCAACCTGTTGATCGACATCGCCTATTCGCTCGTCGATCCGCGCATTCGTTACAACTAGTCGCTCCGTGCTGAGCGGGTGAGAAGGGAAGCGGGCTGATGTCTGACGCGCAAGAGGCGGTATCGGCGTACGCGGTTCAGGACGAAGGCGGGATCGGGAACTGGATTCGCGATCAGATGCAGTTGCTGATCGACCGCTCGGTGTCCAGCCCGATCGGGTTCATCACCGCCCTGCTCATGCTGGTCGCTGCCGGCACCGTCGGGTTCCTCGTCGGCGTCGTGATCATGCCCTACTGGATGTACAAGCGGAAAAAGTACCTGGGCGCGTTCGGCGCCCTGATCCTCCTCGCCTGTGTGGTCGTCGCCGCGATCGCCCCTGTGATTCAGACCGTTGAGCAGGATCCGGCCGCCGTCCGCGTCGCGCCCTACACCAAGGCTTCGTTTTCCGAGCGCTTCGTCTCGCCCAACGCCGATCACGTGATGGGCACCGACAACCAGGGCCGCGACCTCGTGACGCGGATCATCTACGGTTCCGAGGTCACGGTGCTCGTCGGTCTCGGCTCGGTCATCGCTACGGCCGTGCTCTCGACGGCGATCGGGCTCGTCTCGGGCTACTTTGCCGGGGCCGGGGCCAGTTGGTCCATGCGCGCGCCCGGCTTCATCCTCAACTTACGGGTACCCATACCCGCCTCAATGACGGGACCCGGCCTCGCCTATGCCATCCCGCGTCTCGTCGCCGGCTTCCCGCTCTGGTGGTTCTTCGCCTTACCCTTCGCGCTGGCCGTACTGGCCGTGCAGATCGTGATCAAGATCATCGACATCGGCACACTCGGTCTGTTCAACACTCAAATCGAACAGGCGCAGGACGCGATGCTCCGTGACCTGCCGTCGAAGGGCGGGCCCGTGCCGGACGTCGATATCGTGCTGCAGCGCGTCGTTGATGTCTGGAACGCCTTCCCCGCCATCTTCCTGATCCTCGGTATCCTCGCGATCATCGGCGCCGGCGGCGACGGATTCTTCGGACTCGGCTTCGGCCCCAATTTCGGCCCGCAGGCCAATATCGGCGATGAGTGGTTCTGGCAGGTCTTCCCGCGCACCACGACGGTGATTCTGACCGTCGCCCTGGTGCTGGCGGCCGGCAACTCGCGCATCGTGCGCGGTGCCGTGCTCTCCACCAGGGCCGCCCAGTACGTCGAGGCCGCGCGTACGCTCGGCGCGTCCAACGTGCGGATTATGGTCGCCCACATCGTGCCCAACATCATGGCCACGATCATCATCCTCGCCTCGCTCAACCTCGGCGCCGCGGTGCTGATCGAAGCCGCCATCTCCTTCCTCGGCTTCGGCATCCCACCGCCCTTCCCCACCTGGGGACGAGACACCGGCGGCCTGGCCCTGCTCTACGCGAGCGAGGCTTGGTGGTTGGGCGTCTTCCCCGGTCTTGCGATCATGATCGCGGTGTTCGGCTTCAACATGATGGGCGACGCTCTACGCGACATTCTCGACCCGCGGTTGCGAGGCACCTAGGTCGCGCGCAACCGCGTCAGCGAACAGAGCCGTATACAGGCCGCCCTTCTTGGGGCGGCCTCTTCCGGTCGCAGGCCGGGGTAGGATGCGCCCGGCGGGACCACGAGATCCCGAGTAGCACGATGCGCACTGGTCGATAGTCGACAGGCGGATGGTCTATTTGCGGCGAAACTCGCGCAGCACATCGTCGGCCGATATCTCGATCAGCGTCGGCCGGCCGTGAGGGCAGGAATGCGGGTTCTCACAGCGTTCGAGATCGCGCAGCAGCGCGGTCATCGCCGCCGTGTCCAGCACCTGACCCCGCCGCACAGAGCCGTGACAGGCCGCCGAGGCGGCCGCTCGGTCGAAGCGCTCCAGTTCCACCCGCTCGGGGGTCAGGTCGGTCAACACGCCGCGGATCACCGTTTCCGCGTCGGCCGCGGCCACGGCGCCGGGCAGCGCGCGCAGCCGCAGCGTACGTTCGCCGAACAGTTCGGCATCGAAGCCCAGTCGGCCCAGGCGGTCGGCCGCCGCCGACCAGTTTGCAGACTCCTCCGCGTCCAGAGCGAGCAGCAGCGGCTCCAGCAAGGGCTGAATCGCCGCTGAACCCGCTGAAACCCCTGAACCGGATTCGCGCCCGAGGCCCAGCAGGCGTTCGTACACGACCCGCTCATGCGCGCCATGCTGATCGACCAGCACCAGTCCGGAAGGGCCCTCGGCGATGATGAACGTGCGGTGCAATTGGCCGACCATGCGCAGCGGCGGCAAGGCCGCTCCGCTCCCGTCGGCTGCGAACGACGGCAGCGGCGCCGCTTCCGCCACGGAGCGCCGGATGTGTTCCCCCACAGGAACGGCCATGCGCGGCATCGCCGCCGCCTCGGGCGCCAACCCAGTCCCGCCGGTCGCATCCCCTGCCGCAGCGGGCCTCTCAGTCTGTAGGTCAGCGGAGCGGACGGGCGCTCTGACCGCGCCCGTCCGCAGCCGTCGGGGCGAACCGCTCCGCTCACCGCTCAACGCCTCGCGGAGCGTGCGGCCGACGAGCGAGAACGCGGCCGCCGGATCGCGCAGTTTGACCTCGGTCTTGGCCGGGTGGATGTTGACGTCCACGGCCTCGGGCGGCACCGTGAGCCGGGCCACGACCAGGGGAAACTCACCCGAATCCAGCCAGTCGCGATAGGCCTCCTGGACCGCGAACGAGAGCCGGCGGTCGTGGACCGGCCGGCCGTTGACGAACAGCCGGATCCGATCACGCGTGCGGCGGGCGTCGTCAGGCGCGCCCGCCAGGCCGTCCAGGCCGAGTTCGGCCCGGTCTGAGCGGGCCTCGAACCAGACCGCCCGCTCAGCCGCCTGCGGGCTGAAGACCGAGCTCAGGCCCTCGCGCAGGGCCGCTTCGCCGCCCAGCTCGGAAGCGGCTTGATGTTCGAGCGGCCGGCGGCCGTCCGAGCTGAGCCGCAGCGAACGCGCCGGACTGGCCAGTACGGCGTCCGAGGCCACGCGCAGGATCGCCGCGCGCTCCGCCCGCGCGCCGGCCAGAAAGGCGCGCCGCGCCGGCTGTCCGGCGAACAGATCGTGGACTTCGACCGAGGTCCCCACGGCGCGGGCCGCCGGACGAACGCCCGAACTCAGGCCGCGCTCGAACTCGATCAGGCTCGCGGTCCGCTCCGACCCGCTGCGCGTCGTCAGCCGCAGCCGGCCGGCGGCCGCCGCGATCGCCGGCAGCGCTTCGCCGCGAAATCCATAGCTCGACAGCCTGCCGAGATCGTCGACCCGCGCCAGCTTCGATGTCGCGTGCCGGCGGAAGGCGAGCGTCACCTGCTCGGCCGGTATGCCGCGGCCGTCGTCGTGCACGCAGATCCGCTCTCTGCCGGCCGCCTCGATCTCCACCGCGATCCGCTCCGCGCCGGCATCCAGCGCGTTCTCCAAGAGCTCCTTGAGCACTGCCGCCGGTCGCTCAATCACCTCGCCGGCCGCGATCTGGGCCGCGACCCGTTCGGGCAACTCGCGGATCGGCCGCCCGGAAGTCGACCCAGACGTCGATCCGGGCATCGCCGCCGAAGTCACGATCCCGCCTCCGCCGCCCAGCCGGTCTCTCGATCCAGCGCCCGCAGCTCCGCGCGCGCCTGGTCGCGTAATGCGTAGAGCGCCGAGATCGCCTCCAGCGGCGTGATTCCGTCGATGTCGAGAGCGGACAGATCGTGCAGAATCGGATGCGCCGGAGGCGGCATCAGCATCAATTGGGGCGCGCTGGGACCGACGTCGGAGGGAGCGGCCGGCTCGATCGTCGCGCCCCCCGCTGCGGGCGCAGAGTCCGGCCCGCGTTCCAGCTCGCCCAGGAGGCGCCGGGCGCGCTCGACCACCCCGGCCGGCAGCCCCGCCTGGGCGGCGACCTGCACGCCGTAGGATCGATCAGCCGCACCGGGGGCGATCCGGTAGGGGAACTCGATCCCGCCGTCCTGGGTCTCTTCAACCTGCACGGCGGCGTTCGCCACCCGGGGCAGCTCCCCGGCCAGCGCCGTGAGTTCGTGGAAGTGGGTGGCGAACAGCGTGCGCGGACCGCGCTCACGCCGATCGTGGGGCGGGAGCCCGGCACCGGCCAGCGACTCGGCCACCGCCTGGGCGATCGCGAGTCCGTCCCAGGTCGAGGTACCGCGGCCGATCTCGTCCAGCAGCACCAGCGATCGATCCGTCGCCCCGTGTAGCAGGCGCGCCGTCTCCAGCATCTCGACCATGAAGGTCGAGCGGCCCCGGGCCAGATCGTCGTGCGCCCCGACGCGCGCGAAGATCCGGTCGACCAGCCCCACCCGGGCCCGGGCGGCGGGCACGAAGGACCCGGCCTGGGCGAGGATCGCAACGAGCGCCGTCTGGCGCAGGTAGGTCGACTTGCCCGCCATGTTCGGCCCCGTGACCAGCAGAAGCTGGGGCGCGCGGCAACCGTCGTCGGCGAGGCGCAGATCGTTGGGCACGAACGCCCCCTGGGCCGCGGCCGCCTCGACGATCGGGTGGCGGCCCGCCTCGATCTCCAGCTCGCCCGAGTGCTCGAGCGCGGGCCGCGTCCAGGCCCGCTCGGCCGCTACGGCGGCCAGCGAGACGGCCGCGTCGAGCCGGGCCAGCGCCCCCGATATCCGCCGCACCGTCTCCGCCTCGGCCACCAGCGCTCCACGCAGCCGCTCGACGCAGGCCCGTTCCGCCTCCGCCAGCCGCTCCTCGGCCGCCGCCAGTTCGCGCTCGATCCGCCCCAGCCGAGGCTCCGTGAAGCGCTCTCGATCGCGCAGCGATTGCCGCCGCTCCCAGCTCTCCGGCGCCCGGCCCGCCTGCGAGCGGGTCAGCTCAATCTGATAACCGAAGGTGCGGTGATAGCCCACTCGCAGGGCGTCGATCCCGGTTTCCTCGCGCAGCGCTCGTTCCAGCCCGGCCAGCCGCCCGCGGGCCGCCCCCGTTGCCTCGCGCTCTCGGTCGACCGCAGCGTCGACGCCCGTGCGCACGACGCCCTGGCCGAACTCGGCCGCCGGTTGCTCCTCGAGCGCCGCGGCCAGTTGCACGGCCGGCCCGGGCGGCGGACCGAGCCGTGCGGCCAGCGCCTCCAGCGCCCCCGGTTCGGGCTCTGGCGCGGACTCCGCGACGACCGCGGCCAGCTCGGCCGCGTCGACCAGGCCCCGCGCCAGCGCGGCCAGCTCCGCCGGCGGCGCCAGGCCTGAGGCGGCCCGGGCGAAGAGCCGTTCCAGGTCGGCCGAACCGCGCAACCGCGCGGCCAGCGCGCGGCGCAGGGCGGGCCGCCGCACCAGACCGTCAACCCGCTCCAGCCGCCGCTCGATCCGGCCCACGTCGAGCAAGGGCGCCGAGAGCGCCGAACGCAGCCAGCGCCTGCCCGGTCCCGAACCGCAGCGATCGACCACCCCAAGCAGCGTGCGCGGACCGGGCCCGCCTGGATCGACCGGACCCGCCTCGACCACCGACAGCGCACGCTCCGTCGCCCGATCCCACTGCAAGTGCGCCTCCGCCTCGAGCCAGCGAGGCGGCGACAGATGCGCCAAGCCGCCGCGGGCTTCGGCCGAATCGGTCTCGGCTGCCGAGGGCAGCGCGTCGCGCAGGTATCCGAGCAGCGCCCCCAAGGCGCCCAAGGCTGCATTGTCCGGCCCCAGTCCGAAAGCCGCCGGCGGCGCATCGTACTGGGCCCGCAGCGACCGCTCGGCCGAGTCCGCGCGAAACTCGAAGGCCGGACGCCGGCTCAGGGACAGATCCAGGGTCAGTTCCACAGGCGGCGGCTCGGCCTCGTCCGGGACGAGCAGTTCGCGTGCCCCCAGCCGGTCGAGCAGATCGCGGGCGCGCTGCCAGAGCGCCGCCTCGTCCTCCCGATCCGCCTCCAGGGACGCGATATGGCAGGCCCCGGTCGTGATATCCGCGGCGGCGACGCCGAGCCGCAGCGTCCTCCGCTCGCGTCGCGCCAGGACGGCCGCGCAGGCCGCCGCCTCGCCCGACTCCAGCAGCGACGGCTCCAGGGCGGTGCCCGGCGAAACCACCCGCACCACGCCGCGCTTGACCAGACCCTTCGCCGCCCCGGGCGGTTCGAGCTGCTCGCAGATCGCGACCCGGTGACCGCGGCCCACCAGCCGGGCCAGGTGCTGTTCGACCGAGCGTACGGGCACGCCGGCCAGCGGCGAACGCAGACCGCTGCCCATCGGCTTGGAAGTCAGCGCGATATCAAGCTCAGAGGCGACCAGCCTGGCGTCCTCGTCGAAGGTCTCGTAGAAGTCGCCGAGGCGGAACAGCAGGATCGCGTCGGGATAACGCGCCTTGAGATCCAGATACTGCCGCCGAACCGGTGTCACCATGACCACATCTTACACGTTACCGTGTATCCTCGCTGCTAGGTTATGAGTCAACTGCTCAGGCAGTTTATCAATAACAGGCCGCGCGGCGGGGACGTCGGGCCGTCAGGTGGATGATGTGTGGGCAGCGCGTGGACAACTGCTACACGTACGGAACGGGTCGGAGCCAGATGGGCTAGATCACCGAGAGCGTAGCCGCAAATCGGTCCTCAACCCGGATCGACTCCGGCGCGACCTCGCGGCAGACGTCGCAATGGATACAGCTCGGCGCGTGAATCTGCCAGTCGCCCAGCGCCTCTGCGGCGTCCTCACCGGCATCGCCGTCGGACTCATCGGCGTCGCCGGGTTCGAGCGGCGCGCGGCTGATGCATGACGTCGGGCAGAGTTCCGCTGCCTGCTCGAGCCGCGGATCCGATTGATCGGTGATCAGGTAGCGGGTCAGGCCCGGTGCGACGCGGGCCGGGTCGCGCTTGTCCGCAATGTGCGTGTCCAGCTCGTCGCGGAAGTAGTTGACCAGCCCGCGCACGGCGTAGGGCGTGAACTGGCCGTGCAGGCAGTTGGCGTTCTGCAGCGTCTTGTCGATCACCCCGATCCGCTCGAGGTCCTCCTCGCGGCCGTCGCCGTGCATGATCCGCTCCAGCACCTCGACCAGGCGCTGCGAGCCGCCGTGACAGGTCGTGCAGCGGCCGCAGGATTCGTCTTCGCAGAACTCGGAGAAGTACTTGGTCAGATCGACCGCCGAGGCGCGCTCGTCGAACAGGATCAGACCGCCCGAGCCGAGCAGCACGCCGCGTTCGGTGAAGGGCGGGCGTTCCAGCCTGAGTCCCAGGTCGGAGGCCGGCAGGAGACCGCCCAGCGGGCCGCCCGGCTGGATGCCCTTGGGCGTGTGCCCGTCCGGCGGGCCGCCGCCGCAGCCGAGCAGGAGATCGTCCATGCCCATCCCGAAGGGCACCTCGAGGATGCCCGGGCGCTCGAGCGAGCCCGAGATCGAGAACATTTTGGTGCCCGGATCGGACTCGGTCCCGAACTGCCGATACCAGGCGTCGCCGTGCTGGATGATCAGGGGCACGTTGGCGTAGGTCTCGGTGTTGTTGACGTTGGAGGGCTCGGAGAAGACGCCCTTCTGAGCGGGGAAGGGCGGGCGAATCTTGGGCATCCCGCGGATTCCCTCGACCGAGGCGATCAGCCCGGTCTCCTCCCCACAGACGTACGATCCGGCCCCGCGCGTGATCTCGAGGTCGAAATCGAAGCCGGAGCCGAAGATGTTCTCGCCCAGCACGCCGCGTTCGCGCGCCTGCGCGAGCGCCAGCTCCATCCGGGCGATCGAGAGCGGATACTCGTCGCGGATGTAGATGAATCCGTAGTCCGAGCCGGTCGCCTTACCCGCGATCGCCATGCCCTCGATCACGAGGTGAGGGTCCGATTCCATCAGCACCCGGTTGACGAACGCGCCCGGGTCGCCCTCGTCCGCGTTACAGACCAGGTACTTGGTCGGTCCGGGCGCGCCCAGCAGGAACTTCCACTTCTGCCCGGCCGGGAACCCGCCGCCGCCTCTGCCGCCCACGCCCGCCGCCAGCACCAGATCGCAGATCGCCATCGGATCCATCGTCACGGCGCGGTCCAGCGCCTCGTAGGCGCCTTCCGCGATCGCTTCGTCGATCGATTCCGGGTCGATCACGCCCATCACCCGCATCAGCCGCCGCTCCTGCGGACCCCAGAAGGGATGATCGGCCAGCGCAGGCACGCCTGCGGTCGGGGTGCGCGCGCCGATGAGCCACTGCGCCGCGTCCTCGGCCGGATTGTCGCCCAGCGCGGCGGAGAGAAACTCCGCCGCCTGCTCGGGCCGCACCGGTCCGTAGACGACCGCTCCGCCGCCCGCGGCCGCCGCCGAGAGATCTGGACGTTCAACCTCGACCACCGGCTCCAGCCAGGACAGGCCCAGGGTGCCGACCCGCATCAGCTCGGCCTCGTGCTCCGCGGCCAGCGGCTCGAGCGCCTCCCAGAGCCGATCCGCCTCGGCCGCGATCGAGGAGGTCGACAGGTCGACGCGGACCAGCGGCCGCGACGGCGACCGACGCGGCGCGGCGCTCAGTTCCGCCGCTTCGCGGAGTTCTTCGTATGCGCTGCTCATCAGCCCGTCCCCTCCACCGACCCGTCAAGCCCGTGCTCCGAGCCGTAGGTCGCCTCGGCCTCAAGGAACGTCGCCGGCGCGATCTTGATCGGCCGTTCGGGCCACTCGATCGGGTCGTCGCCCGCCTTCAGCCCGCGCGCCAGCTTGACCGTGTCGACCATCGACAGGGGGCCGACCACGCGGCCGTTGACCCAGACCATCGGCGCCTTCTCGCAGGTGCCGTTGCACTGGCCCAGCCAGAGGCCCAGCTCGTCGTCGGGCGTGTTCTCGCCCAGGCGGCAACCGAACTCGGCCTCGAAGATGCGCCGCACGCGGTCGCCGCCGACCACCCGGCAGGAGGGACCCGAACACCAGGTGACCAGGGTCTTGGGCGGCGGCGAGTGGCGGAACTCGGCATAGAACGTCGCCGGGCCGTAGACCTGCGCCTCAGAGACGCGCAGGTGACGCGCGATTAGCCGGATCGCGTCGCGCGAAATCCAGCCCAACTCCTCCTGGGCCAGGTGCAGCGCGCGCAGCATCTCGCCCTGTTCACGCGGCAACTGCTGCAGCAACCCGGCAAAGCGTTCCATCCCGGCTCCCGTCCACCAGATCGTCGGTCGGTGCGCACTCAGCCCATGCTATCCGCGCCCCCGATAGCGGACAAGCCGAGGTCGCGCCGGCTATGCGGGTCAGACCCGTGCAGATGCCTCAGAACTGCGCGAAGGGGATGGGCGTCAGGCGTTGTAGTTGAGCCGCAGCCCCCGGCGCGGCCACTCGCAGGAAATCAGCCGGCCCGTGGTCGAGAGCGTGATGTAGGCCGTACGCATCTCCGCGCCGCCGAAGCAGATGTTGGTCGTCAGCGGATCGTCGCCGACCGCCACGTGCTCCACCTCGCCCGAGCCCGGGTCAATCACCGTGATCCCGCCCGGACCGATCGTGGCTACGCAGACCTTGCCCGACTCCTCCACGGCGAGCGAGTCGAACAGCGTGTAGCCGCCGGCGTTGGCCATGAACGAGTTGAAGCCGGCCGCCGCGTTGTCCGAGGCCAGCACGCCGGGCTCGGCGATCTCCCAGCCGAACAGCCGGCCGGTCGGCGTCTCGGCGACGTAGACGCGCGTGTCGCCCGGCGCCAGCCCGACTCCGTTGGCCCCGCCGGGAATCGGGAAGACGGCGCGCGAGATATGACTGCCGTCGGTCCTGGCGTAGTAGAGCGCGCCCAGATCGCGGTCGAACTCGCGGTTCTTGCCCAGGTCGGAGAACCAGAACCCGCCGGCTGAATCGAAGACGATGTCGTTCGGCCCCTTGAGCGGGATCCCGTCGCACTCCGTGTAGACCGTCTCGACCGCGCCGGTCTCGATGTTGACGCGCTGGATCGATCCCGACGTGTAGTCGCTCGCCTGGCCGGCGGGCAGCAGGCGGCCGCCCGAGCGGTTCCATTCGAACCCGCCGTTGTTCGTGATCCAGATATGTCCGTCCGGCCCCACGGCCGCGCCGTTTGGGCCGCCGCCGGTCTCGGCTACGACCTCGACCCGGCCGTCCGTCGTCACCCGCGAGAGCGTCCCGCGCGCGATTTCGGTCAGCAGCACCGATCCATCGTCCATCGCGATCGGCCCCTCGGGAAACTCCAGCCCCGAAGCCAGCTCCACGAAATCCATCAATGTCTTCTCTCCAGAAGGCCCAACCGGCGCGTTCCTGCGCCGATCCTAGTCGCTCGCGGCGGCCAGGGTCTTCAGATAGTACGTGCGCTGCTCGCGCGGGCCGATGATGTGGTCGATTCGGAGCGCCAGCTGCGCCTCGTGCGGCATGCGCAGCACGACCTGCGGATTGGTCCGCAAGAGCGGCTCGAGCGCGCCCGGCGGTTCGACCTGGCTGACCTCGACCGCGTACGTGTGCTCGGGCAACGAGGCGGGACGCGGCCGGACCATCGCCCTGGCCAGCAGCGCGCCGGAGGGCGTCAGAATCGTGCAGGCCACCGGCACGGCGATCGGCGCCTGGGCCTGGCCTAGAGCGTGACCAGTCGCCCGAGCCGCGGCATCTTCCTCGATCAGCAGGGAGCGCGCCGCCAACGGCGACGCCACAGACGTCGTAACCATCAAACCCTCGCTTCAGGAGATCCGCCCGTCCAACCACCACTACCGCTTTAGCAAGCATTCCGCCGTTCCGTCAAGTCGCCGCGCATCCGCGCGGTCGGGTCGGCGGCCTCATCCCATTGGTCGCCTCAAGACCGCCTTGTATTCTGCCTCCAGACAGACTCACTCCCAGAAAGGACCCCAACGCATGGGTGATCGACTTGAAGGCCGTGTCGCGATCGTGACCGGGGCCGGACGCGGGATCGGCCGCGGCCACTCGCTACTGCTGGCGTCCGAGGGCGCCAAGGTCGTGGTCAACGACTACGGCGGCTCGCAGGGCGGCGAGCGCGACGGCGAGGCCGGACCCGCTGACGAGGTCGTGGCCGCGATCAAGGACGCGGGCGGCGACGCCGTCGCCAACTACGACTCCGTCGCCGACATGGCCGCCGGCGAGCGCATGGTTCAGCAGGCGCTCGACAGCTTCGGCCGGCTCGACATCCTGATCAACAACGCCGGCATCCTGCGCGACCGAATGGTCTTCAACATGACCGAAGAGGAATGGGACGTGGTCGTCGATGTCCACCTCAAGGGTCACTTCACCGTCACCAAGTACGCCTCGCAGGTCTTCCGCCAGCAGCGCTCGGGACGGATCGTCAACACCTCATCGGAGTCCGGACTGGGCAACATGGGCCAGGCCAACTACGCCGCGGCCAAGGAGGGCATCGTCGGCCTGACCCGCACGCTGGCCCGCGACCTGGGCCGCTACGGCGTGACCGCCAACGCGATCCGTCCTCGGGCCGGCACGCGGCTGACCCTGACCGAGGAACTGGCCGAGGCCCAGCGCCGCGCCCGCGAGGCCGGGCTGGCCGCCGGAGACGCCGGCGACATCGACTTCGGCGCGGACCGCGAGGCGATGATGGCGCCCGAGAACGTCTCGCCCTTCACCGTCTGGCTCTGCACCGCCGCCGCCGCCAACATCAACGGGCGCGACTTCCTCGTCTGGGGCAACGAAGTCGGGATGTACTCACTGCCCACCGTCGAGGCGGCGGTCTACGCCTCCGGCACCGGCTTCAGCCTGGACGAACTCGACCGGGTCGCCGGCCAGTCCTACCTCGGCTCGCAGAAGAACCCCTGGCCTGCACAGGCACCACGTTAAGCGTGCCCAGGCCCCGCGTTAGGGCCGTTCCCCTTCTCCCCCCGCTTCGCGGGGGAGATGTCACGGAGTGACAGAGGGGGGGCTCCCTCCCGCCTCGGCCGCTCACCATCAGCCACTCACCATCAGAAAGCAAACCAGACATGGCCATCCTCGTCCACGAGAAGATCGAATTCGCCGCCAACGGAGGCACCGCCTCCGGCTACCTGGCCAAGCCCGTCGACGGCGGACCCTACCCGGGCGTCGTCGTGATCCAGGAGTGGTGGGGGCTCAACCCCAACATCTGCGACATCGCCAACCGAATCGCCGCCGAGGGTTATGTCGCGCTTGCGCCCGACCTCTTCCACGGCTCGGTCACGGCCGAGCCGGACGAGGCGCAGAAGCTGATGATGTCGCTGCAGGAACCGAATGCGCTGGTCGACATGTCCGGCGCGGTCGCCGCCCTGCAGTCGCGCGACGACGTCCGCTCGGACCGGATCGGCGTGACCGGATTCTGTCTCGGCGGGGGCATGTCGCTGCTGCTGGCGATGAACAACCCCGCCGTCAGGGCCGCTGCGCCCTTCTACGGTGTGCCCGGCGCCGGCATGGGCGACGCCGGCCAGATCCAGGGCGCGGTGATGGGCTTCTACGCCGGGCACGATGACTGGATCACGGGCGAAGTCGTGGACGGCATCCAGTCGGCGTTGAACGGAGCCGGGGTGCGCAACGAGATCCACATGTACCCGGACTCGCACCACGGCTTCTTCAACGACACCAGTCCCGACGTCCACGACCCGGACGCCGCGGCCGACGCCTGGGACAAGCTCAAGGCCTTCTTTGCTGCAGAGCTCCAGGCCTAGCCGTCTTCGGGCCTGCCCAGGAATCGCCTCCTTTCTCTTGCCCTGGCCGCCAATCTCGGCGTCAAGCGGCCGGCGGGGGAGAATGTGCCGGTGTTTCTGGCCGAATCGCGCGCTTTCCCCGTGATTTGCTGACATTCGGCGCTTGATGATGTCAGATTTGGTCAGGTCCGGTCAGATCTTGTCGGGATGAGGTCAGACTCCGACAGATTTCGTTGGCGAACGGCCAGGTATCGTCGGGTGATGTCAGGTGGGTTGGTCGGGTTCATGGGTGGTTCCTCGCTCGCAGATCGTCTTCGTGCGTCGTTCATTGTATTCGCACTCACGTTCGGTGGGGCGCGCATGATGTGTCGGAGACGACGTCGGCACTCCGGGAACAGCAGGAACGGCAAGCGCCCCCTCAATCGAGGGGGCGCTTTGATTTGTATCCGATGGTTGGAGCGCTAGAGCTCCAGCATGCCGGTTTCGCCCTCGTCCTCGTCGCCCTCGGACTCTTTGTCCGCTCCCAGTCCGACGCCGATGTAGACGAATCCGCCCGCCGCCAGGCCGAGGAACAGGCCGGCGCCAACGATGATCCAGAGGAGCCAGGCGTCGAACCCGCCGTTGGCCGAGGACAGATGCTGATTGCCCGCGCCGAGGTTGATCATGATGGCGTGGACGACGATGGCGATGATGTTGCCGACGATCAGGCCGGGCGCCAGCAGCGCCAACTGAAGCGGAATCGGCGCGTCCTTGAGCCACTGCGGCATCATGAAGGAGGGAACCAGAGGCGGCATCGCGACAACCCTTCGCTCGGCGGACACGACAACTCGTTGTCCACAGACACAAGTATCGCCCGTGATTTCGCTTTCGTCTAGTTGCCTGATCGAATTGACACTGCTCAATGCCCAATAGAGAGATCGCGGATACGATAACGCGTATGTCAACGAGACTTCCTGCCGGCGGCCCTTTCGACCAACCGAATAGCGGCCGTTGGACTGCTCTGAGCCGTCGACGCCTCTCCCGGCGCTCCCTGCTGGGCGCTTCGGCCCGCGCCGGGGTGGGCGCGGCTGGTCTCGCGCTGGTCGGCTGCTCCGACGACGAAGAGCCCTCGCCAGAGCTGCAACGGCAGCAGTCGACCCAGCAGCGGGACGAGCCGCCCGAGGTTCAGCAGCAGGATGTACAGCAGGGCCAGCAACAGCAGGCCCAATCCGAACAGTCCGAGCAGTCCGAACAGGCTGCTCAGCAGCAATCTGCCGCCGGCCCCGCGCCGGGCGGCGTGATTCGCGCCTGGTTGGCGGTCGAGCGGCACGACCGCTGGGATCCGCACCGCTCGCGCTACCGCTACACCCAGGCCGCCCACAGCCTGATGTACAACCGCCTGATCCAGCCGGCCTCCGTTTCATCGGGTGCGCTCGAGGCCGATCTGTGCGCCCTGCCCGAGATGCCCGACGAGACCACCTACGTCTTCACGATTGAGCCCGGCGCGGTCTTCTGGGACCAGGAGCCCGCCAACGGCCGCGCCGTCACGGCCGAGGACATTCGCTGGAACATCGAGCGCCAGCAGGCCGCAGTGGATGCCGAGGGACTGCCCGATCCGCACTTTTTCCGCCGCGAGGCCTACAGCCGGACCAGCTCGGCCGACGCGAACGCAGGCGGCTCGATCACGCTGACGACCGCCGGTCCGGACGCCGCCTACCTCGCTGGCGTACACGCCTCGCCCTATGCCTGGATCACGAACCCCGAGGCGGCCGAGCAGTTCGGCAACGCCTGGCGCGACGATCCGTCCGATGTCTTCCTCAACAGCGGGACGGGTCCCTACACGCCGCTGCTCTACAACGGCTTTGAACTCACCCTGGCGCGTTCCGGTAACTGGTGGCGAGCCGACTCGGCCTGGGCCGACGGCATCACCTTCACCTCGGGCGACACCAACAACATCGTCAGCCTCTACAACGCCGCCGCCTTCGACCGGGCCGACTTCCCCCTGACCAACGAGACCGTCGAAGCGCTGCGCGAGCAGAATCCCGAGCACGGCGCGTTCGAGCTGCCGCTCGACTCCGCCGTCGAGTTGCTCGTTCCGCTCGGCTCCGATCCTTTGACGCCGATCGGTGATCCCCGGGTCATCCGAGCCGTTGCGCTCGCGGTCGACCGGCCCGCTCTGCTCGACCGCCTCTATGCGGGCCATGGACGCCCGACCGGGCCGGTTCCCTGGTATCTCGACGGCTGGAGCCTGAGCGACTCGCTGCTGGACAGCTTTCCCGGCTACCGCAACGACCGCGACGGCGACCTCGCTGAAGTCGCGCAACTGATCAGCGCCGCCGGCGCCACGGCCAGTTCCTCGGCGCTGCCGCTGGTCGTCGCCGATCTGTTCGAGGGCTTCTTCCCCGGCTCGGGCGAGGCCGTGCGCTCAATGATCGCGGACGCCACCGGACTCGAGGTCGACCTTGAGAATCGGCCGTTCGGTGACGCGATCGACCAGCTCCGCAACGGCGAGAGCTTCTGCTTCCTCGGCTGGGGCGCCGTGCCGCAGCAGTCAGATCCGACCGAGTCCTGGCGCAGCAGCCTGCACTCGGCCGGCGATCAGAACTGGAGCGCAGGCACCAGCGCCGAGCTCGATTCCCTGATCGAGCAGATGCGCGTCACCTTCAACCTCAACGCGCGCCAGGACATCGGCCACCAGATCCAGGAACTGCTGCTCAACGGCGACGTCCCCCAGTGGCAGGTCCCGCTGGTCAACGGCATCCAGCTCGGCCTCCACCAACCCTGGCTGCATCCCGACCAGCGCCTCTTCGAGTTCGCCTGGTCCAGCCAGCGCTACAGCGCCACCTGGCTCGACACCAGCCTCGAGACCTACCCCACCGACCGAGAACTCCCGCAGCCCGAGGAGCAATCCGAAGCGGGCGGCTAGATCACGCCCAGCGCCGCCGATGCTCCCGCTCGTACTCCAGAATCCGCCGATAGACCCGCACCATCTCCCGGTCCCTGGCCAGCGGCTCGCGCGGAGGCTTGATCACCGCGCCGCCCAGCGCCTCCACGATCTCGCGGTGGTCGTCGATGATGAAGTCGGGCACGATGTCCGTGAACAGGTGCAGGCGCTGTCGGTACTGGAAGATTGGCTTGCCCATGATCCCGGCCAGCAGCGGCCAGAGGTCATGCTTGTCCGCCACCTCGCGCCGCGCTCCATAGCCCGACCACATGTAGACGTGATGCCCGCGCTCCTGCAGCCGCTCCAGCACCTCGCGGGCGTAGGGCCGCAGATGCAGATTCCACGAGACCAGGCATCCGTCGACGTCGAAGAAGATGTTGAGCGGCCGCACGAACGTTAGCCTAGCGGCAAATGTCGAGCGCAGCCCAGACCGTCCGCAAGTGGTGCCGTCACCTAAACGAGACGAAGCCGGGCCGCTACTTCCAGATGAAGAGCGGCCGGGAATGCTGGCGCTGCGCCTTCCGCAACCGGGGGATGCTGCGCCGCTCGATTCTGACGAGCGCCGTGGTGGGCACAATCCTCGTCGCGATCAACCAGGGAACTGTGATCTTCGGCGGCGACGGGACGGCTGAGCTGGCCTGGAAGATTCCCTTGACGTACTGCGTGCCGTTTCTGGTGGCATCGTGGGGCGCGTTGGGGAATGCATACGTGCGCTCCACTCACTAACCCGTTGTCTCGTCACGCCTCGTTCTCCCCACGAGGGTGAAAATCAGAGCAGCAAGTGATACCTATCGCTTCTTCTTCGGCGCAAGTGGCCGAGATCCCTTGGGGCCTTTGGGGTATTGCCCTTTCTTTCGTGGCGGCATTAGCCGCTCTTCAGGTTTCCCATCACGGTCCGTATCCTGTCGCTCTCGATGTCGTCTCTCAGCCATATCGGCCTCCCTTCATCGATTATGGTAAATCTGGATCCATCAAATGTCAAAGACGTGTTCTACCTAATTCCTTATCCCCTGGGCCTGCAATCTGGCAATCAACTCCTCCTGTGTCCCCGTCCCCTTGGTCGAGTTGCAGGCGCCGCAGAGGAGTTGGAGATTGTCAATGTGGTCGGTACCGCCGCGTGAACGAGGGACGATGTGATCGATCGTCATGTTGCGGAACGGGAACCAGGTCAGGCAACCGTTGCAGCGACCCTCCTGTGCGCCGTAGAGCAGCTGCCGGTTGGACGGAGCCCCGTAGGGTGGTAGGTCCCCCAAATCGGTGCGCTGGGGCGCGTCGGTCCGGTGGACCCCTGTGTAGAACATGCCCAGTTCTCGTTGCAATCGGGTACGGACCAGCTCGGCTGCCTTTGGCGAAATGTCGATGCCCACCCACTGGCGCTCCAGCTTCTCCGCGGCGACACAGGCCGTGGCGCAGCCGCAAAACGGATCGAAGACGATGTCACCGGGGTTGGACGACGCAGCGATCACTCGTTCCAGCAAAGCGAGCGGTTTCTGCGTCGGGTAACCAGTTCGTTCCTTGGATGATCCTTGCACCGGCGGAATGTCGTACCAGAGCGTGTCGATAGGCCGTCCGCGACTCTCATCCAGGTATCGCTTTTGCTGCGGCACACGCCCCGGCGCGGTTTGGACGACTAGGCCTCGCTCATACGCTTGCTCCATACGCTCGCGAGTCCAACGCCAGACCCGACTTACGCCGAGGAACTCGTATGTCAGATTCGGTCGATTCTTGTTGGGATTCACCAGGTTGTCGAGGCGGTAGCGACGTCCGCTGCCTTCCTCTACGTGGCGATAGCTCTTACGGACGTACTCGGGATCGTGAGGCACGTATTGCGTGTTGTAGGTGGCACGATCGCTCATCGCATAACGCAGCAAGAGATCATGATCCGTCGGCATGTTCCGAGTTGCCAGACCCTTCGCCGGCTGGCGTCGCCAGATGATGTCGTTTCGGAACTGCGCCTGGCCGAAGATGGCGTCCATCGTCATCTTGAGGTAGTGACCCGCTGTCGAATCGCAGTGGAGGTAGATACTGCCGTTCGGCTTGACGATCCGCTTCATCTCCAACAGCCGGACCGACATCATGATCAGGTACGCCCTCATCGGCCCTCCATGCGAGAATCCGGCCGCCTCGATTACGCTCGCCAGCGCCGGCTCGCGTTCAGCTACCTCGCCGTGCCAAGCAACGTCAAGATCGTCCAGCGTCCAAGTGTCCTTGAAGGCCGCACCTGCCGCCTCCGAGCCAATCGGTGCGGCATAGTCTCGGTTCGAGTTGAACGGCGGATCAAGGTAGACCAAATCGACCGATTCGGAGTTCATGCCCCGCATCACATCGATGTTGTCACCGGTCCAGAGGGTCTGGTTGGTCCAGTTGGGTTCGGACATGTGTTCCCTAGCGCGGCAGACCCAAGCCACGCGTTGCGATGATGTTGCGCATGATTTCGGAGGTGCCGGCGGCGATGGTGAGGGGGACCGAGTTCAGGTACTCGTCCGGCATCCGGCCGTGGAGGGGGGCGTGCTCCTGCTCGCCGGAGAGTCCGCCGCCGAGGCCGAACATGTTGATCATGCCGGCCAGTCTTTGATTGATCATCGTGCCGTAGAGCTTCGACATCGAGGCTTCGTGGTTTGGCACCAGGCCCTGGGATTGCATCCAGGCGACTCGGTAGGCGAGCCAGCGGCCGACGGTGAACTCGATGTTGAGGTCGGCCAGCTTGTGCCGGATGCGCGGGTCTTCGTCAGGCCGCGTGCCGTCCGGGCCGGGCTGGCTGGCCAGGTCGGTCAGCTCGCCCAGCAGGCGCACACCGGAGACGACGCGGGAAATGCCCGAGCGCTCGAAGTCGAGCGTCGTCGTCGCCACGTACCAGCCGCGGTTCTCCTCGCCGACCATGTTCTTGGCCGGCACGCGTACGTCCTCGAAGAAGACCTCGTTGAAGTGATGCCGGTTGGCCATGTTGACCAGCGGCCGCACCGTGATTCCGGGCGTCTTCATGTCGACCAGGAAAAAGGAGATGCCGCGATGCTTGGGCGCGTCGGGCTCGGTACGCGCGAGCATGAAGATGTAGTCGGCGTGCTGCGCGCCCGAGGTCCAGATCTTCTGGCCGTTGATGATGTAGTCGTCGCCGTCGCGCTGCGCGCGGGTCTGCAGCGAGGCGAGGTCCGAGCCGGATCCGGGCTCCGAGAATCCCTGGCACCACTGGATGTCGGCGTTGCGAATGCGCGGCAGGAAGTAATCCTTCTGTTCGTCCGAGCCGTACATGATCACGGTCGGCCCGACGCGGTCGACGCCCTGGTTGTAGACGGGGGCGCGGTGGTGCGCCATGGTCTCGTTGAACATCGCCTGGCGGATCGGACCCGCACCGGCGCCGCCGTGCTCCTGCGGCCAGCCCAGGGTCAACCAGCCACGATCGGCCAGCGCTCGGTGGAACCCGCGAGTGAACTCCCAGCGTTCCCGGTTCGCCGCCCCGTCTTCTGCCGGCCCCTCCGACAGGTCCGCCCAACCCGGAGGCAGCTGCTCACCGAGGAAATCCAGCACTTCCTCCCGAAACGCCACGTCCTCAGCCGAGAATTTGAAATCCACAACGATGCTCCCGCCACGATTAGATCCTGCCGCCAGATTAGCGGAGGCTGTTCCGGGTTCTTCTGATCCCCTCTCCCGGCGGGAGAGGGTTAGGGTGAGGGCCCTTCCGCGAGCTGCAACGAGGGGACCCTCACCCCAGCCCTCTCCCAGAGGGAGAGGGGGTCGGAACTGGAAACACCGGCGCTCGCCACTACAATCTCTTCCATGCCCGACACAGCCGGTCCGCTTGCCAACGTCCGAGTCATCGACCTGACTGACGACCGCGCGATCTATGCCGGCAAGCTGCTCGGCGACCTTGGTGCTGACGTCCTCCGGGTCGAGCCGTCCGGCGGCGACCCCCTGCGCGAGCGCGCTCCTTACCACGCAAACGGCGCATCGCTCTGGTATGCCTACTTCGCCAGTTCCCGGCGCTTCACTGGGGCGGAGTCCGAGACTATTACAGAACTCGCCCAGTCCGCCGAGATCATCCTCGACTGCGAGCGGCTGGATGGTCCCGAAGCGTTGCTCGAAGCCAATCCGAGCCTCGTGATTGTTGATGTCACTTCCTTCGGGCGCTCTGGACCGTGGCGGGACTTCCGTGCGCCCGGACTCGTGGCGGAGGCGCTGGGCGGGTTTGCCGCGACCTCGGGTGATGCCGATACGCCGCCGCTCAAGCTCTACGGCGACCAGTACGCGTTCGTGGGCGGGGTTTACGCGGCCGTCGGCGCGCTGGCGGCACTGAATCATGCGCGAGCGACGGGTGAGGGCCAGATCGTCCGGCTGAGCACGCACGAAGCGCTCGGCTCGATCCTCGAGCACGTGCTGATGTGGGCGTGGTATCACGAGCTCGTGCCCTTCGCCGACGGACCGGTGCTGAAGCGTCAGGGATCATTGCACTGGTCCAGCGCCTACGTCGTGATGCAGGCGATCGGCGGCTCGATCATGATCACGCCGACGCCCGATTTCTCCCGGCAGGCGGCCTGGCTGGTCGAGGAGGGCACGGGCCTGGAACTGCTCGACGAGCGCTTCAGCGACCCCGCCAACGTGGCCGAGATGATCGAGCTGACCATGACCACGCTGCGAGAGTGGGTCGCGACCAAGGAGGTCGAGTCCTTCTTCCACGAGGCCCAGGCTCGGCACCATCCCTACGGCTGGGTGATGACCACTCCGGAGGTCGCCGCGAACCCGCAGCTTGCAGCCCGAGACTGGTGGACTGAGTACCCCGTGGGCGATGCGACTGCTATCGGTCCAGGGGCTCCGTACCACTTCTCGGAAACACCGTGGCGGATTGGCGGGGCGGGGAGCCCCCCTCTGTCACTACGTGACATCTCCCCCCGCTTCGCGGGGGGAGAGACAGATGCTGATCCTCTCTCACCCCGCAACGCGGGGGGAGATGCCGAAGGCAGAGGGGGGCGTCCTACCACTGGACCCCTGGAAGGCCTTCGCATCCTGGACTTCACCCACGTGCTCGCCGGGCCGTTCGCCACGCGAGTCCTCGGCGACATGGGCGCCGACGTTGTCAAGATCATGTCCGCGACCCGCGCCGGACTGGCTGGCGGTGTCGATCACCCGTACCACGCGCTCTGGAACCGCAACAAGCGTGTGCTGCAGCTCGATCTGAGCCGCGACGAGGCTCGCGACATCGCCCGGAAGCTGGCGCTCCAGGCTGATGTGGTGATCGACAACTTCTCTGTCGGTGTACTCGACCGCTGGGGGATCGGCTACGACGCGGTCAGCCCCGACAACCCCGGCGTGATCTACATCGGGATGTCGGGCATGGGCACCTCGGGGCCGTGGTCGAAGTACGTCACCTATGCGCCGACCGTCCATGCGCTGGCCGGGCTCACCTATCTGACCGGCGTGCCGGGTCGGAACGACATCGGGATCGGCTTCAGCTACAACGACCACATGGCCGGCCTGCACGGGGCGGTGGCGGTCCTCGCCGCGCTTGAGGGCCGCCGCCTGACCGGCAAGGGCCAGCGGATCGACATGAGCCAGTTCGAGGTCGGGGTCAACTTCGGCGGACCGGCGCTGCTCGACTGGTTCGCCAACGGAGTCGCCGCCGAACCGGTCGGTAACGATCCGCCCTGGGAAGACTGGACGCCTCACGCGATCTACCCATGTCGGGGCGAGGACCAGTGGTGCGCGATCGCCGTGGTCGAGGACGAGCAGTGGCGGGCGTTATGTCGGCTGATGGCGGCCGACGACTGGCTCGGCGACGACTCGCTGTCCACGGCTGACGGACGCCGCGCCCGCCAACCGGAGATTGACGCCCGAATCGGCGAGTGGACGAAATCGCAGGATCGCTACGAGCTGATGCAGCGCTGCCAAGCGGCCGGAGTCCCGGCAGGCGTCGTCCAGACCGGCGACGATCTCGTCAACCGAGACCCGCAGCTCGCGCAGGCGAAGATGCACTTCGACTTCGAAGACATCCATCCGGCGCTCGGCCCGCTCAAGGGCGACCGCCTCGCGCTGCGGTTCGAGCGGACGCCCGCCACGGTCTACAACCGCTCAGAGGTTTACGGCGAGTCCAACGTCTCGGTCGCCGCCGATTGGCTGGGCATGCCGGCGGACGAGGTCGCGCGGCTGGAGGCGTCCGGGGTGATGGAATAGTTCTGGTGGTCGACTTCCTTTCCAGGGCGTCGGGTCGGGCCTTTCAGGTTTTCAGGAAACTCTTTTTCTCAGGGGATGATCGCCACGATCGCCTGTGTTTTGCTGGGTTTCGGCAAATGTCGCTTTCAGGTTCTTTCAGGTTTTTCCAGCGGGTTTCGGCGAAGTGGTCGAGAACAAGCGGTTGTCGGTGTTCGGGAGCGTTCGGATCTGTTCGGCTCTTGCGAACCGGGCGCGTCGGTTCGTCTGGTGGGTGAGGGTGGGCATGGGTTGCCGTTTCGCTTTCTCAATATCGAACGTATAGTCTGAGGTTAGCGCGCTGGATTGGGCGTGGGGTGTCTGGGACAACGGCTTTACAGGGGTGCTCAAGGGAGGGCAGCCACAAGGGCTGCCCCTACAGGGTCGGGGGATTCATGTAGGGGCGACCCTTGTGGTCGCCCTGCCCGTTACCTCTTCCAGAACGCCTCACCGTCTTCACTGAGCAGTTTGACCGTTCCTCTGAAACCATAGATACCATGGGCCGCCAGTTCTGCATCTGTGAATTCGATCTCGTCATTGACCCACGTGACACTACGCCGATGTGGAAGCCCACCGACCGCGGACGCTTGGAAGTAAGCAGGAGAGTCGTCAGCGATGCCCTGCATGATGGCTCTGCGATTGCGTTTCGGCGTCAGAATGTAATCGCCTGAGTCGATGTCGAACAGAAACGCTTCGATCTGATTGACGATCTTGGTGATCGATGATGGATGCGACTTTTCGGGATTCGCTTCCCGGAAAGCCTCTTCAATCTCCTCATGTGGAGCGAAGTTGGTCAAGTCTCTCCGCAGGTTGTAACCAACGCCGACGAATCCTCCGATCATGAAGTCTTGGAGCCAAGACACTCCTGACCCGCCGGCCCTTACCAACCAGACCTTCGGCATTTTGCTTCCCCTTGGCGTGCGACGGAGCCCCCCTCTGCCTTCGGCATCTCCCCCCGCTTCGCGGGGGGAGAGCGAAACGAAGTGGGCTGCGCCTTAGCGAAACACCGAGTAGTCGATCTCCTTGGAGGTGATCACTTCGATCAGCGCCGGCTGACCGTCTTCGGTGGCCCGGATTCCTCGCTTGAAGGCTTCCTTGAGGTCTCCGGGGGACTCGACTCGCTCTCCGTAGCCTCCGAAGGCCTTGGCCATGTCGGCGTAGTGGCCGGAGATGTCGGTGGCCCGGTACTTCTCGGTGGCGGTCTTCATGATTGGCAGCTCGATCGCCATCGAGAAGTTGTTGAGCAGCACGCTGAGGATGGGGATGTTCTCGCGCACGGCGGTCTCGAAGTCCATGCCGGTCATGCCGATGGCGGCGTCGCCCCAGACGTTGAGGCAGGTCTTCTCGGGGTCCGAGACCTTGGCGCCCATGGCGTAGCCGAGACCGGTGCCGAGCTGCGTCGTCTTGCCCCAGCCGATGTAGCTCAGCGGCGTGGTTGCGTTCCAGAATGGCGACATCTGGTCGCGGGGGGAACCGGCGTCGTGGGTGGCGACGACGTTGTCGATCCCGACGGTCTCGTCCAGCGTCGCATGCAGGTCGCGCAGCGCGCGGTAGGGGTTGACCGGCGTGTCGTTGGAGTCGGTCTTGTGCGACCAATCCTTGCGCCAGCCGCCGTTGACCGCGGCGATCTTCGCGGCGATGGCGTCGGCGCGGCCGCGCGGGCCGGAGATCAGCTCGCGCACCTCAGCGATGATTGCGTCGAGCACGAGCGCGGCGTCGCCGACGACGCCCTCGGAGATTTCGACCTCGTTGTTGAAGTCCTCGGGATCGAGCGTCGAGTGGATGTAGTACGGACCCTTGGGCATCTGCAGGCCGAAACCGGTCTTGGCGAACGAACAGCCGATACCGAAGACGACATCCGCGTCGCGTAGGAACTCGTGCACCGCCTGCGGGAACGCGCGGCCGCCGGAGCCCAGCGAGAGCGGGTGCGTCTCGGGGAAGGCGCTCTTGCCCTGGAGCGAGGTGGTGACGGGCGACTCGAGCAGCTCGGCCAGTTCCCTGAGCTGGTCCCAGGCCCTGGCGTAGTGCACGCCCTGGCCCGCGTAGATCACCGGTCGCTCGGCGTTGACCAGCGTCTGCGCGGCCTTGCGCGCGTCGGCCGGATCAGGACCGGAGCGGTAGGCCGGCGTCGGCATGTAGTTGATCGGTTCCTCGATCTCGGCGCCCCAGAGGTCGCCGGGGATTTCCAGCACGACCGGCCGCTGGCGGCCGTTCTTGGCGTGGGTGAAGGCGCGGCGCACGGCGTTGGCGAGGTCGTTGGCATCGGTCAGTTGCTCGGTCCACTTGCTCACGTGCTGGAAGTTGACCAGGCCGGAGAAGTTGGGCGCGACGTTGGTCTGCGCGCGGGCGTAGCCGCCGGGAATCGCGACCATCGGCGCGGACTCCGACCAGGCCTGGGCCAGGCCGCCGAACGAGTTCTCAGAACCGGGACCGTTCTGGGTCAGGTAGACCGCCACTCGGTCGCCCGAGTTCATGCGAGCGAAGGCGTCGGCGATGTGGATGCCGGTGCGCTCTTGGCGGACGATGATCGTGCGGATGTCGGCCTCGGCCGCCGCCTCGAAGATCGGATTGACGGGATAGCCGACGACGAAGTCGACGCCCTCCCGTTTCAGCATCTCGGCAATGGCGTTTGCGGTTCTCATGTTGGGTCTCCTCGGTGATTAGTCGGAGTGTACGGGAGGCTTGCGGTTGGCCCATGGTTGCGCCTGTTCGAGCGCAGACCCGATCCGAATCAGCGACGCCTCGTCGGCGTAGGGGGCGACGAAGTGCGTGCCGATCGGCAGGCCCTCCTCATTCCAGTAGAGCGGAATCGAGGCGGCGGGATTGCCGGCGGAGTTGAAGGCTGAGGTGTAGCCAACGGTGTAGGCGACGTCCTCGCCCTGGGCGCGCATGTCGTCGCGGTCGAGGTTGAGGTGGCCGAGCGGGAAGGGCGGCATCGCCATCGTCGGCGTGAGCATCAGGTCATAGCCGGTGAAGAAGCCGGCCACGAGTCGTCCGATCGCGTGAACGGCGCGGGTGGCGCGGATGTAGTCGGCGGCGCTGGGCTGTTCGGAGTTGATCATCTGCCAGGTGATCGGTTCGACGTCTTCCGGGTTGGGTTCGCGTCCGAGCTGTGCTGCGCGATCCTGAACGGCGACGAGCGTGCTGGGACGAACGACGTTCCAGAGAGCGATGCGCAGCTCCTCGGGAATCTCCAAGTCGGCGTCTTCGACCTCGAGTCCGAGCTGACGGCAGAGATCGGCGGCGTGATCGACGGCGGCGACGCAGTCGGGATGGGTCTCGACGCCGTTGAAAGCGGTCTTGATGACGCCGATACGCATGTTGCCCAGGTCTCGGCCGACCTCGTCGGCCCAGGGCCGCTCCGGAGGCGGTGCGTAGTACGGAGCGCCGAGGTCGGGGCCGGCGGTGGCGTCGAGCAGGACTGCGGAGTCGCGGACGCTACGGGAGACGGCGTGGATCGTGGACTGGCCGGCCCAGCCCTCGCCGACGTCGGGTCCGGCGGGGGTGCGAGCGCGCGTCGGCTTCAAGCCAAACAGGCCGCAGCAGGAGGCGGGGATGCGGATGCTGCCGCCGCCATCGGAGGCGTTTGCCACGGGCAGGATGCCCGCCGCCACCGCTGCGGCTGCGCCGCCGGAGGAGCCGCCCGCCGTGTGCTCCAGATTCCACGGGTTGCGAGTCTTGCCGTGGACGATGGATTCGGTGGTGGCGGTGATCCCGAACTCGGGCGAGGTGGATCGACCGAAGATCGAAAGACCGGCGGCCTTGTAGCGAGTCGTCATCTCGTGGTCGTGGTCGGGGACGTAGTCGGCGAAGATACGCGAGCCGTTGCTCATCGGCTGCCCTGCGTAGAGCAGGTAGAGATCCTTGAGCAGGAAGGGCACGCCGGTGAGGGGGCCGTCGGGGAGGCCCGCGTAGGCTCGTTGGCGCGCCTCGTCGTAGTAGGGGTAGACCACCGCGTTGATCTGCGGATTGACCCGCTCGGCTCGCTCGATCGCCTCCTCCAAGAGCTCGATCGCCGAGACCTCCTTGTCGGCGACCATTCGCGCCAGTTCAACCGCGTCGAGATCCGAATAGCCCTGTATCGCCATGTGAACGTCCTCTCATAAGCTCTTACGCATGGTACGCATCGACGGCAGACAACCGAACGAGTTACGTCCGCTCAGCTTCGAGCTCGATGTCCAGAAGCACGCCGACGGCTCCTGCATCGTCTCGCTGGGCGATACGCGAGTCCTCTGCGCGGTCACGGTCGAGGAACAGGTCCCACGCTGGATGCGCGGCTCCGGCCGCGGCTGGCTGACCGCCGAGTACAACATGCTGCCGGCCGCCACCAACACGAGATCGAACCGCGAGCGAGTCCTCTCGGCCGGTCGGACGAAGGAGATCCAGCGGCTGATTGGACGCAGCCTCCGTGCCGCCGTCGATCTCAACGCCTTGGCCGAGCGAACCTTCAATATCGACTGCGACGTGCTCGATGCCGACGGAGGCACGCGAACCGCGGCGATCACGGGCGCATATGTCGCTGTCAAGCAGGCCATCGACCAGCTCTCGTACGACAGGTCGCCTATCCAGTCAGCCGTCGCCGCCGTCAGCATCGGGATTATCGAGGGCGAAGTCCTCGTCGACCTCAACTACGCGGAAGATTCCAGCGCCGACGTCGACTGCAACATCGTCGGCCTGGCCACAGGCGGCCTGGTCGAAGTCCAGGGGACAGCCGAGGGTCGGTCGTTCAGCGCTGAACAGCTTGCACAGATGGTGGCGGCGGCTCAATCGGCCCTGAGCGAGATGTTCACGGCCCAGCAAGCAGCAACCGGTTAGAAGTAGTCCGCGTACAGACCGAGGTGGCTCCCGCCAACCAGCAACACGTGCGCCGGACCGAACTCTTCGTCCGACTGCTGACCGGGGAAGTTGCTCATCACGCGGAAACCGCCGGGCGACGCCTCTGCGCCATACTCCACCACGTCGGCGCCGAGCTGTCCGACATCCTCCCACATCGCCCACTGCGAGGTTTGCTCTCGCGGCACGGCTAGCAGTGCCATCTTGGGCAGTGAACGATGCGGCGCGGAGAAGCCGACCGAGACCGTCACCTGCCACAGGTTGGAGCGTCCCGCTTCGAGCGTTGGCAGCGCGTCGTAGAAGATCGTCGATTCGGTCTCATGCACGACCTTCGAGCCGTTCCTGGTCACCGCGTCGACCCAGGGCTCGCCGGTCGGGGCCCAGCGCGAGCGATCCAACTCCTTGGCCGCGTGTACCTGCAGGTGCGCGTGCGGCTGCGACTGCTCGCCCATCGATCCGAAGTTGCAGAACACCCGGAATCCGGCCGGCGCGCGATCGGCGTTGCGATGCTTGAGCCACTCGACCGTCTGCTCGCCGTGATCCCGGGCCGTTGCGCCGACATGCCCCAGATCCGACCAGAGTTCAGCTTGTTGCGAATAGAAGGGAATCGCAGATTCGGAGTGTTCGAGCGGAATCACCAGCGAGGTCAGATCGAAGAACAGGAACTGGTTCTCGAAGACGAACACCTCGGGCCGCTCGTCCGACCAGGGGGCCGACGGATCGCCGCGGCGCGAATCGGTGAAGCGTCGCTCGCCGTCGCGGAAAAACAGTGCCGACTCGCTCCCTTGCGCGATTCCACAGAACACGCAAAAGCGCGATGTACCTTGCCCCGGCTTGTTCGGCATATCGGTCAGAGTCTCACTAAAGTCTCGTCCGCGCAAACCGGTGAGATACCATTTCCTTGCTCCGCCCGGCTTCCCAGTCCCCGCCTGACCCGGGGACCCGCTCGGGCTTTCGGCCACCTAGGATGCCCAACGATGGTCAACGTCCAACCCTTCCGAGGACTCCGCTACAACCCTGACATCGTCGGCGACTGGGGCAAGGTGCTCGGCCCGCCCTACGACATTGTCGACGGGGCGCAGACCGCCTCGCTTAAGGCCTCCAGCCCCTATCAGATCGCGCACATCGAGACCGCGGCCGGCGACGAGATCGCGGCCGCAGCTCGGTCGCTATTGGACTGGCGAGCCTCCGGGGCGATCGTCCAGGACGACGCACCCTCCTATTACCTGCACGAGCACCGCTTCGGCGACGGTCAGGTGCGTCGGGCGCTCTTCGGGGCGGTCGAACTGACGCCCTGGGGCGACGGGGTCATGGCTCACGAGCGGACGATGCCCGGACCGAAGGCGACCAGGACCGCGCTGCGCTCGGTCGTTGGAGCGGATATCTCTCCCTTGATGGCCTTCGTGCCCGACACCGACGGGGCCCTGGCTGAACTGATCGAGCTTGCCTCTCAGCTTCCGCTGTTACATGAAGGAACCGATCCAACTGGCGACTCGCACACCCTCCGGCGCATCGACGGCGCCAACACCGTCATGAGAATCGGCGACGCGTTTGCACAGGACACCATCTACATGGCCGACGGGCACCACCGCTACGAATCCGCTCTGGCCTCGATCGACGATCGTCCGGGTTCGCGCGGCGTCCTGATGGGGATCGCCTGCGCCAACGATCCGGCGCTGGTGGTTGGCGCGACTCATCGCGTGGTCCACACCGACATCCCGGCCAGCCTGTTGGCCCAACTGGGCAGAAACTTCCGGATCATGGAGTCATCGGCTGATGATCTCGCCAGCAGTCTGCCTGAGGGCAGCTCCTCCATCGGCCTGATCGCCGGTCAGGGCGCCTGGATGCTGGAGCCGACCGCCGCGGCGAGCGACGCGATGCCCAAGGATGTCCCAGACGCCTGGCGCAATCTCGCGCCGGCGGTTCTACAACACGTCATCCTTGAGCCACTGCTGGGCATCGACGCCGACGCCCTCGCCGGCGGCCAGGCCGTGACCTACACCCACCATCTCGACGAACTCCTCGAAGCGGTCAACCACGGCGCCGCCAGCGCCGGCTTCGTCCTGCCCGCGCCTACCCTCCAGGATGTGATCGACACCGCAGACGCCGGCAGCTTCATGCCTCAGAAGAGCACCTTTTTCGTGCCCAAGCTCCCTACGGGGCTCGTGCTGCACCCTCTGGATTAGTCGTGTTCCCAGTCCCCGACTTGTTCGGGGCCCCGCTCGGCCGGTTGATGCCCGTCGCTGCTCAAAGCTTTCCGAGCAGACGGTGGATGAGTAGGCCGCGCTGAAGGGAACTGGTCCCCGAATAAATCGGGGACTGGGGATTGCTAAGCCGCTGCTGTCGCCGAGGCCTGATCACTCACATCTGCGCCTGCGACACGTCCTCGACCCCGTCAATCGCGCCAATCGAGCCAACCTCCTCTGCGGTCAGGGTCCGCGAGATGATCAGCGCCATCAGTGACATCTCCGATGGATTCTCAGGGCTGAACCCCACATCCATCGCGGCGATGTTTACGTTCAACCGGCCCAGGGCCATGCCCACTTCGCCGATCCGTCCCGGACGATCCTCATTGCGAAGCACCAGCAGATGCAGATGATCCGGGGCATGACCGGCCCGCAGCCGTGGACCCGAGATGTGCACGTGAAAGCCGTTGATTTCGACGACCGCCGCGCGCCCATGCTCCAGGGTTCCCATCAAGGACGTCGCTCCGGCCGAGGTCCGCAACTCGACCGTGATCGTTGACGTGTAGGGCTCCGCATCGGGCATTTTGCGTTCCAGTACGCGCCAGCCTCGATGGGCGATCACATTGTTGATGTTGACCAGGTTGACGTGCTCGTCAGAGATCGGGGCCAGCAATCCCGCCACGACCGACGCCTTGAGCGGTGTGACGTCGTGATTGGCGATCTCGCCGCGATACTGAATCACGATGTCGCGCCACTGGCCCGAGGCGAGTTGGGTCGCCAGCCGACCGCACATCTCGGCAACCGACAAATATGGTCCAACCGCTTCGAGCGACTCGGGATCGATCAGCGGCGCATTCACCGCAGCCTGCGACGGCTGCCCGCGAAGCACCTTGAGCGTCTCCGTCGCGATGTCGACCGCCACGCGCTCCTGCGCTTCCTGCGTCGATGCGCCGAGGTGGGGAGTCGCCAACACGCGGGGATGCTTGACCAGAGGATTGTCGTGGGCCGGCTCCTGTGCGAACACATCCAACGCCGCACCGCCTAACCGGCCGGAGTCCAACGCCTCAGCCAAGGCCGATTCGTCTACGAGTCGTCCGCGAGCCGTATTGACCAGCAGCGCGCCCGGCTTCATCGCCGCAAGCTCCGACGCGCCCAGGAGCGGAGCAGCGTCCGGGGCAGCCGATGAGTGGAGGGTCACGACATCAGTCTGCGCCAGCAGGTCTCTGAACTCGAACAGTTCGACGCCCACGCTGCGCGCGCGCTCCTCCGAGACGAACGGATCAAACGCGATCGTGCGCATCTCCATCGCCTGCAGCCGCCTGGCGACCGCCGCCCCGACCAGTCCCAGCCCGACGATCCCGGCCGTCTTGCCTCGCAACTCCGCTCCGATGAACGCCGACCGATTCCATTCTCCTGCTCTGAGCGACGCGTTCGCCGCGGCCAGGTGCCGCGAGAGCGCCAACAGCAGGGCCACCGCGAGCTCGGCCGCGGATACCGTATTGCCGCCGGCAGCGTTGAGCACGATGATGCCCCGCTCGGACGCGGCGTCGAGGTCGATGTTGTCGACACCCGCCCCGGCGCGGCCGATGACCTGGAGACTCGGGGCAGCCTCGATCAACTCGCGGTCGACCCTGGTTCCGCTGCGAACGATCAGACCCTGGCAATCGCAGATGGCCGACAACAACTCAGCCCTGGCCAGACCGAATCCGGTCAAGACATCCGCGCCGCCGCGCAGCAAGGACAGGCCTTCGTCGGCTAGCGGCTCACTGACCAGGATGCGATTCATCGAACTTCCCAGTCCCGGCCCATGCGCTCGGACCCGCTCGCCGTCCGTCTACCCGTCAATGCCCGGAATCACCGCTCCCTCAGCGGCCGAGAATCCCTCGGCCACCAGCGCCTGCTGCAGGGCCGAGAAGCAGGCCGCAAACTCCGACTCATCCAGATACCCGAGGTGGCCGATCCGCCAGATCGACGCGGCCAGCTTGCCTTGACCGCCCGCGATCACCACATCGTGCTCCTCGCGCAGCCGCTTCGAGACCGCCGAGCCGGTGATGCCATCTGGCACCTTGATCGCCGTCACCGTGTCCGAGGCGTATCGTTCCTCGGCCAGCAACTCCAGTCCCAGCGCCTTCGCCGCAGAGCGCGTCCACGAGGCAAACCGATGATGCCGCGCATAGATCGCCTCAGGTCCCTCCGCAATCAGCATCGGCAGCGCCGCGTCCATCGCGTACATCGTCGGCAGCGCCGGCGTCCAGGGCGGCTGACCGCGCTCGGCGTAGTCGTGGTGCGTGGTCAGATCGAAGTAGAAGCTGGGCATCGTCGAGCACTTCGCCGCCTCCCAGCCGCGCTCCGAGAGCGCCGCCATCGCAATCCCGGGAGGCGACAACCAGCCCTTCTGCGACGCCGTCACCACGGCATCGAGGCCCCAGTCGTCCATCCGCATCTCGATCGAACCGAGCGACGACACCGCGTCGACGATGATCAGCGGATCCGCCACCTCGCGCACCGCCGCGGCGATCTCGCCGATCGGGTTGGTCACGCCGGTCGAGGTCTCGTTGTGCGTGATCAACAGCGCGTCGTACTCGTCCTGCTGGATCAGTTCGGCCACCAACTCCGGTGTCGCGGCCTCGCCCCATTCGATGTCGGAGCGTGTTACCTCTGCGCCGTAGCGCTCGGCAATCGTGCCGAAGCGGTCGCCGAACGAGCCAACCGTGATGCACAGCGCCTTGTCCCCGACCGACAAGGTGTTGACGATCGCCGCCTCCATCGCGCCGGTTCCCGATGCGGTGATCAGCAGGATCTCCTGGTCAGTACCGAAAAACGGCTGAATGCCGTTGGTCAATCGTTCCTGCAGTTCTGCGAATTCTGGTCCGCGATGATTGATCATCTCTCCCGCCGCCGCGGCCAGCACATCAGGCGGACATGGCGTCGGACCGGGAATACGAAGATTCGTGGACATTGCGTTCTCACACCGTTCTTTACGATGAATGCAGTCACTGGATCATCCAGTGTGGTCAGAGCGCCGCAACCATGAGCCGCCGGGCGCTGGTCGAATCGTATCAGCGCAACGGATGACGACAATGTCGAGTCCAACCAACAGACGCGCCGATCTGTCAGACAAATTGCGCTCCTTGCCGAGCGTTGACCGGGTGCTCTCTGAGCCGGCGCTGAGCGGCGCGCTCGACCGGTGGCGAAGATCGCAGGTTGTCGCGGCAGTCCGAGCCGAGTTGGACACCGCCCGCGCCGCGCTCGGCAACGGGGGCGAGACGACGTTCACCGCCCCAATCGTGGCAGAGCTCGCCGATCGTGCCCTGGGCCAGCGGCTTCGACCGTCCCTGCGACCGGTGATCAACGCCACCGGCGTCGTCATCCATACCAACCTCGGACGCGCGCCGGTCTCGGAGGCCGCAGCCCGGGCGATGTCCGAGGCCGCGAGCGGATACTCAAACCTCGAGTTCAACCTCGGGCAAGGCAATCGCGGCTCCCGAGCCAACCATCTGGAGCCGCTGCTGCAAGCCGTCACCGGCGCCGAGGCTGGCGTCGCGGTCAACAACAACGCGGCCGCCCTCTACATCAGCATGGCCGCCCACTGCGCGGCCGACGCGCAGCGAACTGAAGTCATCGTCTCCCGAGGCCAGGCGGTCGAGATCGGGGGCGGCTTCCGCATCCCCGACGTCCTGCGAGACGCCGGAGCGAAGCTCGTCGAAGTCGGAACCACCAATCGCACGCGAGCCGCCGACTACGCCGCCGCGGTCACCGAGCGCACCGCCGCCATCCTGCGTGTCCACTCTTCCAACTTCCGCATCGTAGGCTTCACCGAGGAGCCATCGGCAAGGGAGCTGCGCGCCGTCGCCGACGAAGCTGGGATCATGCTGATCGACGACGTCGGCAGCGGTTGTCTGCTCGACACCCGCGACTTCGGCCTCGCCTACGAGCCCAGGCCACAGGACAGCATCGAGGCCGGCGCAGACCTCGTCCTTTTCAGCGGAGACAAGCTGCTGGGCGGCCCGCAGGCCGGACTGATCGTCGGCCGCCGAGACTCCGTTGACCAGCTCAGAAGTCACCCGCTGATGCGAGTGCTCAGACCCGACAAAGCCGCAGTCGCCGGTCTCGCCGCCACGCTGAGCCACTACCTGGCTGGCGACGCGGTCGAGACGGTACCGGTCTGGCGAATGATCGCCGCCGACCCCGAGGAGCTCCGCCAGCGAGCCGAGGCGTGGCGTTCCGAGGTAGGCGCCGGACAGGTCCAACCTGCCCACTCCGCCATCGGAGGCGGCTCCCTGCCAGCCGAGACCAGACCAACATTCGTCTGGAGTCTCGAACACCCTCACCCCACGGACGCAGCCCGCCAACTCCGCGACCGCGTCACGCCGATTGTTGCCCGCGTCGAGCATGGCCGGCTCATCCTCGATCCGCGAACCGTCCTCCCCGGCGAGGACGACGAGGTCATCGCCGCGCTCAAGGAACTCGTCGGGGGCGCAGCGTGATCGTTCTGGGCGCCGTGCTCCCGCATCCTCCGATTCTGCTCCCCCGGATCGCGCAGGGACGGGAAGTCCACGCCCGAGCGACTCGGGTCGCCTACGAAGCCATCGGCAAGCGATTGCGCGAACTGGACGTCAAGCGGGCCGTCTTCGTCTCCACTCACGGCATCGTCACCCTCAATCGATTCCACATCCTCAACGCCGATCTGTCCGGAGACTTCGAACGTTTCGGCCACCCCGGCCTGACCTTTGGGCACACCGCCGATACCGACCTCGTCCAGAGCATCGGGAGCGCCGCCGAAGCCCAGAATGTACCGCTCACAACGACGGGACTCTGGGAACAGTCCGACCATTCAGTCGGCGTTCCGATCACTCTGCTGAAGGACGATCTGCCGCCGAGCATCGCCATTGTCAGCATCAGCTTCCGCCCGCCCGTCGATCACTACCGCCTCGGACAGGCGATCGGCCAAGCGCTCTCGCAAATCTCCGAGCCGACCGCGATTCTCGCCTCGGGCGACGCCGTCCACCGACTCAACGAAGACTCGCCCAAGGGTCGACACCCGAGCGGCGAGCAGGTCCAGCAACAATACGAAGCCGCTCTGTCGACCTGGGACCATCGCTCGCTCCTCGAGATCGACGAGTCGTTACGCCGAGACGTCGACGAGTCCGTCATCTCCCCAACCCTGATCCTGATGGGCGCGCTGGAGAGATTGGACGCCAACCCACGTATTCTGTGTTCAGAGCATCCCTGGGGCGTCGGTTATGTCACCGCCGTCGTCGAGATCGTGGGGGAAAGCAGCTGAGCGTGGACGCCAAGAGCATCGCGGTCCTCGAGTTCCCCAAGATCATCGAGCGCCTCGCCGCGCTCTGCGGATCGCCGGGCGGTCGGGACCTGGCCCTGGAACTCGTTCCCAGCGCCGACGCAGACGAAGTCCGCCGCCGACTCGCCGCGACCGCCGAAGCCAGGTCCCTCGCTCGGCTCAAGCCGCACTTCCGCATGGGCCAAGCGCCCGAGATCGAGGCGTCCTTGCTGGCGGCCTCGCGAGCCGCCGTCCTGACCGCGCCCGACATTCTTGAAGTCGCCATCCTGCTCCGGACCGCCCGACATTCCCGCAACCAGATCGCACCGCTCAGCCGGGAACTGCCGCAGCTCGCTCGCATCGCCCAGCGAATCGCCGACTTCACGCCGTTGATCCACGAGATTGAAGCCACGATCGACGAACGGGGCGAGGTTCCCGACCACGCCAGCCCCGCCCTCGCCGACGCACGCGAGCGCGTCCGCACGATCCAGGATCGGTTGGAGCGTCAGATCGAGCGCACCCTCCGCCACGCCGTCTCGGAGGGGATCGCGCAGGAGTCGCTGATCACCGAGCGCGACGGCCGATATGTCATCCCGATCAAGGCTGAACTGCGCGGCCAGATCCCCTCCGTCGTCCACGACGTCTCCGCCTCCGGAGCCACGCTGTTCGTCGAGCCGCTCGCCGTCGTCGAACTCGGCAACCGATTGCGCGAGGCACGCCGCGAGGAACAGCGCGAGGTCGAGCGCATCCTCCGCGCGCTCTGCGAATCGATCGGCGAGGAGGCCGGCGCAATCAGAGCCGCGATCCGCTGTCTCTCGCAGATCGATCTCGCCCAGGCCAAGGCCCGTCTCGCCGCCGAGCTCGACGCGCCGCTGCCGGCGGAGGGTGACAGTCTCACCTGGATCGACGGCGACGCAAGCGACCTGATCCTCCACTCGGCCCGACACCCCCTGCTCGACACGGACGTGCTGACCGGCGAGGTCGTGCCTATCTCGACCTCCCTGACCGACGACGCCCGCTGCGTACTGATCACCGGACCCAACACCGGCGGGAAGACGGTCGCTCTCAAGACGGTCGGTCTGCTCTGCCTCATGGCCCAGGCCGGTCTGCCCGTTCCCGCCGAGACCGGCACTCGCATGCCTGTCTTCGAGGATGTCTTCGCCGACATCGGCGACGAACAGTCGATCGAGCAATCGCTCTCCACCTTCTCCGCGCACATGACGAACATCGTCCGCATCATCGAGTCCGCTGGACCGCGCACGCTGGTCCTGCTCGACGAACTCGGCGCGGGCACCGACCCGGCCGAGGGCGCTTCCCTGGCCCGTTCGCTGCTGGAGGAACTGCTGGAACTCGACGCCATGGTCGTCGCCACCACGCACCACGGCGAGCTCAAGGTGTTCGCCCACGCGACCGACGGCATCGTCAATGCCTCTGCCGAGTTCGACGCGGTCTCGCTCCAGCCCACCTACCGCCTGCTGATGGGCACGCCGGGACGCTCCAACGCCCTCGCCATTGCCCAGCGGCTGGGTATGCCCGACCGCATTCTCGATCGCGCCCGCCGCTCCGCGCCGACCGAGACCGCCACCATGGAGCAATTGCTCGGCGAACTCCAGCACGAGCGCGACGCGATCGCCGACCAGGTCCGCGCCGAACGCATCGCCCGCGAGGAAGCCGAAGAGATCCGCAACAGCCTGGCAGAGCGCCGAGACGCGATCGAGGACGAGCGCGAAGCCGTTCTCGCCCGGGCCGAACGCGCGATGGAGGACGAGCTGGCCGCCTTCCGACGCAACATCCGCGCCGGTCTCAAGGAACTGGACAAGCAACGCTCGCGGGAGCAGGCCGAGACGCTGTCCGAGCGACGCGCCGACGACGGCCGCGAGCGGCTGCAGAAGGTCCGTCGGGAACGCGCCAATCGCCGCCGCCGACGCTCGGCGGCCAGAGCCGAGGAGACCCAGTTCCAGCCCGAACGGCTCGCTGCGGGCGACTTCATCTACCTGCGCGGCCTGCCCGAACCCGGCGAGGTCCTCACCGCCGTCGAGGACGGAGCGCTTGACGTCCAGCTCGGCGCGCTCCGCACCCGCGTCCGCGTCGAGCAGATCGAGCGTCTGGCTCCCGCCGGCGCGAGAGCTGCCGCAGACTCCGGCCGCCCGCTGCGGGGCATGCACGCGACGGTCGCCAGCATGCCCAAGCCGCCCGTCGATCCGGGCTCCAAGATCGATCTCCGAGGCCGGATCACCGACGACGCGCTGCCGATGGTCGACTCCTTCCTCGACGTCGCCTACCGCGCCGGCCAGAACCGACTCGAGGTCGTCCACGGCAAGGGCACTGGAGCGTTGCGCCGAGCCGTCCGCGAGATGCTGCGCAAGCATCCGCTCGTCACCACATTCGAGAGCGCGGAACCCAAGCAGGGCGGCGACGGCGTCACCATCGTCACCCTGGTCGGCTGAGAGCTGCGCGCCATGGTCCTGCGACGCATCGCTGAAGCCATCGACCGCCGGCCCAACACCTATCGGGTCCGGCGCAGCATCCTCCAGATCGCCGCAGACGATTTCGTCACCCAGCTCCCGAAGAAGAAGGGACGTTCGGGCGCCTGGGGCGTCAGCGGCTGGGATGTCTCCAACCTTGCCCATCCCGCCTTCTGGAGCATGGCCCTGATCAGCCAGCGCCGCCAGCGCTTCGCCATGACCCTGATCGGGCAGGTCTACCAGGACCAAGCCGCCGTCCAGCCCTACGTCCAGGAGAAGCGAGCGACCGAGCAGGTCCTGCATGGACTCGACGGCATCGAGGCCGACTCGCTCGTCGGATTCGTCGACGCCGCCGTGATGCTCTTCCAGCCCCCCGGATCCAGCGGAGCCCCGCTCGTTCCGCCCGATCAGGCCACCGAAATCCTCCGTCTTGCCCTGCTCCGGGGAGCCATGGTCGGAGAACTCCGCGCCGACGAGCTCCGAGCCGCGTGGTCCGAGGCCCACCCCGACCAGATCCAGCAGCACGGCCCCGAAGTCGCCTGGAAAAAAGCCCAGGGCCGAGCGGAGATGCTGCTTGAAGGCTGGAACCAACTCCGCCGAGGCCAGGGCCGCCGCCTGATCTGATTGCTGCTGCCAGCTTTGCAGGCAACCGGGGGCTGGTCCCCGAATGAATCGGGGACTGGGAGGTGCTGGAAAAAAAACGCTTGGGGGCGGAGGCCCCCCCTCTGTCGCTCCGCGACATCTCCCCCCGCCAAAGGCGGGGGGAGAGGGGAAAGGGGATTTACGCGCAGGTCTCCGGAGGGGATGGGGAAGAGGGCGCGGGGACTATAGGGGGTCGTCTTCCTCTTTGGCGAGTTCCTCTTCAGCCTGGGTCTCGACCTCCTGCGCGGCTAGCGCCAGGCCTGCTTCCACGCCCTTCATGTAGGCGCGGTTTTCGGCTCCGTGGTCAATCTGGACGATGACCTGGGCCTCGTCGATGTTGAGTTCGCGCTTGACCTCCAGATGGCGCTCGTTGAGCGGCGAGAGTTCGCGCACCAGAGCGACCAAGGCACGGACGCGGACGTAGCCGGGTTCGTTCTTGTCCATGGCCAGGTTCGCGGTCTGGGTCATCGCGGTTTCGTAGTTCACGGGAAACGACCTTTGGTTCCTCCTCGTCGTCCGCACGTCTTCGTCGTTTTGATGGTAGCTACAAATGTTCGGTATTGATTGTCATGGGTGTTGGTTGGTTGACATGTGGACGCGGTCGGAGGTGAGGACGCGGTTGGAGTTGAAAGCGGACATCGAGGTCTGGGCCCCGCGTCGGAGCGCAGGGCTTCGGGAGGGGGCGGGAAGGGGCGCGGGAGGGAGCGGGTCCCCGAATGAATCGGGGACTGGGGACGGCGTGGTGCAGGGGGCATCAAAGGGGCGGTGGGAGCGCGCTCGGGGGTAGGAGGTGAGGATGCGTTTGGAGCTGAAAGCGGACATCGAGGTCTGGGCCCCGTGTCAAGCACGGGGCATCGGGAGGGGGTGGAAGCACGCGGGGGTGGGGCGTTTGTTGGGAGTTACCCTCAGGCTATGGCGAGACCTCGACCCGACCTGGGTATGCACGGTTCGCGGGGGATGTTCGACGACGCGCAGGTCGTGGACCGTTCCGCGCCGCTCGCGGCCCGGATGCGGCCTCGGACGCTTGACGAAGTCGTAGGCCAGTCCCAGCTCGTCGGTCCTGACGCACCGCTGCGCCGCGCGATCGAGGCCGACTCGCCGCCTTCCTGCATCCTCTGGGGACCGCCGGGCAGCGGGAAGACATCGATCGCCCAGGTCATCGCCCGGATCACCAACGCCCGCTTCGCTACGCTTTCAGCGGTCTCCTCGGGCGTCGCCGACCTGCGCAAGGTGATCGCCTCGGCCGAGGCCGGTCGCCGCGACGGCCTCGCCCGCAGCATTCTCTTCATCGATGAGATTCACCGCTTCAACAAGGCGCAGCAGGACACCGTTCTGCACGCCGTTGAGGACGGCACGATCACGTTGATCGGCGCGACCACCGAAAATCCGTCCTTCGAGGTTGTCGCCCCGTTGCTCAGCCGAGCCCGCGTGTTCAAACTCGAACCGTTGGAGCACGGCGACGTCAAGGCGCTGCTGATCCGCGCCTTGAACGACGCCGAGCGCGGTCTCGCTCCGGATCCTCCGCTGGTGGAGCCGGAGGCGATCGACGCGCTGGCGACCTACGGCGGCGGCGACGCCCGCGTCGCGCTGAACGCGCTCGAGGCCGCCGTACGCGACGCTACGGCCCGCGACGGGGCGGTGACGGTTGAGACCGTGACGACCGTCGCCCAACGGGCGCTGCCCCACGACAAGGGCGGCGACGCGCACTTCGACACCATCTCCGCCTTCATCAAGTCCGTGCGCGGCTCCGACCCCGACGCCGCCGTCTACTGGCTGGCGCGAATGCTCGAAGCCGGCGAGGACCCGATGTTCGTCGCCCGCCGGATCACCATCCTCGCCGCCGAGGACATCGGACTCGCCGATCCCGCGGCGCTCTCGGTCGCGGTCGCCGCCCAGCAGGCGACGCGCCTGATCGGCATGCCCGAATCCAGCCTGGTCCTGTCCGAGGCCGCGATTTACTTGGCCCACGCACCCAAGAGCAACTCGGCGATGAAGGCTTACAGCGCCGCCGTCGCCGCCGTCCGGCAGCACGGCGCGCTCCCCGTTCCGCTGCACCTGCGCAACGCTGCGACCGGCCTGATGGCCGCCCACGGCTACGGTCGCGGCTATCAGTACGCGCACGACTACGAGGACGCCCGCGCGCCGGATCAACGACATCTCCCCGATCAACTGGGCGACAGGGTCTTCTACGAACCGACCGACCGGGACACCACCCCATGAGGCCGCGTCAGTCCTTCAAGGGCGTCAGTGCTGAGGCCATTGATGCCATCGCCGAGCTCTTTGCCAGCGATGCGAAACGACAAGAGTTTTCATTGCCAAATGATGATCAGGGAGTCTGGGAAGTCAGCTACCGATCCGAAAGCGGCAATATCCGAGCCTTGCTCTGGCCAGCGATCAACCGCATCGACGTCACCGTCGGTCCCCACATGTGGGTCGTCAAGGGAGTCCGAGAACTGGAAGTCATCGACGGCCTGGAGTTCATCGCGCGGTTCGGCGGTAATGAGGGTGACGGCGTTCTCATTGTCGCTCGCGGCGGTCAGGTCGTCCTGACCACCACTACCGAACCGCTTCCTCCCTCTGGGAGACCTGAGCGTAAACCGGCTTCCCCCTCAGAGTAGGAAGCTGTCCCGTAGGGACTGGAGGGGTCGGCGGCGGCTATCTGGTGAGGGCGACCGGAAGCCCCCCTCTGCCTGCGGCGTCTCCCCCCGCTCTGCGGGGTGAGAGGGGAGTAGGGGATTGACGCGCAGGTCTCCTCTGAGGGAAGGCTCGCGGGCAGCGGGTGAAGGGCCTCCCCTACTCGGGCTGCGGAATCGGCAAGGCTCGCAGCCGCGAGAGGTCATCGAGGAACCGGCCCAGCATCGTCGCCGTCGCCCCGAAGATCCGGTGCCCCTCGTACCAGTACTCGCGCATGTGGAAGACCTGACCGTCGCGCTCCCGCCGCTCGAATGTGATGTTCGATGGGTCCAGCAGGTGCGAGAGCGAGGGCGTGATGATCTCACCAACTTCGATCGCCAGCGGCCGGAACGGATAGGGCGCCCGGTCGATCAGGCCGACGTACGGCGTCACGTGGAAGTCCGACATCGTCCGATAGTGAGATTGCTCGCCCAGCACTTCAACGTGTTCCGCCCGGATGCCGACCTCTTCATCGGCCTCGCGCAACGCGGCCGCCATCGGATGCTCGTCGGCCGAATCTAGCGCCCCGCCGGGAAACGAGATCTCGCCCTTATGGTGCTCAACTTCGTGCGAGCGAACCGTCAGCACCACCTCGGGATCGTCATACGGCAGCAGTCCAATCAGCACCGCCGCCCGCCAGCGTCCAATGTCCGGCGGCATCGTCTGGATGTCATGCTGCGCCGCCGCCTGGCGGACCTCTTTGATCGCCGCCGCTTCGTGCTCGCGGTCTACGTAGTCGGTCATCGGTTTCCTAGTGCGTTCCCTGGGCGGCCATCACGGTCGGCATGCCCTGCATCCCGCGCAGCGTGTTGATCTCGCCCCGATGGCCGTTGAAGTGACCCATCATGTGCAGCGAGATCGCTTCCCCGACGCTCTCGGTGCCGTTGCGCGCCGGAATCTCTCGCTCGAGATCTTCGTCCGAGGCATTGGCCAGAAACTCAGCCGTCCGCTCGAAGACCGCATCCTGGTAACCGGCCAGCGCCGACACGTCGGAGACATGGATCCCCTGAGCGTCGTCGTCCGACATGTTGGTGCCGAAGCCGTCGAAGGGCAGACCCGTCTTGGTTGCCCACTCTTCGCTCCAGACGGGTTCCTGACCCGTGATCCGGCTCATGATCAGATCCTCGACTCGCGAGGTGTGCCACAGGCACCAGGCGATCGAATGACTGCCCGAATCGGGTACAAAGTGCAGTTGCTCGTCGGTGCCGTTGCGGGCGTCCTTTAGCGCGGCGTGGGTGAACGCCAGGCTGCGCTCGATGAATGCGACGGTGCTCATGAATGCCCTCTGTCTAGCTCGTGACTCGTTGCTCGCGGTTCAACAGCGAGTCTAGCCCGCCCAACGATCCGCAAACGCGACGGGGCGTTCACTCGCTCTCGGGATAGAGCACGACGCGAACGAACTGATCCATCGGCAGGTACCGTCGCGCCGCCGCCGCGACCTGCTCCAGCGTCAACTCGTCCAGCCGCACATCGAACTCACCGATCTCAACGAACGGCTCGCCCTGCTGCACCGCGTCTTGAATCTGGGAGAGCCAGAAGCCGTTGTCGCGCAACTGGTCCTCCCGCCTCGTCCGCATGAGCTCCTTGACTGTGTCCAGGTACTCCTGCTCGCCGCCATCGCGCAACCAGTCCATCTCGACCTCGACCTCGCCGAGCAACTCTTCGACCCGATCAGGATCGCTGCCGAAGATCACGTAGAAGAGGAAGTCGGCCGCGGGCAACGCCGTCGCGCGCGTCCCGACCTGGATGGCGTAGGTACCCCCCAGTTGCTCGCGAACCCGTTCGCGCAGGCGGTTCTGAAGCACTTCTCCGGCGGCCCTCAGCGCCAACGACTCGCCCCGGCTCCAGTCCATTGGACCGGAGAAGACCCAGACCGTGTTGCTCCGCGGTTCGATCCCGCTGTAGACCGCTTCGTCGATCACGCCCTGCGGGCGCTCGAACCCGATGTCCTGCCACGTCTCGGTCCGGCCGCTGGTCGGCAGACTGGCGAGGTAAGTCTCCGACAGAGAGCGCAGTTCGTCCCAGTCGAAGGCCCCCACGAAGACGAAGGTCGAGTCGCCCAGGTCTGCGAATCGTTCGGCGAAGACGGCCTGGGCGCGGTCGAAGTCCAGCTCGTCCACCACGTCGACCGACAGCGGCCGACGACGGTGATGGCCCTGGCTGAGCAAGGAATTCACGCGATCGAACAGGACCGCGTCGGGCTGCGTCGGGCGGAGCTCGGCGGCGCTGCGCAAACGCGCTTCGAAGGTCGAGAAGTAGTCGGGGTCGAAGCGCGCCGCCGTCGCGTACAGGGAAATCAGTTGGAAGATGGTCTCCAGGTCCTGCGGAGACCCATTGCCGTTCAGTCCCTCAAACAGCTCGCCGATGAAGGGAGCGACGGAGACCCGCTTGCCCGCCAGCAGCTTGTCCAGCGCCACGCTGTCGTGCGAGCCCACACCGCTGCCCGCCGCCAGCTCCGCGGCGTACAAGGCCGACACATGATCCTCGTCGCTGACGAGTGAGTGTCCGCCGGGACTGAACGCGGTGAAGAGGACTTCGTCGTCCTTGAAGTCGGTCTGCCTGGCGATCACTGTGACGCCGTTGGAGAGCGTCCAGCGGACAGCGTCGATGGAGACGATCTGTTCTTCCGAGACGATGCTGCCCGGCGTCGGGATCTCGGCCAGCAGAGGGGCGTCGTCGAAGGTGTCGGCGTAAGGCTCAACCACCATCGCGTTCGCGCCCTCGAGTTGAGTCTTCAAGGCTGCCGCCAGTTGATCTCCGCCGGTCGGGTCGATCTCTTCCGGACGGAGAACCAAGAGGACCGTGTTCTCCTCCTGGGTCCAGGACTCGGCGATGCCGTCGACTTCCTCCAGGCTGATCAGCGGCAGGACCCGTTGGTACAGCTCCCACTCGGCTTCCACGCCGGGAACCGGCGTGCCAGCCAGGAAGTGATTCCGCAAGCGGTTGGCGACCTGGGCTGCCTCTAGCTGATCGCGCTGCGTGTATCGACGCTCGACCGAGCTGAGCAGATTGGCGCTCTCGCGCTCAAGCTCTCCCACGCCAAAGCCATGCTGGCCTGCGCGCTGGATCTCCTCGAGCAATGCCGAGAATCCGCGCTCCACACCTTCCGGTTCCGTGACGACCGTGAAGGTCAGGATGTCCAGCGGCGAGACGAACTGCCCGCGTCCGCTGCCCGCCCAGAGCCACGGTGGATCGTTCTCCTGCCCGCGTTCGAAGAGCCGAGCGTTGAGCATCATGAACGCCAGCTCTTCAGTCACGGTTCGGCGGAAGGCGGCGAGGTCCGTACCGACCTCGGGCGCGATCTTGCGGACCAGCGTGAGCTGTGTGCCGGGCGCCTCCGGATCGGTGAACACGTCAACCTGCGGCGTGTCGTTGTCTGGAACCTCGAAGCTGGGAAGTTCAACCGGTTCGGCGACGGCGGCCCGATCCTGCGTCGCCTCACCCTCGGGCGGCGGAGCGAAGTACTGTTTGATCTTGCCTTCGATGAGTTCCTGATCGAAGTCGCCCGCCGCAATCACGGCCATCAGGTTGGGCCGGTACCAACGCTCGTAGTAGGCCCGCAACTGCTCGGCGGGCGCATTCTCGATCACCTCAGGCAACCCGATCGGCGCGCGATCGGCATAGCGGGACGAACCGAACAGCAACGGGGCGAGGTTCTCGAAGAAGCGGGTGTCGAAGCCCAGGAAGAGCCGCCACTCCTCCAGGACGACGCCGCGCTCCAGCTCGACTTCTTCAGGATCGAGGCTGATGGCGTAGGCCCAGTCACTGAGAATCTGGAATGCCCGCTCCAGGATCTCCGGGTCGTCGGTCGGCACCTCGAGCCAGTACACGGTGTAGTCGTAGCTGGTACCGGCGTTGAGGTGAGCGCCGAAGCTGGTGCCGATCGACTGTAGGTAGTCGACGATCTCCTGTTTCGCGAATCGCTCCGTGCCGTTGAAGGCCATGTGCTCGACGAAGTGCGCCAACCCGCGTTGTTCCTCCTCCTCGAGAATCGATCCGGCCTTCACCACGAGAGAGAGTTGCGCGCGTCCGGGCGGCTCCGCAGCCTGTCGGATGAAGTAGGTGAGACCGTTGCTCAGACTGCCCCGCACCGCCTGGGGATCGAAGGGAAGCTGCTCATCCGGATCCCAGGGCGGCGCATCTTCCACGGCCTCTCGCTCGGCCTGTTCCTCCGCTTGCTCCGATTCCGACGTGGTGACCGAATCCTCTGCCGCCTCGGCTGGTTCAGCCTGCTCCTGAGCCTCCTCTGTCTGCCCTGAGTCCTCCTCCTGCTGAACGGCGGCAGAGGCTGCGCTCTCCTGCTGTTCAGTTTGCGCTGCTACCGCTGCAGCCTCTTGCCGGTCGGATTCTTCCTGGCCAATTGTCGGCGGACCGTCGTCCGAACAGGCGGCCAAGACAACCGACAGCAGTACGAACGAGACGGCGGCAAACAGGAACTTCAACTTCACATCCATTCCCCTTCTTCAACGGCCCTCGTCCGCCAACCGGCGGTAGGGTGCGAGCTTCTGAACCACGGCAAACGTGCTCGTTATTGTCACCGACCCGCCGTCAACGCGCAGGTCCGATGACACGTAGAGGCGCGGCTTGGTAAGTCGGAGTACATTCGATTGCCAAGTGATCAGCTCAAGGACGACAACCGCCGCGATAGGATTGCTTCTTCCTGCGCTCGCGATGGTGCATGGACTGCAGCTCCTGCGCGGTGCGCTGGCGAGTTTCTCGGTCTCTCTCGGACAGGTGCGGGATATCGATGCCGGCCTTCTCGTCGGCGCGATCTTCTTGGTGTTCCTCTCGGGCTTCGCCGCCCCATTGATCAAACGCGCCTTCGGCGCCCGGCGAGGACTCCTGATCCTTACTGCAGCGCTCGCGTTCCTGCGAGTCGCCGAGCAGCTCTCAGGCACGGTAGATGCCCGCCTGGCCGTGGAGGTAGTCGGCGTCGCGGTCTGGCTGTGCTTCCTGCCACTTGCAGTCATTGCGTCGTTCGACCGACTACGCAGCGACTCAAGCCCGGTCGGCCTGTCGGGCGATACAGCGAGCGCTTCACCGTTGTTCGCCATCCTGCTCGGCCTGATGCTCGACACCGCGATCAAGGCCGCCTTCGGCACGCTTGATCCCGGCTTCTCCACTGGCCTTCCCGCCCTGCTGACAACGCTTGGTGTCGGCGGCATCACGTTGACGCTGGTGTTGTGGCTGTGGCGTGATCGGACCGACGACCAGATTCCAGACAACCCGCCCGTCTCGGCGTTCTGCCTGGGAGCCGCCCTGGCGCTGCACACGCTGATCTTTCAGAACCTGGCCCATCACTCTGTGTTGATCGGCTGGAATCTGCCTGCCGTCTCTGCCTGGCTCCTGGCGGCAAACACGCTCGCTCTGTTGGTGACACTGAAGCTCTCGCAACGCGGCTACGAAACGCCGCGCTGGCTCACCTTGCTCGCTGCCGTCGCATTGATCGCCTGCGCCGCTCCGCCTCCTGATTCGGTGGTCGCAGCAGTCATCGCGTTGATCGTCCCGGCGGCAAGCGCGGTGCTGCTCGCCAGCGCATTAGCACCCGGCGGAGCAGGGGGGCGTGGATGGTTCGCCACGGGACTGGGCTTGCTGGCGATTCCACTGATCCTGGTCGGCTGGTACGCGCACTACGAGATCGAGGTACCAGTTCCACAACCGCTGTTTCCGCTAATCGGCGCGGCCCTCGTGGTCGTTGCCGCCGCGTCACGACTTCGCAGACCTGCGACAGATGCTGCGAGCGAGGTCGAGCGCGGATTCGCCCTCAAGTCGATTCGCAGCCAGCCAGCCGCGGCAGGCGTTCTGGCACTCGCGCTTCTTCTTGGACTTTTCCCGCTGTATCAGCAGGTCGCCTGGAAATCGCCTGCGCCCGCCGTCGACAACCCGACCCAGTTGCGGCTCACGACCTACAACATTCATCAGGGCTTCGACCTAGACGGGCTGCCCAGCCTGGAGCGGATCGCCGATGTTCTCGAATCCCATCAACCGGACGTCATCGCGCTGCAGGAGGTGCCGCGCGGCTGGGTGGTGAATGGATCGGTCGACGCGCTGAGTTGGCTCACTCAGCGGCTGGAAATGCACTCGGCCTGGGGCCCGGCAGCGGACGATTTCTGGGGCAACGCGGTGCTCAGCCGTTTTCCGATTGTCGCGGTCGAGCACCGGCCGATGCCCAACAACTCAGCGATCCGCTTCAATCGGGCCTATCTGCTCGTCACGCTCGACGTTCAGGGCCGTCTGATTCGTGTGGTCGCGACACACCTGCACCACATCCAGCGCGAACGGCAACACAGAATGCCGCAGGTAGTGGAGTTAATCGAGGAGGTGGACTGGACTCGACCGACCATCCTGCTCGGAGACCTCAATGCGCAACGACACCATGCCGAGCTTCGCATGCTGCTGGAATCCGGCCTCCAGACGAGTTCAATCCCAGTTCCGACCTACCCATCGAACCGGGCCAGGCGTCAGATCGACCACGTCCTCTGGACCGACCACTTCGCCCTTTCGGAGTTCAAGACCATCCCCACCACCGCCTCGGACCACCTGCCGCTGACGGCCGTGTTATCCGTACCAGATGGAATCGAGTGAGCGCGGTCTAGGCGCGCCTGAGCGCGGAGCCGAACATGAGACTGCCGTAGTGATTGAACCACCGCTTCGCTTCTGGATCATCGAATGGATACTCAGCGCCGAGCTGTCTGGCGACGGCGAGACCGGTCACGAGGCACGTCTCCTGACTGTTGATCAGCGTGTGTGCGCCGCAGTGCCAGGAACGGCGTCTGCCCTGGATGAGCCGAAACAGGCTGACCGTCAACACCACGTGGCGGATGTCGTGGACGATGTGTTGGAACCATCGCCGCGCGACGATCTTCTCGCCATCGATCGGGGTAATCGGGTTGTAGGTCACCAGGCAGGGACGATCGGAACGATTCGCCCAGGGCTGCTGGTTGTGCATGATGTAGGTGATCTCGTAGTTGTCCGGACGCGCCCCGTACTGCTCGATGTGGTTACTCCGCGTCGCCAACGGCTTGACCTCGTTGTCCGGCAGCACTGAGGAGTCGGAGTGCACGATCGCGTGATTGTGCAGCTCGCTCTCGTAGCGGATTGACGAGAGGATGTAGCGCTCGAGCAGGCTGGGCTTGTCCAGCATCATCAGGGTCTGGTTGGCGTTGCAGGCGAAGACCACGTCATCGAACGTCTCTTGCACGCCCTGTTCGTCTTCGATCACCACTTCCCCAGCCCGCCGGTAGACCTTGCGCACCGGACGGTCCAGATAGATCTTGTCCCGAAAACCGGCCGACAGGCTCTCATAGATCCGGCGGGTTCCCTGGTCCCAGGTCTGCATCGGGGTTGCCGACTCGATGTCGAAGAACTCGAGATAGCGGGAGAACAGTGCGGCGGGCATGTCGAACACATTGGTCGCCATGAGGAAGTTGACGAACATCGGCTTGAGAATCTTGTAGCGGAAATCGCCGGAGAAGCCTCCGAGGTTCAGCAGCGTGCCCATGCTGACGTAGTTGAACGGGTTCAGCGCATTGAGCAGCTTCGAGCGCGTGCGCGTCAGCCAACCGAACTGGTGCAGCAGCTTCAGCAGCCGCTGGAACCGGGCAATCTCCTCGCCGAGTTCCGCTCGGATGTCGGAGTCGAAGTCGTGCGCATAGATCTGACCCCGATACTTGACGCTGTAGCTGAATCGCGTCTCGACCAGGTTGATCCCGAACTGCTGCATCAGCAGAACCATGTGGTGGTAGACCGAGGGAATGCAAGCCGTGACGGAGATGTCGAAGGGAATCAGCTCACCGTCCGCTTGCGGCATTTCGGCGGTGAACGCGTTCCCGCCCAGTTGCTCATTGGCCTCGTACAGGCGGAAATCGAATCGGTCCGGGTCGTGGCTCAGCGCCCAGGCTGCGCCCAACCCCGAGACGCCTCCACCGATGATCGCTATTCGCCGCGGCACCGCTAGCCCCCCGTCATTCGCGCGGAGCCGGCTTCTTCTCGCGGTAGCTGCAGAACCTCTTCGGGGCCGGGATAGAACTGTTCGCAGTAAGCGCGATATGTCGTGATCTCACCGTCCGAGCGGCAGAGGCGAGGGCGAGGTTCGTATCGCTTGCGCCGCCAGATCGCCACATCCTGCATCACGTCGCGCCGTTGGAAGTAGGAGGAGAGCGCATTGAACAGTGGCGCCCGACGATCGCGCGGCAGAAAGCCCAGGCCGACGACTCTTCGCTTCGGGTCGCGGATCTGCCCCGTCTGGGTCACCAGGGACAGGTCGATCCACTTGCCATCGATCGGCGTCGCGAGAACCCAGAGACGGAAGTCCACTCCGATCGAATGCTCTCGACCTTCGACGAAGGAGTAGCCGAGGCCGTACACGTGAGCCGTGGCGCTGAACTCGAACGTGACGTTAGCGACGCCGGCGATTGATTGAGTTCTGCGGAAGTCGAACCGGCTCTCGAGGTACGGCCCATCGACCACGACCGGATTGTCGGCGTTGACCCCGTGATAGCCGTGAACATACCGCAGATGGGCCATGTCGACCGAGTTCTCGGTCGTTTCCTGGGGATGACCCTCGAAGCGCAAGGTCTGGATATGGATACCGCACCAGCCGGTCTGCTCGGGATCCTGGGCGGGCAGTTGCCACTGTGGCTCGCGTCCGTTGATTCCCCACCAGGCGAACACCATCCCGGAGATCTCACGGGTCTCGTGAACCCTCAGGCGGGCCGACCGGGGTGGGGGCGCAAACGGTGTCGCCATACATTGACCAGACACGTCGAACTCGTAGCCATGGAACGGACACACGAGTCGGCCGTCGCAGACGCTTGCCCCGGCATCGGGTCCGAGGAACGATCCGAGATGCGGGCAGTATGCCTCGGCGACGCAGATTCGACCCTGGTCGTCGCACCAGACGACGATGTCTTCACCCATCCAGATCTTCTGGATGAGTTTGGCCTTCAGCACATCCCGACGGCCGGCGACGAAGTACCAGCCCTCGGGGAACGGCGAGGGCAGGGCGCGGTCCGCATGTCTCAGCCGGTCGGGCATCGTTCGAGCCTCCTCCCGCCGGAACCCTGACCGATCATCGCCTGGCTATTACAATTCACTGTAAGAGGGGTTAAGAGGAGATCACACCGCCGCCTGCGCGGGCGCGATTATGTCGCCAAGCCGGAAACGCTGATCCGAACGGTTGACTGCCACGGCCATATAGTGACCCTGTACGGGTTCGGCTGTACGGCTGGACGTGTGGAAAGCGTGCATGAGGACATCTGAGAGCGTTGACCCATGACAGTTGGAACTGCTGACGCGGGCGTCGGACAGCTAACCCTGCCCCAGGAACTTGTGCTGATGCTGCTCAACGAGGAGAGCGGCTACTTTCGCCAGGTCCCCGGTTGGAATCTCAACTGCGCCATCGTCGGAGCGGCCCTGGCGGAACTCTCGCTGATCGGTCGGATCGACACGGACATGGAGTCCCTGCAGTTGCTCGACTCGACGCCGACCGACCACGCGGCGTTGGATCCCATCCTGGAAGCGATCGTCGCCGAGCCGATCCAACGCACCGCCCAGTACTGGGTTGAACTCCTCGCGCAACAGGCCGAAACCACCATCGACGTCGCCCTCGAGCGACTGGCGGAGATGAACGTCCTCCAGCATCACGAGGGCGATTTCTGGACGCTGACCCACTCGGCCTGGCAGTCGGAGCGGGTCGGAGATGCTGCGGGAGGCACGGCGGTCGAGTTTGTTCGCTCGCGCATCGCGCGCGTGATTTTCGACGATGAGATTCCGGACCCGCGGGACGCGATCCTGATCTCGTTGCTCAGCACCTGCGATGTGCTGCGCTTCATCTTCCAGCTCGAGCCCGAATCGGAGGAGCGAATCGAACTGGTCTGCAAGATGGATCTGATCGGGCGGGCCATCGCCGAGGCCGTGGCTCAGAACCTCACCAGTCCGCTCGTTCGCCGCAGCGGTCTGACGAGGCAAATCCCCGCGATCAAGCTGTTGAAGATGGTACGTAATCCGCACGTGCGCGACGGAAACCTGCCGGCGTTGTTTGCGGATCTGTATCAAGAGTACGGTCCGGTGTTCGAGATGCGGCCGCCGATGCAGGACCCGATGGTGATCCTGGCGGGGCCGGAGGTCAATCGCTGGGCCCAGCGCGAGGGCCGCTTGCACCTGACCTCAACCAAGTATCTGGACGGCCTGGAGAAGGTGTACGGCGCCCACGGGATCATCCCGGCCCTGGACAGTTCGGATCACTTCCGCATGCGCAAGGCGATGCAGCCGAGTTACTCGCGAGCGCGGCTGGAGGAACAACTCGACGCGGTCTACGCGCGGGTACGGGGGCACATGGCGGAGTGGAACGTGGGCGACACCATGCCGGCGAGAAGCATGTCGCGCCTGCTGACGAACGCACAGATTTCGCCGATCGTGGTCAGCATCGACTCGCAGGACATCGTCGAAGACCTGATCGAATACAAGGAACGGGCGCTGAACACTCGCGTGGCGAACGTTCTGCCCAAGTTCCTGCTGCACACACCGGCTATGAAACGCGCGGCGAAGAGCATCGACATCATGCTGGAGCGTATTCAGCAGTCGCATACGGCCGCGCAGCGGGTTGACGCCCAACGCGACATCATTGACGACTTCCTCAGCCTGCACGCCAACGACCCGCAATTGCTGCCTGAGTCGAGCCTCAAGTTCTCGCTCTCCGCGCCGCTGCTGGCCAGCATGTACCTCGGCGATGGGCTCGGCTTCGCCATCTATGCGATGGCCACGCAACCCGAGCTGTACGAGCGAATTCGAGCCGAAGCAGAGGCGATCTTCGCGGATGGAGATCCCGACAGCGACGTCTTCAAGGGTCCGGAGATTGATGTGACGCGTCGCTTCGTGATGGAGAGTCTGCGGATGTACCCGGTGGTCCCCGGTTCCATGCGCGATGTGATGAATAGCTGCGTCGTTGAGGACTACGAGCTGCCGCTGGGAGCCCGCGTCCTGATCCTGCAGACTGCATCGCACTATCTGAGCGATGTCTTCCCAGAGCCCTACAAGTTTGACATTGATCGCTATCTCCCCGGTCGCGACGAACACCGCAGCACTGCCTACGCGCCGTTCGGGCTGGGAACGCACACCTGTCTTGGACAACGATGGGTGGAACTGCAGATGGCGATCGACCTGCTGATGCTCGCCTATTACTTCGACATCGAAGTCCGGCCAACTAACGCCAAGATGCGGATCAGCCCGTTCCCGTCCCTGTCGATCGGCAAGAAGCTGAAGTTCCACATCGCCGGGCAACGGCACGAGATCCCTCGTGTCGAGGCGCCGAATGGCGCGGGGATGCCCATGGGCTGCCCGGTCGCCCACTAGAGGCAATCGACGTCTCAGGACGGGTTTGATTCCCGCTCGTGGCGCTCCTGGATCTCGTCGATCGTTTCGTCCAACTCGTCCCACATGCGCTGCATTGACGAACGCAGGCGCATGTTCTGGAACGCGCCCCAGACCGTCATGGCCGGCGGAACGACCAGGATCGAGACGATCAGCGAGTAGGCGATCGTGATCGCCGCGGTGATGCCGAATTGCTGTGAGGCCAGCAACGGCGAGGCGATCAACACGCCCAGGCCGAGCGCCGTCGTCATGGCCGAGCCGAGCAGGGCTGAGCCGGTCGTAGCAAGCGTTCGAATCGCCGCCTGCTCGGGGTCTCGGAGGCGCGAAAACTCTTCCCGATAGCGATGGATCAGGTGAATGGTGTAGTCGACGCCGATGCCGATTGAGAGCGCCGTGATGATCGAGGTGATCAGCGAGTAGGGGATGCCGAGCAGGGACATTGTGCCCAGCACCCAGATCAGCACGAATACGATCGGCAACACTGCGACCAGCGCCAGCACCGGCTGTCGCTGGGTGATCCAGAAGAAGACTGCCAGGATGCCAAGCGCGGCCGCGATGGTGATGCTGATCGCCTCCGTCTGCCTCTCGGTGATCGAATCCGTGATTGTGACGCCGATGATGCTCTCGGATGTCGCGGTGATCTCTCCCTCGGTGCTGAGCCACAGCGACTCAAGCTCCTCCTGCACCTGTCTGGCACCCGAGTTGTCGCCGGTCATCGTCGGGAACTGAATCAGGATTCTGTCGATGCCGTTGGGATTGTTGACCAGGCCGTGAGAGAACGCCGGATCCATTGACTCAAGCCGATCTAGGATCTCCTGCATCAGGCCCTCGTCAATCTGCAGTCCGGTCGAGGCCTCGTTGAACAGCGCCGCCAGGTTCGGGTCATACTTGTCGCCCGGTTCGCCGCTGTCCGTGACCCAGTCTCGAACCAACAGCTCGTAGGACGTTTGAAGCGGTCCGGCTGCGAAGTCCGGCCGCGTCTGTTCATCCTCAAACGCATTGGCCAGGTCCCGTAGGTTCAGCAGGGTTCTCGTCTCTGTCGCCTCCGCCTTGATCAGGACCGTGGTCACTTCCGTCGGCCCACCGATCGCTTCGTCGAGCGTGTCCCAGTCTTCCAGCACGCTGCCGCCGCGCGGCAGGATGTCGCGGATGCTGAACTCCGAATCAAGGTCGGTCGCCGCGACTCCAAAGCCAATCGTGACTGCCAGCACCACGATCAGGAACGGCGCAGGCCGCAAGGCAACGTTGGCGCCCAACCACTCGGCGGCGCGCTCGACGCCGGGGATCGCCTGCGAGATCAGCCGCTTAGTTGGCAGAGTGCCCTTCGCCTCGCGACGCCGATCGATGATCGTCCGCCCTGCCGGGACGAGGGTGAGCATCACGATCAGGCTCATCCCAACACCGAACGCGGCAACGATGCCAAAGTCGGCGACGATTTCCACGGGCGAGAAGAGATTGGCCAACAGGCTGACGATGGTCGTCACCGCCGCGAGCAGCAGCGGGATCACCACGTGCCGCAGACCCTGCCGGACCGCGTCCAACACCGGCCTGCCCGTGGCTCGCTGCTCCCGGTAGTTCGATACGACCTGGATGGCGTAGTCGACGGTGAGCCCGATGATGATGATCGGCACCATCGCCGTCAGCGCGTTGGGCGGACCGACCAGCCCCAGCCCATCCGGTCCCAGCCATCCCTCAATGCCGACCACCCAGATCAGCGAGAGCAAGAGTCCCGCCAGCGCGAGCAGCAGGTCGGAGAGGGTGCGCAGGAAGAGCACAATCAAGACGGCGATCAAGAGCAGCGCGATACCGATCAGCGGCGCCATGCCGTCCTCGGTGGCTTGCTTGTACTCGTCCTCGACCACGATCGGCGACAGACTGCTGACGCTCAGCGGGCCGTCTTCGTCCTCCGCGAGCTGCTGAATTCGGCGCTCGCCGTCGGCAACCCGATCGTCAAACGTGTTGCGCAATCTGATCGTGGCGATCGCGACCGTGGAACCATCGGCATCTGTTCCGGTCAGCGCGCTCAGATACGGTCCAATCGCCTGATCGTTGCGGACCGCCTCAATCTCTGCCGCGCCGACGGAATCAAGACGATCAACGCCGAGCGCTGCCTGAATCAGATGCGCAGGAGAAGCGACGGCATCGGTTGGCGTCAGCAGTTCCTGGATCTCGGCGTCGTTCGCGATCTCGTCAAGGAACCCGCTCATCTGCGACAGGCCCTCGGGGGTGAGTGCCTCGCCGCGGAAGATGAGAGTGACGAGCCGGATATCGCCGGTTTCGTCGAAGCTCTCGTTTATCTCCTGAATGGCCGTCGCCAGCGGTCCATCCTGCGGCAGCAGGGCCACGTCCGTGCCATCCACGATCGGCACGCGCTGGCTCGCCCCGGCGGCCAGGATGACCGTGATCACAAGCAGCACGCCGAGCGTGACGTAGGGACGCGCGGTGACGAGTCGACTCAAGTTGCCAAGGATGTCATTCATGGTGAGCAACAGGATAGGTGGCCGACACGACAACGATGGCGGCTAGTCGAATCCGTTCCGAAGGCACTCGCGTTACCGCCCTTCGCATTCACAGATTGACAACTGGTCTCATGCCTCAGTCGGCTGACGCGATCCGCTCATTGGTCGCTGGATCGACTTCGAACGGACCGTCGAGGGCCAGCTCGGCGCCCATCTCACGGACAGCCGGGAGCACCTCTTCGCCCATCAGCCTCAAACTGCGCATTGCGTCGTCATGGTCCATCGAACCGTCGCCGTCCCAGAAGATGATCGCGCCCGGGCGCAACTCTTCCAGGACGTGACGGATTTTGGGCAGCACGGTCGACGGCGTGCCATGGATGATGCTCAGCCGGTCGACCTGCTCCTGGAACGTGCCTCGGTAGTCTCGCGGCTCCGCCGGTTCGGCGGCGCCCTCCAGCGCGCGCTGTCGCTCGACCCGGCCTCGGGAGGCTGCGATCGAGCGAATCTGCGACGTCGGCAAGACGTCGGTACGCGAGGTGAGACCGGGAAGCGACTGCAGGAAGGGTCGAACCTTGCCCTGGTTGCCCTCCAGGAACGGATTGCTCGGCCCCTGCAGATACTTGCGCGCCGTGTCCTCGGCCAACTCGTCTGTCTCGTCGACGTGGACCTTGAACAGATAGGCCGTGTGCTGCGTGCCGGCCTCGTACCCGGCTTCCAGTGCGCAGGCGCGGTAGTAGTCGAATGACTGCTTGGTCGGTCCGATCTCCGTCGCGAGCATGACGTAGGGATAGCGACGCTCAGCCGCCCACTTGACCGTGTTGCGGCTCATCACGCCGGGAATCCAGATCGGAGGGTGCGGGTCCGAGTATGGACGGGCCCATGGGTTGACGTAGCGATACTGGTAGTGCTCGCCCTCCCAGCGGAACGGACCCGGCGTGGTCCATGCCTTGACGATGAAATCGTGCGCCTCCTGGTAGCGCTCCCAGTTGAAGGGCGACGCCGAGTTGTGAGCGACCGATTCTCGGCCGGTGCCTCGCACCCAACCGCTGACGAGCCGCCCGCGCGAGATCATGTCGATCTCGGCCAGCTCCTCGGCCAGCCAGAGCGGATCGTCCCAGATCGGCAGCACATTGCCGAGCAGCACGATCTTGGCCCGGCTGGTGATCCTCGCCAGGATCGCCGCTTCGACGTTCATTACGCCGCCCATGCAGAATGGCGTCGAGTGGTGCTCGTTGAGCATCAACCCATCGAACCCCATTTCCTCGGCGTAGATTTTCTCGTCCAGGTAGCGGTTGTAGAGCTCGGAGCCGATCCGGGGGTCGTAGCTGCCGTTGCTCAGATCCAGGTCTTGAATGTCTCGTCCGGCGGCGCCGAAGTAGCCGGAGCTCGGGTCTTGATAAGGCCGCTCGGTGAAGTAGCCAATGAACATGTCACCCCTCCTGAGGCATCGCCAGGTTTACCGACTCAGGTGCGGGCAGTGTAGGAGTCTGAGCGGGTTTCAGCGCCAACGCGTCTTTGGGCATTTGCCGAGCGCGGGTCGCCGGGCCACGGAAAAAAACCAGATGCTCAGTTGTTCAGGTCGAATTTTCATTTCTCCCTCAAGCGAGGGCTGTTTCCCTGTGTTTTACGGGAGATCGCGTGTTCAGGTCGTTCAGGTTCGTTCAGCCATGTTCAGACAGGTTCGGCATCTGTTCAGGGTTCGCTTCTCGTGCCTGGGAGCGGATCGCGCGAATGAGCGTTCAGGTCTGATCGGCATTGATCGGCGTTGATCGGCACTGAACGATTGCGGTCTCTTCCCGTGCTGTGTTGATCCCGGATGTCTCGGGCGAGTCTTCCGTTGTTTGCATCGCCATTGCCCTTTCGCGGGCACACGCCGTCATCTTATACGGACATGGGTTCTGTCGGTGAGGGCGGAGCGTCACTTGCGCTACGGCTGTGGGCAAGGCGTCCGTCGGGAGCCTTTCGGTTAAGCCGGCTGACCAGTTGGTCCGGTCCGTTCTCTCAACGGCAGAGATCCAGGGAGCAGGATGCCAGCAGGTTTACGGACCCTCACCCCAGCCTTCTCTCAGGGCGAGAGAGGGGGCGCAGCGGACAGGGCGACCACCAGGGTCGCCCCTACAAAGCCGCGATCGTGCGCCGACTCGATTTACGCGCAGATCTCCGAGGGGAGAGGGACAATCGTGCTAGGGCGTGTTCACACTAGCCCCGTTCCGCGTCTCCCCGTGCTTGCCTGCCCCGCACTTGATGCGGGGACACGGGGCGACGATCGCGTGCGGCAGTGCGATTGGCGTGGGTTGTTGTGACCCGCGTCGCCTTGCGCCAACATGGACCATCCCGCTGAGACAGAAGTGTGAGCACGCCTTAGGACAAGCTGAAGCCTTCGTAGCCGTTCGCGGCGACCTCCGCCAGACGCTCCCGATAGCGCGGGGCGCCGCCGGGATAGATCATGTAGCGCTGATGGTCGTTCTTGCCGTGGCCGTCGACGTTGGAGTTGTACCCGGTGAACCAACTCTTGATCTTGCTCATCAACTGGAACTGGTACATCTCCTGGACATGCTGCAGCCACTCCTGCTCGGCCTCTGCTTGTGCTTCTACGCGGCGATAGCCGTGGTCGCGCATGTAACCAAGCAGGTCGGAGATCCAGTCGACGGAGGTCTCGATCCCGCGCGGGTAGTTGGTCGAGACCGAGCCGCCCTGCGGACCGCTGAGCATCAGCAGATTGGGAAAGCCGGAGGTCTGCATGCCGAGGAACGTGTCGGGACTGTTGGCCCATTTGTCCCGCAGGGGTAGCCCGTTTGAGCCGCTGAAGTTGATCCGGTCGAAGGCGCCCGTGATCGCGTCGAAACCGGTCGCGTAGATGATCAGATCGAATTCGAACTCCTGGTACGAGGTGCGGATGCCTTTCGGCGTGATCCGCTCGATCGGGGTCTCGTTGATATCGATCAGATGCACGTTGTCGCGGTTGTAGGCCTCGAAGTAGCGCGTTTCGAGCGGCACGCGACGGGTGCCAAACCCGTGATCCTTGGGAATCAGTTTCTCCGCGGTCATCGGATCGTGGACCCGCTCGCGGATCTTGTTGGCGATGAACTCCGAGTAACCGGCGTTGGCCTCCGGATCGATGCCGACATCGATGAAGTTGCTCATCCATTTGCTGAATCCGGGCGTCTCGTAGAGCTTCTCCCAGAGCGCGAGGCGTTCTTCCTCGGGTACGTCGCGGAACTTGCGATGGTCGGGCGCGTGGATGAACCCGCCGGGCGTCCGCCGGCAGAGCTCGAAGATCTCGTCGTAGGTCGCCTTGATCTCAGCCTGGGTTTGCTCGTCGATGCGATCGTTGTGCAGCGGGGCGCACCAGTTCGGGCGGCGCTGGAAGACGGTCAACTCACCGACCTTGTCGGCAATCTCCGAGATGACCTGCACCCCGGTCGCGCCGGTGCCGACCACGGCGACGCGCTTGCCCTCAAGCTCGACCGCCTCATGCGGCCAGTAGTAGGTGTGCCAGGCGTCTCCCTCGAAGCTGTCGATGCCTTCGATCCGCGGCAGGGTCGCAGCGGACAGCATGCCGATCGCCGTGAGCAGGAATCGGCCGGTAAACTCGCGTCCGTCCTCGAGGCTCACGGTCCAGTAGCAGCCGTCCTCGTCGAATGAGGCCCCTGCCACCTTGCAGCCGAACTGCATGTGGCGTCGCAGATCGAACTTGTCGACCACGTGATTGAGGTAGCGCAGCGTCTCCGGCTGGCCGGCGAAGTGTTCGCTCCACTCCCACTCATCGAGCAGTTCCCTGGAGAACGAGTAGCCGTATGTGTAGCTCTCGGAGTCAAAGCGAGCGCCCGGGTAGCGATTCCAGTACCAGGTGCCGCCAGGACCGTCCGCAGCTTCGAGCACCGTGGCGCTGATCCCCATCTCTTGCAGCCGGTACATCTGGTAGATGCCCGCAACGCCGGCGCCAATGACGATGGCGTCGAACTGGGGCTGGTCGTGATCGGTCATGAGGCGCTCCTTCGCTCGGGCAAGGCAGAGGCTAGTCCGACCCGACCTGCTCGGCAACGACATGGAGCCCAGCGACCCGCTACGTTGTCGTTCTGGACTGGACCCGCTGCATGAGCGTCGACCCCGCCGCGATCCACACCGTCATTGAAGGAGACGGAGAACGCACTTTCCTCTTGCTCAACGGGGCGGGCCAGAGCCTGCACACCTGGGATTATGTGGTCCCCGACCTGCTCGGCGCGGGACGAGTGATCAGGTTCGACGTCCCCGGCGTTGGTGAGAGTCCCTCTCCGGACGTTCCGTACTCATTTGAGGAGTTGGCGCAAATGGCGATGGAGCTGGTGGAACCATGGCGGGCCGAGTCTCTGATCGTCGTGGGACACGCCTGGGGCGCCCGGGCGGCGCAGGTCATCGCACGGGACAACGAGATTGCCGGAGTAGTGATCGGATCCGGAGGCGGCAAGTTTCCCCCGCTGGCGGCTCCCGGCGACATGCGGACCGCAACCCAGGGCGCACAAGCCGACGACAGCGAGGACTGGAACCAACGGTTCGAGCGCGCCTATTGCGGCCTCGGTTTCGCCGAACGTGATCCCGAGCGAGCCGACTGGCTCTTCCGCCTGGCCCGGACCACGCCCTGCGAGCCCTCCGTCGTCGCGGGCGCGATGGAGCGTACGCCGGTGGATTCTTACTGGGGACAGTTCGACGTCCCCGCGCTGCTGCTCTACGGCGCAGATGATCTCGTCGGCCACCGCGAGAACGCCGAGGACCTCCACCGGGCGCTGCCGGAATCGAAGCTTGTCTACATTGAGCAAGCAGGACACTTTGTGATCGCCGAGCAGGGAGAACGCTTCGCCGCCGAGCTGTTGCGCTGGATCGAGGAGACAGGACTGTAGGTCAGAACTGGGCAGAGCAGTGGATCCTGTGCACTCCAAGCGACCCGTAAGATCAACACGGAAGCGAGCGTCCCTTGCAATTCCGGCAACCCGACCAGGATGCCATCGCCCGCGGCGACTTGACGTTGACGTTCAGGCGTTGGCGCCAACCTCAGGCCAAGGAGGGCGGCCGCTATCGCGTCGGCGGGATCGTGATTGAAGTCACCTCGGTCGATTTGATAGAACCTTCAGCGATCACGGTCGAAGACGCGCGAGCCGCCGGTCAGGAGTCGCCTGAAGCCGTCCTGGATGCAATCTTTCGAAACCAGCGCAAGTCCGCCGACCCGGATGCTCAGCTCTACCGAGTGGCGTTTCGCAGTCTCGGTGAACAGGCCGACCCACGCACCGCATTGGCGGCAGACGCCGCGCTCGATCCGGATGAACTCTCTGCGATTTCGAATCGGCTGGCGAAGATGGATGCTCGTTCTCGCCACGGCCCGTGGACTCGGGCCGCGCTCGAGGCGATCGCGGCCAGCCCCGGACGGCGGGCGCCGGACCTGGCTGCCGAATTGGGCCGCGAGACTCAGAGGTTCAAGGCGGATGTCCGCAAGCTCAAGTCGCTCGGCCTGACGATCAGCCTCGAAGTCGGATACGAACTCTCGCCCAGAGGCCGGGTCGTGCTCGACACGCTGGAGTCGCAGGCCGCCGGCGAATAGCCAACCCTCTGGTCTGCGCCTATGCCTGGCGCGAGTCGACGATCTCCCGGGCCGCGCTGACGACCTGTGGGATGATCGATGTGACCTCTGCCTCGTCCAGCGAACTCGCCACCGATGGGTAGCCTGCCCGTTCAATCATCGGCCGCAGTCGGCCCCGCTCTAAGACGTTCAAGGTCCAGTCGAGCGAATCGCCTGCGGCGGTCAGGTCGAGCATCAGCCGTTCGTCGTCGGCCTCGGGTCCGTAGTGGTAGTGCGGGGCGACCTGGAAACAGTCGAAGCGCAGCAACTCGGTGTCGTGCCCGTCGACGTCCGCGCGAACCTCGATGCACAATCCTTCATCGCCGGCGATGTCGTCCCGATAACGCATCGCAAAGGCGATAGGTCCGGCGTCGACCCGTGTCTCGTGTCCGCTCATAATCCATCTCCTCACCCTGGCGGTCGCGGAGCCGACGCTCCAGGCAAACAGCGACCCCAGGGCTCATCAATCTGACACTCGTCCGCTGGAACTTGGCGCTCGATCCGGCGGGAGTCTGGAGGGCCAAGCTAGCACAGCGAGAGCGCGCCAGGCTCCGATCCGGAGCGGCCCTGCGCTACCATTTTCGCCTGGAGTGCTCATGGGAGTGGTCATGGCGAACGAACTCCTGCGGGACTATCAAACCGCCGGCTCGTCGGACGACGAAATGTTCGATGAGGCGGGCGCTTTCCGCGCCGACTACCGGGACCTCGGCCAGACCTTGCAGGGCTGGACCCTGGAAGAGCACCTCCAACGTGAGGAACGGGCGGACCTGTCGCTGCTCAGCGCCGGTATCACCTTCAATGTCTACTCCGAGGAGGAAGGCACGGAGCGGATCTTTCCTTTTTCCCTGATCCCCCGGGTCATCGGAGCCCAGGAGTGGTCGCAGATCGAAGCCGGACTGAAGCAGCGCCTGCGAGCGCTCAACCTGTTCCTCCTGGACGTCTACGGAGATCAGCGGATCATCAAGGAGCGAGTGATTCCCGGCGAGATCGTGCTGGGCTCGCCCGGTTATCTGCCGGAGATGGCGGGCTTTCAGCCGCCTCTGGGCATCTACGCCCACATTGCGGGTTGTGACCTGGTTCGCGACAAGCAGCGCGGGATGGTCGTGCTCGAAGACAATCTCAGGACGCCGTCCGGCGTGTCATACGTGCTCGAGAACCGAACCGTGATGCTCCGCGTCGTGCCGGAACTCTTCCCACGCCAGGGCGTCCGAGCAGTCACCGACTATCCCAACCAGCTGCTGGGCACACTGCTGTCGGTCAGTCCGGCAGACAGCACTGACCGGCCCCGCGCCGTGTTGCTCACGCCCGGCATCTACAACTCTGCGTACTTCGAGCACTCGTTCCTCAGCAACCAGATGGGGATTCCGCTCGTCGAGGGTTCCGACCTGACCGTCGGAGACGACGACTACGTCTACCTCCGTTCGACCACCGGCCTTGAGCGGGTCGACGTCGTCTATCGACGGATCGACGACGACTTCCTCGACCCAGAGGTTTACCGGCCCGACTCGATGCTCGGCGTGCCTGGACTTATGCGCGCTTACCTGAAGGGTCACGTCAGCCTGGTCAATGCCCCCGGCGCGGGGGTGGCCGATGACAAGGTGGTCTATCGATGGGTGCCGGAGATCATCCGTTTCTACCTGGATGAGGATCCAATCCTGCCGAACGTTGATACCTTTTCGCCGTTGATCGCGTCCGAGTTGGACCACATCCGCGCGCACGCCCGAGATCTCGTGATCAAGCCGGCGAACGCCTCCGGGGGGTACGGCGTGTTGATCGGCGAGCAGGCCTCCAGCGCTGAACTTGAAGACACGCTGGCCCAGGTGGAGGCCGAACCGCGGAACTGGATCGCCCAACCTCTCCTGCAGTTCAGCTCTATCCCCACCTTCGACGGTGAACGGCTCAAGCCCCGCCGAGCGGACTTGCGCCCGTTTGTGCTCTCGGGACGGGAGACCTGGGTGATACCCGGCGGGCTCACACGAGTGGCCCTGCGTGAGGGGTCGTACATTGTCAATTCCTCGCAGGGCGGCGGCAGCAAGGACACCTGGGTGCTGAACGAGGAGCCGGCCTGATGCTCAGCCGTGTCGCCGAAAACCTGTACTGGCTCGGACGCTACCTCGAGCGCGTCGAGAACATCGCGCGTATGGCTCGGGTGGAGCACGATGTCATGCTCGAAAGCGGCCAGGAGATCTGGCACAGCCTGGTCAGCACGACCGCCTCCAATCAGCTCTTCTGGGACACCCTGATCGAATCGCCCGAGCTGACCCACTCGGAGTTTCTGATCCACTCGATGCAGAACCCCGCATCCTTGCGATCAACCCTGGTCCGAGCGCGCGAGTTGGCCCGCGGCCTTCGAGAACACATCTCGCGCGAGGTCTGGGAGGAGATCAACGCGCTGTATCTCTTCCTCGCGCTGCGTAAGGAGTACATCGCCAACGACATTCACGAGTTTTGCACCGAGACCCAGCGGCGAACCCAGACGATCCTGGGCCTGTACGACAACACCGTGCTCCGAGACGAGGGCCGCGAGTGGTTTCGCTGCGGCATGTATCTCGAGCGGGCCGACATGACCAGCCGGATCATCGACGCCAAGTACCACATCCTGCTGCCGGGCGAGGACGCGGTCGGAGGCGCGTTCGACCGCTTCCAGTGGATGGCCGTGCTGCGCTCGGCCTCGGCGCGCGAGGCCTACCGCCGAATGGGCAACAACGAAGTCGACGGGATCCAGGTCGCGCAGTTGCTGATTTTCTCTCAGGAGTTTCCGCGCAGTCTCGCCTTTTGCGTGCAGGCGCTTCAACGTCACTGCCAGTTGGCGACGACCCAGACACCTAACCGCCGTCGCGCGGCGGCCGAACGAGGCATCGCGCTGCTGCATCTGGATCTGGGCGCCACCGACATGGACCAGCTCATTGATGAAGGCCTGCACGAGTTCCTCGACGGCTTCCAGCAACGACTGATCGAGATCGACCGAGCCATCACGGACAACATCTTCCGTGCCGAACCCAACGCCGGAGCAGCGCAGCGCCAGAGTCAACACGCTGTGCAGCCAAACGCGAACGTCGACCAGGGATGACATGACTTTCTGTCTGGGCATCAAGTGCCACGAAGGGCTGGTCGCGATCGCGGATACCCGGATCACCAGCGGCTCAGAGGTATCGACGGCGAAGAAAATCGCCGTGCATCAGGGCGAACACCACTCCATGTTTGTCCTCACCAGCGGCCTGCGATCGGTCCGCGACAAGGCGATCACCTACTTCGAGGAACGGCTCCGGCAAAACGGCAGCAATCTCACCCGCTCCTACCAGGCCGTCAATGCTCTGGCCGAAGAAATGCGCCGCGTCTACAACGAGGACAATGACTGGCTGATCAAGGCGGGACTGCACTTCGACCTGCACTGCATCGTTGGCAGCCAGCTGACCGAGGACGAGTCTGCGCACCTATACCTGCTCTATCCCCAGGGCAACTGGGTTGAAGTCTCCCGAGGGACACCCCATCTGATCATCGGCGAGACCCGCTTCGGCAAACCGATTCTCGACCGAGCCCTGCGCTATGAGGCCTCGCTGGAGGAGTCGCTGCGCCTCGGACTGCTGTCGTTCAACTCGACCGAGGCGAGTTCCGCCGACGTCGGACCGCCGGTCGATGTCGTCGTCTATCCCAACGATTCCTTTGACGTGCGCGAGCGTCGTTTCAACACTGAGGAACTCGCACCCCTTGCACAGTTCTGGCAGCAGGCAATCGAGAATGCTGTGGAGCAAGCCGCAGCCCCGGTCGCCTCCCTGGCGCACTCGCTCGGCATTCGCTCTGAAGACTGACTTCACCGCTTCCGAGATCACATCAATCGTCCGCGTGGGTCCATGCGATTTCGCCGAACGACCGGCCATTTTGCCGCCCGTGAAGGGCCTGTCAACACTAGGCTCATTCCGCGTCTCCCCGTGCTTGACACGGGGCCCAGACCTCGATCTTCGGGCGAAGTAACGACGCGTGCCTCGGCTCAGACGCGGAGAGGCCAGACCCCGCGCACCTGCGTCGAGGTGAGGCCAACGTCTTCCTACGCGCGAAACTGGCTGCTCTGGGCCCCGTGTCAAGCACGGGGCGACGAGCGCTCGGCGTATTGCGCTTGGCGTGATCTGTTCCGACCCGCGTCGACTTGCGCCAACATGGATCATTCCGCTGAGATAGGTGTGTGAACACGCCCTAGCTCACGATGCCGAGACCCGGCCCCTCGGGCGGCAGCACATATCCGTCCTCCATTGCCGGCAGCGGCATGTTGGAGGCAAAGCGCCTGTCCTCGGGCACCCATGGGATCTCGAACCAGCGCGTCGCCGACGAGGCGAACCCGTAGGCGAGCGATGCCTGCAGGGACGGTCCCGGTCGGAAGTTGTGCGGACTCAGCGCCACGTTATGTAGCTCGGCCAGGGTTGCTACTCGCTGAGCAGCCGTGATCCCGCCAATCTTCGTCACCTCGGGCTGCAGGTAGGTGATCGCCTCGCCGCGCAGCAGCCGCTCGAAATCCTCCAGCGTGTACTCGTTCTCACCGGCCGCGATGTCGACGCCCGCCTCCCGCTGCACTCGCCGCATCGCCCGATGATCGCGCATCGGCCGCACCGGCTCCTCGAACCAGGTCGCGCCGAGGTCCGCGAGTTGCCTACCGAACGCGATCGCCTCAATCGGGTCGAAGTGCCCGTTGACATCGACCATGATCGCCAGCTCGTCGCCGAACCGGCGGCGCAAACGTTCAACATGGTCGATCGTCACCTCATGCAGCTTGACTCCTCCGATGCCGGCATCAACTGCCCGCTGCGTCTCGCTCACGACCAGCTCCGGATCGCGCAACGGCGGCAGGCTCGCGTAGGCAGGCACGGCGTCGTGCCGCGATCCACCGAGCAGTTGCAGCACCGACGCGCCCAGCGCCTTGCCGAGCAAATCCCAGAGCGCGATGTCGAGCCCGGACAACGCCATCGGGAAGATCCCCTGATCGGCGTAGCGATAGCCGTAATCCCACAGCTCGAACCACAGCCGTCCGATCTCGCCGGCCTCGCGACCCAGCACCCTGGGCGCAAGCAGTTGTTCGACCGCCGAAGCGATCGGACGCCCTCCGGCGCCGGACCGGTCGGGGTCGGGAATGCCCCACCACGTCTCGCCGACGCCGGTGCGACCTTCGCCGTCGGTCACTGTGACGAATACCTGCGTCAGAGGCGTCGAATCCAAGGTGGTCGCCTGTACCGAGGCAATCTTGCTCACGCTGCTGCCCTCGACTAGCGTCCGACCACAGCGCGCAAGGCGAATAGCGCGTTGGCAGGCCGCTCGGCGATCCGGCGCATCAGGTAGGGATACCAGCGCTCGCCGTAGGGAATGCTCATTCGCAGCCGTTCGCCTCGACCCCGCATCGCCGACCCCAACTCGGGTCGCACTCCGTAGAGCATCTGGAACTCCCAATAGCCGATGGTCGGGCGTTCGTCGGCCAGGCGGCGGGCCGCACGGTGCAGGACCGGATCGTGCGTGGCCACGCCGACATCGGCTCCGGCCTGCCAAAGTTGCTCCAACAGCGCGATGTAGGCCCGCCGGATCGGCCCAGCGCCGCTATGCGCGATCCGGCTCGGTTCGCTGTACGCGCCCTTGACCAGCCGCACTCGCGCGATGCCTTCCTCGATCAGCGCTTGGGCATCCTCAGGCGTGCGACGCAGATACGCCTGCAACGCCACACCGGTCACGTCCGATCTCGCAGCCGCAGCGCGGTACAGCGCCAGCGTTGCATCCACGGTGTCCGACGCCTCCATGTCGAGCTCGACTCGCACGCCGTGTTCCGCCGCTGTCTCGACAATGGCCAGCAGGCCCCGTTCGGCCGTCTGATGCGAGATTCCCAGGCCCAGAAGCGTCGGCTTGACCCCCATCCGCGCATCGAGATCGGAGACCTCTCCGATCGCGGCCGCCAGCGCGCAGTATTCGTCGACCGCTTGCTGGGCTTCGCCCGGATCGGTGACCGCCTCTCCCAGGAAGGAGAACTTCGCGTTTGCGCCAACGACGCCGTCCTCGCTCCGCGACAGTCGCTGCGCCACGGTCAGCGCGTCGGTCCGCTCGTCGCCGGCGACGAAACGACGCACCAACGGGCGCTCGACTCCGGCGGCCCGGGCGCCGCGTTCGGCCCAGTCCTGTTTCGACAGCCAGATCAGCCCCGGCCGCAGCATCGCACCCTCAAATTCCTCTTCGCTCACCGGGGCGCAGGCTAACAGCGATCCCACCGCTCCCCCGACGCTGCCGTTATTCTGCATCAACGCCGAGCACGGCGAGTCACTTCTGCGCAGCGACAAGGGAAACCAATGGCCAAGCAAGGCGTCGATCCGGACGAACTTACTCAACCGTTCTGGGACGCCGCAAACGAACAACGCCTCGTGATCCAGAACTGCGTCGACTGCGATCGCTTGCAGCATCCGCCATCCAACACCTGCCGAGATTGTGACGACGGCGGGGCGCTTGAATGGAAGCAGGTCAGCGGGCGCGGCACGATCTACAACTACGGCGTCGTCCACGACTGTCCCGTCCGCCTCCTGCAGGAGGACCAACCCTTCAACCTCGCCGTGATCATGCTCGACGACGATCCCGGTATCCAGATGTACTCGCACCTGCCCGGCGTGCCCGTCGACGACGTGCCGGTCGGCGCGGCTGTCGAGGTGATCTTCGAGCCGTCGGCCAACGGACAACTCGTGCCCGAGTGGCGCGTGATCGACGGCTGAACCGGATCGAGCCGGAGCCCCGTTCCGCGAGGAGTAGACACGATGACAACGCCAACCGCACCCGACTCCATGTACCGCAACGACGAAGGACTCGGGATCTGGGAGCACCGCGGCAAGGTCGCGGCCGTTGGCGTAGGCCATGCGCCGACCTCTCGACGCTGGGACGGCCGTCCCGAGACCTGCGTCGGCGCGATCACGATCGATGCGCTGCGCAAGGCGATTGACGACGCGGGCGTCGCGCCCGATCAAATCGACGGCCTGGTCGTCGTCCCCGTGACCACGACCGGCGCGTTCTGGGAAGCGGGCAAGCCGCTTCCCATGGACGTGATCCAGAGCTTCAACCAGACCGACGACCCGCTCGACGGCATCGCCAAGCTCAGCGCCGAGTGGCTGCTCAAGAACATGCCCGAGCTGACTAACGTCAATTTCACGATGTACGGCCCGGGCTGCATGTCGAACGCGCTCAATGTGACGGCGCAGGCGGTCGGCGACGGGTTGACCCACACCTGCCTCGTGGTCAAGAGCTGGCACAACTTCGAGGGCCGCTACTACCAGGGCGGCGCCAACGCCGGCGCCGCCCTGCCGGGCACCCCTGCCATCACCCAGCTCTGGGGCGGACCTGCCTCCTACAGCACGGCTCTGCAGTTCGCCGAGTACTGCCGCAAGTACGGCAAGACACACGAGATGATGGCGCCGTTCATGGAGAACTCGCGGCGCAACGGGCTCAGATTCCCTGAGGGCTACTGGGCCCAGCATCGGCCGGAAGAACTCGGACCCGAGGACTATCTTGCCTCACGCTGGATCGCCAAGCCGGCCAACCTGTTCGACAACGACATTCCGATCATGATGTCCGGCGCGTATCTCTTCTCCACGGCCGAGCGCGCTGCCGACATGAAGCAGAAGCCGGTCTACATCCTCAATCACGCCTCCAGCAACACGCGACCGCGCAGCCTGCTGCCCACCCTGGACGAAGTTGAGGCCGACACCGCGCGCACCGGCCGCAAGATCTACGAGGGCGCAGGCATCACCGCCGACGACCTCTCCTTCGAGAACATGTACGACGGCTTCTCACTCTTCCACCAGTTCCACCTGGAAGGCCTTGGTTACCGCGGGATCAAGTTCGGCGAGGCGCTCGACTTCTACCAGACCGACATTAGTATCGAAGGCCCGAACCCGGTCTCGCCCAGCGGCGGCAACGTGGGCAGCGGCCGCAGCCGGGTCTGGATGCACACCGATTGCATCCAGCAACTCCAGGGCCGGGCCGGAGCCAGGCAGGTCACCGGAGTCAAGCCCGAAGTCGGCGTCTCCGGCGGACCAATGCCGCTCGGCGGCAACTACACCGTCTGGAGCGCCAGCCCCGACTAGGACGTTCTCCCGCTTCCCCTTCGGTGGGAAGCTGTCCCGTAGGGACTGAAGGGGGGCGTTCGCCTGAACATCCGAGTACGAGGAGTCGCCCGTGACGGTTCTGATCAGCTTCGACATCGACGGCACCCTGGAAGTCGGCGATCCGCCCGGCCCTCTCACGATGGACATGGTCCGCCTGGTCCGCGAGAAGGAATTCCTTATTGGCAGTTGTTCCGATCGCACCCTCAGCGCTCAACGGGCGATCTGGGCCGATCACGAGATCGAGGTCGACTTTGTCGTCGGCAAGCACATGCTGCCCGACGTCAAGGCGAAGTTCGACGCAGACGTCTACCTGCACATCGGCGATCGGGAGGATCTGGACCGGCAGTACGCGCTGAAGGCCGGCTTCGACTTCCTCTGGCCGGACGAGGCGGTCGCCCACCCGCATTTCCAGCCGGATTCCTGACCGCCCAGTCCCGGCCCCAGAGCCGGGACCGCCTCGGAGGCGGACACGGTGCGCTAGGACTTGGCGCGGATCGGCTCGTCCCAATCGATGCCGCACTCCGAGCACCAACGCTTGAGCCAAATGTCGCCGGCCGCGCTCTCGTCTCCTCGCTCCGCATGGATCTGGCCGCCGCATCGACACATGCGAGGAAACCCCGCCAAGCAGCCGTCACAGCCGGCATCGGACTGATGCTCTTCCAAGAACTGCGGGTGCAAGGACAAGCTCATCCCCAATCACCGCTCAAGTCTGAGCGCGTTCAGAGTGCGCAGTCTAATCCGAATTGGTCCCTGTCAGTTCCTCCTACACTGACCACGCCGCCAGCCATACGAGGCGCAAGGATCGCAAATGCCGGACCGATTCGAGGGCAAGGTCGTCGTGATTACGGGGGCCGCAGGCGGCATCGGCCGGGCCACAGCCGTCCGCTTTGCCTCAGAGGGCGCGAACATCCTGGCCGTTGATCTGCCTAACTCTGTCCTGGACGAGACGGTAGCAGCAGTGCAACGCGCTGGAGGCCAAATCGCGACCTATCCGGCCGATGTAACGGTCGCCAGCGACGTCGATAGGTATGTCCAGTCCGCACTCGACCAGTTCGGGCAGATCGACGTGTTCTTCAACAACGCCGGCATCGAGGGCTGGGTCGGACCGCTGTTGGACTATCCGGAGCACGAATTCGACCGCGTTTTCGCGGTCAACGTCAAGGGCGTCTTCCTCGGGTTGCAGGCAGTAGGACGAGCAATGCGGCAGGCTGGCGGAGGCGCAATCATCAACACGGCCTCGGTCGCTGGCCTCCAAGCCACCGCCGCAGCCTACGGAGCCAGCAAGAGCGCCGTTGTTGGATTGACCAAGTCCGCCGCCACGCCCTCGTCGACGACAACATCCGAGTCAACGCCATCTGCCCCGGTCCCATAGAGACCCGAATGATGCGCGCGATGCAGCGAGGCGTCAACCCCGATGACCCGGAGACTGTCCACCGCAACCTCGCCGCCTCAACCCCCATGAAGCGCTAAGGAGAAGCCGAAGAGATCGCTGCGATGGTGGCATTCCTCGCCAGTGACGACGCCTCCTACATCACGGGCGGCATCTACCCCGTCGACGGCGGTACCCGGGCCGGCTAGCGAAGCCTTTGCGGCAAGTGATTCCGTCATGCCCGCGCTCGCCGCGGGCAACTCCCCGCTATCTGCACCTTACCGGCGACACCGCGAGATTGCCCCAGCGCCTTGACCGCCTTCGGCTCCCACAGTTCGCTTGTGCTGAACAATCAAGCGTTCGGAGAGCAGCGCCCTCGTGCTGCTCAGGTTCTCTCATGCGTCGTTCCCAACCGCCCAGGTCTGTTCAGCCCAACCTGAACCTGGCTGGGTCTGGCTGAACGAACCTGAACACCGTGAAGGCCCAATTCCCCGTAACACCCTGGGAATTCCGTCGTTTCCGCCCTCCACAAGCAATTTGCGCCGAACACCCGAACATCGAGCCATGCCGTCGGCCTCGACCGCGGTTTCCCGCTACGTCCCGCCCCACCCCTGCTCGGGCACCGGCGACGAGAACCTCGCCCGCGTCGCCCACGAGGCCGCGCCCGGCATCATCGCCCTGCTCGAGGGGCGCAGCCGGTGACCCTGCTGTCTACACGCCACCAGGCCCCGGACGAGGCATCCGCGCTCGAACTCTTCCACATGCGCGAGTGGACTGACGGCTTGCCGGTCGTCATCCCCACTGAAGAACGGGTGCAAGCCTTGCTCGCCGGCGTGGGAATCGACCCGGATGTCACCGTCGGCATGATCGGGGCCGGCCAGGCGACGGTCGAGAAGGTCGCGATCAACGCCGTCATGGCCGGCTGCCGACCCGAGCACCTGCCCGTCGTGCTGGCCGCCGTTCGCGTAGTCACCGATCCCGAGTTCGACATCGACAACATGCAGTCCACAACTCACGGCATGGGCCCGGTGATCATCGTCAACGGACCCGCCCGTGAAGTCTGCGGACCGATCGCCTCCGGTTGGGGCGCATTCGGGCCCGGCCATCGAGCCAACGCCAGCATCGGCCGAGCGCTGCGCCTGTGCCTGATGAACATCAGCGGCGCTCGGCCCGGCCACGGCGACATGGCGGCCCTCGGTCAACCGGGCAAGTTCACCTGCTGCCTCGCCGAAGACGAGGAATCAAGCCCCTTCCCTCCATGACACACCACCCTCGGCTATAGCGCCGAGCAGTCCGCCGTCACGCTCGTCGGAGCCAACGCCCCTCACTCCGTCATGATGCAGACCAACGACGATGATCCCCAGGCCCACGAACGTATTCTCCGGGTCGTCGCTGGCTCTATCGCCATCCCCGGAGCGAACAACACTCAAATCGGCAATGGCCCCGTCATCGTCGTCCTCAACCCGATCCACGCTCAGGTCCTCGCCGACGCGGGCCTCAGCCGAGAGGACGTCTGCGACCGCCTTGTGGAGCTGGCTGTCACACCAAACTCCGTCATGCGAGGCTGGGCCACAAAGCAAATGATCCCCGATGGCGAAGGCGACCTCACCGCGCTGCGGGGTCCCGAAGACATCGTTCTCATCGTCGCCGGCGGAGGGGGAATGTACTCCGCAGTGTTCAGCGGAGGCCTGGCGGGCTCCACCCACCCAGTCCACGCCCCAATCGGCTTCGACTTCTCTTGCGAACTGCCGGGCGTCCCTCCGAGCCACTCTCCCCTGGGCGAGGATTAGGGTGAGGGCGCCCTAACCGACCCCCGACTCAAGCAACTCCCGCAACTCCCCTGACGTCAACCCAAGCTCACCGACATACACGTCATGGTTATGTTCGCCAACGAGCGGCGGCCGCCGACGAAGCCGAACCGGAGACTTGGTGAACCGATACGGAGCCCCGGGATACCGAACCGGCTCGTCAACGCCCGCCAGCTCGCCCTCCCAGAAGAAGCCCCAATCGGCCCAGTGAGGATCGTCCAGATTTTCCTCAGGCCGACGCACGATGCCCCAGGCGAAGTGTAGATTCTGGCTGCGCCGGTACACCTCATCGGCCGGCAGACTCTGAACGAACGCGCCGATTGTCTCGGCAACATGACATCGACCCTCGGGGTTTGATCGAGGATCGCGGAACAACAGCTCCTGGTACTGCGGATCGCGCAGGTCTTCTGCCGCATCGTGCTCGTCCATCCAATCGAGCAGCCCCACCCAGGAGGAGTTGCATCGAGGAAGGCCGCCATTGATCAGGCAGACATGTTGGCCGTCGGCAGCGAGATATTGCCACGGAGCCGTAGGATTGGGCGACGAATGTCGACCCGTCTGACGCTGGACGATCCGGCCAAAGTACTCCCAGTTGGGAAACGCGCCCTCGGTCGTGGCCGAAAGGGACTCATGGATCGACACGTCGACCATCTGACCGCGGTGCCCGGCGTCCCGCATCCACAGCGCGGCCAGAATCCCTGAGACCGCGTACACGTTGCTGACCGCGATGCTGTGCTCGCCGTCAGGACGGATCGGAGGCAGGCTGTGATCGTCGTACCCGTTGCTCATCATCGGCCCGCCCAGCGCAAGCTGGACTAGATCGTTCGCAGCCCAGTCACGCCTAGGCCCGGTCCGACCAAACGGACTAATGCTGCACCAGACCAGGGACTCCAGGTCCGCCTCAGCCTCAGCCCATTCCCAGCCCCCGCCGAGGTCGTCAAGGAACGCCGGCGTCGTCGCATCGATCACCACGTCGACAAGCCCGACCAGCCGCCGCCAGATCTCAAGCCCTCCCGGCCGAGTCACATCCAGAGTGACCGCCCGCTTGCTCGTGTTCCGGCTCGCGTGCAGCAGCGAAGGCTGTCCAGGATCATCATTGACAAACGGGCCCACATGCCTGCTCCGCCCCCCGCCGGGCGGCTCGACCCTGATCACATCCGCACCAGCGTCCGCGAGCAGCTTCCCTGCAACCTCGCCCAGATCTCCAACCTCGAGGACACGCAGCCCTTCGAGCGGGCCCGGCAATTCGTGTTGTACCGTCGAGTGCGAGTCGACCATCAGATCGCCAGCTCCGCCAGCATCGCCGCAAACTCTTCGTCGCTGTAGCCGAGAAGCTCGGTCAGCACCACATGGTTGTGCTCGCCGAGCAACGGAGCTCCGCGATCGACCCGCCAGCGATCTCCCTGGCGCCGTCACCATCGTCCTGCGCCACGGCCAGGTCGTCCACGCTCACGCGGCGGGAATGCGCGACATCGAACGCGATACCCCGCTCGGTATGGACAGCCTCTTCCGCATGTACTCGCAGACCAAGCCGGTCGCGGCTGTCGTCCTGATGAGCCTGTTCGAGGAAAGCGCCTTCGAACTCAACGATCCGATCTCCCGCTGGATCCCCGAGTGTCTTCCTTTACGGCAGCCGCCCCGGCGGCATGGCCGATCTCACTCGCCGCTTCATGAAGCTCACCTACCAGGCCCTCGTCTGAGTTGAGCCCTAGCTGGGCGACCGCCTGGCGATCACCTCTCTGCCGAAGTCCTCAACCAGGTCCCGCGCCCCGGCCGCATTCGTGCAGGCAATCGCGACGTTGTCGATCCCGGCCGCTTCCATCTGTTCGAGCCGCTCGATGATCTGCGCCGGCGTCCCGGTCAGCGTGTTGCCGATCGAGGTCTCGCTGATGAACTGCTCCTCGCCGTCCTTGAGGAACACCATGTGTCCCGTATGCACATCCAGGTAACGCCGGTCGGGCTGGCTGCCCCGAGCGTCGCCGTATTCCACGATGTAGCGATGGAACGCAGCCGCCGCGTCGGGGTCCTGAATGCCCAGGTTCGCCCCCGGTCCATAGTGCGACTCCCACATCGCATGCAGACCCGGCAGAGCGTTCGGACCAACTCGCTCCACCACCCGAGACGAAGTCAGCGACTCGCCCTCGCGCAGCACGCAGCCGCTGGTCAATCCAACCGTGTACGGCTTGTCGGTCGGCCGGCCCGCCTCGGCGGCGGCAACGCGAATCGCCTCAAATCCCGACGGCAGTGCAGGCGTCAGCGCGCCGGTCACCCAGCCGTCGGCAAGCTCGCCCGTCGCCGCGAGCGCCTTGGGCCCGTTCGCCGCGAGGTAGACCGGAATCGGATCCTCGATATTGATGAAGCCCCCGCGATCCGGGTGCAGCAGCCGGATCCAGCGCTCGCGCTCGCCCTCTCGGATCAGCACTTCCTCGCCTCGCAACAGGCCCTGCACCTGCTGGGTGTACTCGCGGAACTCCGCCGCCGGCACCGCCGGCAGACCCATCGTGTTGCGCCCGGTGTATCCCGTCCCCAATCCCAGAATCACACGGCCCGGGGCCAGGTAGTTGATCGTCGCGATCGCCGATGCGGTCACCGCCGGGATCCGGTTGCTGGGAATCGCCACCAGCGTTCCCAGCTTGATTCGGCTGGTGTGCTCCGCCGCCAGGGCCATGGTCGCGTAGACATCGCTGTAGATCAGTTGCGAATCGAAGAACCAGGCATGGCTGAAGCCCGCCGCCTCAGCCGCAGCCGCCTCGCGCCACGCGTCAATGTACGAAGGAAAGGCGATGCCGTAGTCCATGGAACCCCCGGGAATGCAATCCAAGTCAGATCGAAGATAAAGTACTCCGACAGCCAGGCAGCACCTGCAGATCGGGCTAATCCTGGATCAGGCCCAGAACGCTGTAGTCGCCATCGAGGATCAGGCGAATGGAGACGTACAGCCCCAGCATTGGAGTCAGGATCCAGATGGCGTTCGGTCCGAAGAGGAAGACATAGAAGTCGCGTCTCGAGATCAGGCTTCGCTTCCGTCCAACGAAGAAGCTGACCAGGTACAGCGAGGATGCATAGGTCCACTGCCAGAACAGCATCGCCCCGAGTATGCCGGCCGCCATCGCCGGCAGAACCCCGGCGGCAAACGTCACGTACAGGATCACCGTCGGTATTGGTGTGGCGGACCCGTTGCCGATATCGATGTTGAATCCATAGGTGTTGCGATCGGCATACGCCGTATCGAACATCGAGTATGTCGCCCAAACGTCCGCCCAGACCGTTGGAGAAAACGCCCGCCTGAGCGGCACGCGTGCAGTCAGGAACTCTACGGCCGGGGTACGACCGGTGTCGTTCTGCCGTCGCCGCCAGAATTCCGCCCGGGTTTCGATGTAGTCCCTACGGAAGAACAGAGCCATCTCCCAGTAGCAGATGAGCAGATTAATCGAGAAGAACAAGCTGAGCAGGCAGTGAATCGGATCAACGCCGCCGTGGATCCAGTAGCGAGCACCGATGCCGGGCAGCGCCATCAGCGCGATTGCGATCACCGAGAGCAGACCCGCCGGCGCGCCCCATCCAGCCGTTTGTTCGCTCGCGCTACTCAAACCGACAGACTTCCCTCTCTGCACGGGTCGGCCGAACTCATCCCGAGCAATCCCACCGCGCAAGTCTGCATCATAACGACGCGTCCCCGCCCCACGTTCGCGCAGAGCAGAGCGACCGTGACGCGATCTTGCGCTTCTGAGGGCCACGATCTACCGTTGCCTCAGTCTCATCGGCTGCAGGCGAAAGCGCAGTGTGGGAACAAGATGGTCTCACAATCCTCCGACGGTCCCTCCGACACATCGCAGCCGCCCGTGTTCCTGACCGGCGCCGCTGGTCACGTGGGGGCCAATCTGGTCCGCCGGTTGCTCGACGACGGCACTCGAGTCCGAGTCTTACTGAGATCCGAGGACAACAACGAAGCCGTGGAGGGGCTCGATGTCGAGCGCGTCTACGGCGATATTCGAGATCTCGACTCGACCAGGCAGGCCCTTGCCGGTTGTCACGGCGTTTTCCACGTGGCTGCTCTCGTCTCCACCATCGATGGCGACGACGCCCATCGACGGGATGTCTTCGAATCCAACGTGCTGGGCACTCGCAATGTGCTCCAGGCGGCGCGAGAACTCGACGCCGGGAAAGTCGTCGTGACAGGCTCCTTCAGCGCCGTTGGCTATGACCTCGACGACACATCCACTCCGACCAGGGAGTCAATGCCGTTCTATCCCATGGAACGCACGATGCCCTACGAACGCAGCAAAGCGATGGTCGAAAGCGAGTGTTGGCACGCGGCCGCTACTGGTCAAGAGGTCGTGATCGCCACCTGCTGCGCGGTGCTCGGCGGTAATGACTTCCTCCCTTCGCGCGTGGGCCGCACGTTGTGTGATTTCGCGAACCGAAAGCTCCACGCGTACGTTGATGGAGGGTTCGAGTTCGTGGCGGCCGACGACATCGTCCAGGGACACCTACTGTGTATGGAACGCGGGCGTTCGGGAGAGAAGTACATCTTCAGCACCGAGTATCAGACCATCTCCAACCTCCTGGATCACTTCCAGGAAGTCACCGGCGTGCAACGACCGCGTCGGCAGATTCCGCTGGGCCTGATGCTCCCGTTTGCGGAAGTGTCGAGCTACCTGCTCAGCCGGTTCTACCCGAGCTATCCCCAGCGCTTCACACCCGGCGCGATCCGACTGTTGCAGCAGTGCCGCCACGCCGACACCAGCAAGGCCAAAGAGGAGCTCGGCTTCCAACCGTCCTCGATCCGCGGGGCGATCGAGGACGCGTACGCGTTTCACTACCAGCGCGATGCCATCAAGAATCCGCGTGTCAAACCACCGCGAGCAGCCACGACGGCAGATGTGTAGTCATGCCAGCCAAGTCAGCCAGTACATCTCCCGGGGACAAGATCGCATGAGCACCGCCATCGAGCCGACGCGGCCTGGGCCGCCCGATCTCGCTGATGCCAACAATCTGCGCCAGCAGGCGCGCGCGGCGGGTATGAACCCGGACTACTGGTACGCGGTCGAAGAAGTGCGCCGAGTCGAGCCTGGCACCGTGACCGAGGTCGTCTTCTGGAAGCAGTCGATCGCCCTCTACCGCTCGGAGGACGGTTCCTTTCACGCGATGGAGAATCGTTGTCTGCACCGTCAGATCAAGCTCTCCCTCGGCGAGGTGGAGGGCTGCCGACTCGTCTGCGGCTACCACGGCTGGCGCTACGACGAAGAGGGCCGCGTCGTCGAAGTCCCCGATCTGTTTGGACGCGAGCAGGTGCCGAGGCTCTCGGTGCGCTCCTACCCCGTGCAAGTCCGCTACGGCCTCGTCTGGATCTTCCCCGGAGACCCTGCCCTGGCCGAGGAGCGCCGGATCCCGGAGATTCCCGAGCTTGAGGGACCCGGCCGTTGGGCCTGCGTCCCGCTGACTTTCGATCTCTCCGCGCACCATTCGATCATCATCGACAACGTGAGCGACTTCTCCCACGCTTATCTACACCGTCAGTATCGGCCGTTCGACGGCGCGACGCTTACCCGCCACGAGACTATCGGCGACAATGTGCACCTGGCCTATGAGACCCGAGTGGGTCGCGGACGCATCTCAGGAAAGTTCGTCGATCACAATCGTCTCAACACCAACCACATGGAACTCTGCTACGAATATCCTTACCAGCGGTCCAACACCGACGATGAAATCAAGCACTGGCTGTTTGTGCTGCCGATCGACGAGCGGACCACGCGAACGTTCTTCCTCTTCTACTTCAGGTCGCTCAAGATCCCCATGCTCCCGGTCCGCATTCCTCGCTGGGCCATGACCACCGTCTTGCGGATCGCGAATCGTGTGCTGATCGGCCCGCTGCTTTCGCAGGACCGCTGGGCGGTGGAGGCTGAGCAGACGGGCTACGAGAAGAACTGGGACGCGCCTCCAATCGAGGTCAACCCGGTCGTCCGCTCCTTCCAACAGGTGACGGTCCGCAAGTGGCGGGAGCACCTGGACCGCGAGAACGCCTCTAACTCCACCGATGCCTGAACTCCCTTCGGCCTGGACCTCTTTGTCGGGCGCTCATCTGCTCGAGGCCGCGGCGATCTTCGCCGTCTTCGTCGGCATTTTGTTGCTCGGTTCGAAGTGGCTTCCGGGGCAACGGATGGATGGCAGGCCTGACGCCGACGGAGTGACACGCACCTACCATCTCAACGGGCTCGCGCTGTTCCTGGTTGTTCTGCTTCTGGCCGTGCTCGGCGACATCTTCGACGTGATCTCACTGTCGATGCTGCACACTCACTTCGCCGAGCTGTTCATTGTGGCGAATGTGTTCGCCTTCTCGCTGTCAGCCGGTCTGTACTGGCAGGCGTCTCGCAGCCAGAGCGATTCACCCGGCCTCTGGCGAGGACTCTTCTTCGGCCGTCAGCTCAACCCAACGTGGTTCGGAGTCGATCTGAAGCTGTTCAGCTACCGGCCCTCGCTGATCGCTCTGGCGCTGTTCAACGTGTCGTTCGCAGTCGTCCAATACGACACGCACGGCGAGCTGTCGCTGCAGATGATCCTCTATCAGGCCTTCACCCTCATATACGTACTGAACTACTTCCAGTTCGAGTACGGAATGATCTACACGTGGGACATCGTCTCGGAGCGGTTCGGCTGGATGCTGGCCTGGGGCGATTACGTACTGGTACCGTTTTTCTACTGTCTGGCGGGCTGGTGGTTGGTGGATTCCACCGATTCGATACATGGTGCGGCCGCCGCGGCGATCTGCGTGCTGTTCGTCGTTGGCTTTCTCGCGTTTCGGGGCGCCAACGAGCAGAAGCACCGATTCAAGCAGAATGCTCAGGTCTCGATCTGGCGCCGGCCAGCGGAGTCTCTGGACGGACGGCTGCTGGTATCGGGATTCTGGGGTCTGGGACGTCATCTGAACTACACGGGCGAGATCTGCGTGTACTTTGCCTTCGCGCTGACAACAGGTTTCTCCTCCTGGATCCCGTTTGTCTTGCCCGTCTGGCTGACGGCGCTGTTGTGGCATCGATCCCTGCGCGACGACCGCCGTTGCCGGACCAAGTACGGCGAACTCTGGGAACGCTACACCCAGCGAGTACCCTATGCCCTGATCCCGCGGGTCTACTAGGAACGGCGGACCAGGGTCTGTTGGAGACATAGATGGTTCAACTGCGCAGCGCATCGACCGCTTCACAGGAGGCGCGCGAGATCCCCGCGCTCGATGGCGCAGCGCCGCTGATTGGCCATCTGCGGGACTTTCAACGCGACCCGGTGGCTATGTTGAGCCGCGGGCAGAGTCAGTTGGGCGATCTGTTCCGCTTCCGACTCGGTCCCCGCCAGTTTGTGCTCTTCAGCGGACCCGAGGCTCACGATGCCTTCTTCAGCGCGCCCGAAGACCAACTGAACGCGAAATCCGTCTATCAGTTCACGGTCCCGATCTTCGGTCGCGGCGTGGCTTACGACGTCGCCCCACAGGTCATGGATGAGCAGCTCGGGTTTCTCTATCCGGCGCTCCGCGATTCGGCGATGCAACAGTTCGCCCGCATCATGTTCGAGGAGACCTCTCAGTTCGCAGACTCGCTCGGCGAAGCAGGCGAAATCGATCTACCCGCGGCGATGAACGAACTAACCGTGAACATCGCCAGCCGCAGTTTGATCGGACAAGAGGTCCGCGATCAGGTGGACGCCGGGTTCGCTGATGCCTATCACGATCTGCAAAAGGGCATCAACACGCTGGGCTTCTTTCTGCCCAGGCTCCCCACCCCCGCGCATCGCAGCCGCGATCGGGCGCGCAAACAGGTGGCCGAGATCTTCGGTCGGGTGATGACTGCGCGCCGGCGCGATGGAGTTCGTCCCGACGACTTCATGCAGTCGCTCATGGACGCCACCTACGAGGACGGCCGGGCTTTGAGCGACGACGAGATCACGGGAATTCTCTTGACGGTGCTGTTCGCCGGTCAGCACACCAGCGCCGTGCTTGCGACCTGGACCGGTCTGGAGCTTCTGAGAGCTTCGTCATACCTCGCGAGGGTCCGCGATGAGACCCGCGCGGTTTACGGCGAGACGGGCAGCATGAGTCTGGACGGCCTGAAGCAACAGGTGACGATGGAACACGCCGTCCGAGAGTGCGAGCGACTTCACCCGCCGCTGATCCTGCTGATCCGCAAGGTACTCAAGCCGATGCGCTACGCAGACTACGTCGTGCCCGAGGGCGCGCTGGCCATGGTGTCGCCGGCGGTCTCTCACCGGTTACCGCATCTGTTCGCCAACCCCGACCGCTTCAACCCGGACCGCTTCGCACCGCCCGCTCGTGAGGACAGACAGCACCACTACACCTTGATCGGATTCGGTGGCGGCAAACACCGCTGCATGGGTAAGCACTTTGCCGAGATGCAGGTGAAAGCGATCTGGACCGTGCTGCTCGACCGCTTCGACCTCAGTCTCGAGACTGATTTCCCCGCCCCCAACTACGGAAGCTGGGTGACAGGGCCGGAAGCGCCCTGCCGGCTCCGCTACCGGCGCCGTTCGCAGGGCAGAGTCTTCCGGTGACTCCGGTGACCGATGCCAGTTCGAACCGCTACGACGTAGCCATCGTCGGCGCCGGGCCGGTGGGCAGCCTGTGCGCGCTTGCCCACGCCCGACGGGGCCATCGCGTCGTGCTGCTCGAAGCGAATCCGTCGGCGTCCAACCGACTGGCCGGCGAGTGGTTGCACCCTCCGGCGGCGCGAATCTTGAGTGAGTTCGGGATTTCGATCGACGCGGACCCACACAGCGCTTCCGGCAGAGGATTTGCTGTGTTCCCGGAAGACGGCCGGGAGCCGATCGTGCTTCCCTATTCGGATGGATCCCGCGGACTGGTGTGTGAGCATTCAACACTCGTTTCACAGTTACGCCAGGCGGCGGAAGAAGAACCCGCTATTGACCTCAAGCTTCACGCCCGTGTGCACCACCTGGACGACGAGCGGCTGACCTACTCGCAGAACGACGAAGACCATACCGTCGTCGCCGAGCGAATCGTAGGCGCCGACGGTCGGTCTTCCATCGTCCGGCGGTCGCTGGGCCTGACTGGGAAGTCAAAGGCGTGCTCGCGGATGATCGGCATCACGCTTAACGATGTGAACCTGCCGTTGGAGGGCTATGGGCATGTCGTCTGCGGCGCGCCCGGTCCGATGCTGATTTATCGCTTGGACGATGACCGAGTCCGGGCGGTCATCGACGTGCCACTGGACCATGCTCCTCAGGACTGGAGAGACTTGCTGGCGGATTCATACGCACCCTGGCTGCCGGAATCCCTGCGGGCCGAATTCATCGAAGCCTGGTCCGATCAGCGATTTCATGCCGCTACCAATGTGGTCAGCCCGCGTCTCACCTACGGGACCTCGCGCCGAGTGCTGATTGGCGACGCTGCAGGCCACTACCACCCCTTGACCGCCACGGGCCTCACCCTTGGATTCGGAGATGCACTCGCCCTGGCCGAGAGCGATCAGTTCGCAGACTTCAGCAACGAACGGTTTGATGCGACTCGAGTTCCCGAGCTCTTGTCGATGGGAATCTACGAGGTCTTCGCCGATCAGCACGCCGAAGCTGCTGCGATCCGCCGCGCGATGTACGGTCGCTGGAGGGCAAGCGCCCCGGTCCGCGATCGAACCATGGACCTGCTGGCCTGCGAAGATACCGCGGTGAGGAACCTGATCTGGGAGTTCTCGGCGACCCTCGGATGGGCGTTGAAGGCAGCGATCCCGAACTCGATCGACCGACCTGCGTGGCGGGAGTTCCGAGATGTCGCCCGCGGAATGGGAGACCGCATGGTGTGGCTCCTGCGCAGCGGTTGGCGCATGCACAACGTCAGACGCGCGGGCGGCAAGGAACCTGAACGGCCTACCGAGACCTTGACTCGCGCGTTTCTAACCTCCATGCCGTCAGGGTCATCTGTGTCGCCGGTCTCGTCGCCGGACGCTGATCCAGGCCCAGCGGACGTGGTGTCCCCTGACGCCGGTCCAGCCCTCGAGCGAGCCGTTGCACGCCTGTTGGATCTGCAGGGGAAGGATGGCGGTTGGGAAGGTGAGATGGTCTGGTGCCCCATGATCACGGCGCAGTGGGTCCTGCTGCATCACATCATCGGGCGGCCGATTGAGCCCGAGCGGAGGCAGCGGGTGCTCCGCTACTTCGAGCAATCACGGTTGCCGGAAGGATTGTGGGGCCTGCACGAGCACTCCCCGCCGCACCTGTTCGTCACAACCCTGGTGTATGTGGCTTCACGACTGCTTGGCCTGGAGCAGGACGATGAACTGATCGAACCCGGACGGCGATTCATACAGTCGGAGGGCACGCTCGGCACTCCAAGCTGGGGCAAGTTCTGGCTGGCGCTCCTCAATCTCTATGACTGGGACGGACTCCACCCCGTCCTCCCAGAACTGTGGAGCCTGCCCCGTCGGCTGCCGCTGCACCCGTCGAACTGGTATTGCCACACTCGGCTGATCTATATGGCCATGGCCGCGATTTACGCGGGTCGCTTCCAGACTCCTGTCACACCGCTGATCTCCTCCCTGCGGGAAGAGTTGTTCCCTCAGGGGTATGAATCTGTCGACTTTCCCGCACATCGCGGTCACTTGCGTCAGGCTGACCTGTTCGCGAAGCCGACGGCCTCGCTACGGGCGTTGTATCGCGGTGCACAGGTGGTTGAGCGTCTTCACGTCAAGAGCCTGCGGGATAAGTCAACGGACGCGCTGATTGGCCAGATCAAGTGGGAACTGAACACGACGGATCACACGAGCATCTCACCGGTGAGCGGCCTGCTCAACATCCTCGCCCTGTGGTTGCATGATCCTGACGATGCCGACTTTCGGCGCGCCCTGGATCAGGTCGACCTCTGGTTCTGGGAAGACGATGAACGCGGCGCCCGCATGACCGGCGCGAGAAGCGCCTCGTGGGACACGGGATTCGCGCTGCAAGCCCTGTCGACCGCGGCTCAGGTTGACGGCGTAGCGGCCGCGCTGCAGCGCGGAACCGCCTACCTGCAAGAACAGCAGATTGAGACCAGCTTTCCCGGCTTTCGCAAGGCGTATCGCAACGACCCGAAGGGCGGTTGGTGCTTCGCGGCGCGATGGCACGGCTGGCCCGTGACGGACTGCACGGCGGAGGCCGTGCTCGGGATTCTCGCTGCCGACCGGGAGTCGGTCAGCGCGACGGCACTGCGTGAGGCGGTGCGCTTCATGCTGCGCGGGCAGAATCGCGATGGCGGATTCGGCAGCTACGAATCCCAGCGCTCCCTGATCGATCTTGAGACGTTGAACCCTGCCGAGATGTTCGGCGAGTCGATGACGGAGCATTCCTACGTCGAATGCACAGCCTCGTGCCTGGCAGCGCTGGCCGCATGTCGGGAGCACTATCCGGATGTCATCGATCAGGCCGCAGAGGAGGCGATGGCGCGAGCCGAGGCCTCGCTTCGCCGGACTCAAGCTCGGGATGGATCGTGGCGCGGGGTCTGGGGGGTTCAGTACATCTACGGCACATTCTTCGGTATCCGAGGCTTGATTGCCGCCGGAGCCCGACCTGACGACCCGGCGCTGCGTTCTGCCTGTCAGTGGCTGCTCGATCGCCAGCGGGAAGATGGCGGCTGGGGCGAGCACCACAGCGGCTGCATGAGTGGGAAGTACGTGCCTCACCACGAGAGTCAGGTCATCCACACCGCCTGGGCCCTGATCGCGCTGCTCGAAGCGGAGGATTCAAACTGGACGGCCATCACGCGGGGCGTGGAGTTTCTGATCAACCACCAGTGCGCGGACGGGACGTGGCCCAAGCAGGACATGGCTGGCGTGTTCTTCCGCACGGCGCTCCTCGACTACGTCCTCTACCGACAGTACTTCCCGCTGCACGCGCTGGGGCTGTATGAAGCTCGGCGCACGGCCCGCCACCTCTGATACCGCGTTCGCGGCTGGCCGCCGTTCTGGTTCTGTGCTGCCTCCAGGATGGTCTACCATTCGCTATGCATTGACCGTGTGCAAGTCAGAATCCATGCATGTAGCGATCGTGCAGCCGGCCAAGCCCTCAAACGATGACTCGAATGCTGGAGCACATGCCGATCGGCGATATGGACCAATCAAGCTCTCAACATCGGTCATCGACAGAGGGTGGTCAGTCGCAGGGCAGCGCGTCGGCAAGCAGCGAGATCGCCCTGCTACGTGAGCGCTTCGCCAGGCTGAACGAGGCCGGGTCGCGGATCACCGAGGATCATGAACTCGACGTCGTGCTGCGCGAGGTGCTGGATGCGTCGTGCTCGCTGACCGGCGCCAGCCGAGGCGCAATGACTGCCCTTGATGATTCGGGGGAGACCCAGGAGTTCATCACGTTCGGCCTGACGGATGAGGAGCGAGAATCGCTGCCCGTCATGCCCGGCAGCGCGGAGCTGTCCGCCTACCTGAACACCTTGCCGGAGCCGCTCAGGGTGTCGGATGCGACCAGTCACCTTGCCGGCCTCGGTATTGGACCGCTGCCCTTCCCGGTGACGAGCCTGCTCAGCGTGCCGATTCGTCATCGCGGGAAACTTGTTGGCAACCTGCATCTGTTGGACAAGCAGGGGGCAGCCGAGTTCAGTGCGGATGACGAGGAGACGTTGAGTCTGTTTGCCATCCAGGCGGCCAGCGCAATCGCGAGCGCCCGGCTGCTGCGAGACGAGCGGCGGGCCCGGGCTGACCTGGAGACCTTGATCGACACATCGCCAGTTGGCGTGGTGCTCTTCGATGTCAGAACGGGCACGCCAGTCTCGCTCAACCGCGAAGCGCGACGGATCATCGACGGGCTGCGAGACCCGGACGAGTCGCCGGAGGAGTTGCTCCATCGGTTGCGCTACCGGCGCGGCGACGGACGCGAAATGAGCGTGGCCGAGTTTCCCCTGACCCGCTCCCTGAACACTGGCGAGGTCGTGCGGGCCGAGGAGATCGTCCTGCAGGCGCCGGACGGCCGAAGCGTCAGCACGATCATCAACGCGACGCCGATCCGTTCAGCGGACGGTCAGATCGTGTCGGTCGTCGTCACGATGCAGGATCTGGGCCCATTGGAAGACAGCGAGCGGATGCGGGCCGAGTTCCTGGCCATGGTCAGTCACGAGCTGCGCGCTCCGTTGAGCTCGATCAAGGGCTCTGCCGCGACCTTGGTCGAGTCTGGCCCGGCTCTCGACCCGGCGGCGACCGCCCAGTTCCACAGGATCATCGAACGCCAGGCGGACCAGATGCAGGAGCTGATCACCGATCTGCTCGACGTCGCCAGGATCGAGTCGGGCGAGCTTGTGATCGCGCCGGAGCCTGTCGAACTCTCCGAACTGGTTGATGCGGCGCGTAACACGCTGCTCAGCGGCAGCCTGCAGAATGAGGTCCGAATCGAACTGCCGCCCGATCTGCCGCGCGTCATGGCTGATAAACGGCGCGTCACTCAGGTGCTGCTCAACCTGCTGTCCAATGCTGCGCGCCACTCACCACACGGAGCACCCATCTCCCTGTCTGCGTCTCAGGTTGGCGTGGAGGTGGAGGTGCGGATCGCCGACAGCGGCGCAGGCATCTCCGCCGAACGCTTGCCGTTGCTCTTTCGCAAGTTCTCTCGACGACCAGTCGAAGCTGGCGCCGAACCTCCGGACTCGGGCCTGGGCCTCGCCATCTGCAAGGGCATCGTCGAAGCGCATGGCGGCCGGATCCGGGCGGAGAGCGAGGGTCTCGGCAGAGGCTCGCAATTCACCTTTACTCTGCCGGCGACCGAGCTGGCCGGTGTCGTGCCCCAGGCCGTGGCGGCGACGGCCCTGCCTCAACGTGGCCGGGCGAGCGGCGGCCAGATCCGCGTGCTGGCGGTCGACGACGACCCTCAGACCCTGCGTTACGTGCGGGACTCGCTCGTCAAGGCCGGCTACGAGCCGATCCTGACCGGCGACCCGGACGCGGTGGCCCAGTTGATCGGCGAGCGCCGGCCCCATCTGATCCTGCTCGATCTGATGCTGCCGGAGATCGATGGGATCGAGCTGATGGAGACGGTGCCGGAGATGCGGGATCTGCCGGTGATCTTCCTGTCGGCCTACGGCGGTGATCGGCGGGTCGCACGCGCCCTGGAGATGGGCGCCGACGACTACATCGTGAAGCCCTTTTCGCCGACCGAGCTGGTCGCCAGGATTCAAACGGTTCTGCGGCGCTGGACCGCGCGTGCATCATCGGAGCCTGCCGAGCCGTACGCCTGGGAGGATCTGAGGCTCGATTATGGCGCACGGCAGGCCTCGCTGGCCGGGCGACCGTTGGACCTGACCGACCTTGAGTACCGGATGCTGGTCGAGCTCAGCGTCCACGCCGGCGGTGTGCGGACTCACGCCGAGTTGCTGGGCCAGGTCTGGGGACCGGGGCATCCGGGCCGCAGCGGCGCGGTCAGAACCGTGATCAAGCAACTTCGCGGGAAGCTGGGCGACGACGCGAACGATCCCACCTACATCTTCAACATTCCCCGCGTCGGCTACCGGATGCCGAAGGCTGGCGAGCCAGAGATCTAGCCGTACTGGTAGCGGTATTGGGCGGGCTGTTCGGTCTGAGGGGAGAACCTTTTCCTTCGGGTTTCGGCGCTTTTTTTTCGCGGGCTGAATTTGGGCTGATCTCCAGTGTTTTGCTGGGGATCGTGAGTTCCGGGGGGTATAGAAAAGCATAGTTTTGTCGGTCTGGCGGCAGGTTTTTTCGGTTCCGGGTGGTCGGCTTCGTTCGATTTCGTTCGAATTTCCTCGATGGTCGACGATTGGAAATCGGGTCTGAGTGGGTCTGGCGTGGCGAAACGCGGACGTGTCTGGGCGGGTCATTGTGATGGCCTTCGGGGCGTGTGTCAGTTGTGTGGTGCGATTGTATGCGGACATGGGTTCTATCAATGTGGCCTGGTTGTCGGAGGAGGCGACGGGGGAGCGGGTCCCCGCGATCGAGTCGGGGGCAGGCTCCGAACAGATCGGGGACTGGAAAGGGAGGGTGGCAGAGGGGGAGCGGGTCCCCGAATAAATCGGGGACTGGGGAGGGGAGATTGTTGCTGAGGCGGGGCGGTGTTGCCCTGGCGGGGGTGGGTGCTCTGGGCCCCGTGTCGGAGCACGGGGCATCGGAAGGGGGAAGGGGGGTGGTTGAGAGGGACGGTTGTTGTTGTGGCGGGGGTGGATGCTCTTGGGGCTGGTTCGCGCGTGCTGACGAAGCGTTGACATCGCCGATCTAGTGTCGGGTCAGAGACTCTGCCTGGTTGGGACTGAGTGACCTTGCGATGGCGCACGGCCTAGAGGCAGACGGAGCGCCACGGTGGCACCCCGACCCAGGCCAGCGCTTGAGGCGCTGACCGAACCTCCATGTGCTTCAACGATGGCGCGGGTGATCGCGAGTCCCAGGCCGGAGCCACGAGTTCCTTGGTGACGAGCCGTTTGGGCTCGGTAGAAGCGGTCGAAGATACCGTGCAGATCCGTCGGATCGATGCCGATCCCGTCATCGTGGACTGAGATGGTCAGTGTTTCATCGGCTTCCACACGGGCCTGAACCGCGACGTGTCCGCTGGCCTGCACGCTGTTGATCGCATTTCCAATGACGTTGCCGAGAGCCTGGCTCATCCGGCTGCCGTCGAGTTCGAGGTCCGGCAAGTCAGGCGCAACATCCAGAGACAGCAGAGTCTGGCGGGCCTGGGCTTGCGATTGCCAGCGTCCCAGCTCGGCCTCGAGCAGTTCCCCGACCGATGTCGCCCTGCGGTCGAGCCGCAGGTCGCCGCGGTCCGTCTCCGCAAGCCAATCCAGGTCGGTGACCAGACCGCGCAGCCTCTCCACTTCCTGAATGATGTGGTCGGACGCGGCGTCGGCCGACTGCAGTCCGTCACGCAGCCCTGCGGCCTCCAGTTGGATCACGCTGAGCGGGGTGTTCAGTTCGTGCGAGACGTCGTTGACCAACTGACGGCGAAGTTCGCGCTGTGTTTCCAGAGTCGAGCTCATTTGGTTGAATGCGTCGCTCATCTGGCCGAGCTCGTCGGATGTCGTGACCGGCAACCGAGCTGCGTCACCCCGGGCCACTGCCTGCGTGGCCCGGGTGAGCGCCCGTATCGGAGCCGTGATCCGCCTCGACAGCCAGACGGCGAGCACAATCGCGAAGCCGAGCGTGACCAGCCCACCGACCAGGATGATGTAGAGCAGGGTGCTCAGGAATCCGTGCGACTCACTCGACAGGAGTTCGTGATTGACGTCCACGTAGACGTAGCCAACCGGTCGACTCGAGGCAGGATCGACCACTGGCTCACTATGCCCGTCAAGACTCGATGCGCTGCCACCCGGCGCCAACAGGTCGAAGTTGTCCAGCACGACGATCCCATCGGCGTCAACTACGACGACCCGAATCGGGTCCTGGTGGAAGAGCTCGACGTGATACTCTTCGCCCCTCCCCGATTGCTCCCGCTGGACATCTGCTTCGTAGATGAAACCGGCATCGGCAAGCACGGCGCCGGCGGTCTGCCAGCCGCCGGTCTCCGCGTGCGCCCGAGCCAGATTCTGAGCCAAGCCGCTCGCCTCGTCGTCGCTGATCTGATCCACGAATACGCCGAGGCGAGACTCGGTTGCGCCGCCTGACTCGCGGCCCTGTTCGCTGTTGCGATCGTGCTCTCCTCTCGAGCTGTCCCCTGCTCGTTCCGACGTCTCCTGGCTGGCGACTGCGGACTCGCTGGTCCCTCGATCGTCGGTGCCGGTCGCGCATCCGATCATGACTGCGCCGCCGACCAGGGCTCCCAGGATTGGTCCGACCAGGACCGTCTTCTTCAGCAGCTTCGCGAGTGTCATTGCGCTCTCCTTTCTTGAGATTGCTGCGTTGACACTCACGATGGAGAGGAATTGTGGCTGAAATGTGTCGGTGGTCCGAGGATCTCCGGGGCGTTGCGCACTGATCGAACCTCACGCTGATCGAGAGCGATGAGCCCCCACGGCTTCGGCGTACGAGAAGGAGGTACGGTTCGTCGCCAACTGGACCATCCATGTGGGTCGGACTCAGCGCGCGCGTTTGCGACCGCCTTCGGCTTGCCTTGCCGGTCAGCGTTCGAGCTCGTACCTGCGTTTGAGGCTGAGGATGCGCTCGACCGACTCGTCGATGCGCTCTCTGGTGATTTCGCCGCGCTGCACGGCCGCGACAATTGCGGCCTTGGCGCGCTCGACCTGACCGAGGTCGTAGGTGTTCTGATTGGCGATTAGAATCACATCGACGCCCGCCTTGATCGCCTCGACCGCTGCGGCTTCGAGACTGTACTGCTCAAGGATCGCGCCCATCTGCATGTCATCGGAGAGGATCACTCCGTCGAAACCCAGCTCGCCGCGCAGCAGGTCGGTGACGATCGGACGGGAGAGAGTGGCGGGCATGGCGGACGGATCAAGGTTGCGATTGACAACGTGCGCGGTCATGACCACGTCGTCGTAGCCGTCGTCGATCAGCGCTCGATACGGGGCCAGCTCGTCTTCGCGGACGAATGAGTCGGTGACGTCGGTGACACCGAGATGCGTATCGCCGACGGCGCTGCCGTGGCCGGGAAAGTGCTTGAGTGTGGAGACCACATCGGCGTCGCGATGGGCGCGGACGAATGCGGCGGCGTGTTCGGCCACGGCCTGCGGATTATCGCTGAACGAGCGCTCCCAAAGTCCGATCGCGGGGCTGTCTGGGAAGACGTTGACATCCACCACCGGCGCGAGGTTCCAGTTGATTCCCAGCTCGCTCAACTGCGCCGCCGATGCGCCGGCCAGCGACTCGGTCTGGGACGGCGTGCCCGCGCCGAGCGTCAGGTGGCTGGGCAGTTGGACCTCGAATCCGTAGTCCTCTTTGAGCCGGTTGACAAAGCCGCCCTCGGCGTCGATGGCGATCAACAGCGGACGCGCGGACGCCCGCTGAAGAGCATCGGTCAGGGCCGCTACCTGCTCCGGCGAGACGATGTTGCGCGGCTGCTCGCCGCCGCTTGGACCGTCGTAATCGAAGAGGATCACGGCGCCCGGCGCGATCTCCTTGAGCCACGCACCGAGTTCCTCGTCGACCTCAGTTCCGCGAACGCCAATCATCAGCATCTGTCCGACAGCGTCTTCCAGCGACAACTGCTCGGCCTCGCTCGAGGCACCGCAAGCCATTCCAAACAACACCGCCACTCCCAGCAGCAGCGCCGCCAGCCCGGTCATCACCGAGCGCACTCGCAGGAACCGACGCTTCATTTTGATATCGATGGAGACCGCCATAAGCTCCAATCTACCCCGAGACACCAATTCCCAGGCCCCGATTCAATCGGGGACCAGCCCCCTCCGACGTCCCGCGCTTGCCACCCACTCCCCCTTCCGATGCCCCGCGCGCCGACGCGGGGCCCAGACCACCCACCTCCGCTACGGCAACACCGTCCCCCTCAGCAACACACCCCACTACCTCTCCGCCCCTTCCCAGTCCCCGATTCACTCGGGGACCCGCTCCCTTCAACGCCCCCGCTCAGCATCCTCAAACACTCTCAAAGAACGCACATTCCGATAATATGGTCTCCAAAGGAGACTCCCTATGCCCAACCCCTACCACTTCCGAGCCAAAATCGACCGCCTCTGGAGACGCTCAGGCGACCACAACCCCGGTTACATCCGACTCAAGGCCCTCAACGCCGTCGTCCGGGAGATGTTCGCCCCAACCGAGCGAGCCCGCCTCAACCACGAGATGTACCTCGCGACCGATCCCTACGATGTCGCCCGACACCAGCTCCGAGACCTCTACGACCGCGCCTCTCTACTCCCATCTCCCCCCGCGGAGCGGGGGGAGATGCCGAAGCCTGCCCCGGGCTCCGACCCGGGGGCAGAAGGGGGCTCCCCACAAGACGAGCAATCCCCCGACGAGGACGACGACCCCCTGTAATCCACCTCGTGTAACCCGCCTCGCTCTCCTTTTTTCTCGCGTTTTCTTTTTTTCCTGGGGACAATCCGACCCCGGCCCCGCAGTGCCCGCCGAACAGCCAGACCACCGAGCGGCCGGCTACCAATCAGGCGGCGGCAGGAGCCAGGACTTGGCGGCAACGCCCTGCGACTCGGCCGCCAGGTCGACGGCGGGATCGACGAGGCGTTGCGCCGGCCGGCCGTTGAGACTCACATGCGCGTCGGCTCGGACTTCCACGTGATGTCCCTGCTCGGCGTAACGGTCGCGAATGATGTGCGCCGTGGCGAGGATCAGGTCGGGTTGGGTTGTCATCCGCTCGGCCTGCAGCGGACTGAGGTAGTCGGCCGGTCGCTCGATCCACATGCGACCCTGTCCGTCCGAGACCCGGTACTCAACGTGGCCGACCTTCTCGGTCAGCAGCACGCGCCAGGAGAATCGATAACCCTCCTCATTCCACTGCACTGGTCCTGGGTAGAAGTAGTGGCGTACGGGGACGATGAGCTGAATCGCCAGGATCGCGAGCGCCATCAGGACTGCGATCCGTGCCAACCATGAGGACCCGACAGCTCTCGGTGGGTCCGGCGAACGTGCCCCGGCCGAACCCGAACGCGAACGGAACCGGGCGAGCAGCCGGCGCGGCCAGTCGGGGGAGAAGAAGATCAGCGACGCCGCGATCATCATGTAGGGGAAGACGCCAATGATGAAGAGTTGACCGGTGATCAGGTGGAAGACGACGAGCACAACGAATGCCAGCGGGCGCGAGCGGCCCCAGAGCATCCAGGCCACGATGGTCACGTCGAACGCCGCTCCGGCCCAACTGAAGGCGTAAGCGACCCAGATCTCATCGAGCAGCGGACCGACGACTGGCAGGTGGGTGTGCTGGGGCAGCCAGAACTTGAGCGGAGCGGCGTTGACGATCCAGTCGTGGTTGAGCTTGGCGAATCCGGCGAAGCAGTAGACCAGCGCGATCTGCACTCGGAGGGCCCAGACCGTCCAGGCCGGCGTCCAACCGGAGCCCTGGCCGCGGCGGGCGTCCAGCGACCACCGGCGATCATGTGGGATGAACGCGAGCAAGAGCGCGGCCAGCGAGATGAAGTAGTAATGGTTGAGGTAGGTGGTCTTGTCGATCAGTTCGATGTAGGTGAACCCGAGGGCGAAGAGGATCAGGCAGGCTCGCGTGTGCCAGCCGAAGATGATGCCGAGGCACAGCAGGCCCAACCCTCCGAAGTGCAGCTGCATCCAGGGCGCCGGCCAGGCGCGGACCCATTCGAAGCCGACGTAGGAAAAATGGTGCAGCGGATCGACGTATAGCTGATCGATCCAGCCGTGGGCGAAGAACCTGACAATCGCGACCAGCGCAACGACGCCAAAGGCGATGCGGAAGACGGCGACGGATGACCCATCCACCGGTTCCGACCCTCGACGGATGAGGAAGTCGATCGGCCGCCATAGGTCAATGGCACCAAGCGGGCGCGGCCGGCTTGTCTTCGGTGCGGGAAGCGCTGTGACCGCCATCCGACATTGCCCCTCGAAGCGCCTGGGAACGTGCTGCTAGCTGTCGCCGTCGTTGTCGCTGAAGCCGATCGTGACGCCGAGCAGGCTGACGATCTCGGTGGTGAGGATGACCTGCACGGCCTTGATCGCGTCGCGCGCTTGCGCCACTGCGTCGGGATCGGTTTCCACCAGTTCGTTGAGCGACTGGCCTCCGGACTTGAGCGCTGCGATCGTGTCGATTGCGTGAGAGAGGGCATCACGCATGCGCTGATCGGTCCCCTCCGAGAGTTGCGCGATCAGGTCGGAGAGGCCAAGCCCGTCAGAGCTTCCGAGGTATGTGTCCTGGATCCCCCGGACGTTCTGTTCCAGATCGTCGATACCAACTCCGGCGTGGCCTTCGGGAATCACGGTCGGGTCGGCCTCCGCCTTGGTGATGCCGAGTGCGACGCCCAGTTGCATGTCGCCAATGGTCTCCGTCAGGAAGACGGGTACGCGGACGAGATCGGCGATGGCGAGATTCTCGGAGATGGCAAGGTCGCCGCTGCCGGAGAAGGCTTCGCCGTAGGCCCCGCTCCATTCATCAGACGCCTGCCGAATGGCGTCGGCGATCACGTCGGCGAGTGCTGTCAGGTACTGGCCGTACGCGTCGTCGCCGGACGCAAGCCGACCGAGCACGTTGTCGGAGAATAGGAGATGTTCAAGCGCGCTGAATCCGCGCTGATCGGCGGCAAAGGTCTCGCGCACATCCTCAGCCGAGATCGTCGGCCGAGTGAGCGCCCGCTCGATCTTGGCCTCGTCAATCGGCCACCAGTCGACGAGCGAGGAAATGCGGATCTCCATTACCGGCCCGAAGGTGTAGGCCTGCACACGGCTCCAGTCGGATCGCGCCTCGCGCCAGGCGGCTTGCGCTTCCTCAAGTCGTGCGGAGGTCGGATCTGAGACCAGTATGCGAATCTCCGTGCTCAATGCCTCCGCACTGTCGGCGGCGGCCTCGTAGCTAGGCACGATCACCAGTTCGGTCAGCGACGCCGTGACATCGCGGCGGGTGACGTCGTTCGAGCAAGCGGCCAGCACCAGCGCCGCCCCAACCAGCAGAGTTGCGAGCAGCGAGGTGACGCGTCCGGAGTGGGATCTGAAGCGGGTTGGCATGCTGTCTCCGCTGGGCACCTAGAGGGAGTTGATGAAGTCGATCAGCGCCTGACGGTCTTCGGCCGACATGTTGCGGAAGGCCTCGCGCGACGCCTCTGCCTCGCCGCCGTGCCAGAGGATCGCCTCGGCGACGCCGCGGGCACGCCCGTCGTGGAGCAGGCGGTTGTGTCCATTGACCGCCTCGATCAGTCCGATGCCCCAGAGCGGCGCCGTGCGCCATTCCGAACCTGAGGCGTCGTGGACGGGACGATTGTCGCTTAACTCGGGGCCCATGTCGTGCAGCAATAGATCGGTGTAGGGCAGGATGATCTGATCGCTGAGCGCGTCGATCTCATGTTCGCCGGTCGTGACCCTGGGCACATGGCACAGATGGCAGCCGGCGGCGAAGAAGAATTCAGCGCCGTCCTTGCGCTCGCGATAGCCGCGCGCGGCCGGGACGGCAAGTGTCTGGCTGTAGAAGACCACCGCCTCGAAACGGTCATCGGACACTTCAGGATCGCCGCCCGAGATCGCCGTTTCGCATGCGGTCTGCGCTTCGGGGCAGTTCTGATCGGTGTGAATGCTTGAGGTGATTCCGATGTCGCCGAGGAACGCGTCGGCCGACTGCTGTCGCACGCTGGGGACAGTCGCCTTCCAGCCAAAACGTCCAACTTCGAATTGGCCGGTGTCGGGATTCCAGATCAGGTGGATCCGGCCAGAGATGCCGTCGCCATCTTCGTCGTCGGGGTCGGCGAGCCGTTCGAGGATCTCGACCGGGATCGCCTCCAGCAGGCCGGCACCGAACACAGCAGGTGCAACCCGCGGGGAGATCAACAACTCCTCGTGCGGCGGCCCGAAGGCTGGATCCCCGATCGAGTACTCGGGTTTGAGCAGGGTGTACGTCTCGCCGTCGGCGTACGCCCCCTGGATCTCGACGTAGGTGATGACGATCCGGCCTTCCGGCTCGACTCGTTGAATCGCTCGGTCCTGGAGTTGTCCGCCGTAGACGGGATCGGGGACCGGACCGCCTTTCGGCGATGCAAGTGAGTCTGGCGCGTAGAGATCGCGAAACTCCTCGGGCAGCGAGAGCCGCAGCAACAGGCCGCGTTCAGGATCGTCGTCGGAGAAGGGAGGCCGGCCGCGGCCATCGAGCGCGTGACAACTGGAACAGGACTGCGCGTTGAATGTGGGTCCGAGACCGTCGCGCGCTTCGGTCGAGGCCGGCGCGGTGACCCAGTTTTGCTCGAAGAAACTGTCCCCCAGCTCGAACAGGCGGCGTTGCTCACGGTTGAGATTGCGGGCCGAGAACGAGAACGCGTTGCGCGTGACGTTGGTCGCCGTGGTCTCGCCGCCGCTGAACAGGTTGGCGGTGTCGTCAGGAGTCAGGCCCAACGGCCCACCGTCGATCGCGCCATCGGAGCAGACGGTCGCGGCGAGGACGGCGACCAACAAGCTGAAGAGGATGCCAATGCCCGCAGCGACGGCGCGTCCTCTGGCGGCGTATCGCCGGGGCATTGATCCTGAACCAGCCTTAGGTCACGTTGATGCTGATGCCGAGCGCCTCAGCAGCGGCCACGATCTTGTCGGTCTGGTCCTCCAGGGACTCGATCGTGGTCAGCACGGCGCGGCGTCCAGCGTCGGAGTTGGGCAGGTCCGCAATCAGGTGCGCGTCGAACGGGGAGGGAATCGCGGTCGCGTAGGCGACGCTCGCGGCGATCTCCATGGTCAGTTGGTCGGCCAGTTCGGGGTCCTCCTGGCGAACAAGATCGACGATCCCGGGTCCGACGAGGGCACCGAAGTCGCCCAGCCAGACATTCTGAATGCCCTTGGCGTTTGCGATGATGTCATTCACCGTGTTGTCGGAGAAGCAGGAGTGCTCGTCTTCCTGAGAGCGGGCCTCGTAAGCGACGACCATGCGCTCACCGGCGAGTTCGCCGCGCGATAGCTCGCCGATGCCGGTGACGATCTTTACCAACGCTTCGTCCGTGTCAAGGTCGAGAAACTCGGCGCGGTAGTTGCCGGAATCGCCCGGCGCCCAGGCGTCGACCATGGCCTGCAGGTCGTCGATCAGCAGGTCGGTGACGACCGTCAGGTAGGTCGCGCGGCGGTCGGCGTTGGCGTTGGTGGTGTAGTCCTCGATCGGGCGGTCGCCGGGACCGTCGGAGTTCATGTCCTGTCCCCAGAGCAGAAACTCGATCGCGTGCCAGCCGGTCGAGACATTCTCTTCGCCGCCCGCCTCGTTCAGCTCGATCAGAAGACCGGTCGTGATCTCAGGATACTCATCGACCATATTGATGATGCCGGAGTTGGGATTGCCTTCGACGTAGTCGACGTAGGACTCGTCCAACGGCCAGGCGTTGAGCTGTCCCTCTGGACCGTCTTCCTGGTTGTCGATTGGGCCGTCATAGAAGCGGTACGCCTCAGTCGGTCCGTAGTCGTCGCGCGCGGTCAGCCAGGAGCGCTTGGCGCCCTCGAGCCTGGCCGGCGTGGGGTCGTCAAGGAATTTGTGGATCGCCTCGCGCATCACCACGGCGCTGTTCAGGCTGAGGACGTAGGTGTGATGCACACCGTCGGCGTAGTGCTCGACCACCTCCGAAGCCGAGACTTCGGGGGCGTCATCTCCGGAACAGGCTGCAAGCGCGATAGCCGCGATCAGCGGGAGCACCAGCAGCGAGTACCTGAGCCGCGAGAGGCGGCTGAATGAAGCAGGCATGGGCGGCTACTCCTCAAGACCTTCTCAAGCCTGGTCACTCTGAAGCAGATATTAGCGATACTTGCAATCTATGCAACTTTATGAGGATTCAGGAAAAATGAGGCTTCGGCTCGCTTCAGGATACTCCGATCCGGTATGAAGGCCATGAATGTCACCCGGATGACGAACAGGTCGTGGTAACGACCGAAAACCCGAGCAGCAGCCTCTGGAGGAGGCGCGAAGGCGGAGTCTCCTAGAGGCTGTTGGCCGTCCTGGTCGCATGTCGCCGATCGACGCGTCTACGGGGTAGGTCGCGGATCTCCCAGCAGGCCGCATATGGGCAGACCGGCCTCCGAACAGGTTCGTCACCTGACGTCTCGTCCGGTCCCGCTGGCGGCGCTGGCCTGGGGAAGCTCGGCGCCGGGTCGGACGCTGCGAAACACCAGCCAGAAGAGCAACGCCGCCGCGAGGAGGAGCACGGCCGCGCCGCTATAGAGTCCTTGCAGCGCCGCGAGGCTGGCGAACGAGAGTCCGATCAGAGGACCAAGGGCGCTGCCCAGATCGAGGAACGTGGCATAGGTGCTGACGACGGCGTTGCGACGGTTGGGCGGGGCAAGATCTCCGGCGGTCGAGTGGAGTGTCACCGTCAGCGCGGTTGAGCCGATGAAGGCGGCGAGCACTGCGATCAACATCAGCCAGATGGACTGCGTCACAGCGAGAACCAGCAGGCCGGCCGCGCCGACCGCGAAACCGCTGGTGATCACGGGCACGCGGCCGAACCGGTCGGAGAGGTGTCCAAGGACCGGCGACAGCGGCAGCCACTGGGAACCGAGCAGCAAGCCCGTGGCGGTCGTCACGCCCAGCGCCATGCCGAGGATCGCGATCTCCTGTCCGAAGTGGGAGCTGAGATAGAAGCCGAGCGAGGCCGTGAGCAGGCCGGAGAACACGAGGCCGGTGATCAGTATTCCGCTGCAAGTAACAAGCAAGCGGCGATCACCCAGCACCGCGCGGACATTGGCGTCGGAAAGGTGAGTGTGCGTCGGTCGAATGTCTGGTGTCGCGCCGCGACTTGAGGTAATCCAGGCGACGGCCGTCGCGGCCATCACCGCGGCAAAGAGCGTCAGGGTCAGCCGGTGTCCGAATGCGTCGGTCAGGGCTGCTCCGACCAGGACACCGCCGACCGATCCCATACGCACGACCGCCTGGTAGGAACCCATCAGCAGCCCTCGATTGTCGTCGCTGGCCTCGGTCAATACAGTCCAGAAGCCGCCCAGGCGGAGCGCCGACCAGCACAATCCCCAGCCCATTCTCGCCACTAGAAGCACAGCGAAGGCGGTGGTCCAGCCGTAGCTCAGCGTGACCACGACGGACAGTACCAGCGCTCCGATGAACGGTCCGCGTTGGCCAAGCCGCTGAAAGACCACCGCGACGACAGAGTTCGTGACCAGACGCACGAGCCGGTTCGCCGAGAGCAGGATGCCGACCGCAGGGATCGAGAGGGCCCATGCCTCGGGTTGAGCCGGCATCACGGCGTAGAGCATCGAGTCGCCGAGCAGGGTGGCTCCGACGGCCAAGGCGACGGCAATGACCGGAAGTGTCACGCCGCGAACCGCTCGCTTCTCAGCGGCGTGCTCGTTCATCGCAGCACGCTACCACGCAAGAAGGGGTCTTCTTACACCTCGGGAGGCACGGAACATCCCGATCGCACAGAGTGCCGAGTTGAGCAGGTGCGCTTCGGTGGGCCTGCCTGGACTGACCTACGAGCTGTCCGCTGGGAGTTCGTTACGTGAGGAGAGTGCCTATCACCCGGATAGACACCTCACAAGCCTCCGTCCCACTGTGTTTGGGGATCTTCCAGTTCCAACCTCGCTGGTTCCGTGTCTGCACCCAGTCCTGCAAAGGACTGGGGATGCGGTTCTTGCCAGGATAAGGAGCCGCCGCTTGACATGCAACCCTGTGGTTGCGTATCATATGGGGGCATGCACAATGACCTGGTCTTCAAGGCACTCGCGGACCCAACACGGAGGTTGATGCTGGACGAGTTCTCTGACCGCAACGAGCAGACGCTCTACGAACTCACAGCGCGCTTGATCATGCGGCATGAAGTCGCCATCTCCCGACAGGCCCTGGCCAAGCACATTGATCTCCTGGAAGAAGCAGGGCTCGTACGGTCAGAGAAGCGCGGCAGGTATCGGATGCTTGTCTTCAACGATGAACCCCTCAGGACCGTCGTGAACCGATGGCTCAAGTGACACTGTGAAGAGAACAGGAGACCGGACATGCGCATCACGCTCACCAGCGTCTTCGTGAGTGACCAGGACAAGGCTCTGAGTTTCTACACGGAGACTCTCGGCTTTGTGAAGAAGCATGACTTGCCTGTGGGAGAATTCAAGTGGCTCACCGTCGTCTCGCCCGATGACCCGGATGGCACCGAGCTTCTTCTTGAGCCAAATGAGAATGAGGTATCACAGGCATATCAGAAAGGGATCTTTGACCAAGGCATCCCAGCCGCGTCCTTTGGCGTTACGGACATTCGCGCAGAGCATGAGAAGCTGAAGTCAATGGGCGTAGCCTTCACGATGGAGCCGACAGAACTGGCCAACGTCAGTGTTGCGGTCTTTGACGACACCTGCGGCAACCTGATCCAGATCATGCAGACGTGACCAAGGTCAACCAGACTGTCCTGTCTGGGACGCGGGCGTAGCCTAGCCCGACCAGAAACAGGCGGACCTAACGAGACCGCACAGCAAGCTTTCGCTTGGCGCGTGGCGCTAGAGGACTCCGTTGCACCCGCGTAGATTCACTCGTGTTTCACCCTGGCCTAGCCGGCGCTTTGCTCCAAACAAGGGACGCGTCATCTCGTCAGACCGGATCTGAGTGCCAGCAGGACCCGCTCCTGTTCGTCGCTGCAGACATCGCGGCCCGCGCCCGTTCTGTAGTGTGCGAATCGTCGATGACAGCCCCTAAGCGAGAGTGGCCGTCGCCACCAGGGAAGTGGATTCGGCCGTGGTCGAGTGGCTTGCGATTGAGCACCTGTTCGAGCTTTCCACGGGAGAACAGGTCGCCGCCGTCTTCGCTCCCCTCGTGATCTTCATCGCCCTCTCGATCGCAACGGTGGTCCTGCCCGGCAAGTGGGTCCTCGGATACGCCAAGGACGAGAAGACAGGCAGGCCCCGCCGGTACCGGCTCAACGGCCTGCTCGTCTCCATGATCGCCATCCTGATCTGGGGCTTCGAGCTCATCCCCGGGCTGGAGCGCGAGTGGTTCTACCGCACCTCGCTCTACGCCGTCGCGGGCGGCACCGGCTTCGCCATGCTCTTCACGGCCATCGCGGTATACACCCAGCCGAAGACCAGGGACCGCAACCCCATCGTCGACTTCTACCTTGGCCGCGTCCAGGAGATCCGCTTCTTCAACGACCGCCTCGACCTCAAGATGACCTTTTATGTCGTGGGCAGCACGATGCTCAGCATCAACGCCATGTCGGGCGCGGCCTGGCACTACGAGCAGTTCAGCCCCACCAACCAGGTCAACCTCGGCGTCTTCGTCTACGCCGCCATCTTCACCTTCTACGTGTTTGACGACCATCTCTTCGAGCGCGTCCGGCTCTACACCTTCGATCTCCTTCACGAACGCATGGGATTCAAGATGTTCTGGGGCGACAACATCTGCTACGGCTGGCTCTACATCCTTCCCCTGTACGGCATGGCCGCCTACCCCAGCCCGGGCTTCTCGACCCCCTGGACCTACGTCTGGATCATCGGCGCCTCCGCCCCGTTCCTGGTCGGATGGGGCATCGCCCGCGGCGCCAACATCCAGAAGTACACCTTCAAGCGCTGGCCCGAACGCAAGTTCCTGGGCATCATCGAGCCCCGTTACATCCAGGCCGGCGACCGTAAGATCCTGACCAGCGGCTTCTGGGGCGTCTCCCGGCACTTCAACTACATGGGCGAGATCATCTGGGCCGTGGCAGTGGGCCTCTCCTTCGGCCATTTCGACGTCGTCTGGTCGTGGACCTACCTGATCTTCATTGTCGGCCTGTTCACCTTGCGCCAGCGGGAAGACGACAAGGCCTGTGCCAAGAAGTACGGCGAGGAGAAGTGGGCCGAGTACCAGCAGAAGGTGCCGTTCCGCATCGTGCCCGGCATCTATTGATGCCGGCGGGGCTTGCTCCCGCCCTCGCGACCTCGGCCAACACCTGTGGACTCACCGGATCGGCGAGCTGCGGTCATCACGAGTAGCGGCCGTCCAGTAGCGAGATCGCCGCTTCCACCTCGTGGGCTACCTGCGCCGCCAGCGCGGTCTTGCCCACACGCTCCGACCATCGAGCCCGACGACGGTGGCGCAGGCTGCATTCAGGGAGGTGGGCCGGGGCGCAAGGCTGGTGGGCCGGGCTGGATTCGAACCAGCGACCGAGCGGTTATGAGCCGCCTGCTCTGACCCCTGAGCTACCGGCCCTCGGTGCGCCTGGGCGACGCAGTCAGTCTACTCAGCGGCTGATCTACGATCCCTGAATGAACTGGCGTCTGAGCTTTTCTGCGATCATGGGCCTGGCGGCTCTGGCCGTGCTGGCCTGCGGACCATCCGGCGATCCGGCGACACGAGGCGGCGTCATTGGCCCCGCAGTCGAGCGGCCGGACGAGTTGGCCGGACTGCTGGATCTGCCCTCGTTGGTCGGAGAGGTGGTGTTTCCCTGGTCCGAAGTGGTCATCGAGCGGCAAGCCGGAGACATCACAATCGGGGTCCTGGTTGCGAATACGTCGGACCGACGCAGGCGAGGGATGATGTACTGGAACGGGTTGCCGCCGGAAAGCGGGATGATCTTCATCTGGGAACAGACGCGCGCACGCAGCGGAGGGTTCTGGAATCAGAAGGTGCCGATCGACCTGAATGTCGCCTGGCTTGGGCGGGATGGGAGCATCCTCGAGTTCTCGACATTGCTGGCCGAGGACGAAACGATCAAGAGCCCGCAACAGGAGTACTTCTTCGTCCTGGAGATGCCACGCGGTCGCTTTGAGGAACTCGGGATTCGAGTCGGCGACCGTGTGTCGATTCCCGAGACATTGTTACCAAAATAGGGAGATTTGACCCTACAGGGGCCCTCTGAGGAACGGGTTCATCGTGATATTGTGCCGAGAAGTACGGGCCGCCAGATGCCGTGGCCGTGAGCAGAACGGAACGCACAATGAAGCGAATTATTGGTGTCGGGGCGTTGCTGGCTGTTTTGGCAGCAGTTGCTCGAGTGGTGATGGGACGCCGGCGTGACGAGGAGGACGAGGCGTAGCACCCCGTCTGATCCTCGCCCTCGATCAAGGAACGTCCTCCAGCCGTGCTCTCGCACTGGACGAGGGCGGGCGCATAGCTGCCAGCGGGCAGCGCGCCTTGGCGTCGCGATTTCCCCAGCCTGGTTGGGTTGAGCAGTCGCCGGTAGACATCTGGCAGACGCAACTTGCCGCTGCCCGCGAAGTCGTCGAGCGGGTTGGACTTGATGAGATACGTGCGGTGGCGATCGCCAACCAGCGCGAGACCTCCCTGATCTGGAATCGTCACTCTCTGGAACCTCTGGGCCCTGCGATCGTCTGGCAGTGCCGCCGCACTGCGGGGACTGCGGCAGCCCTCGGGGGCTCCTATGGCACAGAGATCCGGCAGCGATCCGGTCTCAGGTCGGATGCGTACTTTTCGGGCCCAAAATTTGCCTGGCTGCTCGACCAGACTGATGGCGCGCGCGAACTGGCGGAATCGGGCGTCCTTGCCTGCGGAACCGTCGACTCCTGGCTCCTCGCGAACCTGACCGGCGGAGCAGTTCACGCCACCGATAGCACGAACGCGTCGCGGACGATGTTGTGGAATCTGAGCCGGCGCCAATGGGATGAGCAACTTGGCGCCTGGCAGGGTCTGCCGTCGTCGATGCTGCCTGAGGTTCGTCCGAGTATGGGCGAGTTTGGACTAACGGATCCGGCGCTGCTGGGCGAAGCGTTACCGATCCTTGGCGTCGCCGGCGACCAGCAGGCGGCCCTGTTCGGACACGGCATTATCAGTCCGGGAACGGCAAAATGTACCTACGGGACCGGCGCGTTCGTCTTGTCGCACGCCGGAGATACGCCGGACGCGGCATCGACTCCAGAGGGACTGCTGCTCACTGCAGCGGCCGACGGCGGGTTCGCCTTTGAAGGCGGGGTGTTTACCGCTGGTTCGGTGGTCCAGTGGCTTCGCGACGAACTGCAGATCGCTGCCTCGGCGCCGGAGATCTCAGCTCTCGCCGCCTCCGCCGACACGTCAGCTGGAGTGATGATGGTTCCCGCGCTCGCGGGATTGGGTTCCCCTCACTGGGACTCCAATGCTCGCGGTGCGATCCTGGGGATCACACGCGGAACGACTCCTGCCCAAATCGCTCGGGCGGCGCTGGAGTCCGTTGCGTTTCGAGTTCGCGAGGTCATCGACGAGATGGAGACGGGAGGAACGCCGATCGGAGTCCTGCGTGTCGACGGAGGGATGACCGACAGCGATGAGCTGATGCAGATCCAGGCGAATGTGCTGCAGCGCCCGATCATCCGACCGTCGATGCAGGAGACCACAGCGCTCGGCGCGGCTCGGCTGGCGATGGAGGTCGCCGGTATGAAGCCGGTGTTCGAGACGGAGGAGCAACGATTCGAGCCCGTAGACGACATGGAGCAGGAGTTTGAGCGCTGGACTGCTGCACGCCGGGCCGTGCAAGCGATTCCCGGAGACTGAATAGACTCGACTTGTCATGGCGACGGCAAACTACGACGTCATCATCATCGGCGGCGGAATCAACGGAGCTGCCACGGCAGCCTCCGTGGCGGCTCGCGGCTACCGCACGCTAGTGCTTGAGCAGGATGACTTCGCTTCCGGCACGACTTCTGCCTCGACGAAGCTGATTCACGGGGGATTGCGTTACCTGGAGACCGGCGACGCGGGCCTGGTGCATGAGTCTTTGCAGTCCAGGGAGCGATTGCTGCGCGAGCGCCCCCACCTGGTGCGCCCGCTGGGCTTCATCCTGCCGGTCTACGAGGGCGATCCTCGGCCTCCCTGGTACGTCCGATCGGGACTGGCGCTGTACGATCTGCTCTCCCCACGCAAGGTGTCGCCCTGGCATTCGTCCTTCTCGGAGCGCGAGCTGCAACGGTTCGAGCCGTCGATCTCAACGGATCGGCTCAAGGCCGCATATCTCTATCACGATGCCCAGGTCTGGTCGCCCGAGCGGTTGACGCTGGAGTACCTGGCGGAGGCGCGTGCCTCCGGCGCAGACCTTCGCAACCACGCGGCGGTCGACTACATCATTGTCGACAGCGGACGGGCGCGCGGCGTCGACTTTCACGATGTGTTGACGGGACGCCGTTCGACGGCTTCGGGTCGGTTGGTGATCAATGCGGCCGGTCCCTGGGTTGACGCCGTTCTGGACGCAACCGGCCGATCGCTTAAGCGCCGGATCGGCGGGACCCGTGGTTCTCACCTGGTCGTCGATCTGAATGGGCGAGGACCCAGGCACGCAGTGCTAGCCAGCGCGAAATCGGACGGACGGCCGATGTTCGTCACGCCCTGGTTGGACCATCACATCATCGGAACGACGGATGTCCGTGACGACGACGATCCCTCGGAGGTGCGGGCAGCGGGGTGGGAAATCGATTACCTGATCGCCGAAGCGGCGCAAGTATTGCCCGGGCTTGGCATCGAGCATCGCAACGTCCTCTACGCCTACTCAGGCGTGCGACCGCTGGCGCGAGCCGGTGAGGGCGTGTTCGAAGGGGCGATCTCACGTCGCTCGGTCATCGCCGACCATGCCTCGGAGGGAGTGGAGCGCCTGGTTTCAGTCGTTGGCGGCAAGCTGACGACCGCGGCGGAGCTGGGACGCAAGGTGTCGGAGTCGGTGGCGCAGCAGATCGGCCGTCCGCGAGCCCGGGGGATCGCCGCGCTGCCCGAGACTCCCACGAGCCAGGCTGTGTTTCTGGCGCCGGAAACACAGGAGCACTTGCGGACGGTCTATGGTCCGCGGGCACCCGAGGTCGCTGCGTACGCAGCGGCCGATCCCGCGCTGGGCAATCCGATCTCCGCCCGGCATCGAGACATCGGAGCTCAGGTGGCGTATGCGGTCGAGCACGAAGGCGCGCGTACGGTTGCCGACGTCTTGCTGCGGCGGACGGCGGTTGGACTGACCAAGGATCTGGGTCGCAGCGCGGCGCGACCGACCGCGGGGATCATGGCCGCGCGGCTTGGCTGGTCGGATGAGGTTCGCGATCAGTCCGTTCGCGACTACTTCAAGGAACTCCACAGCCGGTTTGTGATCATGGATGCGTCGGTGCCCATTCCGCCCGGGGAGCAGCTCCCCGGGAGCGGCACGGCCGACGCACATGAGGCGGGTAGCTAGAGACCCTTCGGCTGCCACCTGCCGAGTCGCAGGGCATTAGTCAAGACCGAGAGGGAACTGGCAATCATCGCCAGCGCTGCGGCAATCGGTTCGAACTGTCCCGCATCGCCGAAGAGCCAGGTGAGGCCCCCGGGTACTCCCCCGACGGCGTCGAAGATTGGAACTGCTAGGCCGGCGGCGAGCGGGATCAGCAGGACGTTGTAAGCGAAGGCGAAGCCCAGGTTCTGGCGAATCACTGTTCGCGTCGCCCGTGCCAGCAGCACGGCCTCGGAAGCTCGCAGCGGATTCGATTGCATCAGCCCGACTTGCGCAGTTTCGAGCGCGATGTCGGAGCCGGTGCGCATGGCCAGGCCGAGGTCAGCCTGCGCCAGCGCCGGAGCGTCGTTGACACCGTCCCCGACCATGGCGACGCGCCGACCGGCGGACTGGATTTCGGCAATCAGAGCGGCCTTTTCGGTGGGCATGGTCCTCGCGCGAACGTTTGCGATCCCGACGTGAGAGGCAACCGCCTCAGCCGTCTGCTCGGTGTCGCCGCTGACCAGGATCGATTCGATTCCATGATGAGTCAGCAGCCCGATCGCATCGGAAGCGCCGGTTTTGACCTCGTCGCTGAGCCGAATGACGCCGAGCAGTTGTCCATCTGCGGCGACGTGGACAGGCGTCTCGGCACTCTCGGGGCCTGAGACATCGAGTCCAAGATTGGACATCAGGGCGGCACTGCCAACAGCGACGGAGCGGTCATTGACCATTGCTGTGGCACCCACACCCGGCCGGTTGGCAAACTGGTCAGCGCTCTCAGGTGCGATTCCCGCTTCCTCCGCACGGGCCACGATGGCTGCGCCCAGCGGATGCTCGGAGTGTTGTTCAACCGAGGCCGCGAGGCGTAGCAGTTCGTTCTCTGTGACACCGAACGACTCGATTGAGCTCACCTGGTGTCGCCCGCTGGTCAGGGTGCCGGTCTTGTCCCAAACCACGGTGTCGATCTTGCCGGCGGCTTCGAGCGCTTCCGCATCGCGGAAGAGAACGCCTATGCTCGCGGCTCGCCCGGAACCGGCGGCTATGGCGGCTGGCGTAGCGAGACCGAGGGCGCACGGGCAGGCGACGACCAGAACAGCGACGGCGCTGAGCAGGGCCGAGGTCCAATTGGTTGTGTCGCCGAAAATCGCCCAGGCGACGAACGTGATCACGGCGATGAACACGACTGTCGGGACGAAGACGCCGGCGATCTGGTCGGCGAGGCGTTGGACCGGCGCTTTCGATGACTGTGCCCGCTCGACGGCCGACGTGATACGCGCGAGCGCCGTGGCCGTTCCCACCTGCGTCGCCTGATAGCTGAAGGCTCCGTCGAGGTTCATCGTGCCGGCGAAGACCAAGTCGTCGGGTGACTTGGAGACGGGCACACTCTCCCCGGTCAGCAGCGATTCGTCGATCGAGGTGGCGCCGCTGAGGATGCTGCCATCAACCGGGATCTGTTCGCCGGGCCGGACGCGCAGCGTGTCGCCAACTTTGACGTCTGCCGCGGGTTTGTCTCGCTCCAGGCCGTACTCGACGACGCGGGCGGTCTGCGGGGCGAGTTCGAGCAGGCGGGTCAGCGCTGCGGCTGCCCGGAGTCGGACTCGGGCTTCCAGAGCTCGTCCGAGGCTGACGAAGCCTACGATGATCAGGGCCGTGTCGAAGAAGACGTCGCGCGAGGCGTTGGCGGCTTCAATGGCCCCGGGGAAGAGAGCGGCGACCGTGCTGTAGCCCCATGCGGCTGCGACTCCCAGGACAATCAGCGTGTCCATGTCGGTGGTCCGGCGTGACGCGGCGAGCGCGGCGCGGCGAAGCATTGGCCACAGACCCCAGGCGAGCGTCGGCGTGCTGACTGCGAACAGGATGGGGAAGAACAGATCGGGACTCCAGCCAAACTCGCCCCAGCGGTTGGCTTGCATGGCGAAGAAGATGCCCCAGCCGAGCACGAGCGCCGGGGCGGCGCGGACCAGCAGAGGTCCGGTTGCACCAACGCGATCGGCCTCATCCTCCTCGGCTGATTCGACCAATTCGTATCCGGCCCCATGAATCGCCGCGCTCAAGGCCGGCGCTTCTATGGGACGATCGATCTCGATGATCGCGCGGCCCGCGATGAAGTCGGCGGAGGCCTCGGAGATTCCCTCGACCTTGACCAGCGCCCGCTCCACTCGCCGCACGCAGGCGGCGCAATGCATGCCTTCGATGCGCAGCGTCTGGGTTTGATGTTCGGTCGCCGTCGTCATTGCTTGCAGCATATGTCGCAGGACCGGCGGCTAGTCTGAGGTCATGCCTCGCGTAATGCTGCTGATTCCAACCGCCTCGTACCGTGCGCCGGACTTTATGTCGGCGGCGGACAAGCTGGGGCTGGATGTCGTCGTTGCATCCGACATCGACCAGCCGCTGGCCGACATGTATCCCGGGCGCTGGCTGACGCTGCCGTATCACGACATTGAGCGCGGCGCCCAGGCCGTCGCCCGGTACTCCGACCGCTTCCCGCTCGACGCGGTGGTGGCGGTCGACGATCCGGGGACGATCCTGGCGGCGCACGCCAGCGCCGAGTTGCAACTGACCGGTAACTCGCCCGAGTCGGTGACCGGCACGCGGGACAAGTCGGCGCTCCGACGCGCACTCGACGCCCACGGCGTGCGATCACCCTGGTGGCAGGTCTATCGATTCGAGGATGAGTCGCCCGCTGCGACGCTCGCCTATCCGGTCGTCGTGAAGCCGCTAGGGCTGAACGGTTCTCGTGGAGTGATGCGTGCGAACGATCCAATCTCGTTCGAGCGGGCGATCACTCGGTTGCGACGACTCCTGGGCACGAAGTCGGCAGCGGAGGAATGCGGTGATCTGGCCGACCGATACCTGGTGGAGGGCTACATCCCGGGCATCGAGGTGGCGCTCGAAGGCCTGCTCCGCGATGGTGAGTTCCACACGTTGGCCGTATTCGACAAACCCGACTCGCTGGACGGTCCGTTCTTCGAGGAGACGATCTACGTCACGCCGTCCAGATTGCCTGAGGAGCAAGTGGACGAGGTCGTCGAGACGGCGCGGAGGTCGGCAGAGGCGCTGGGGCTGTGCGACGGTCCCCTGCACGCCGAGCTGAGATTGAACGACGAAGGCGCGTGGCCGGTCGATGTGGCGGCGCGCACGATCGGCGGGCTCTGCGCTCGGACGCTTCGCTTCGGAGCGGGAATGTCGCTCGAGGAGATCGTCTTGAGGCACGCGATCAACGCCCCGCTCGAGACTTTGAATCGAGAGGCGACGGCGGCCGGTGTGATGATGATGCCGATCGTCGGCCGAGGCCGAATCAAGGCGATCCTCGGTCTGGACGAGGCAGCCGCTGTGCCACTGATTGAGGACATCGAGATGGAGGCTCGTGTCGGCGACATGCTGGTCCCGCTGCCGGACGGCGCCGACTATCCCGGCTTCATTTTCGCTCGCGGCGAGGATCCGGTCGAGGTGGAGTCGGCGCTGCGCGAGGCGTGGTCGAAGATCGCGTTCGTGTTGTGAATGAGCATGAACTCCTTGCGTGGGTGATCGACCTCGAAGCGGCGGAGCGTGATTATCTACTGGACCTCGCATCGCAGGAGCATGGCACCGGCATCGACCTGGCGGCAGCACAAGAGTCGAGGATCGTCGCCATTTCCGGGTGGGCTCTCGTCGGTATTGGGACTTTGGCAGTCGCTAATCTCGTGACCCTGTCTGCAAGTGCCCAAGGTCTGGCTTCTCTGCTCGCTATCGCTGCGTCCGTCTTTGTCCTACTGGCCGGCGCTTATGCACTTTGGCCTCGCGATGCGGCGTTGGGGGTTTCAGCGCAATGGTACGTCGGAGCGGATCTGAGCAGCAGGCCGAACATGCGCGTGTTTGCGTTGGCTGCGTTACTGCGAGCTAATGAGATCAACGATCACGTGCATGGTCGCCGGGTTGCCGCACTGAAGGTGATGACTAGCTGTCTGATCGCTCAGGTCCTGCTGACCGTGGCGAGCGTGATCGCATCGGCAGCCTAGCTACAAGCTCTTCTTCACAACCTTGATGGGCAGCAAGCTCTTGTCGCCAACGGCCTTGGCATCCCCGGGTTTCGGGGCCGTTCGTTTGTCGCTAGCCATATCGTGCGCTCCGATTCCGATGGCAACATCTTACCAACGCTGTGGCGCGGAACGGGGAATCAACCGGTTGATCGTCCCCGTCGACATCGCTCTGGGTGGTTTGGCAAAGTAGATGGGGATGAGGGCGGCGTAGGTGAGGATGGCGACGACTGTGAGGGGCACCTCGTAGGAACCGGTGAGGTCTTCCAGCCAACCGATCATCCAGGGGCCGAAGCCGCTGGAAATCTGGGTGGCCATCGCGATCAGGCCGTAGACAGCGCCGAAGCTGACGTAGCCGAAGACGTCGGAGGTCAGAAGCGACTGCAGCATGTAGACGTTGCCGATGGTGAAGCCGAAGATCAGAATGGCCAGGTATGTCACCGCAATGTGGTCAACCTGGATCACGACGAGCGCGGCCGTTCCCTGGACGACGAACATGATCACGGTGAGGATGCGCAGATCGACGCGATCGGCGAAGAAGCGGCCGACGATCAGGCGGGCGACGATGCTGCCGAATGCGATGATCGAGAGGCTGGAGGTCGCGGCGGTGAGCGAACCGACCCGCTCCTGCAGGAACGCCGTCTGGTGCAGGATGAACCCGGTCTGGGCCAGCAGGACGATGACGAAGCTGATCATGATTGCCCAGAAGGACAATGTCCGAGTCGCCCTGCCGATGGTCCAGCGGCGGGTTTGATTGGCGACCGATCGTGCGATGCTCTCGCGTTGCGGGGCGACCGGCTGGAGCCCGTCCTGGGGCAGGCCCATCTGGCGCGGATCCCAGACCAGGACGAAGGCGACGATCGGCAGGCCGATCAAGAGGATCAGTCCGGCCATGGCCGGAGTGGCGACGCCGAGGCCGAACTGCTCGATCAGGACGCCGTTCAACGGCGAGAGGACGACACCGCCGAGCGATACACCGGTGGAGGAGACGGCCATCGCCCAGGCTCGGCGATGGAGGAACCAGCGGGCGAGCGTGGCGTTGACCGCGACGCCGGCGCTCATGCCGGATCCCAGAGCCATCAACACGTAGGCGACGTAGAGCTGCCACAGATCCCTGACGTGTCCGATGCCGGCGGAGGCGACGATCAGCAGGATCAGGCCGGGGATCATCCATCGACGGGCGCCGTGTCGGTCGATGAGCGGTCCGACCAGCGCCGAGGTGACGCCGGAGAAGACGAAGTACATGCCGGTGGCCAGCGAGACGTCGGCGTTCGACCAGCCGTGCAGCTCTCGCAAGGGGCCGAGGTAGACGGCGATGCCGTAGTAGCCGACGCCGACCGAGACGAAGAGCAACGCGGCGCAGGCGAAGACGATCGCCCAGCCGTAGTAGAAGCTGCCCGGCAGCAGACGCGCGGCCAGCGGCCGATGGGGCGGCAGATCAAACGGCTCGCGGTTATCTGGCTGTTTGGACATCGTGATTGGGCCGATTCAGCATATGACCGCTTGGACGACGGACCAGATCGGAAGGCTGACTAGACTGCCTGCCAGATTGATTTGCCGAGCATCGATTTTGAGGGCATCGCTGAGAGGAAGCGTCATGGCTGAACGGCGGACCGGATGGGTGTACCACGAGTCGTACATGTGGCACGACACTGGTCGGACCCGGGCGTTCGATCCGGTCCTGCGGCGTTGGATGCAGGCCTGGGAGCACTGGGAGAATCCCGACACAAAGCGGCGGCTGAACAACCTGCTGGAGGTCTCGGACTTCTCCGAGCAGCTCGTTCAACTGAAGCCTCGGACGGCAAACGAAGAGCAGATCCTGCGCTTCCACACGCCGGAGTACGTCGATCACGTGCGAGCGTTGTCGGCCGAGGACGGCGGCGACGCTGGTGAGGGCGCACCGTTCTCGCACGGCGGATATGAGATCGCGCTGCTGGCGGTGGGCGGGACGATCACGGCGGTCGACGCGGTTCTGGACCGTGAAATCGACAACGCCTACGCGCTGGTGCGTCCGCCGGGGCATCACGCCGAGCGGGACCGGGGACGCGGATTCTGCATCTTCGGCAATGTGGCGATTGCGGCGATGCATGCGCTGGCTGAGCGGGGCATCGAGAAGGTGGCGACGCTGGACTGGGACGTGCACCACGGCAACGGGACGCAGCAGGCGTTCTATGACCGCAAGGACGTCCTGACGATGTCGATTCACCAGGACCAGTGGTATCCGCGCGACAGCGGCGCGATGGACGAGCAGGGCGAGGGCGCCGGGGAGGGTTACAACATCAACGTCCCCTTGCCTCCGGGCAGCGGTCATGGGGCGTACGTCGAGACGATCAGCCAGGTGGTCGTGCCGGCGATGCAGGCGTTCAAGCCGGACCTGATTCTCGTGCCGTCGGGGTTTGACGGCAGCATGTACGACCCGCTGGGCCGGATGATGGCTTACTCGGAGACGTTCCGCGAGATGACGCGGCTGCTAATGGAGACCGCCGATCAGCTCTGCTCGGGCAGGCTGGTGCTGAGCCACGAGGGCGGCTACAGCCCGACCTACGTGCCGTTCTGCGGGCTCGCGGTGGTTGAGGAGTTGAGCGGCAGGAGGTCGATTGCCGGCGACCCGTTCGAGGACAACTCGGCGACGGCCGGTGGTCAGGAACTGCAGCCGCATCAGCAGGCTGTGCTGGATGATGCGAAGCTGCTGGTCGATCGTTTGCGGCGGCTTGAGGGAATCTGAGGGGACTCGCCCGACACCCTCCTGCCATTTGCGCTTACCTGTCGAAGCCCCCCTCTGCCTTCGGCATCTCCCCCCGCGGAGCGGGGGGAGAGGGGAGCAGAGCGATCGCTAGCTGCGCCGAGTCCTGGTTGAGGGGGGCCAACTGGTCCCCGGTGGGCTCGGCTCAACAGAACCAGTCTTCGGTCAGGCCGGGTCGGTGGACGTGGGGGACAGGACGGTCGGGCCACGGGGCTCGGCCGAGGGCCTGGCAGGCGGCTTGTTTGATTTCGGGGAACGAGGCCTGACGCTCGGCCAGGGCGGCGATCTCGGCCTGGAGGGTGTCCATACTCGGGTCTTCGTGTCGCCAGTTCCAGGTCAGACCGTCCTCGTCGTAGGAGGTCAGCGAGCCCATCTCGCGCATCGGCTCGACCAGCGGCGAGTCTGCGGGGACCAGGAGGCGCAGTCCGAGCTGGACCGGCGGGGTGAGGTCGACGAGTCGACGAGTTTCGACGAACTGCAGCAGTGCGAGGAAGTGCTCAGGCGAAGTCCAGGGCGTGAAGGGCAGCCAGGTGGGACGAAGGGCGATCCCGGCGCGTTCGGTCAGGTCAAGCGCAGTGTCGAGGTCGGCGGCGGTGTGTCCCTTGTCAAGGAGTTCGAGCAGGTGATCGTCGACGGACTCGAATGCAGAGGTGATGAATGTGACGCCAAGCTGGGCCATCTCGGGCAGCACGTGCTCATGCTCGATCAGATGCTCGACCTTGATCGTGGCGTCGAAGGTGGCGCCCGCGTGCCTCGTTGAGGCGACGCGCAGCAGATCCATCGCGAGGTCGGGGGCGTTGAGGAAGTCGGGATCGCCGAAGGTGATGTGTTCGGCGCCGGCGGCGACCTGCTGATCGATGTCGGCGAGCACGGTCTCGGCGCCGTTGAGCCGGAGTCGTCCGGCGTAGATCGGGGTCAGCGGGCAGTGGGTGCATCGATGGGCGCAGCCGCGCGTGGCTTCGACGTAGCCGGCCAGATGTGACCCGCCGTCGGCGTCTCGGTAGCGCGCGTACTGGTCGATCAACGGCAGGATTACGCGTTCCGGGACCGGTCTGGGCTCACGATCGAAGAGCGGAATGTCTGCCGTCGTTTCACCGTCGGCGAGCCTGACGAGTTGCAGGTCGGTGTCGCCGCTGATGGTCCGGCCGAGTCCGAGTTCGCCGAGCGAGTTGGCGGCGAGTCCGTAGAAGACGATCCTGTCGGAGCACTCTTCCAGTTGGCGGGCGATGCGAATGCCAAGCCGGGCGGCGGTGTGCATCGGGGTTGAGATGCCGATCAGGTCGGCCTTTGAAGCGGCCGATTGGAGGCGCTCGGAGGAAATCGACTCGACGGCCAGGTCAAGCGCGGTGACGTCGTGACCGGCGGCGATCAACGCGGCGGCCGGCGCGGCGACGCCGAGCGGCTGGTGGCCCTGTTCGTAGGTGGAAATCAGGAGGACGGAGACCATTCAGTGATCCTAGAGAGAACCGATTGGCGCCGGCGTTCAGGTGTTCAGCCGAAAAAAGAGATCCGTAGGCCCGGAACACGCGATCGCCAGTGTTTTGCGGGTGATCGGGTGTTCAGGTCGTTCAGGATCGTTCAGTCTGGTCCAGCCATGTTCAGGTTGATTCAGGGTTGGCCGAACGGTTCGGACGCGCGGGGAGGGAACGGGTCCCCGCTCGGGGGCGGGGACGGGGCAACTCTCAGGGTCGGTGTTCAGCTGTTCAGTGGAAAAAAGAACTTCGGGGCGGAAACACGCGATCTCCAGTGTTTTGTGGGCGATCGGGTGTTCAGGTTGTTCAGGTTCGTTCAGTGTGGTCCAGCCATGTTCAGGGTCGTTGAAGCCCTCGCCAAGCGCGGCTAAGGCAGTTGGCAGAGACTGGGTGATGCCGGGCGCCGGGTTCACGTCGGACGATCTTTCGTTCACTGTCCAGACGACTCTTCTTTGGGCCGTCCTTCTGACCCACCATATCGCTCATGGGTTCTTGATGCGTTTGGGAGTGTGCTTGAGTATGCCGAAGGTGAGCGGGCAGAGCGACCACAAGGGTCGCCCTACAGGGCCGCGGTCGTGTGCCGGGTCGATTGGCGCGGGTGCTTCAAGGGAGAGGGAGGGTGGCGTTGGTGCTGAGACGGACGGTGTTGCCCTGGCGGCAGTGGGTGCTCTGGGCCCCGTGTCCCCGCATCAAGTGCGGGGCAGGCAAGCACGGGGCATCGGAGAGTGGGTCTGCTGAGAGCAGGTGACCGCCGAGATGGAGCGGGCAGAACGGCCCAAAGGGTCGCCCCTACAGGAGCGC
>JAJDYG010000027.1 GCA_022822855.1 Dehalococcoidia bacterium
GAGTTGAGATGTGTGCTCTAGCGATGCGCCAACCTCATCCTCAGCGCAGCCATCCCGAGCAAGCTCCCCCGCCTCTGCCCCTCCTCCACCTCCCCCACCCCGCGCTCCCAACTCCGCCTCCCCTGCCCAACCGATGCCCCGTGCCCCGACACGGGGCCCAGACCTCAACCGTTGAGCGAAGCGCCAACCTCATCCTCAGCGCAGCCATCCCGAGCAAGCTCCCCCGCCTCTGCCCCTCCTCCACCTCCCCCACCCCGCGCTCCCGACTCCGCCTCCCCACCCCATCCGATGCCCCGTGCTCCGACACGGGGCCCAGACCTGAGCCTCCGCCCGACGCCCAGACCTAATCCTCAGGTCAGACATAGCGAGCGAAATCCGTTGCATCCCCTCTCGCCGTCCGAAGTCCCCACCCTCACCCCAGCCATCCCGCCCAGGAACCCTCATAATCCCCCTCCGCCAACCACGACACATCACTAGGAAGAACGCCCTTCCAAAACATCTGTACAGTCAATAGAACGAACTTTTCACAGCCTGGAAAGGCCCAACCCATGTACATCTCACCCCGACGACGCCGGCGCTCTCTGGAATGCCAGAAACTGAGGCAGCAGGGCTACGTCATCCGCGACATCGCCACGCTGCTCGATGTCTCACCGGCCACCGTCCATGCCGACCTCAAGCTCCTCGAAACCAACTGGAGCGACGTCACCGGCCAGGCCGCCGACGACATGCTCCTCGAGCACCTCGACCAACTCAGGACCAGACTGACCGGTCTCCTCGAGAACGATCCGCTCGAGATCTTTCACAAGTTCATTATCTCCGCAGGCGACGGCACCCTCCGCACCTGGGTCGACCAGCTCTCGGCCTCCGACCTCGTTCGTATCCACCAGGCCCGCGCCTCCGAGATCACATCGCTCTTCCGCGAAATCAGACGCACCATCAACGACATTCACAGCCGCGGACTTCAGCGCAAAGCCGAACTCGCAGGTGCCTCCCTCGACTTTGAACCCGACGAGCTCGCGGAGGCTGAACGCCTGGACTTCCCTGATCATGATCTCGCAGGCGACGACATCCCGGAACTGGAACTCCAGGTCCTGGATCTGCCTGAACCTCACCGAACATCACTGAACAAACCTGAACGACCGCAACCCGCCTCAGCCCGCCGGGCGCAGGAGAAGCCCAGCCCGAGGCCCGCAAAGAAAAAATCCGCTGAACAACCTGAACAACCCGATCTCGACGACCTTGACGAGCTCGATCCGCGCCTGTTGGAGCTGGACGAAGACCCCGAACGTCGCTTGGAACAGGTACTGGACATCCTCGCCGAGGCAAAACGGGAGACGTTCGGCCCTGATCGACCAGACGATCACGCGTACACCGACGCCGCCGGAGGCGGCTGATTCCTTCCTCTCCCTCTGAGGGGGAGGTGTCACGAAGTGACGGAGGGGGTACCGTCCAATGCCCACTCCCTTGAGAGACCTGCGCGTAAGCCCCTTTCCTCCCCCTGAGAGCGGGAGGTGCCGAAGTGACGGAACGGGTCCCTCTGAGGGCGAGGAAGGTGAGAAACTCGAGAAAGGAGAGGTTGGGTGGCGACCCCGAGCGGATTCGAACCGCCGCTCTCCACCTTGACAGGGTGGCGTGTTAGGCCGCTACACCACGGGGCCGTCCGCCTAGTCTACGCCGACTGGCCGGATCCGGCAACAGCGCCTAACGTGTACCCAGAGCGTCGGAGGTTGCACATGGCACGCGGTTCACGGCGAGGACGAGGTGGCTCCAACCGGGCCCAGCGCGCGGCCCGACCGCAGGGTCGGCGAGGCCAGCGCGGCCGCGAGGACCGCCTGCCCACCGCCCAGGCCGGCGCAGCCAACGCGCCCGTCGGCGCTTCGCTCAGCGGCAACATCCAGCAGCCCCCCAGGGTCGGCGCACCCGGTACCCAGACCGCTGGCGGACCCCGCGCTGGCGCAACCGGAGCCGTCGAGCGGCGCGATCGCCGAGCCCGCGCCGCCGCCGCCATGCACGATTTCCATTACGTCCGAGGTGACCTGCGCTGGGTCGCGATCACCACCGTCGCCAGCGTCGGTCTGGTCCTCGCCCTCTGGGCAGCCGTCACGTTTTAGGCGTTCACTCCGGCGGATCGACCAGCGCGAACGTCAACCGACCCTCGGCCGCCGTCTCTCCATCCACCGTCGCCGTCGCCGCAGCCCGGCCGATGCCCCGCCGCAGCCGCTCCATCTCAACCTCAAGTCTGAGTTGATCCCCCGGCACCACCTGCCGCCGGAAGCGAACGCCGTCGATCCCCGCGAACAGCCCCAGCTTGCCGGAGAACTCCTCCGCCGACAGCGCCGCCACCGCTCCGGTCTGCGCCAGCGCCTCGACAATCAGGACGCCCGGCATGATCGGGTTGTCGGGAAAGTGACCCTCGAAGAACCACTCGTTCGCCGAAACGTTCTTCAGCCCAACCGCGCGCTGCCCTGGCTCCAGCTCCACGATCCGGTCCACGAGCAGGATCGGATAACGGTGCGGAATGATCTGCTGAATCGCCCGGACATCAAGCGGAAGTTGCAGGTCGGTCATCTCGCCAAACCTCTCAGGATCTCAAGCAGTTGCTTCGCAGCCGGTTCTGGGATCGGAACGCTGCCTGGGCGTAACTCGTCCGGGTGCAGACCGTGAAAGTCGGACCCGACGGTCGGAACCAGCCCCAGCCGCTTGGCGAGCTGATGACCGTTCGCCACCTCCTCGGCCCCGTCGTTGCGGTAGTAAATCTCCAGCCCGTCGCCGCCCGCCGCTGCAAACGCCAGACTGGCCGCTTCCGATTCCGCATACCGCGTCGGATGCGCCAGCGAGGCAAAGCCCCCCGCCTCATGGATCAACGCGATCGAGTCTCGCAAGCTGAGCAAGGTACGAGCGATGTAGGCCGGACCGTCGTTGCGTAGAAAGCGGTCAAACGCTTCCCGTACTGACTCCACATGTCCGGCTTCCACTAGCGCCCGAGCGATGTGCGGTCGTCCAATCGAAGCGCCGGCGGCCAGGCGAGCAACCCGCTCGTACTCGACCGGCAACCCGAGTTCGGCCAACCGCTCGACGGTTCGTACCGCCCGCGACTCACGCTCGCTGCGGTAGGCGGCCAGTTGAGCCTCGAAGTCCGCGAGCGGCGCCGATTCGCCGAAGAATCCGAGAACGTGCAGCTCCCCCAGGTCGGGATCGTTAACGCCGATCTCAACACCGGCAATGACGTCGATCCCGCCGTCGCGGCCCGCGGACTGCGCGTCGGCGACGCCGGCCAGCGTGTCATGGTCGGTCAGGGCGACCAGTTCCGCACCGTTGGCCGCCGCCTGTTGCACGACCCACCCGGGCGGCTTGGTGCCATCGGAATGAACGCTGTGCAGGTGTAGGTCGAGCCGAGGCATCGGCCGCACTTCGCTCTAGCGGGCGTACTCGGCGGCGCGAGTTTCGCGCAGAACCGTGACGCGAATCTGTCCCGGATACTGCAACGACTCTTCGATCTGCTTGGAGATATCCCGGGCCAGCCGCATCGCGCCCAGGTCATCGATCTCGCGCGGGTCGACCACGACGCGAACTTCGCGCCCGGCCTGGATCGCGTACGCCTGCCCGACTCCCTCGAACGAGGTCGCGATGTCCTCCAGCGAGCGCAAGCGCTCGATGTAGCGCTCAACCGATTCGCGCCTGGCGCCGGGTCGGCCGCCGGAAATGGCGTCTGCCATCTGCACGATGATCGCCTCGACCGTGCGCAGCTCGACCTCGTCGTGGTGCGCCTCGATGCAGTGGGCAATCTCCTCCGACATCTTGAAGCGACGCGCCAGTTCACCGCCAATGATCGCGTGCGTACCTTCGACCTCATGGTCGATCGCTTTGCCCACGTCGTGCAAGAGCGACCCGCGCCGCGTGACCTCGACGTCGGCGTGGATCTCCTGCGCGATCATCGCGCCGATGTGAGCGGTCTCAACGGCGTGGCGCAATTGGTTCTGTCCATAGCTGGTGCGGAAACGGAGTCGACCGAAGATGTCGAGCATCTCGCGCGGCAGACCGCTGCAGTGCGCCTCGATCGCAGCCTCGTCGCCTGATTCACGGATGATTCGGTCGACATCACGCTGCGCCTTGGCCACCGTCTCTTCGATCCTGGTGGGATGAATCCGTCCATCAGAAACCAGGCGGCTCAGCGACAGCCGGCCCACCTCGCGGCGCACCGGGTCAAAGCCAGATACGGTTACCACGTCAGGCGTGTCGTCGATGATCAGATCGCAGCCCAGTGCGGACTCGAGCGCTCGGATGTTGCGGCCTTCGCGGCCGATGATCCGGCCCTTCATGTCATCGGAAGGAATCTGCACGACGGAGACCGTGGACTCGGTCGTCACCTCGGAAGCGACGCGTTGAATTGCGGTCGCGACAATCTTCCGTGCCCGAGCCTCGGCTTCCTCCTTGGCCTTCTGCTCGGCCTCGCGCACCAGTCGGCCCGCTTCGTCCGAGATTTCCTGCTCCACCCGCTCAAAGATGACAGTGCGTGCTTCATCCCGGGTCAGGCTGGAGATCTCTTCAAGACGCCGATCGTGCTCCGCCTCGCGTTCGTCCAGTTGGTCGGAGCGTTGCTCGAGCCGTTGCTGTTCGCGACTCAGCTTCGAATCACGGTCATCGATTGATCGAGCACGGTCATCCAGCGACGCCTCCCGGCGGTCCAGACGATCTTCCGCGCGTTGGATGTCGGCGCGCGCGTCTCGCGCGTCAGCCAGCATCTGGTCTCGTTCAGCTTGCGCCTGCTCCTGCGCTTCCTGTAGCCGGTCACGCGCCTCTCGATCGGCCGCTTCGTGGGCCTGTCGAATGATGCGTTCGGCTTCGAGCGTGGCCTCGTCTCGGGGATCGGGCCCGCCGCGCAGGAGCCTCATCAGGGCTCCCCACATAGTGTCCTCGACTCATTTGGGTTGGCATTGCAGCTGCACTGCCTGGCATGTTGTTGGATCTCGCTCTGCCTGGGTCGCCGGGTTCCAATCCGGCGACTGGCGGACTCATCGTCTCTGGTCCCTAGGCTACGCCCGTTAGGGACCGCGCGCCAGTGGCGAGTGTTCGAGCTCCGACCACGCTTCCCGGAGGGCGCTACTCGATTCGGCGGCGCCAAAGCCACGGAGCGCCAGCCGACGTCCGTACAGTAGGCGGAATCTGCTCCAGGTCAGCTCCGGATCGCGACCGATCGCTCGCGCCAGGTTGCGTCTGGCCACATCGAGCGCGACCTGGTGGTCATCGAGTTCCCCGCGGCCAGCCAGGGTATCGAGCGCTGCCTTGATGTCCAGATCGTTGATGCCGGTCTGGCGCAACTTGACTGCGATCTCCTGGCGGCTGTAGCGGTTTCGCCGAGTCAGTCGATCAGCCTCTGACAGCGCGAGATCGTACGACGCGGACTCTCGCAGTCGATCAACGAAGACAGGGTCGATCCGCTGGCCGCGTGAGATGTTCGAGCGGCGCAGGAAGTCGCGCGTGCAGCGAAACGATGTGCCGTCGTCGAAGCTGACCGTCGAGAGCGAGCCAGTCGGCGTGATCGAGAGGATGGCGAGCATGGTGCGTGCCCCCGTCGGCTCGGCAGAGGTCCGGGTGGCGCTAGCTCGCCCGGGCGCGGCCCTTCTTCTTCGGCGGAGGTTTCGCGATTGGCGACGCGGCGGGAGCGCCTTCCTCGGCCATCAGCGATGCGGCGGTCGGTAGGCCGCGTTCTTCACGGATCCGGGATTCAATCTCTTCCGCAATCTCCGGGTGCTCGCGCAAGAAGGCCTTGGTGCGTTCGCGGCCCTGGCCGAGACGCGTATCGCCGTACGAGTAGAACGTGCCTTGTTTCTTGATCACCGAAGGTGTGCCTGCAGCGACTCCCGGAGGCGGCTCGATCCCGAGATCGATCAGGCAGCCGGTCTTGGATATGCCGTGTTCATTGGCCGTGAACATCAGGTCGAACTCTGCCGTCCGGAATGGCGGGGCAACCTTGTTTTTGACGACCTTGGCCTTGACCCGCGAGCCGATCACCAGTTGGCCGTCTTTCAGTGTCTCCGCGCGGCGTAGCTCAATGCGGACGGAGGAATAGAACTTCAGGGCGCGGCCTCCAGGTGTCGTCTCCGGATTGCCAAAGACAATGCCCACTTTCTCCCGGAGCTGGTTGATGAAGATCAGCACCGTCTTGGAACGAGAGACCACCCCGGTCAACTTGCGCAAGGCCTGTGACATCAGACGAGCCTGCAGTCCCACCTGGACATCGCCCATCTCGCCTTCGATCTCCGCTCGCGGCACGAGGGCGGCGACAGAGTCGACCACAACCACATCGATCGCATTGCTGCGCACGAGCGCTTCTGCGATTTCCAGCGCTTGCTCGCCGGTATCCGGCTGAGCAATCAGAAGCTGCGAGACGTCGATCCCGAGTCGCGCGGCGAATTCTGGGTCCAGCGCGTGTTCAACGTCGACATACGCGGCCTGGCCGCCCAAGCGCTGGGCCTCGGCGATGACGTGTTGCGCCACAGTCGACTTACCTGCCGATTCGGGACCGTACACCTCCACGATGCGGCCGCGAGGTAGACCGCCGATTCCAAGCGCGACATCGAGCGACAGCGCGCCCGTGGGAATCCCGTCGACGGATAGCCGGGAACTGGCGTCGCCGAGACGCATCAGCGCGCCTTCGCCGAAGCGACGCTCCATGTCGCCGAGTAGATCCTCGACGGCTGGCGATGGTTCGTTGGTCGTTTCGTTGGTGGTGGTCATGGGCAGCGGCTCTTGTCCATCGGCGGTCAGGGCGATCGGTTCGACGCCGTTGTCGGTGTTGGTACGTGTCATAATATGCGCTCTCTCCTTGCTGTTCGGACGCTGGGTCCGCCAGCGAACTTTTGTGCCGCACAGATTATCGAGGCGCGAGGCCCAATGTCAAGCGAATGTTCTATGACTTGTGATCGGGACTTGTGATCAGGCTCTGGCGAGGAGAAATCGGACGGAGGACGCGAAGTCGGCGGTATGGGTTGAGAAATGGGCTGGGCGCTGTTCAGAATTGTCCAGAGCCAGTCCAGTCTCAGAGAAGGTTCGCGGTCCTTCGACCCGAATCTGCTGGTTCGTGTCCGGCTGGGCAGGCGATCAGGCGCTGCGCAGGATGGCGCTGCCGAGAATCTGCAGGCCGATCAGAGCGACGAGCGGCGAGAGGTCGATCATTCCGATCACCAGGTAGCGGCGCAGCGGCGCGAGGACTGGCTCGGTCACGTCGAGCAGAATTTTGACCAGCGGGTTGGAGGGATCCAGCGGACGGTTGGTGAACATCGGAATCCAACTCATCAGTACCCGCGCGAGCAGGATGAACGAGTAGATCTGGATCACGGTGCCCAAAATGAAGAGGACTTCGCTCATTGACGACCCAATTCTTCCGCTCGCTGGTGCGCCGCCGCGACGGCATCGATGAACGCCGAGCGTACGCCGCGCTGTTCCAGAACGCGTAGCCCGGCGGCCGTGGTCCCCCCTGGTGAAGTCACCATATCCTTCAGCATCGCCGGATGCTCACCTGACTCCCTGGCAAACTCGGCCGAACCGCTCAGCGTTTGCAGCACCATGCGTCGCGCGTCGTCGGGCCGCAGACCGATATTGACGGCGGCGTTGATCATGGCCTCGATGATCAGGAAAACGTACGCCGGTCCGCTACCGGAGACAGCGGTGATCTTGTCAATCGCCGACTCGTCCACCACGTAGAGTTGCTCGCCCATCGTGTCGAGCAGGCGGCTAACCAACGCTCGCTCCTCGGATGTCACGCCACCAGTGGCGGTCCAGGCGGTGAAGCCCCGACCGATCTGTGCCGGCGTGTTGGGCATCGCCCGGACGATTCGTTCGGCACCCGTCGATGCCTGTACCTCTGCGATCGTCGATCCGGCCAGAATCGAGATCAGCAGCCTCGAGTTGGCGCCGCTGTCGCCGTTCAGCGAGCTCAAGTCCTGTGGTTTGACCGACAGGTAGAGCAGTTCGCTACAGCCGACGGCTTCTGCGAGGTCGCTCGTGACCGCAAGGCCCAAGAACTCGTTCGTCAGCCAGTCACGTCGCTCGGAGACGACCTCGCATACCATGAGGTCACCAATCGCGACGACACCGGCGCTCGTCACCGCGCGAATGAAGGTCGCGCCCATGGTCCCGCCGCCGATCACGGCGATTTTGGTCATCCCCGAACCTCCGGCCGATTGCCGAAGATGGCGCGTCCGATCCGGACCATCGTTGAGCCTTCCTCGATGGCTACAGCGTAGTCGTTGGTCATGCCCATGCTCAGTACGGAGAGGTCTAGCTGCTCTGCAAGCTCGCGCAGCGTGCCGAAGACCGGGCGAACATCTTCGGGGTCGGCAACCTCGGGCGCGACGGTCATCAATCCGTCGACCCGTATGTACGGCAGCGTTCGGATTTGTTCGAGCGCGGTCGCCGCATCGCTGACATGGAAGCCGTGTTTGGTCGCCTCAGCGGCGACGTTAACTTCCAGCAGAATTGGTAACTCCTGCTCAAGCCGACGCGAGATGGCTTCCGCCAAACGGACGCTGTCGACCGACTGCACCGAGGCGAAACGCCCCGCGTGTCGGGCCTTGTTGCGTTGCAGATGGCCGATCAGGTGAATGTCAGCGTTCACCCCAAGCACGGGGATCTGGTCCAGCTTGGCCAGGCCTTCCTGCACCCGGTTCTCGCCGAATTGCCGTTGCCCCGCCGCAACCGCTTCGGCGATCGCCTTCGTGGGAAACGTCTTGGAAACGGCGAGCAGTTGTACATCGGACCGATCGCGTCCCGCGCGGGCGCAGGCATCGGCGATCTGTTCGTTGACGCGGCTCAGGTTGTCGGCGATCGACACCTTAGACCCCAACGACGGCTTCCCGTCCGACTGCTTCAAGGGGGACGATGGTGGACGAATAGGAAGGAATCTCGTTGCCGCCGCAGACCCCACACATATTGCAGCCGATCTCGGGCGGCGGACAGGCGATGGTCGCCTTCTCTCGTCGATGCTTGGACAGTTCACGTTCGAAGAAACGCGCCGTGATCCCGGTTTCGACCGCCGACCACGGAACGGGTCCGCTGCCCCAGGGCAAGGGGCCATCGAGGTTCCACTCGGCGGCCGCGCGCATCCATTCGCGAGCCGAGGGGACCTCCATCTCGAGGATGGCGTGCGCGAGTCGCTGGTCGGAGCGCGAGCAGATGTCGTCAATCCGCGCCCAGGTTGGGCTATCACCGCGCAGTCGAATCCCGGTCTTGCGGAATGCCGACTGGAGGATCTGTTGGCGGTGTTTGACCAACCCTGCCTCGGACTGGATCAGTTCCTGGTAGGCGGTGGCCGGTTTGGGCACGAGCGGGCCGACCGACATCACGAGTTCGGTGCCGTGGCCGTGCGCATCGAGCCGTTCCTTGACCGCCAGCCCGAGCCCGGCCATTGCTTCGACGTCCTCGTCCTCTTCGTCCGGCAGGCCAATCATGAAGTAGAGCTTGAGCCGGTTCATGGCAGCCGCGCCGACCTTGTCGGCGGCTTCAATGATCTGCTCTTCAGAGACCGCCTTGTTGATCCGCTGGCGCATTCGCTCCGATCCTGCCTCCGGCGCGAGCGTCACGGTTCGCGTTCCGCCGCGAGACAGGACATCGAGCAGCTCAGGCGCGAGGTTGTCAACGCGCAGCGAGGAGACTGAGACGCGGCCACCCAGCCGATCGGCCTCAACGGCCAGCTCGGCGAGCTGGGGATGGTCTGCCACCGCTGCACCCAAGAGTCCGACCCGTTCGCTGCGCTTGAGGCCCTCCCGGACCTGGTCGAGCAGCGACTCCAGCGGCCGATAGCGAGGGGGACGGAAGACGTAGCCGGCGATGCAGAATCGGCAGCCGCGTCCGCAGCCGCGAGCCGCCTCGATCAGCGTCATCTGATTGAACTCTGTCTCGTCGGTTAGGACCTGCGACATCGCCTCGGTCGTGGAGATGTCGCGCACCCACTGGCGTTCGACTCCGCCTCCGGCGCCGCGCGCAGGGACGAAGACCCCAGGGATCTTCGACAGAGCATCGAGTTGGTCCGCGCGCGGGCTGTAGGCGTACTCCTGCAACGTGTCGATCAGTAGCTGAAGGATCGGCTCGGCCTCGCCAATGACGAAGGCGTCGAAACAGTCGGCCAAGGGCAGCGGATTTGTGATCACGGCCGCGCCGCCGGCGATGATCAAAGGATCGCCGTCGTCGCGGTTGATGCTGAGCGGTTCGATCCGTGCCGACTGCAGGGATCGCACGACGTGGTAGTAGTCGATCTCATAGGTCAGGGTGTAGGCCACAACCGGGAAATCAGCCAATGGCCGCTGTGACTCAATCGTGACTGGTCCGAGCGAGGGATCGTCCCCGCGTTCCGAGTTGTGCGGAGGGTCGTAGAAGGCACGCTCGCAGACGATGTCGGCACGGCGATTGAGCAATCCGTAGATTGTTTGCAAGCCCAGATTGGACATGCCGAGGTAGTAGCTGTTGGGGTAGACGAGCGCGACCGGGAGCCGTCCGCCCCAGTCTTTGATCACGGTCCCGGACTCAGCGGCGAGCCTTTCGCGGGCCGTGGCGACATTGCGGGCGAGCGTTCGTTGAGCCATTGATTCCAGTGTAGGCGCGCGGCGCCGCGTCGCTTAGCGCCTAATGCTCAGTGTCGCCGGCGATCAGTTGCAAGGCGTGCGGCAGGACGGACGCCAGGGCGTCCAGGTTCTCGCGGACGGCGCGCTCCGAGCCCGGCAAGTTAACGATCAGCGTCCGTCCCGCGATCCCGCAAATCCCTCGCGACAACGCCGCCATCGGTGTCTTGCGCAAGCCTTCTGCCCGCATCAGCTCCGCCAGACCGGGGGCTTCCCTCTCGATCACCCGCTGCGTCGCTTCAGGAGTATTGTCGCGTGGACCGAAGCCGGTGCCGCCGGTGGTCACGATCAGGTCGAGTCCCTGAGCGATCCACTCGCGCAGGCGCGCCGCGATCGCATCGGGATCGTCCGACTGAATCGCGTGCTCAGAGACGGTAATGCCAAGCTGGGCCAGGCGTTCGCGGATCGCCGGTCCCGAGGTGTCCTCGCGCAGGCCAGCGGCGCCCAGATCGGAGAGAGTGAGGACGGCGGCCGTCGGACTCTCGGTCATGGCAAGCGTTCTATCTGGTCGTTCTGGGTTTCTTTTGGTGATCCACGGACATTATCTACGACGAATTCCTCGTCCTCGGGGCGATTGTCGTCCGCTGCCGAGGCAGATTTCGGTCGGATTTCGTCTTTGGGGGAGAATTCCCTGATTATGGTCTTGTAATCCCTCCTGTTATGTGCCTACAGTGCGATTGGTTCCCCAAGATGGGGAAAAGTGGGAATCGCGGCATAACGTGACGACAGACAGCATTTGGGGCTTTTCGCGTGGCGACCGTCGACTTCACCGGCGAATACGAACATCGGCTGGACGACCGGGGTCGTCTGGCGATTCCGTCTGCGTATCGCAATCTGTTCGAGCACGGTGGGTACCTGCTGCCGGGTCCCGACGGTCAGCTCGAGCTCTACACGCCCGAGGCTTACCAGGCCGAGAAACAGATACGCACCGTAGGCGACAATCTGCGACCCTCCGCCCGTCGGCTGGCCCGCAGCTTCTTCGGCCGCGTCCGTCGAGTCGAGACCGATCGCCAGGGCCGAATCCTGATCCCGCCGCAGATGCGCGAGGAACGAGGACTCAACGGCGCGACGACGATCGTCGGCATGGGCGAGTATCTCGAGATCTGGAACACCGACGCCTGGCGTTCCGAGCAGGCCGAGATCGACGAATCGTACGCGGAGCTGCTACAGAACCTGGCCGACTCACTCGGGCCAGCGAATCAGAGCGAGGAGTCGCCATGACATCCTTGCCGACTCACCTGCCGGTCATGCTGGACGAAGCGCTTGATCTGCTCAACGTCGGACCGGGCGGGCGCTACCTCGATGCGACCGTCGGTCTCGGCGGCCATGCCGAAGCGATTCTGCGGGCCTCGGCTCCCGACGGGCAACTGCTTGGAACCGACGCCGATCCGGATGCGCTTGGCCTCTCGGCCGAGCGATTGGAGAGGTTCGGCGAGCGGGTGCTGTTGCGCCGTTCCTGGCTTGATGCGTCCGCGCGGACTGCCACCGAGGCCGGGCTCACGCCGCTCGACGGCGTGCTCTGTGACCTCGGCCTGTCGTCGCTGCAACTAGATCGTCCCGAACGTGGCTTCTCCTTCCAGGCGGCGGGACCGCTCGATATGCGGCTCGGCCCCGCCGACCAGGCGCAAACGGTCACCGCTGAGGAGATCGTCAACCAATGGTCAGCCGAAGATCTGGCCAATCTGCTCTACGACTACGGGGAAGAACGGCGATCGCGCCGAATCGCGCGAGCCATCGTCCGCAGCCGCCCGATCCAGACCACGACCGAGTTGGCGCAATGCGTGGTCGATGCTGTCGGCATCCGCCCCGGCGCGCGTCTGCATCCCGCCACTCGCGTGTTCCAGGCGATCCGCCTGGAGGTGAATCGTGAACTCGAACGGCTGGCTGCGTTCCTCGCCCAGGCGCGGGGCATCCTGCGAATCGGCGGACGGCTGGTCGTGATCGCCTTCCATTCCCTCGAGGATCGGATCGTCAAGCAGTTCCTGCGCGATCAGTCCTCGGGTTCGCAGCCGGCCTTCCGCACACTGACGCGCCGCGTGTTGCGTCCGTCGGCAGATGAGATTGAACGGAATCCTCGTGCGCGGAGCGCACGGCTACGCGCTGCGGAGGCAGTCTGATGCCTGACCAGCGAGATCGGGTCACCCAGTTCACAGACGAGAAGGAGTGCTTCAAGGTTTCGAACCACGCTCGGATATCGATGAGCGGATCGGGCGCCAGGGACTACCTAACAGCCGAAACTGTAAAGAAGGAGGCGTCCCGCCGCCAAAGCACCGGATCACGGTTGGTCCTGGCCCAGTGCCGGAACAACCGCGGACCACGTCCCGACAAGACGGTGCCCGATCCGCCCATCGATTGCCGAGCCAGCCATGCCGTCAAGCGCGGCCGTCGAAACCGGTCCGGCAACGAGAGACCGGCCGCCCTGGTCGGGCGAGACACTCAAGTCATTAGGAGCAATGGAGAACAGGAGCGCCGAGAGCGTACGGAGAACGCTCGGAGATCGTTGAGCGGATCGTGTGCAGGGGACTACCTAACAGCCACTACAGTGAAGGAGAAGCCCCGCCGCCAAACCACCGGAACACGGTTGCGCGTGGCCCTGGGCCATGGCGTTCGTGGACCACGTCCCCCCGTCTGCGCGCACGATCCGCTCAACGATTGCCGAGCGTCTGTATCTCACTTTACGTCGATTTCCCCGCTTCGAGTTCGTCGCCGGTCAACTTTCCGTAACGAGGATGCAAGGGCCGCGTCAACTCGCAACCGAACTCGTGAGTTCGGCGGAACTTTGCGCCGGCGATCGGCGTTCCAATGACAACGGCGAGACCGGGCACGGCGCTTGATGCGTCATTGCCGACCTCGGCGGCCAGCGATTCGCATCACGCCCTTCCGAGGCCGATCCTGCCGCGCCGTCCCCGATACACCGGCCGAATGCCGGCCTGGGCCTGGATTGCTGTGTTTGGCCTCTGCGTCGCCGCAACCCTTCCAGTGCTCCGCACCTCCAGCGTGACCGAGAGCGGTACGGAACTGCGGGCCCTCGAAGCGGAGCGGGAGCGGCTCCACTCTGAGATCCGATCGCTCGTCGCGCACGTCGGACAGCTCGGTTCGCTGACCCGAGTCCGGCTCCAGGCCGAGGAACGACTGAATATGGTTCCGGCCCGGCCGACGGTCGTCCTCGATGTCGAACAGCCTCCCCCGGCCCGGACCCTGCCGGCACGCCTCTTGCCGCTTTCCCCCTTGGTGAGCGCGGGCGGTGACGCTCTGGCAACGACTACCGATCGCACCGAGTGGAGTTCGTTCTTCGACTTGTTGATCTTCGAGTAAATGTCGATCACGAAAGGACCGGACATTGGCGAGTCCGTCCTCGGGCAGAGGATTTGAATCCGTTTCATCCTGGCGGATGCGAGCGGTTGTTGCCCTGCTCATCGGACTGGCCGTCGTGGTCGTCGTCCGCCTGGTCATGATCCAGGTGATTGAGCACGAACGTCACGAGACCTACGCCGACCGCACCTGGGCGATAGAAACCAAGGGCCCTCGCGGGGCCATCCTCGATCGCAACGGACTGCCGCTGGCTACCTCGATCGACGCCTGGGAGATTCACGTCGACACACGCCTCTGGGCGCGCTCGGAGTTCCAGCCGACCGATGCCTCGCGGCGGCTTGCGAAACTGCTTCGCGCTCCGGAGTCCGTGGTGCTGTCACTGGCGGCGCAGACATACGCCGAGGGCGGACACGACGCGTTGATCGCCTACGGGTTGTCCAACGCACTGGGGGCGCAGATCCATGCCGAGGCCCTTCATGGCGTCCAGGTCCGCAAGACCTCCTCTCGCCGCTACATCGAGGGCTCGATGGCCGCGCCGGTGATTGGCTTGGTCGGCCGCGACGAACAGGGCCTGGCCGGCCTCGAGTATCAGCTCGACGGCGTGCTCGCCGGAGAGGCCGGCCTGCTTGTCCAGGAAGTTGACGGCCTGGGCCAACCTATCCCATTTGGTCCTCGCGCGGAACTGCCCTACCAGCAGGGCGCCTCAGTTGTGCTCACGATTGACCGCAATCTTCAATGGCTTGCCGAATCGACGCTTCAGCAGGCCGTCGATGAATGGGATGCCCAGGGCGGCCACATCATCATGATGGATCCGCGCAACGGCGACATCCTGGCATTGGCTTCCTTGCCGACCTACAACCCAATGACGATTGACCTTGACCGCCCTGAGTCGATGGCGCTGCTCAGGTCCAGAGCCGCCTCTGACATCTACGAGCCGGGCTCGACGATGAAGGTCGTCACGATGGCCGCCGCGCTCGACGCCGGAGTCGTCGCGCCCGACACGACATTCGTGGACACGGGCGCCGTCGTGATCGAAGACCGCACGATCAAGAACTTCGACCTCTCCTATCACGGCGAGCAGACCATGACCCAGGTCTTGCAGCGTTCGCTCAACACCGGGTCGGTCTGGGTTGCGCAGAAGCTCGGCGCCCGGACCTTCTACGAGTACCTCTACAAGTTTGGTTTCGGAACCACGACCGACTCCGGTCTCCCCGGCGAAATCGGCGGCGTGGTCACCGATTCGACCGACATCCGCTGGTCACCCGCGCAACTCGCGACCGATTCGTTCGGACAGGGCATCGCCGTCACGCCGTTGCAGATGATCCAGGCCTACGCGACGATTGCACGCGGCGGTGTTCCCGTGTACCCGCGGCTCGTCAGGGCGGTGATCACGGATGATGGAGTGGAGCACTTCGAGCCCCGCACTCGCCTCCGCGCGATCAGCCGGGAAACCGCAGCCACGATCACCTGGATGATGCAGGCCGTAGTCGACGGCGTCCTGGGACATCCGGCTCAGGTGGATGGTTGGCCCGTCGCCGGTAAGTCGGGAACCTCCGACGTCGTCGAGTTTGGCAGCTACCTCGAAGGCGAGTCGCTTGCTTCATTTGCCGGATTCGCACCGGCCAACGATCCGCGCGTCGTGGTCCTCGTCCGCATCGACCGTCCCCAGGGCGAGATCTACGGCGGTATCGTCGCCGCGCCGATCTTCTCCGATCTGATGGCCCAGGTGCTGCCTTATCTCGGCGTGCCGCCGACGGCCTACGTCGCCGACACCGAAGCCTGGAACACGGCGCCCCAAACCGATCCGAGCCTGAATGCGGAGCAACCGGACGGCGACGAACAATCCGCCCTCGCGGCAGAGGTCGATGACGACGATCAGAGTGCCTCGCCGGTGACCTACATCCAGGAAGACGAGGAAGAAGACGGGAGTGAAGTCAAGGAGGAAGAAGAATGATCTCCTCCAAGGACCTCGCCCGGCTGCTCGGTGACCTGCTGCTCAACGAGCCGGGCTCCACGGGCGAGGCGTTCTCGGACATCGTTGTTGACTCGCGAGAGGCCCAACCCGGTTCGCTGTTTGTCGCTCTCCGCGGCGACGCGCGCGACGGTCATCAGTTTGTCGACGACGCGCTGCGTCGCGGCGCTTCCGCGGCCCTGGTCTCCGAAGCGTCGGGTCTGCGTGGATCTTCGATGTTCGTCGTGCAGGATCCGCTATTCGCGCTACAGGAGGCCGGCCGTCGCTGGCGCGATCACGTGAAGGCGCAGATCGTCGGGATAACCGGCAGCGTCGGAAAGACGACCGTCCGTGAGGCCACCTACCAGGTCCTCTCCCGACACTTCTCGGCCCATCAATCGCCCCGAAACTTCAACGGCGACATCGGCTTGCCGATCGCGCTGCTGGGCATCGATTCCGGCGATGAGTGGGCGGTGATCGAGATCGGCCCGTATTCGCAGGAAGAGATGGAGCTGCTCGTCGACTCTGCCCGGCCCAACACCGGGATCGTCACAAACGTCGGACCAACGCATCTCGAACGGTTCGGCACCCTTGCCGACACTGAGCGAATCAAAGGGCTCCTGCCCGCATCCCTGCCCGAGAGCGGCCTGGCAATCCTCAACGGCGACGATCCGCGCGTGCGCCGCATGCGGGAGCGCACCAGCGCCGAGACTTTCACCTTCGGAGTCGGCCCACGCTGCGACCTGCGGGCGTCAGACGTGGTGGCCAACGGATTCGACGGCATCGAGTTCGATCTCGATCACACGCATAACCGCGACCAGGTCCGGGTCAAGGCTCCATTGGTCGGCGCGCACCAGGCGATGACTGCGCTGGCAGCCTCCGCCGTCGGACTACGAGCAGGGCTGACGCTTCCAGAGATCGCGGAGTCGTTGGCCAGCCTCCGCCCGGGGTCGCGCCTCGCGCGTCGGATGGCCTGGAACGGCGCCACGATCATCGATGACGCTTACAACGCTGCGCCCCTTTCGATGCAGGCCGCCCTGGACCTGCTGACCAACTGCCGACCGCGCCGTGTCGCGCTGCTCGGCGACATGTTCGAGCTTGGAACCGAGGAACAGGCGGCCCACCGAGCGCTGGGCGCGTACGCCGCCGACCGCTGCGACTGGCTCATCGCTGTCGGCGAACGATCCCGCGACACGGTCGAATCCGCGCGCGAGGCCGGGCACGCTCAAGCTTGCTGGGTCGCCGAGGCGGATCAGGCCGCCGACCTCCTCTTCCACTCGCTTGAACCGGGAGACACCCTGTTGGTCAAAGCCTCGCACGCGATGCATCTGGAAACCGTAGTCGAGAGGCTGGCCGCCACATGACCACCTTCTCGCTCGGCACCGCAGGGATCGCCTTCATCTTCGCGCTCGCCGTCGGGCCGTTCATCATCCGCTGGCTGCAACGCCGCAGCGAGGGCAAATCGATCTCCGACGAGGGACCGGCCAGCCACATGGTCAAAGCTGGCACGCCGACGATGGGCGGTCTGATTTTCCTGATCCCAATCGCCGTCCTGACGGTCGTTGCCAACCTCGTCGAGGGAGACCGTTGGTCGATCCTGCTGCCGTTGGTCGGCATCGTCGCCCTGGGAGCCCTGGGCTACGTCGACGATCTGGGCACGCTGATCGGTCGCATTCAAGCTGGGCTGACTTGGAAGCTGAAGTTCGGCCTCCTTGCCGTCTTCTCGCTCGCCGTCGGACTCGTTCTCTACTTCGCGCTCGATGTCGAGTCGCTCAACGTTCCCTGGGCCGGACAGTTCTCACTTGGCCCCGTTTACATCGTGATCGCCGCGATCACCGTCTTCGCCACAGTCATCTCGGTCGCGATCTCCGACGGTCTCGACACCCTCTGCGGAGGCACGGGAGCGATTGCGATCGCTTCGTTCGGCGTGATCGCGGTCGGACAGGAACAGGATTTCCTCGTCCGCTTCGCCTTCACCACCGTCGGCGCTTTGCTCGGTTTCCTCTGGTTCAATGCCCACCCGGCCAAGATCTTCATGGGCGACACCGGCGCCATGGCTCTCGGCGGAACCCTCGCCATCGTCGCACTGATGACGGGGCACTGGCTCTTGCTGCCGGTGATCGGCATCGTCTTCGTTCTCGAGGCCGCCTCCGACATCGTCCAGGTCGGCTGGTTCAAGTGGACCCGTCGCCACAGCGGGGAGGGCCGACGCGTCTTCCGCATGGCACCGCTGCACAACCATTTCGAGATGGGCGGTTGGTCCGAACCGCAGATAGTGACTCGTTTCTGGCTGATCGGAATCGCAGGCGGGATCCTCGGCGTGGCCCTCGCATTGCAGGTGCCCAAATGAACCTGCCAGCCCCGGTCGAAGCACCTGAATCCTTCCGCGATCAACGAATCGCCGTCGTTGGGCTCGGCATCGAGGGGCGCGACGTCCTCAAGTTCCTCGACCGCGAGTGCGCCCACTCCATTCTGGTCGATGAAAACCCGAAGCGAGCCACCCGTTCTCAGGCCGACCTGACCATCCTCGACGAGGTCGATGGCCTGATCGCCAGCCAGGGAGTCCATCACCGGGTGCCGCTGCTGCTCGAGGCCGAACGCCGCGGCATCCCCGTCTATGGACCGATGCAGATCTGTCTCGAGCGCTGCCCGGCCCCGGTGATCGGGATCACGGGCAGCGCCGGCAAGACCACGACGGCCACGCTCGTTCATCTCATGCTGCAGGCGGCGGGCGTTCGCTGTCACCTGGGAGGCAACATCGGCCGGGGATTGCTACAGCAGATTCCCGACATCTCAGCTGAGGAAACGGTGGTGGCCGAGATCTCGCACACCCAGCTCCTGCGCACCACCCGCAGCCCGCAAACCGCGGCGATCACCAACGTCACCCCGAATCACCTCGATCAGTTCAGTTGGGAGCAATACCAGGAGCTCAAGCACCGGATCGTTGATTACCAATCGCCGCGCGACACGGTGGTCCTGCCCTTCAATGATCCCCTTGCCGCCGCCGCGGCCTCACGGACCGAGGCGAGCCAGCGCTGGTTCGGGATCGGAACGCCGTCGATGCCGTGGTCCTCCGCGATCCGCAGCGATGGCGAGCGTGTTCTCAACGGCGACCGACCGGTGATGGACGTCAGTGAGATCAGGATTCCCGGTGAACACAACCTGCTCAACGCCTTGGCCGCATTGGCCATCGTCGCCGATCGAGTGCCGGACGAGGTGGCTGTCGATGTCTTGCGGACTTTCTCCGGCGTCCCTCATCGTCTCGAGCTGGTCGGTGAGGTCAGCGGCGTCAGATTCATCAACGACTCCATCGCCACGACCCCAGAAAGAACGCTGGCGGGCTTGCGAGCGACACGGGGTCCGCTGCACCTGATGATGGGCGGCCGCGACAAGAATCTCCCCCTCGATCCGCTGCTCGATGAGCTCAAGCATCACGTCCGCAGCGTGACCTTGTTTGGAGAATCCGCGCCCCAGTGGACCTCCTGGCTGAAACGGCACGGCATCGGCGCAACGAATGCGCAAACGTTCGAGTCGGCCTTCGACTGCGCGGCCGGTCACGCCCGGTCGGGCGAAACGGTGTTGATGTCGCCTGGCGGCACGTCGTTCGACGCCTACCCCAATTTCGAAGCGCGCGGTCAGCACTTCCGCGACCTCGTGGGCGAGTGGGCAGGATCCCGGGGGTTGCGCGGTGACCTCTAACCGAGCAGCAGTGCCCGGCGCCGACCCCCGAGCGCAAGGCGTCCTCGGGCGGGTCCGGGTACCGAGTCCTCGCACCAACGGAGCCCATCACGGCGACAAGAACTTGACGGTCGGACGACGTATCGTCCGCCGCCTGCGCCGTCGGGCTTCGCCTCCCGATTGGGTGTTGATCGGGTCGGTCCTGGCCCTCGTCTTCATCGGCCTGATCTTCGTGTTCTCTTCTTCCTTCGCCATCTCCCAGGAGTTGCACGGCAACACCCGGCACTTCGCCACACGACAGTTGATCGGCGCCGGCATCGGTCTGGTGGCCTTTGTTTTGCTGGCTCGGATCGACTACCGCATCTGGCAGCGTCTCTCATCTCCCATCATCTGGATATCGCTGTTGCTGTTGGCTGCGGTGTTGATTCCTGGAATCGGACACGAGGAAAACGGCGCGACGCGGTGGATTCAGATCGGCTCGCTGCCCGCCTTGCAGCCTTCCGAGTTCGCCAAGCTCGCGATCTGCATCTACGTCGCTGCGTGGCTGGCCGCCAAAGGCGACGAGATCAGGCGCATCCCGCTCGGGCTCGCGCCCTTCTGCATGATCATCGGTGTGATCGGCGGACTGCTGATGCTCGAACCCGACCTCGGCACGTTTGCGGCCATCGCCTGCACCGGCGTGGTCATGTTTTTCCTGGCCGGCGCAGCGATTCGTCACATGTTCATCTTGCTTGTCGGTGGATCCGCCGTGTTGTTCGCCATCGTGGCCGGCGCCGGCTACGGCATGGAGCGGATCCGCACGTTCTTCAACGCCGAGGAAGTTGCCCAGGAAGCCGGATTCCAGATCATCAACCTGGTCTCCACGCTTGGCTCCGGTGGCCTGACCGGAGTCGGACTGGGCGCGTCGAGGCAGAAGTTCTTCTACGTTCCTTCAGCCCACACCGACGGCGTCTTCGCGATCATCGGCGAGGAGACCGGGATGGTGGGAGCGCTGATCGTGCTTTCGATCTTCTCGGTGTTGATCTACCGAGGCATTCGCGCCGGTATGCGTGCCGAGGATCGGTTCGGCACCCTGCTGGCTTTCGGCATCGTCGCCTGGTTCGCGTTACAAGCGTTCTTCAATGTCGCTGGCGTGATGCGCACCATTGTCTTGACCGGTATCCCCCTGCCTTTCCTCAGTTTCGGTTCGTCGGCCCTGATCGCCTCGATGGCAGCCGCGGGCATCCTGGTTTCCATCTCCCGGCACGGTCGCGGGACCATGCCCGAGACGGCCGATCCGCCGCTCGAAGACCCCGCGCCGACTCGTGACGTGGCTCCCAAACATGAAGACAAGCGACCATCCGTCTCTCCATTCCACAGTGGTCGCGGGGACGGCACCTGATGAGCGCGATGCGGATTCTGCTCTCCGGCGGCGGCTCGGGAGGCCACGTCTTCCCCGCGTTCGCCGTGGCCGACGCGTTGCGCGTGCTGGTCGAGGAGCGCGGCGAGGCGGTCGAGTTCCGATTCGCCGGCACGGCCGACGGCGTCGAGTCTGAATTGGCCGTCGAAGCCGATCTGCCTTACTCGACGATCGCGGCTCGCGCTCTGCGTGGACGGAATCCGCTCTCGAAGCTGCTCTCACTGGGCGCAACGGCGACCGGCGTGATCGACGCGCTCGTGCTGATGCTTCGCTACCGACCACATGTCGTCTTCCTCACCGGCGGCTACGTCTCCGCCCCGGTCGGAGTCGCCGCCTGGTTGGCCCGACGACCGATCGTCCTGCTCCAACCCGACATCGAACCGGGTTGGACCCTCAAGGCCCTCGCTCCCTTCGCCGGCAGGATCTGCGTCACGCACCAACGATCGAGCGAGCGCTACAGACAGGGCAAGGCAGTGGTCACCGGCTACCCGTTGCGGGCGGGATTCGAAGATCTCGACAAACCGATGGCCCGAGCCCACTTCCAGCTCAACGGCGGTCCGGCGTTGCTCGTCACTGGCGCGGTCCGAGGCGCCCAGCGAATCAACGACTGCATCGCCGATCACCTCGAGCAGTGGCTCTCCCGGACCCAACTGATTCACATCTCCGGACCTAACGATTTCGCCCGACTTTCCGAGATGCGTGATCGGCTGCCGGCCAAGCTGCAATCACGATACCGGCTCTACACGTATATGTCCGAGGAAATGCCGCTCGCGATGGCGGCGTGCGACCTGGCGGTCTCCCGAGCCGGCGCGTCCGTGATGGGCGAATATCCCGCCGCCGGTCTCCCGGCCGTACTCGCACCGATTGGTGAGGCCGGAGGTCACCAGCGCTACAACGCCAACCTGCTCGCCGATGTCGGAGGCGCGGTGGTGCTCGACAACGAACGCATCACGGACGAGCTGTTCGACCTGACCACAGGCCTGCTCGACGATACGGACCGCCTGCGGTCGATGCGCGAAGCCATGCTCAAGCAACGCCGAATCGACGCCGCGCGGCGCATTGCCGAAGTGATCATCGCTGTGGCAAAGTGACGTAACGATGACGATCAATGTTCACTTCATCGGAGTCGGCGGAATCCACATGTCCGCCCTCGCCCACATCCTGCTCGACGACGGCCTGGTTGTATCTGGTTGCGACCGCTCGGACTCGCCGATCCTGCAACCGCTGAGGGATCGTGGCGCGCGAATCTTCATTGGTCATAACGAGCATCACGTCACGACAGCGACGCAGGTCGTACGTACTGCGGCCGTCCCCGAGACGCATCCGGAGGTCGCCCGAGCCATAGCACTTGGCATTCCACTGCAAACCCGAGCCGAATTGCTCGCCGAGATCGCGTCTCCCAGAGAAGTCATCGCCGTCGGTGGATCACACGGCAAGACCACGACCACTGCCATGATCGCTCACGCGATGCGCGCCTCCGGACGCGATGCCGGCTACGTGATCGGCGGTGAGGTTCCGGGCCTCTGCGTCCATGCCAGGCGCGGCGCGGACCCCTGGCTTGTGCTTGAGGCCGACGAGTACGGTCGCGCCTTCCACCACTACACGCCTCAGGTGGCGGCACTGACGAACTGCGAACCTGACCACCTCGACTACTACAGATCGCAGGAAGCGCTCGAGGAGGCGTTCCTCCGCTACCTCGGCACGTTGAAACGCAACGGCACGTTGGTCGTCGGCGTCGACTCCGAACTCTCGAGGAAGATGGCCTCCAGGCTGCAACTTGACCGTCACGACCTCAAGGTCGTGACCTGTTCGTCCCGTGACGCTGCCGACTACCGCATCACCTCCCCCGACGACACGTACCGGCTCACGACGCCCAACGGAACGATCTACGGGAGCCTGAGACAGCCGGGCGAATACCAGCGACAGAACGCCGCGATCGCCATCGCCGCGCTCGAAGCTGCAGGGTTCGACGGACCCGCGGCCGCCGATGCCCTGTCCACCTTCAATGGCGTCAACCGACGCTTCCAGTTGCACGGCGAGGCCAACGACATCGTTGTGCTCGACGACTACGCCCACCACCCGACCGAGGTCGCCGCCGCCATCGCCGCCGCCCGCTCGCGCTGGCCCGAGCGTCGCATCGTGGTCCTCTTTCAGCCGCACACGTACACCCGCACTTCGTATCTGATCGACGGATTCCGCACCTGCTTCGCCGACGCCGACATCGTCTACACCGTCGATACCTACGCCGCCCGGGCAATGAGCGGCGACGAGATGACATCGGAACAACTGGCTGAGGAGATTGTCGCGCCCAAGGCGATCTACGCCGGAACGGTCGAGGAGAGCGGCACATTGGCCGCCGCGAGCGCCTGGCCTGGTGATCTGATCATCACCATGGGAGCCGGCGACATCGACGCGGCCGGCCGCGTCATCCTCTCCCGGTTAGGCGGAGCGTCATGACCCGCTCGCAGATGCTCCAGGCCCTCCTGCATGAACTGGGCGCGCTCCGCGCCGAGCTGCTCAGCCGGCACACCTTTGTGCAGGTCGGTGGACCGGCCGACTGGTTCGTCGTCGTCCGCGACCGCGACGCTCTGATCGACATCGTCCGCGCGGCTCACTTCGCCGGAACCCCATTGAGCGTGCTGGGCGCCGGCTCAAACGTCCTCATTCGAGACGGCGGCCTACGCGGCGTCGTATTGAGGAACGAGACCAGAGCCTGCCGCCGGATTGGCGAGGCCACCTTCGAGGTCGACTCAGGTGCGCGATTCGCCGCCCTCGCCCGTTCAACAGCTCGCACTGGACTCACAGGCCTCGAATGGGCAGCGGGAATCCCCGGCGCGATCGGCGGAGGTCTCCCGACCAACGCCGGCGCCTATGGATCTGAACTCTCGGACGTTCTCGTCTCGATCTCGACGGTGGCGCCCAACGGTGATGTCGCGGAGTTGAGCGCCGACGAACTCGGCCTCTCCTACCGCTACTCAAAGTTCCGCGGCGGCGGACTGCAGGGCCACATCATTACCGCGCTCACCTTCAAGCTGCGACCCGGTGATGTGTACGCGGCCCTCGCCGAGATCGACCGTGTCGAAGCCCTTCGCAAGATCAACGCGCCGACCGGGCCATCGCTCGGCTCGATGTTTAAGAATCCCGCTCACGAGTCGCGCAGCGCCGGACAACTTATCGATCAGGCGGGACTCAAGGGAACACGCATGGGCGCGGCCCAGGTATCCGACCTGCACGCCAACTACATCCTCAACGTTGACGTTGGCAACGCGCGAGCGACCGACTTCCTCGAGCTGATTGCTCATGTGCAAGACCGCGTCGAAGAGCGGTTTGGAGTCCGGCTCGAGCCCGAGATTGCGGTGATAGGTGAGGACGCGGCCGATGACGAGTGAACCGCGAAGGCTGGGAGTCATCTTCGGCGGGGCCTCAGTGGAACACACGATCTCCGTTCGCTCCGCCCAGGCCGTCATCGGCGCTGCCGACACCGAGCGCTGGCGCGTGATTCCGCTCGCGGTCTCGCGATCCGGACACTGGCTGACGCCCGAGCATTCCCGATCCGCCCTGGATGCCATCCAGTCCGGGGCTCCAGAAGAAGTCCCCGAGCCGATGATTGCCAGTTCAACGCCGATCAGCCATGAGGCAACGTCAGCGCTTCTTGATTGCGACGCGGTTTTCCCCTTGATCCACGGCACGACCGGCGAAGACGGCGTGCTGCAGGGGTTCCTCGAAACGCTCGATCTGCCTTACGTCGGATCGGGCGTCGGAGCGTCGGCGATCGCGATGGACAAGGCTCGCTGCAAACAGATTCTCAGCCAGGCGGGCATTCCCGTCGCTCCCTGGATCGCCGTGGCGTGTGAAGACTGGAGAACAGACCCGACCGGGGTCGTCCGACAGGCGTCGCAACTTGGCTACCCGTACTTCGTCAAGCCGTCCAGGGGCGGCTCAAGCATCGGCATCAGCCGGGTGAACAGTCGCGAAGAGGCGGCCGAAGCAATCGCGATGGCGTTCGCCTGCGACTCCGAGATCCTGATTGAAGAAGCCATCCCCACTCCGCGGGAGATCGAGTGCGGCGTACTCGGTTCGCTCGACGGTGATTCCCCGATTGTCTCGCCGCTCGGGGAGATCCGCACCAAGCGGGACTTCTACGACTACACGGCGAAGTACGAAGATCCGCAGACAGAGCTCATCGCTCCCGCCGAACTGGATCAGGAGACGACGCTGCAGTTGCAGAACGTCTCCCTGCAGGCCTGGCGCGCGATCGGCGCTGAGGGCATGGTCCGAGCCGACTTTCTGGTCGGTCCGGACGGGCAAATCTGGCTGGGAGAACTGAACACGATTCCCGGCTTCACCTCAGCTTCGATGTATCCCCGACTGTTCGAGGTCAGCGGATTGCCGCTGTCCCAGTTGGTTGACCGCCTGGTTGAGCTCGGTATCGAGCGCCGCCTGGCGCGCCGCCGTTTCCGAGCGCAGGCAGACGGCGGTGCCCACCAGTGACGGACTCCACTGCAACGCCTCCGACCAGCCCATCGGACACCGGTGTCGAACCGGTTGTTCAGCCCCTGCCGCCGAGCCGAGGGCAGCGGGCGATTGCCAAGGTGGGGTCGTGGCGCAAGCTCTCGCCGACCCGGATTCGGGTTGGCTGGTCGCGGCTCGTGTATCTCGCTGTTGGCCTGTCGATCGTGTCGCTGGCCGTGATGATCGCGCTGCTCAACTCACCGCTGTTCGACATCAAGTCCGTCGATGTGGAAGGCGCGGAAGTCGTCTCCGCCGCCTCGGTCAGGCAGCTCGTCGGTCTGAAGGGGCAACACGTCATGCTGGCGGATCTCGAGGCCGCCCAGCGGCGCGTGGCGGCGCTGCCGATGATCAAAGAGGTGAACATCGTTAGGGACTGGCCGAATGGCATAAGAGTTGTCATAGTGGAACGCGAGCCGTGGGGCCGGTGGCGGGCCAACAACACAGTGTGGGCAATTGACGCTGAGGGCGTGATCCTCGAGGGCGCTGCGCCTTCATCCGACGGACCGATTGTGACCCAAGTCTCGGCGCTGCCGGCGATTCATGCCGGCGCGATCGTGGATACGTCTGCCATCGAGTTGGCTACTGAGCTTCACCGCCGGGGCGCGCCCCTGCCGTTGCCCGGCGTCCTCGCCTACGAATGGTCACTCAGCGACGGGCTGGTGATCATCACCGAGCACGGCCGCATCGTCTTTGGCGACGCCGACGGACTCGACTACAAGTACGCCGTCTGGGATCTGCTCGAACGCGGAGCGCAGCTTCGCGGCGAACCCCTGTTGTTCGCCGACCTCCGTTTCGGTCTGCGTCCCCGGGTTGAGATCGGACTCAATCTCGGCCGCGGCATCCGAATCCAGGAGCAGACCGCAGCCAGCGTCAGCGAATAGCCCAGCTACGAGACCAACACACAAGAACACCGAAGAACGACTGGAGTGAATATGCCGCCAACGTCATCAGCCAGTGTCGCCATTGATCTCGGGTCGTCGGTCATCACTACGGTCGTCGGCGGACGGAACGAGCACAACCAGCTACACATCCTCGGCGTCGGCCAGTCGCCATCTGGCGGAATCGAAGCGGGCCAGATTTCGCATGTTTCTCGCGCAGCGGCCGCGATTCGCCAGTCGCTCGATCAGGCCGAGGCCTCCTCGGCCCGGCAGATTCTCTCCGTGGGCGTCGCAGTGTCGGGAGCCCACCTGACGAGCATGAACAACCGCGGCGCCGTTGCCCTGCCGTCTTTCGGCGAGCCGATCCGTGACTCGGACCTGATCCGGGCCATCGATTCCGGTCGCGCGGTCACGATTAACACGACCAGCACCTTGCTCCACGCGATCCCTCGCTACTACGTCGTCGACTCGGAGCGGCGCTCCTTTGATCCGCGCGGACAGCACGGACAGCGGCTCGACGTGTCGATGCACCTGGTCACGGCCTCGCAGAGCGCCATTCAGAACGCGGCGCACTGCGTCCAGAACGCCGGCGTCGATGTCGAGCTGATCGCGGCAAAGCCGGTCGTCGGCGCGGAGCGCGCCGTGCGTGGCGAAGAGAAGGAGTTCGGGGCGCTGGTGATCGGCCTCGACTCCGGCACCACCACGCTGACCGCCTTCGAGGACGGCGCGATCTCTCATACCTCCGCGATCCAGATCGGTACCGCCCACGTGGCCCGCGATCTTTCGATCGGCTTGCATTGCAGCAACGACGAAGCCCTGCGAATCATGCATCTCTACGGCCAGGCGATCCCGCAGCTCGTACCCAACGACGCTGCGGATATCGAGTTGCGCGGATTCTCGCCCGGCGCCGGCGAAGCGCAGACGGTCGCGCCTTCCTTCGTCGCCGAGATCATCAACGCCCGGGTCACCGAGATCATTTCGATGCTCTCCAATCGGATCACCGAACACCAACTCCAGTCGGCGGCCGCCGGGGGGATCGTCCTGACCGGCTCCGGCGCGATGCTCGGCGGTATTGACCTGCTGTTCGGCAAAGCGCTGGAGACGCCGGCTCGCGTCGCCGACGGCGGCGATCTGATCGGACTGACCGACAAGTTGAACCGCCCCGACGCGCTTGGCGCGGTCGGGATGTTGGACTGGATGCTCGATTCGAGCGACATCATGCAGCCGAACGACGGCGGAGCGCCCCGCCGCGCAGCAGGCGGTGGTTCGATGCTCGCCTCACTCGCGTCCGGCGTGGCCAGCATCGCCCGCGCCTTCAGTCCGAACTCATAACCCCAGCCGAGGCCATCCGTCCAATGTGCGGACGGAAGCCGCCAGCCCCAACAAGACGAGTACGACAAGACACCAGCAACAAGGAACCAGCAAGACCCAGCACAGCCTGACGGCAGAGAGGAATGCGCAGATGAACAGACGACACCAGAGCAGCCGCGACGAGGGCATCCCGCCGATCACCGTTGTCGGCGTCGGCGGCGGCGGTTGCAACGCCGTCAACCGGATGATCGCCGACAAGATTCGCGGGGTCGAGTTTGTCGCGGTCAATACCGACAACCAGCAACTCTCCAGCTCCAAGGCGGAAACGATCATCCGCATCGCCGACGCCGAATCGGACGGTCTGGGCGTCGGCGGCGACCCGGAGCGCGGCGCGCGCGCCGCGGAGAACAGCCGCGACGAGATTCGCAATCTGTTCACTGATGTCGACATGGCCTTCATCACGGCCGGCATGGGCGGTGGTACGGGCACCGGAGCGGCCCCGATCGTGGCCGAGATGGCGCGCCAGGCGGGCGCGCTGACGATCGCCGTGGTCACTCGCCCCTTCGAGTTCGAAGGCGTTCCGCGGTCCGATGCGGCTCGAGACGGCATCGACCGGTTGAACGACGTCGCCGACACCGTGATCGTGATTCCCAACCAGCGTCTCGTCGACAAGAACGATCGCAGCCTCACGGTCACGCAGGCGTTTCACCGCGCCGATGACGTGCTACGCCAGGCCGTTCGCGGCATCTCGGACGTCCTCACGGTCCCCGGCGAGATCAACCTCGACTTCAACGACGTCAAGAAGGTGATGGGCGGCGGCGGACACGCGCTGATGGCGCTCGGCCACGGCGCGGGCGACAACCGCGCGATCGACGCCGCAGAGGAAGCGATCCACTCGCCGTTGCTCGAGGACAGCATCCATGGCGCGACGCGTGTGCTCTACAACGTCACCTCGGCCGGCGACCTGGGCATGCTGGAGCTGTCGCAGATCGCCGACTTCGTCCGCGAGAAGGTCCATCCCAATGCGGAGATCATCATGGGTACCGTGGTCGACGAAGACCTCGACGGGGACATTCAGATGACGCTGATCGCCACTGGTTTCGTCGAGGCCAACCAGCAGTCCCAGGCCGGCAGAATGCCCTCGTTCGCTGGCCAGGGCGCTCAGCATCCGCCAGCCTTTGCGGAGCCGGCCCCGCAGCCCTCGCGCGAAGAGATCCTCCAGGGTTTGACCTTCAAACCGGTCGAACCTCGCAGTCCGGAAGAGTTGGCGACTCCGGCGTTCTTACACAACCGGCAGTCGGTCGCGAGCACGAACAAGGGACCCTCGAGCAGCAATGGACGGCGCTGGGATCCGAGCGCCGCATTCCGCCGCGACTGAGCCGTCTGAGCTGACTGGGCCAGGTACGAGGCTCGAGAGAGCCCATGCGGATCGACGTCGTCACGATCTTCCCACCGCTGCTTGCGGGCGCGTTTGAGCACAGCATCATCAAGCGCGCCCGCGACCGCGGCGTCGTCGATATCCGCGTCCACGATCTGCGCGACTACACCGACGATCGGCACCGCACCGTCGACGACTACCCCTACGGCGGGGGCGCGGGCATGGTGATGAAGCCCGAACCCTGGTTCCGCGCCGTGGAATCGCTGCGCGTCCGCGGCAATCCAGGACGCGCCGTCCTGCTCACCCCGCAGGGCAAGCGACTGGAGCAGCGGCTGGTCCAACGGCTCGCAACCGAGGACCGCCTGATCGTCCTCTGCGGACGCTACGAAGGCGTCGACGAACGAGTGCGCGAATACCTTGCCGACGAGGAAATCTCGATTGGGGACTACGTCCTCTCCGGCGGCGAACCGGCCGCGGTCGTCCTGGTCGACGCGGTCGTCCGTCTCCAACCGCGAGCCCTCGGCTCTGCCGAATCGACGGTCGAGGAATCATTCGCCGAGGGATTGCTCGAATATCCCCAGTACACAAGACCGCCCGAGTTCCGCGGCTGGCGCGTGCCCGACGTGCTGCTCAGCGGAGATCATGGCGCCGTCGATCGCTGGCGTCGCGGGCAGCAGCAGGAGCGGACTCGCGAGCGCCGGCCGGACATGCTCGAGGACGGCGGCGGATCGTCCCAGCAGAGCTGATCCAGGGGTTGGATGGATCGCGTCTTCTGCGGAGAATTTTTCTGTGAGCGGAAAAAAGGCGGAAGTCCCGTGTATTGCTGGGGATCGCGCGATCCGAAGGGATAGTTTTTGACAATTTTGGATAGGTTTCGCAGGTGCTTTGGGTCCGAATTGGAGTGTTGGAGCGTTCGATTTTGTTCGGATCTAAGCGAGATTGGGCGATTTTGTGCGGGATTGGGCGGTGAAAAATCGAGGCTGTTCGTGAGGTTGGATTGGTGGTCAGGTGCGTCATGGTTAGCTCGCCATCGGCTCCGGAGGGTCGGTCACGATGATTGTATGAGGACATGGGTTCTGTTCGAGAGTTCGATCATTCCGGTGTGGCGTGGGTGACAGTCGGCGCGCCGCAGATTGGAGCCGCAGGCATGCTCGGATGCGAGCGGAGCCTAGAACGCAGGCCGATTGCGGGCCTAAGATGGAATCACAAGTTTCACCCCAACCTTCCATCCGGAGCTGATCATGGACCGCAGCGATCTCCTGACCTATGAACGCAATCCGGATATCGAAGAGTTCCAGCCCGGCGACACTGTCCGCGTCCACGCGGTGATTGTCGAAGGTGACCGCGAACGCACCCAGGTCTTCGAGGGTGTGGTCATCCGCCGCAAGAAGCAGGGCTCGTCCTCCAACTTCACCGTCCGCCGCGTCACCAAGGGCATCGGCGTTGAGCGCACCTTCCTCTACCACTCACCCCGGATCGAAAAGGTCGAGGTCACCCGTCGAGGCCGGGTCCGCCGCTCCCGCCTCTACTACCTCCGCGACCGAACCGGCCGAGCCGCCCGAATCCCCCAGCGCCCCCGAAACGCCAAGCGCGCCATCCACTCCTACTAGAGGCCTGCGCGTACCGCGATCGCCCCTGCAACAACACTGCTAGCCGCATTCCGCGTCGCACCGTGCCTGACACGGGGCGACGATCGCAGGCGGCATCGCGAACGGAGTGCCAGCTCAAGCCCGCGTCAAGCGCCCTCGGCATCCTGAGTCCAGTGGAGTGCCAGTGGAGTGAATGTGTGAACACGCCCCAGGGGAAACGTCTAGCGGGGATCGAGCAGTTCAAGCAGTGAGGTCTCAAGGGCGTCGGCCAGTTTCAGCGCCGCGCCGATCGTGATGTTCTGCCTGCCTTGCTCAACCGTGCCGAGGTAGGTGCGGTCGAGTCCGGCGGCTTCCGCCAGCCGCTGCTGGCTCCAGCCTCGTTCCTTGCGCAGCGCCTGGACGCGGCGTCCGAGCGTACTGAGCTGCGATTCCAGGCTGGGCCGCTGGCGACGAATGCCCAGCAGCTCGCGCGCCGTGCGCACAGCTTCGGCGGGGTTTGACGAGATCAGATCGGCGCCGAGTTCGTCGAACTCCGGGCCCGCCGGAATCCCCCGACCGCCGACGAAGACGGCGGGATGATGGTCGAGGGCCTTGAGCCGCCCGACCGCTTCCTGCGCGATCGACGCGCGGTCCGGGTGAGAGAGCGATAGCACGACCAGATCGGACTGCCGCTCGTCGACCAGCTCGACCAGGTCCTCGGTCGGAGTGTCCGGCCCCAGGTGAGAGACGTTCCAGCCGTCGAAGAGGAAGAGGTCGGCGATCATCCGGGTCGCGACGAAGTGGTGCTCGCCCTGGACGGCCGCCACCACGACATCGGCGTCCACGTCTTCTCGGCGGCGCACGCCATCTCGAACGTGCGCCATCTGATCGAGCGTGACACTGGTCGCCAGGTGTTCCCGAGCGATGCTCAAATCGCCCTTCATCCAGGCGTTGCCAACCTCAACCAGCGCCGGGGCCAGGATCTCGAGATAGATCGGCTCCGCCTCGATGCCGCGACGGAGCGCGTCCACGACCACCAGCTCCGCCTCGCGTTCATCGGCTGCCAGAAGCGCCTCCGTGTAGCGGACGCGCAGCAGTTCGGCCTCGATCATCCGCTCCATTGCTGGTTCTCCACGTCAAGCAGCACTCTTCCTGCTGACTATAGTTGACAAGACGAGGTATATATACCTACTATGTGAGGACAATAAACCGCATTTGCCGCGATATCTCCAGCCAGGGGGCACGCCGATGCGGACAGCACAGCAGGTTGGAGAGGACAACATGCTCGACACATTGACCAAGATGCTGGGAGTCACGACCCGGCTGCAGCCCAGATCAGCGGTGAAGGCGGGAGTCGCCGCCCTCCTGGGCCTGGCGCTCGCTCTCGCGGTCGCCTGCTCTGACGACGAACCGCAGCAACAGGAATCACCAGCTCCCGCCGTCGAGCAGCCGCAGGAAGCTGATCAGCCGCAGGAGGCTGATCAGCAACAATCACAGACCGCTGCCGAGGCACAGCCTCAACAGGAGGAGCTCGGAACGATCGTCGAGATTGCGCTGGCCGACGACCGCTTCGAAACACTCGTTGCGGCGCTGACTGCGGCTGATCTGGTCGACACGCTGCAAGGCGAGGGACCGTTCACGGTCTTCGCGCCCACGGACGACGCCTTCGCCGCGTTGCCCGAAGGCACGGTCGAAGCGTTGCTGGAAGACATCCCGGCACTGACCAACATCCTGCTCTACCACGTGATCTCCGGCGAGGTGCGGGCCGAAGACGTGGTCAGCCTCGAATCAGCCGTCACCGTGCAGGGCGCAGCGGTGTCGATCACGGTCGACGGGGACACGGTTCGGATCAACGACGCCAACGTGTTGATCACCGACATCGCCGCCTCAAACGGCGTAATTCACGTGATCGATGCTGTATTGCTCCCGCCGGAGCCGTCCATCCAGTCCGAACCCGCGGCGCAGGCTGAGACTGAGCAGGCTCAAGCTGATCAAGCTGAGGCTGAGCAGCAGGATGCGTCAGCCGAGCAGGCCGACGGGCCGGGCAGCATCGTCGAGATTGCAGTGGCCGACGGCCGTTTCGAGACCCTGGTCGCTGCCGTACAGGCTGCCGGCCTTGTCGAGACGCTCCAGGGCGAGGGACCGTTCACCGTCTTCGCGCCGACAGACGACGCCTTCGCCGCCCTGCCCGAGGGCACGGTCGAGGCGCTGCTTGGCGATATCCCGGCGCTGACCAAGGTCCTGCTCTACCACGTGGTTCCCGGTGACGTTCGCGCAGCCGATGTGGTCAGCCTCGACTCCGCCGTCACGGTCCAGGGCGACGCCGTCTCAATCACCGTTGACGGAGACACGGTGCGGATCAACGAGGCCAAGGTGCTGATCACCGACATCGCAGCCTCGAACGGCGTGATCCACGTGATCGATGCCGTCCTGTTGCCGCCCGAGCCGCTTCCCTCGATCGTCGAGATTGCGCTGGCCGATGACCGCTTCGAAACGCTTGTCGCGGCGCTGACTGCGGCCGATCTGGTCGACACACTGCAAGGCGAAGGACCGTTCACGGTCTTCGCGCCCACGGACGACGCCTTCGCCGCGTTGCCCGAAGGCACGGTCGAAGCGTTGCTGGAAGACATCCCGGCACTGACCAACATCCTGCTCTACCACGTGATCTCCGGCGAGGTGCGGGCCGATGACGTGGTCAGCCTCGAATCAGCCGTCACCGTGCAGGGCGAAGCGGTGTCGATCACGGTCGACGGCGACACGGTACGAATCGACGAGGCGAATGTGGTGATCGTCGACATCGAAGCAGCGAACGGCGTGATCCACGTGATCGACGCCGTCCTCCTGCCGCCCGAGGAGTAGATGAACGGCACCACAACGGCGGGACTCACCTGGTTGGGGGCGACCCTTGCGGTCGCCCCCAAAAGTCCGTTGCCTACCGAAATTGACTACCCGGCACGTCCCTGATGCAGAGCCACAGCATCCCGCACCAGGCCGTGAATCTGCTCAGACGGAAACTCGGCGTCGCACCAGACCTTCAGGTGGCGCATTCCCTTGCCCGTGCCTTCCAGCCGCGATTCCGCCTCGGGCAACTCCATCCCGCGGAAGAACTGCAACCTCACGTATCCGTTCGCGCCCATGATGCTGCACATGTTGCCGTTCTTCGCGGCGTAAACCCAGGCCGGGTAGTTCCATTTCGTCGTCTCGGAGATCCTGGGATGGTCGCCGACCGCCGCCCGCACGGCGTCGCGGATCCTCAGGGCGACGACGCGCTCCGCGTCGTCGAGATCGGCGAAGTAGAGATCGAACTTCGACTCACTCATTAGACTCCTCGACCAGCGGCTCCATCGATTCGACGATCGCGGTCAGGCCTTCCATGCCGATCACTTTGACCGCGCTGCCCTCGGCAATCTCGCGACCCGCCGCCGCGCGGGCCGACCACAACTCGGCGTCCACGACCACCGTGCCGCCGGGCGTGAGCGAATTGTGCGCGGTGCCCGTCCTGCCGACGATCCCCTCGGAATCGGTCGAGGTCAACCGCGGGCGCCACTTGGGACGACGACGATCGACCGCGATCAGCGTGCCCAAACCAAACACGACCATACCGATCAGACCGGCGCCGACAATTAGTGCCCAGATCGAGACCTTCTCCGCATCGACGGAGGCGTCGCCGATCAGCAACAGTCCGCCCAGGATCAAGGCAATGATCCCGCCGATCCCCAGGAAGCCAAACCCGGCCACGAACACTTCCGCCACCAACAGGATGATCGCCAGCACGAGCAGCGCGATCCCGGCTGGATTCGTGTCCAGCGGACCAAGCGCGAAGAACCCGAAGATCAGCATGATCACGCCGAACACGCCCGGACCGACCAGGCCCGGCGAGAACGCCTCGATCAACAGCAACAGACTGCCGATCGAGGTGAACAGGAAAGCGATGTTCGGGTCGGCGATCACATCCAGCACGGACTCGGCGAAGTTGTAGTTGGTCTCCACGATCGGCGCGTCGCCGATATCGAGGATCACGTTGTCGCCGCCCGGTTCGAGCTGGATCACGCGCCCGTCGATCCGCTCGATGAGATCATCGAGATCGGCGGCAACGAGATCGATCACGTTGAGCTCAACCGCCTCGTCCCCGGTGATCGATACGGAGTTGCGCACGGCGTCCTCGGCCCATTCCTCGTTGCGGCCTCGATGCTTGGCGATTCCCCGGATGTCGGCCGCCGCGTCGTTGGTGACTTTCTCGCGGAGATCACCGTCGATATCGTCGCCGCTGCCCGAGATCGGGTGCGCTGCTCCGATCTGTGTGTTGGGCGCCATCGCGGCGATGTGGCCCGCCAGCGTGATGAACGTCCCGGCCGACGCCGCCCGAGCGCCCGCCGGGCTGACGAACACGATCACGGGAATCTCCGCCGCCAGGATCCGCTGCACGATGTCATCGGTAGACGAGATCAAACCTCCGGGCGTGTCCATCATCAGGATCCAGGCGGCTGCGTCCTGCCGCTCGGCCCGGTCCAGGGCGCGGCCGACAAAGTTCGCCGAGACCGGACCGATCTCCTGCGCCATGCTCGAGACGTGCAGCGCCCCCGGCGGGTTGTCCGACCCGCACGCGCTGAGCGTGGCGGAGCCCAGACCCAGCCCGAGCAGGACTACAGCCAGCGCTCGCAGGGGACGACGAAGCAACCACCTCATACGTCAAGAATACGCAGGCGGGATACACTCCGATCATGCCTCCGCTGGTCACCCACATGATCGCCGCCGTCCGCGCGGGCGGACAGGTTGACGCCGACGGCGTCTCGTTCGGCGAGCAAAACGGCGACTATCTGCTGGGCGCCACGACCCCCGATATCCGCGTCCTGACCCGCTGGGATCGAGAGCGCACGCACTTCTTCGACATATACGACGACGGCCACCAGGACTGCGTCGAGAATTTTTTTTCCACCCACCAAGCGTTCCGCGACCCGTCCGATCTCAGTGCCGAGACGATCGCCTGGGTCGCCGGATATCTCACCCACGTGATCATGGATCAGGAGTACGTGCTGCAGATCTACCGACCCTTCTTCGGCTCGCGCTCGGTGCTCGGCGGCAGCTCACACGCGAACCTGCTCGACCGCGTCCTGCAATATGAACTCGACCGCCGCGAACGCGAGTCCGATGAGCAGATGCAGCAGATTCGCCAGGCGCTCGTCGCCTCTGCCATTGAGATCGACGCCGGTTTCGTCGACCGTCCGCTGCTGGAACGCTGGCGCGACACGACGGCCGCGATGACAGAGCACCCACCAGACTGGGACCGGTTCTCCTTCATCGCCTCGCGACACCTGAAGAGCGCCGGCATCGAGAGCGAGTCTGGGCTCCGCGACTTCATGGAAACGATTCCCGAGCTCCTCGACGACAGCCTCAGTCATGTCGATCAGAGCATCCTCGACGGCTTCTTCGAGTCCACCGCCGAGCGGACCGCAAGCGTTCTCCGCGACTGGCTGGGCGCCGACTGATGGTCAGCGCCACGGACATCGAGATCCCGATCTGGCGCGGCGCGGCAGCCGCGCGCGAGCAGCTCCTCTCCCGCCGCCGCCCCGACGACGACGAACTGAGCGAGGTCGAGCGCCAGATCCTGCGGCGCCTCTTCGACGACGAACCGGACTTCGAGGAAGCGGTTCGCCGGATCATCGAACAGGTCCGCAGCGGCGGTGATGCGGCCGTCCGCCAGATCGCCGAGGCGATCGACGGCGCCGCGCCCGACTCGCTGATCGTGACCGAGGACGAGTTCGCCGAGGCGCGCAGCGAAGTCTCCGCCGAGCTGGTCTCCGCCCTTCAACACGCCGCCGATCGCGTGCGCCGCTACCACGAGATGCAGCTTGAGCACGCCGCCAAGTCGTTCTCAAGCGGCGGCCTCGGGCAGCTCGTCCGGCCCCTCGCCCGGGTCGGCCTCTACGTCCCCGGTACCGCCGCTGTCTACCCATCGACGGTCCTGCACACCGCGATCCCGGCCCAGGTCGCCGGGGTGCCCGAGGTTGTCATCGCCTCGCCTGCCGTCCCCGCCGAGGACGGTACAGCCACGGTCAACGCGCTCAAACTGGTCGCCGCTGAAATCGCGGGCGTCGACACCGTCTACAAGGTCGGAGGCGCCCAAGCGATTGCCGCGCTCGCCTACGGCACCGAGTCGATCGGCGCGGTCGACAAAATCTTCGGCCCCGGCAACCGCTTCGTCACCGCCGCCAAGCGACGGCTCTACGGCGTCGTCGGCATCGACGCCATCTACGGGCCCACCGAGACCTTGATCGTCGCCGACGAGACCGCGAACCCCGAGCTCGTCGCCGCCGACCTCCTCGCACAGGCCGAACACGACAACTTCGCCGCACCGATTCTCATATCTACCAGCGAAGCGCTGGCAGAGTCCGTGGTGATCCAGTTGCTCGATCAAACAGCCGACCTGCCGCGCCGCGAGATCGCTCTCAACGCCGTCCGATCCCGAGGCGGCCTCGCCTTTGTTCCCGATCTGGACGAGGCGCTCGCCATCGCCAATGAGTACGCGCCCGAACATCTGGCGCTCGTCGTCGACGATGCTCACCGACGAATCGGCGACGTCCGCAACGCCGGCGGCCTCTTCGTCGGCGAAGCCTCGCCCGAGGCGCTGGGCGACTACGTCGCCGGCCCGTCGCACGTCATGCCGACCGGTGGATCGGCGCGGTTCGCCTCGGCCCTGAACGTCGGCGAGTTCATGAAGATCACCACTGTCGTACAGGTCAGCGACGAGCTGCTCGATGAAGTCTCCGCCGACGCCGAGCTGATCGCCCACGCCGAGCACCTCGACGCGCACGCCCGCTCGCTCGAACGTCGACGCCGCGACCGATGAGCTCCCAGCGCCCCCAGGTCCGCCCACATCTGGCGCAACTGCCGGGCTACGCGCCCGTGGTGCCGCTCGTGGAGCGCGCTCGACAGGCCGGGCTCCAGCCCGAGGACTGCCTCAAGCTCGACGCCAACGAGAACCCCTACGGCATGCACCCTCGGGTCAGGGACGCGCTAACTCGCGCGCTGGCCGATCCCCACTTCGGCTCGATCTATCCCAATCCCAACCAGACCGAGCTCCGCGCCGCGCTGTCCCGCTACACCAGGCTCGACCCGTCAATGATCGTCGCCGGGTCCGGCGCCGACGAACTCCTGGACCTGGCCCTGCGGGCGTTGCTCCCTGCCGGCGGGTCGATCATCACCAGCCCGCCGTCGTTCGGGATGTATCCCTTCCTGGCCGACATCAACGAGTTGAACCTGATCGACGTCCCGCGAGGGGATGGCTTTGGTCTACCCGGCGACGCGCTGCTGCAGGCGGTTGAGGAGTCGACTGATGAGGTCATTGTGGTCCTCACCTCGCCGAACAATCCAACCGGCGACCTCGTACCGAGAGACCTGCTCTGCGAGGTCCTTGGTCGGGGCGCGACCGTCGTGCTCGACGAGGCATACATCGAGTTCGCGGGGGTTGATTCCTCCGCACAGGACCTACTCTCCGAGTTCCCGCGACTCGTCATCATGCGCACCTTCAGCAAGTGGGCCGGCATCGCCGGGTTGCGCCTCGGCTACGCGCTGGCGCATCCCGACCTGGTCGCCGATCTGATTAAGATCAAGCAGCCCTACAACGTGAATCAGGCGGCCGAGGTCGCGGGCATCGCGGCGTTGGAGCATCTCGCCGAGATCTCCGGCCAGATCGACACTATCCGCGACACCCGAGATCTGCTCTACGCAGTACTGCGCGACATCGAGGTTCTGCGCCCGTTGCCCTCAACATCCAACTTCATCCTGGTCGAAATCGACCCGGCGATCGGCACGGGCCGAGAGTTGCACGACCGCCTCGCCGCCGTTGGCGTGTTCACCCGCACCTACAGTAACCCGCTCCTTGCCGGGCACCTCCGTATCTCAACCCCTCGAGCCGACCAACTCGACACCCTCATCGAGCGGCTCAACTCCGTCATTTGACCCGACCCGGACCGCGTGGTCACCCAAGCCCGATGGCAGATCGATAGCATGGCCCCTGCGAGGAGTGCGGCACGGCGCGGGCATTGGGGGGGCAGAATGAGCGGTTTCTTGCGCTTCCTTCGATCAAGAGAACGAATCGTCGCCGGGATGCTGACAGTCGCCGCCGTGACTGCCGTCGCGCTCACGCTGTCGTCTCTGGACGTCCTCCCCGGTGTGCAACTGGGCCAACAGCGTACGGTGGCCCAGGAACCCATCGAGCCACCTCCGCCTCCGCAGTTGCCGCAAGCTGTGTTGGGGAACCCGACGAGTCTCGTGGCGACGACGGGTCTGGTGAGCGGTGCCGTAGATCTGAGCTGGATTCCGGCGGCCAATGCGGACATCCATCTGCTCTATCTGATCAAGGCCAGCGGTGCTGACGGCCGCTACTGGTCGGGGACGCCGGACGCAGGCGGCATGGCGTCGGTCGAGGGTCTTGATGTCGGAGTCCGCTACATGTTCATCGTGATCGCCGGGCAAGCTCTGGAGACCCCCGGAACCTATCGTTGGTCCGATTGGAGCAATTGGGCCGGAGCCACGCCGGTTGATCAATCTGCCCTTCCAACGCCGCCGAATCAGCCAGGCACGGGCGAATCCGAAGAGATCGTGCGCTACGCCGAATTCGAAGGACGCGTGGTGTCGATCGACCGGGCGGCGCGCTCGTTCCGGCTGCGGGTCTACGAGGCTGAGCATCTGCGTGGCGTCAGCTTGCCCAGCGTTGTGACGGTCGAGCGAGCATCTGACCGGTCGTTGCCGGGTTGGTTGCTCGTCGGACGCTACGTCGAAGCCGAGGGTCGGTACTACAGCTCAAGCCAAACGCTGGTTGCTTGGGAGATCGAGGCCGAGGATGACGATTGGGATGACGACGACTGGGACGATGATGACGATGACGACTAAGAAGAGCCTTACTCGCCTCTGTTGATCCGTTCGGCTCCCGTATCCTGCCATCCGAGCGAAGGAGCCGATATGCGCCTCTCCCAACCACGACTGCAGCCACTCACCGTCGACACCGCCGAGGGCGAATCCAAAGCCCAGCTTGAACGCGCCGAAGCCCGCGGCGGCCCCGTCCTCAACATCACCCGAACGCTCGCCCACTATCCCGAGCTCTCCTCGGCCTGGGGACGCTTCGCCCGCCATGTACTTGGCGGTTCCTCCCTGCCCGAACGAGAACGCGAACTGATCATCCTGCGTATGGGCTGGAACTGTCAATCGGGCTACGAGTTTGGTCAGCACCGACGCATCGGCCAGCAGGCCGGCCTCAGCCTGGAGGAGGTCGAGCGAGTCAAGGAGGGCCCCGAGCACGAGGCCTGGACCTCGCATGAAGCCGCGCTGCTCAGAGCCGCCGACGAACTCCACGCCGACTCCTTCCTCAGCGACGAGACCTGGAACAAGCTCGCCGAGCAGTACGACACGAAGCAGATGATGGACGTCGTTTTCGCCGCCGGCCAGTACAACCTCGTCTCGATGGCGCTCAACACGCTCGGCGTCCAGCTCGAACCCGGCACGCCCGGACTCGAGCTTGAGTAGGTGGACGCGATGCCCGGACCGCTCGACGGCCTCCGCATCCTCGACTTCACCTGGGCCCTCGCCGGACCCTACGGCTCGATGATCCTCACTGACCTCGGGGCCGAGGTCTACAAGGTCGAGCACGTCGACACCAACGAGCGCCACCGAGGCGCCGGACCGTACGTCCACGGCGTCTCGACCTACTTCTTCAGCGTGAACCGGGGCAAGAAGTCGGTCACCCTCGACCTCAAACATCCTGACGCCGTTCAGATCATCAAGGACCTGGTCGATCCCGCATCCGGCGGCATCGATGTCCTGACCGAGAACTTCCGCCCCGGCGCGATGGCGCGGCTCGGCCTCGGATACGAAGACCTTTCGGCCGTCAATCCCCGGCTGATCTACGCCTCCACCTCCGGCTTCGGACACACCGGCCCCTATCAGCACCGACCGGCCGTCGACGTCATCGTCCAGGGCATGGGTGGCGTGATGAGCATCACCGGACATCCCGGCGGCCCGCCCGCGCGCCCCGGCTACAGCATCGGAGACATGGCCGGTGGCATGTACACCGCCATCGGCGTGCTCGCCGCCATGCACGAGCGCGAAACCTCCGGCCTCGGACAGCACGTCGACGTCGCCATGCTCGACGCCCAGGTCGCCCTGCTTGAGAACGCCGTCGTCCGCGCGGCCAACACCGACGAAGTCCCCGGGCCGATCGGTACCCGCCATCCGCTCGTCACCCCGTTCCAGGCGTTCCCGACGCTTGACGGCTGGATGGTGATCGCCGGGGTCAAGGACTGGCAACTCTTCTGCGCGAAGATCGAGCGCGACGACCTGCTCCACGACGAACGCTTCCAGACCAACCCGGACCGCACCGATCATCACGCCGACCTCGAACCGATCCTCAACGAAGCCTTCAAGAAACGCACCACCGCCGAGTGGGAGGCCGAGCTCGAAGGAGTCTGCATCGCCGCCCCGATGAACACGCTCCCGGAGATCATCAACGACCCCCACATCCAGGCCCGAGGCATGATCGCCGAACTCCCCGTCGCCACTAGTCGACAAAAGGGCCAGAAGACGATCAAAGTCTCCGGCTCCCCCGTCCACCTCTCCCGAACCCCAATCCACCTCAATCGAGGAGCCTCCGCCATCGGCCAACACACGCGCGAGGCGCTGGAGCTGATCGGCCGGTCTGCAGAAGAGATTGACGGATTGGCCGAGGCCGGCGTCGTCTCGCTCGACGAAGGAGGCCCGCAATGACAGATCGCGCCGCATTCGCCAACCTTGTCCGCACCGGACAACCAATCCTCGCGCCGGTCGCCCTCGACCCGCTCTCAGCTCGGCTCATCGAATCGCTCGGCTTCGAAGCGGCGTACCTTTCCGGCGGCGGATACGGATTCCAGCTCTCTGTCTCCGAGGCACTACTGACGATCACGGAGGTAGCAGGTGTGACTCGGCAGATTGTCGCTCGCTCAAATGTACCCCTTATTGTCGACGGCGGCGTCGGCTTTGGCGACGCATTGCACACGACCCGTGCCGTCCGCGAGATTGAGGCGGCCGGAGCGGCTGCGATTGAGATCGAAGACCAGGTCGCGCCCAAGCGGGCTCATCACCACAAGGGGGTCGAGCACCTGGTGCCGTTGGAGATGATGGTTGACAAAGTGCGCGAGGCGGTTGCTGCCCGCCGCGACGACGACTTCATCGTCATCGCCCGCACCGGCGCAGTGCGGAACGAGTCTTTCGAGCGCGCCCTCGAACGCTGCGCCGCCTACCGTGAGGCCGGCGCCGACGTGCTGATGCTCTTCACCAACGACCCCGACCAGATCGCCGAAGCAGGCCGAGTCCTCGGCGGGCCGCTCTCTCTGATGGGTCAGGCCGACCGCCTCGACCGGACGATGCTGGCCGAGCACGGCTTCAACGTCTTGATCGACCCCTTCACGGGCCAGGTCGCCGCATTCGGCGCGATGCGCGACGCCTACCGCAGCATGGCCCAGACCGGAACTTCGGGCCGCGATGTCGATGAGATCATGTCGCTCTACCGCGAGGTCCAGAACATGGCCGGCATGGACGAGCTCTACGCGATCGAAGAGCGGACGACCGAGCGGCCCTCACCCTAGCCCTCTCCCAAGGAAGAGGGGATCAGAGGGCTACAGATCCCAGTGGCGGAGGATCGCTTCGGTTTCCTCCACGTGGCTGGTTTCGTCGCGGATGAAGTCCTCGAGCGTCACCTTGAGCGCAATGTCGCCGAAGTCTTCAGCGTCCTGGATCCGTGTCGTGTAGCGGGAGACCGCATCGCGTTCCATGTCCAGCACCGCTTCGAGCATGGCCCGGTTGCCGACCGGCAGCGGCACGTCTGCCGGAACCGTGGTCGGTTCGCCGCCCAGCGAGACGATCTTGTTTGACAGGTACGTCGCGTGGACCTGCTCGCCGTTGACTTCGGCGGTGAAGAACTGCGACAACTGGGGCCGGTGCGGACCGTCGACGCGGGCCGCATAGGTGATGTACGTGACAATCGCGCCGAGTTCGGCCGCGAGGTCCACGTTGAGCCTGTCGATCAACTCTGCGCGTTCCATACGTTCTCTGCCTGCGCTCTCTGCCCCGCTCTGAACCGATGGCGCGTGAGGTCAGTGTACGGCGGCACTGGACAAGCCCCGCCATCTGCGACACAGTGGGCCCATGCGTACCTCGAATGTCACTCGCGAAACCGGCGAGACCTCGATTTCCGTCGAACTCAACCTCGACGGCGCCGGCGACGCGTCGGTCGAGACCGGCGTCGGCATGCTCGACCACATGCTGCACCAGCTCGCGCGGCATGGCGGATTCGATCTGACCGTGCAGGCCACCGGCGACCTCCACGTCGACGCGCACCATACCTCCGAAGACGTCGCCATCGCCCTCGGCCGAGCGCTGGACGAGGCGCTCGGCGACCGCGCCGGCATCGCCCGCTTCGCGGACCGCACCGTGCCCCTGGACGAGGCGCTGATCCAGGTCGCCCTCGACCTCAGCGGCCGTCCCTACGCTGCGATCGACCTCGATTTTCCCGCCCCGATGATCGGCGAACTGCCCTCCTCGATGGCGAAGCACATCCTCGAGACCGTCGCCCACGAGGGGCGACTCGCGCTTCACGTTCGGCAGTTGGCCGGCGAGAACGAGCATCACATCATTGAGGCCACGTTCAAGGCGCTGGCTCGGTGTTTGCGCGATGCCGTCCGCGTGGTCGACGAGGCTGGGGCTCCGAGCACCAAGGGGACGCTCAGCTCGTAGCGTTGGGCGGGCCCCCTCCGTCACTCCGTGACACCTCCCCCAGAGGGGGAGGCCTGGGTCAGGGTTTCGCCGATTGCCACCGTGTAGTCCTCGATCACCGGGTTGGCCAGGAGCTGGTCGGACATCTCTCCGGCCTGACGTTCGGCTTCCTCGGCCGAATCGGCCTCCAGCCAGACTTCGATGAACTTGCCGGCGCGAACGGCTTCGACGCCCTCGTAGCCGAGCGAGTGCAGGCCGCCCCGGATTGCCAGGCCCTGCGGATCGTTGACCGTTCGCTTGAGCGTGACGTGGATTTCGGCCTTGTACTGCATCTTGCACTGCATCCGGTCAGCCGGCGCTGATCAGTTCGCGGCCGCTGACCCGCTCGAAGGCGGTGCGGTAACGGCTGCGGATACTCTCCACGACTTCGTCGGGCAGCGGCGGGCCGGGCGGCTCCTTGTCCCAGCCGGTCGAGGTCAGCCAGTCGCGCAGCGGCTGCTTGTCGTAGGACGGCTGGGATTGGCCGGGCTTGTAGATCTCGGCGTCCCAGAATCGGGATGAGTCGGGGGTCAGCGCCTCGTCGATCAGGATGACTTCGTCCTCGCCCTGATCGTTCCGGGTGACACCGAACTCAAACTTGGTGTCGGCGAGGAAGAAGCCGGCCTCCTGCACGCGCGACAGACCGTAGGTGTAGAGCGCCATCGAGCGGACCTTGACGGTGTTGGCGATGTCCTCGCCCACGATCTCGACGGCCTGCTCGTAGGTGATGTTTTCGTCGTGCTCGCCCACTTCGCCCTTGGTAGAGGGCGTGAAGATCGGATTGGGCAGCGGCTCCGATTCGGTCAGACCGGCGGGCAGCGGAATCCCGCAGACCGTGCCGTCGCGCTGGTATTCCGCCCAGCCGGAACCGGCCAGGTAGCCGCGCACGATCGCCTCGAGCTTGACCGGTTCGCACTTCTTGACCAGCATCGAGCGGCCGATGTACTCGGGGCCCAGCTCGACCGGAATGTCGGGATTGTCGGTCGAGTCGATCACTCGGATCATGTGGTTGGGCACGACCGTCTCGGTCGCGTTGAACCAGAAGGCCGACATCTGGGTGAGCACGCAGCCCTTGTCGGGGATGGCGGTCGGCAGAACCACGTCAAAGGCCGAGACGCGGTCGGTGGCGACCAGCAGCAGCCGGTCGCCGAGGTCATAGATATCCCGGACCTTGCCGGAGATCTTTGGCAAGTCGAGATTGGATTCCATCATCACGGTCATCGCAGACTCCTCTAGGGCGATCTTAGGTCAAGTTGACGGAACGAACGGCTGATGTGAATGGCAGTTTGCTCTGAACTCGCTCCGCAGACGGAGGACGGAAGGGTAGGGCGGCGTCGATGGCGGGCAGGGCTAGACGGTCCGCGTCGGAATCGTCGTCCGAAGCGGGGCAGGGGGCTCCCAGGAGCGAGTCGTAGAGTTCGCACTGGCGGCCGGTCGGAAAAAAAACGGCGGCCAGCGTGCGCCGCCGCGATGACGGCGCGCGTGGCTGGGTTCTGGGTATTAGGGAGGTTCATCTTCCTGCTCCGCTTCGTGGTCTTCGTCGTCTTTGTCGTCTTCGTCGTTGGCCGCGGGCTTGGGGGGATCGAGGTAGGCGAGTTCTTCTGCGGTCGGCTTGGCGCCGTTCTGGAGGTCGACGACGCGCTGGAAGGCGTCGCTGATCTTCTCGGTGGCCTCCTGGGCGGCGTCGCCCAGGGCGTCGCGGGCGGCTTCGTAGGCGAGCCGGGCCTCGTAGCGGGCTTCGGCGTAGAGGCCCTTGAGGTGGGCGAGGGCCTTGGTCGCGCTGTGCTGCACGTAGGCGGGGCCGTTGGTGGCCTGGTGGCGGAGTTGGTTG
>JAJDYG010000002.1 GCA_022822855.1 Dehalococcoidia bacterium
ACTTGGGAGCTCTGGGCCCCGTGTCAAGCACGGGGCGACGATCGCTTGGCGTATTGCGCTTGGCGTGGGCCGTTCTGACTCGCGTCGGCTTACACCAATATGAATCATCCCGCTGAGACAGAAGTGTGAACAGGCCCTAGGGCGCACTCGCCTCGACACTGGCTCGCAGGATGGCGAGGCCTCGATGGAGGTCCTCGTCGTCGATTGTCAGCGGCGGCATGAGCTTGACCACGTCGGAGGCGGCTCCGCCCGAAGTCTCCATTAGCAGGCCGCGCTCAAAGGCCCGGCCGCAGATCTTCGAGGCCATTCCCTCGACGGGCGTGTGCAGGCCCTGCAGGAATCCTCGTCCGCGGATTGCGGCTCTCAGAGTTTCGTGTTCCGCAGCGATCGATTCCAGTTCCTGACGGATGACCTCGGACTTGCGCTGAACTTCAATCGAGAGCGAATCATCGCGCCACCAGTTCAGCGCCTCGGTTGCGGTGACGAATGCGGCGTTGTTGCCGCGGAAGGTGCCGTTGTGTTCGCCGGGCGACCAGATGTCGAGGTCGGGACGAATCAGGGTCAGCGACATGGGCAGGCCGCTGCCGGAGATCGACTTTGAGAGACAGATCAGATCGGGTTGAACTCCGGCGGGCTCGAAAGAAAAAAACGTCCCGGTGCGGCCGCAGCCGGCCTGGATGTCGTCGACGATCAGCAGGACGTCGTGCCGGGTGCAGCATTCGGATAGTCGCTGGAGCCATTCGGCACCGGCGGCGTGCAGTCCACCCTCGCCCTGGACGGTTTCGACGATCACGGCGGCGACCGACGCGTCGGGCTCGGCGAGTATCGCGTCGAGCACCGATACCGTGTCCACGCCGTCGCCGAGTTCGCCGTCGTAGGGGGCGGTGAGCTGATGTTCGAGCGGGATCCCGGCGGACTCGCGCTTGACGACGTTGCCGCTCAGCGCGAGCGCGCCCAGCGTCATGCCGTGGAAGGCGTTGGTGAACGAGACGATGTCCCGGCGGCCGGTGACCTTGCGGGCCAGCTTGAGCGCCGCTTCGACCGCGTTCGTGCCGGTCGGGCCGGGGAACATGACCTTGTAGGACATTGCCCGCGGCTTGAGGATCAGCTCGTCGAAGCGCAGCAGAAAGTCGCGCTTGGCCGTGGTCGCCATATCGAGCGAATGGATGATGCCCTGTGACTGCATGTAGCGAGTCAGCGCGGCAATCATCTCATCGGGATTGTGTCCGTAGTTCAGCCCGCCAGCGCCGGAAAAAAAGTCGAGGTACTCGCGTCCGCGCTCGTCCCACAGCGACGCGCCGTGCGCACGCGACCAGACGGCGGGCCAGGCCCGCACGTAGGAACGGACTTCCGATTCCAGCTCTTCGAAGGCGTCCAGACCGTTCACGACAGACGCGCTCGTAACCATCCACGACCCTCACAATCAGGCACCCCGCCGGAGGCCACTGCCTTCACTATGCCTGATCTCTCGGTCCGTGTCCCCACCAGATCGCAGGCAGTCCTGGGGAGTGGGGAACCGGGCGAGTGAGACTCATGAGAACACCGGTGTTCAGGTGTTCGGCGGTATTTTTCTTTTGGAGGCGAGTCGGGCTCGATTTCCAGTGTTTTGCAGGGGATCGGGTGTTCAGGTTGTTCAGGTTCGTTCAGTCTGGTCCAGCGTGGTTCAGGTCGGTTGAACAGATGGGTGCGGGTTGTGCGCAGGTGGAGGCGGCGGTGTTCAGGTGATCGGGGGAGTTTTTCTTTTGCGGGCGAGTCGGGCTCGATCTCCAGCGTTTTACAGGGGATCGGGTGTTCAGGTTGTTCAGCTTCGTTCAGTCTGGTCCAGCCTGGTTCAGGTCGGTTGAACAGATGGGTGCTGTTTGTGTGCAGGTGGAGGCGGTGGTTTTCAGGTGATCGGGGAAGTTTTTCTTTTGCGGGCGAGTCGGGCTCGATCTCCAGCGTTTTGCGGGAGATGGGCTGTTCAGGTTGTTCAGGTTTATTCAGTCTGGTCCAGGCTGGTCCAGGTCGGCTGAACGGCCGGGGCCGATAGCCAGGCGTGGCGTCGGCCGAATGGACAATGGGGTCGGCGACTCGGTTCATGGCTTCCGGTTGTCCAATCAGAGGCGAGGCCGTCCGCTCGTGGGCCCCTGATTTCAGATCACTATATCGCGCAGACGTTCTGTGCAGACATCCGGTATGTACACCGAGCTACCCCAACTCAAGCGAGAGGCAGGCCGCGACCGGCGCGGGTTTCTCGGCGGCGTTTGAGCCAACGCGCTGCCTGGATCAGACTAATGCGTGTTCACACCAGCCACATTCCGCGTCGCCTCGTGCTCGACACGGGGCCCAGACCTGGATCTACGGGCGGAGTGACAACGCACGCCTCGGCTCAGACGTGGAGCGGCCAGACCCACGCGCAAACGCCGAGCTGAGGCCTACATCGTTCTGCGCGCGGACTTGGTTGCTCTAGGCCCCGTGTCAAGCACGGGGCGACGATCGCCGGCACCATTGCGTACGGGGCGACCAGCTCCAGCAGGCCCTAGCTGTGACCGTTGTGGCCGACGTGGTTCGAGTGGTCGTGGGCCTCGTGGTCCATGTCGTGGGCGCAGTGGTCGGGTTCGGGCAGGTCGAGGGCCGGGTTGTGACTGAAGAAGCCGGACGGTCGCAGCTTGAATCCGCTGCGATGCACCGGGGCGACGGGCCAGTCCTCGGGCACGACGATGTGGTTCATGCCGACGGTGTACCAGAGAACCACGTCCTCATCGCCGATCTCGCGGTCGGCCGAGACCCAGGCCGGGATGCCCTCGCCGGGCTGACTCTGGTTCGGGTAGTCGCCGGCCGGGTAGAACTCGGACTCGTTGTAGGGCGTGACCCAGAGCTGCTTCTGGGTGAAGCCGGCGCGTCCGTGAACGGCGGCGTCGGGGCCGGCCATCATCGACACGGTCTCGCCGGGGACCAGCAGGTAGGCCGGCGCGTGGCCGACGTGGTTGACCTTGTTGGTATTCGCGATCCGCCAGTGACGAGCCGAGGCGGAGTTGACCACCCCTTCTCCGTCCGTCTCGCTGATCAGCGGCTTGGCGACGGCGGTGAAGGCGTTGTTGTAGGGATTCTCGGGACCGGCCGGCAGCGGGACGGTGTCGACCTGGTAGACGGTGTTGGTGCCGCCGTCGACTTCCATGTCCATGCGGAAGCAGAGGAAGTGCTGGTGGATCGGCGCGGCCAGGCCGGGGGCGATCATGTGCCGCGTGATCTGCGGGTCGTCAGGGTCGGCGGCGATCGTCTGTACGATGCCGGTCGCCTTGACCTCCTGCTCCCAGGAGCCGTCCGGGTAGAAAGACCAGTAGAAGCCGTAGTCGTAGTTGCCGACGGTGGCGATGGCCGAGACGACCAGCCGGCGTGTGCGGCGCACCTCCGAGACCGGAATCTCGTTCTCGACTCGGGTGTGCTTCCAGTTGATACCGAAGTCTTCCTCGTGGATGCAGACGGCATTCTTGATCGTCCGCGAACCGCCGAACTCGTTCGTCACCTGGGCGTCCATGTAAACGATCTCGCCGAGACAGTCGCAGCCCAGCTCGAGCGAGTTGGTCAGCCGGCCGAGGCCGCCGACCTCGCCCGAGTCGAAGGCGTTCTTGAAGTACTGCGTGGGCGAGGCGTCGCCGTAGGGGACGACCATCTCGACCATGGAGGCTCGATAGCAGATCGGCCGCAGTTCGCCGTCGTCGTTGTAGGCGATCTGGTGCAGGACGAGGCCCTCGCGGGGATGCAGCGATACGCGCATCTGCCACTTCTGCCAGGAGAGCAGGTGGCCGTCGAGGCTGAATGAGACGCCGTCGGGCTGGACGATGTCGAGCGTCTTGAGACCCTCACGCGGCTCGATGTCGTTGTAGCGGTAGTCCAGCGACGTGTCGGGCGCGGGCGGTCCTGGCTCGTCGACCACATTGAGGACGCGGTTCTCGACCAGGTCGACGACGGCCATGACGTGCTCGATTGGGCGGCCGTAGCCGTTCGACTCCTCCGAGTCGCGCAGGTACGAGATCGCCTTGAGCGTGCGGTGCTCGTTCTCCCACGCGGTACCGAAGTTGCCGCCCGGCCAGGGGTCGATCTGGATCAGCTCGATCTGCTCGTCGGAGTATCCGCGCTTCTTCATCGCCGCCAGCCAGCGGGAGTCGGTCTTGACCGTCTCGATGGCGCGGCCGAATTCTTCCGCCAGGGGGAACGGCTGCTTGCCCTCCAGGGAGGTCCAGCGGGCGACGGACTGTGAATCGAGATCGACCACGCACTCGACGGCGTCGCCTGACTGGACGTCCATCATCACGATCAGCGCCCTGCGGGCGATTGGGTCGCCGTCGGAGAAGCTGCGGACGACGTCCTTGGCCGGCTCGTCGAGGGCGACCAGCGGGAATCGCCAGCCGTCGCGCGGCTCGTGCGAGGCGGCGATCTGGGAAGCCGCCGAGATTTCGTCGGCGGTCAAGGGGTCGAGCGGGTGGGTCACGCCAACGGGCGTGGCGGGTCGAGTCTCGGTGACCATGTGGTGTCTCCTGTTGTGCGGTCTTGAACGGAGGGTATCCGAAGCGGGCTGGACAGTTGATGTGGGAGATTCCGGTCGATTAGACAGAATTTGTTGCTCTGGGCTAAGGATTGTCGCGTCAGGTGTCCAGATTTGTCCAGATTTCGCTCGATTTCGCGCTGATTGATCGGGGTGGATCCGGAGATGGGCAGCGAATTTCAGGAGTCGTCCGGGTCCTTTGTTGGCGGTCTTCTGTCGGTCCTCGACTTTGGCTGGGTGATGACAATCGATTGCATAAGGACTGACGTTCTGTGGTCGATTTCGGGCGTCGCTAGGAACGGGAGTCGTACACCAGAGAGGGCGGGCCGCCCGGCCCGCCCTCTGGGGTTGACTTGGCCTCAGGGGCTTCTACTGGTTGCAGAAGGAGGGGGCCTGGTCGGGGGCGATCTGCATGGCGAGGGCGCAGATCTGCTGCTGCCAGCCTGGAGGCAGATTGTCGATGTAGGCCTGGTTAAGCACGACCGGGCGGATCAACATGGTCGTTGTCTCGGGGGCCTGCTGGGCCGTCAGCGCCAACATGGCGCGGGCGGTGGGGCTGGAGTCGACGTTCTTGAGGGCCAGCATCACGTGGCTGGCCTGGGCGAGGTCGCCGTCGTCGATGGCGAATAGCATCTGTCCTTCGTAGACCTGGACCAGACTGAACTGCGTGCGACCGATTGAGCCTACGAGGGTCCCGCTGTTGAGGTACTGCACGGTCCCGATGGCGACATGCGACAGCGCCGGGTTGAGGACCAGCACGCCAGCGGCCTGGTTCGCAACGATCGCGCCGCCGATTGCGGAGCCTGCCGCTATCGGGTCAGCCAGAGTGCCCGCTGGAAGTTGCACGGTCTCGACCGCGCCGTTGTATGTGCTGGCCAGTCCGTCGCAACGGTCTGTGAGGCCGATGTTGACGGGTTCGTGAACCACGCAGAGAACCGTGCCGGTTGCGCCGGCCTCGTTGAACTCACGTCCCGCGAGTTCGCCTGCCCCGCGATCGTCGAGCCCGTAGTGGACCGTCGAGCCGACGTGTCCGGCGACGTCGGCGCCGGAGTTGAAGGTGACGATAAACGCGCCGCTGGTTCGGGCGGCGGTCAGCGCATCGCGCAGGCCGCCGAGATCGGGGATCGAGGAGGCGATGCCGAGCGCGCCGCGGTCGACGCAGTCCATGATCGCCGCCGCGTGGTCCGCCACTGCCGGTTCGCCGCTGATTTGGACGTTGGTCAGGCCAAGCTCATGCGCATTCTGGGCTGCGACGAGGTTGAAGGTCGTCCAAAACGGATCGTCATCTGCGCCGTGGTGAACGATGCAGTAGAGCTCGGCGGGCGCCGCGGTCGATTGGGTCGAGTCACTGGTCATGGCGTCCTCAGCCATCGCGCCAGTGACCTCGACGGCGATCGGCGATGAATGCCGCCACTCTCCGATGACATCCGGGCGCAGGAAGCGGTTCTGCGGCAGCGTGCGCTCGCCCCAGCTACCGTCGGCGTCGCGCTGTTGCAGTCCGACTTCGACGCGTCCATCGTCGTGCCGGAGCGTGCTGATCCGAACCTCGGCGTCGCCGTGGCCAGCCGCGTAGACGGCGCCGGCGATGATGCCGACCACGCCGAGTAGGGCGAGGCTGAACAATCTCCATTTGTTTCGCAACATGATGCCGGTCTCCTATGAATGATTTTGACGGTTGGTGTGTCCAACTCAGAACAGGCTAAGTTCTGCGTAGGAAAACGCAAGAGGGCACGGGGGTACCCCCGTGCCCTCTGTGTCCTGCGAGAGGCTCGTGCGGTCAGCGGAGCCTAGACGGCCTCGATGATCGTGCTGATGCCCATGCCGGCGCCGATGCACTGCGTGGCGAGGCCGTACTGGCCGCCGGAGCGCTTGAGCTCGCGGGCGACGGTCGTGACCAGGCGCGTGCCGGTTGCGCCGAGCGGGTGACCGATGGCCAGAGAACCACCGTTGACGTTGACCTTGTCCATGTCGATCCCGAGTTCCTTGACGGACGGGATGACCTGGGCGGCGAAGGCTTCGTTGAACTCGACGCGGTCGATGTCCGAGGCGTCGATGCCCGCGTGGGCCATCGCCTTGCGGGTCGCCGGGATCGGGCCGAGGCCCATGACCTGCGGCTTGACCCCGCCGACGCCGAAGCCGGCGATGCGAGCCAGAGGCTCGAGGCCGAGCTCGTCCGCCTTGCGCTCGCTCATCAGCAGCGCGGCGGTGAAGCCGTCGTTGGTCGGGCAGGAGTTGCCCGCCGTGATGCGGATTTCGCTCTGGGTGTGGGAGACGGTGCCGCGAACGGTGCGCAGGCCGCTGAGGCCCTCGAAGTTCGTGCCCGGGCGGAAGCCCTCATCGACCTCGACGACGCGCTTGTCGCCGCGCTCGTCGAGCAGCAGGTTGCCCTCGTCGTCGAAGACCGGCATTTCGACCTCGATCGGGACGATTTCGCCCTGGTAGAAGCCGGAGGCCAGCGCTTCGCCGTACTTGCGGTGCGATTCAACGGCGAACTCGTCCAGCTCCTCGCGGGAGATGTTGTACATCTCGGCGACGTTCTGGGCGGTCTGCAGCATCGAGGTGACAGGCGAGGAGTCGAGAATCTCGTCGGGAATCGGGACCGAGAAGTCGAGATCGTGAGACGGGGCCAGGTTGCGCTGGTCCTGCGTCATCTGGTGGCGGTCCTGGTTGAACTCGGTGATCCGAGTCGGTTCCGCGCCGCCGCCGCCGCCGAGCTGGCGACCCATGCGCTCGACGCCGAGCGCGACGCCGACGTCAATCGCGCCGACCATGATCTCCTGGGCCACGCGGTGCATGGTCTCCATCGAGGAGCCGCACTGGCGGTTGGAGTCGAAGGTGCAGACGGACTCGGGCAGGCCGGCGAGTCGGACGATGTGGTTGGCGCCGATGCCGGCGAGTTCGGCCACGCCGCCGACGCAGCCCATGCCGACGTCTTCAATCTCGTGTGGGGAGAGCTGCGGGTAGCGGCCCAGCAGCTCCTGGAGCACCTGGACGCCAATGGTGTCGAGGCGGGTCGCCGTGAAGGCGCCGCGTCCGCCGCGGGCAAAGGCGGAACGTACGCCGTCAACGATGACGACATTCTGCATTTCCATTGTTCGAGTTCCTCTCTGTCAGGCGCCCAAACCGGAGGTGCGCCCTGTGTCTGAAGGTCAAGTTGGAGTGTAGCGGTTGCTGTGTGAGGTCCACTTGGTCAGGGGAGCGGATCAATCTTGCCCATCGGCTGTCGCTGCTGACCTCGTTCCCACGCGGCGCGGAGTTCGGACTGTCGAATCGTTGCCCACTCCAGGACTTCGCGATGCTGGCGGGGTGGAAGACCGCCGCTGAAAACGGACAAGGTGTTGATCTCGATCAGAACCTCCTCCTTTCCGTGGACTGCATGGAAGTGAGGAGGGTTGTGTTCGCGGTTGAAGATACGAATGATGATGCCGTGGAATCGGCAAAGCTCAGACATGCGCTCGCTGTGAAGAGGAGCGGGGATACAGCGCGTCGAGAGTAAGCCCGGTGAGTTCTGCATAGATCGAATCGGGGCAGAGTTCGATGTCGTCCGACCAGGCGATTGCCCGATAGTCGGTGATACGAACGCTCTTCCAAAAGTCTGCGTTGCGCAGTTCCGCGAGCGCGGGGTCTGCCCCCATGTCGGTCAGGTCGACCTCGCCCGAAACTCCATCCGAGTATTCCACCCAGATGCGCCAGTCGTCTCGAGCTTCGACCGCAGTCGGTTGAACGAGTTGCATGGTGTCAGTCTACCGGCCTGTTCGAACGCTTTGAGGAATCTTGCGCGGACTTCATAGCTCGACTCCGATAGGACAGCCTAAGCGCCGAAGATCGAAACCACGGGAAGGCCAAAGCCCGGCAAGACGTCATGCCCGTCAAGTTCGCCTTCTTCATCAATGGATTCGACAGGGTGTTCCGGGCGGTGAACATCCACAGTGCGGAAGTCCGGATGCACGACCCAGACCAGCCGCGCGCCAAAGCTGAGCCACATCCTCGCTTTGTCGTGGACTTCAGCAATGCCGCTGTTGAAGCCTTGTACCTCAACCACGAGATCGGAGCGACCTCGGCGTAGCCGGTGATTCGCTGATCGAGGGGGAGTTTCTCAAGCGAGGTGTAGGCAGTCTGCGCCTCGCGTGCCGTGTCGGGATTGCGCTCCAACTGATACCCAGAGCCGATTGTTCCAGTACCCAGCTTGTTTTGGTGCAGGAACTCGCCGAATTCACTGCCGAGCTTGACGATCAACACCCCGCTTTCGATCCCGCCCGGCTGACGCTCGCACAAGACCCCGCGGATCAACTCTCCGCGAACGCCGGCGCTGTGAAGGCGCAGCAGATCGTCGGCGGTCAACAGCTTGGTCTCGGTCATCACTCAATCATCTGCTCCCCGAGGTGCTGTGCGGCATATCATCACGTCCAGCACAGCGCCGCGGCAAGCGCTGCCAGCAATAGCTCTCCTACCAGCGCCGCAAGGGTCAGCGGTAAACATCCCCTACCGGAAAGCTCGCGCAGTCCAGGTCCAGACTTGGGACAGCCATACGGACACTCGACAGAGTCGAGGTCAAGCCTTTCTCCACATTGGGGACAGCGACCGTAGCGGGTTGGTGGAGCTGCTTCCGAGGGTTCGCTCATGGAACCAAAAGTATCGCGCCGGACCCCAGGGGGCCCGGCGCGGCGGGTTGATCTACCGATTGCCCGGACCTACACCTCGAAGTTGTAGACCTTGGCGGCGTTTCGCTGGAGGACGTTGAGCAGGTCTTCCTCGGGCAGGATGCTGAGGACTTCCTCGACGTGCTGCTTCGGGTTGCGAGCGATGCTGTTCGGTCCCGGCGACATCGAGGTCGGGTGCGGGAAGTCGGTCTCGAAGAGGAAGTTCTCGGAGCCGAACTGCTCGATGGCCTTGATCACCGAGTCTTCTTCGAACCAGAAGCATCCGTAGCACTGGCGGCGGAAGTACTCGGATGGCAGGAGGTCCATCTCGGGGTGTTCCTCGCGACAGCCGGAATTGAGCCACTGCCAGTCCATCGCCTCGAGCAGATAGGGGATCCAGCCGACGCCCGACTCGACGGAGACGAACTTGAGGTCGGGGAAGCGGTGGCACATGCCCGAGAGGATGATGTCGAGGATGGCGTTGGAGTTGTCGAGGAAGAGCTTGACAGTGATCTTGGCGTAGGCCGCCTGGCGTCCGTTGTCGACATTGGCATTGCGGACCTCGGTGAGGTCCCCGGAGCCGATGTGGAAGTTGATCGACAGGCCCATGTCCTGGGCCTGGTTCCAGAGCGGGTCCCAGTGCTGGTCGGTGATCCGGGGCAGACCGAAAGTGTCGGGCTGGTTGGTCATCAGCACGCCGCGGTGGCCGCGGTCGTACGCGCGCTGCATCTCGTCGACGCAGGCCTGCACGTCCCAGAAGGGCATGGCCATGATCGGGATGAAGCGGGAGGGCTCGACCGATGTCCATTCGACGAGGAAGTCGTTGTAGGCGCGCACGCAGTCGAGGCGCAGTTCGTCGTCGGTGAGTTGCAGGAAGTTGCCCGAGCCGAAGCCGCCGACGTTGGGGTAGACGACCTGGGCGTACATGCCATACTCGTCCATCCGCTGCAGCCGCTCACGAATCTCCCAGGAACCGTGGTCGGCCTCCTGGAGGCTGGGCGGGTGGTTGGGCGGCGGCGACTTCCAGCCGGCCATGGCGGCGCCGGCGGTGGGCATGAACTTCTTGCCGCCCATGACCCAGCGATCCTCGTTGATTTCCGGGTCGAAGATCACGTGGGGGACGAGGTCGCCCCACTTCCTGGTCGAGATGCGGTCCGTCCACAGCGTCTCCGGTTCGGAAACGTGGGTGTCGGAGTCGATCACTTTGATTCGGTCGCAGATCATCTCAGCCATCGCTGACGTCCCTTTCGCTGGCGAGATCGGAAGTGTCGTCAGGTTAGCACTCGCAGTCCGACAGCAACCGTGGGGTCGAGGCGCACCAATCCCCCGGCACTGCATCGCAGCATGCTGCCCAGCCTGCTCGACACGCCTTGCTGTTTTCCGGCAGGCCCGCTGGTCCCTATCGATCGGTTCTCGAAATCGAGCAGACGCACGCCGTCACGTTCCGCACGATCTCCAGACGACCGGCCAGGCATTGCCGATCGTGGAGCAGCGAGCCCGGCCGGCATGACGGACGGTTTCCGTTTGGCGTGTCCTGATCTCGGGCAAGCGTTACCTTTTCGGCCCCTCATCCGTCATACAGGTAGAAGGGGAAAAATCCTTGCGACTGCCGCTTGACCTCTCGTTACGCAGCACCTGGATTGCGGCCGGCGCGTTCTTCGGCGTGGCCATCCCCTTGATCGTGTTTCTCTCCGGTGACGAGCTGTTGCTTACGATCATTGCCACGCTGATGGGTGGTGCGGTTGGGTTCGCGCTGTGGACTGCGGCGCAGAGAGGAACCGGTCGTGGCTGAGATTCGAATCACTCAGACGCAGCGCGCCTTGAATGACCTCCAGGTTCAGCGAGAGGCGGAGATCTTCGTGTTCGACGACGAATCCGACGCGGTGCTGGTGCGGCGCTGGCAACGCGGAGATCTCGCGGCCGCGAGTGTCGCCATTCAACGACACGAAGCGATGGTGTACGCGGCCACATTCCGCCTGCTGCGCAATCACGCGCTGAGCGAAGACGTTAGCCAGGACGCATTTCTGCGCGCTCACGAACGCATCGCCGACCTGAGACAGCCGGCGTCGTTCCCGGGTTGGGTGCGGCGGATCGCGGTGCGTCTGGCCACAGACGAGCTACGACGGCGGCCATCTGCAGAGTTGACGGACGATGAGCCGGATCTATCCCCAGGTCCGGAAGCCACGTTCGAAACCCTGGATGCGCTGGAACGCTTTCGGCTGCAACTCGCGGCATTGCCCGCGGCGCAACGCGCCGTGGTCGTGATGCGCGACGTAGAGGGATTCTCGATTCAGGAGACGGCTGAGCAACTCGGAATCACACCGGCTGCAGTGAAGATGCGGCTCAGTCGGGCACGTCAGAGTCTGGCCTCCCTTCGGTCCGTCGAGGCAGGAGATCGATCATGACCACCTCACAACCGCAACACCAGCATCTAGACGAAGAACGGGTGGATGCTGCAGCACGCGCGACTCTGGACGACCTAGACGACCTGGAGGACGTCGTTGACTCGCTGGACTGCGCGGAGTGCGACGCGAGACTGGCCGCGCACATTCGCTATCTCAGCCTTGCGCGGCTGATCACGCGCGACAGCCGCGATCCGTCTGGCACTCCTGCGGTGGAAGCGGTGCGAGCGATTCGGCGCGGGTCGTACCGGCGTCGAGCGTTCGGGGAGATTGCCTCGTTGCTGCTCTCCACGCCGATGAAGACGAGGGTCTGACGTGCAGCAACTGATTGATCGATTCGAGACGCTCGGCGCCGACGCGGCGCTGTACGCGCCTCGCCTGCTCGGCGCAGCGGCGTTCCTTCTGCTCGGCGTCCTGGCGGCCTGGCTGCTCGACCGGCTGATCGCTTCGCTCTGCCGGCGATTCGGGCTCGACGCGTCTAGCGCCGGAAATCAACTCCAGGGCATCTTCTCACTGGTCGGGCTGGAGTCGCCTCCCAGCGAGGTACTGCGACGGCTGATCCGCTGGACGGTGTTGATCGTGGCCGTGGCTCAGGCTGTTCGATTCCTCGATCTGGACGCGGTGGCGACGGTGATTGATCGCGTCACCGGGATCATCCCGATCTTCATCATCGTCCTGCTGCTGATGTTCGTGGGAGCCATGCTCAGTGCCCGGCTCTCCAGCGTCGTTCAGGCTGCGGCCGAACGCAGCGGCGCCGTTCCCCCGGCAGTGGCTGGAGGAATCGTGCGCGGCGCGGTGCTCGCGGCGACCCTGGCGCTGGCCCTGGAAGCCGCTGGAGTGACCGCGGACTTGCCCGTGATCGTGCTGGCGATCTGCCTGGCAGGGGCGCTCGTCCTCGTGGTCGCCGCCCTGATTGTGGGCGCCCGAGGGCTGCTCGAGAATCTGCTCGCCGCGCGTTACGTGGAGGAGCACTACATCGAGGGGCAGATGGTTGAGTTTCACTCGCAGCCCGCACAGATCCGATCGATCGGGCTGCTGGCGACCGTGATTCGAACCAGCGACGGGACCGACCACACCATGCCGAACGCGATGTTCCTGCGGGAGTCGATCTGAGTCCTGCATCAACACAGCAAGCGCCTGCGGCCACAGTGCTGCGGGGGAGAGAGGAACCGAGATGGCAACGGAAGATCAGCAGACACCAAGCGGAGAACTGGAGATTGACGACAACGTTCTGGACCGGATCGCGGCGCTGGCCGCCGAGGCGGTCGAGGGCGTCTACTCGCTCGGCCGCAGCGGTATCGCCGGCGCGATTGACAGTGTGCGCGGCGGCGGCGTGAGCTCCGAACATGGCCACCGCGAGGCGGCTTTCGACTTCGACCTGGTCGTGCAGTGGGGCCAGAACATCCCCAGGGTCGTCGACGAAGTGCGGGTCAAGGTGGCCGAAGCGATCGAGACCATGACCAATCTGAAGACCGTCGAGATCAACATCCACGTTCGCGACGTCCACCGCGACGATCCACCGGACGGCCGCAAGCTGCAATAGGCGGCGGGCAGATCTCGACTCGAGATCTACGAGACGAGGGAACCGATGCGTAGCGTTGCTCACTGGTTGAACGCGGTCGTCGTCGGCGCCGGCGCAGTGGGCATGACGCTCGCGGCGGTTGGTGTGCTCCTCGTCCTCACTGGCGCGCTCCAACCTGGCGCCGAGACGCCGTTTCGCTGGTTCTCCAGCCAACTGGCTCTGGTGCAGGAGCTCAGAGGAGGCGAAGAAACGCTCGCCTTCGCCCTCTCGGTTGTGGCCGGCCTGGCCGGAATCGCGATCACGTTGTTGGAGCTGCGGTTGCTATTGCCCGTCGGCGCCGCAGCGCTGTTGATCAGCGATGACGAGCTGGGCCGGACCACGATCGAGCGGGAGTCAGTCGAGTCGTTCCTGGCCCTGGTGGCCAGTTCGAACGACAGCGTCGAGAGCGCCCGGATCAGCGTCCGTAGTCATCGCGACGGAACTCTAGCTGTCGCCGCGCAACTGCGCTTAAGCCCAAGCCGGGCCACGGTCGTGCCCCAGACATCGGAAGCCGTGCGTGAGGCGATGATCGAAGCTTCGGTCGCGCAGCTGGGACTGGAGATCGTCGATCTGGTGGTCACGACCGCGATGCAGCCCGGACGCGCCGAGCGCAAACGCAAGCGGCTTCAGCTCGCGTGACGGGTGAATCCAACAGCGGCCTGTCCAGAGTCCCAAGGGTGCAATCGCACCTATCATCTGTGTGGGTCATAGCCCTGATGTTTGGGGAGGATGCTTGATGCGTGTCGCCGTAGTACACAACCGTGACCAAAGCGGCGTGATCAATGTGTTTGGTCCGCAGAATCGAGAGCGCTACAACCCGCGCACCGTGGAACGAGTGGCGCGCGCCCTGGAATCGGGCGGACACACGGTCCGCGTCATTGACGGCAACATGCACGTCGTCGAGCGGCTGCAGGATTTCATGCCCCGCGTGATCGCCGGCGAGCGGCCGGGCATGGTCTTCAACATGGCGTACGGCATCCAAGGGGTGTCTCGCTACACGCACTTGCCGGCGATGCTGGAGATGCTGGGGGTCCCCTACGTCGGCTCGGGACCCCAGGCGCATGGAATGGCTCTGGATAAGGTGATCGCCAAAATCATGTTCCAGGCCGCGGGCTTGCCGACTGCGGGATTCTGGAACTTCGCCTCGGTCAACGACGAGTTCGAAGACCTGGTCTGCACGCCCGAGCATCCGCTGATCGTCAAGCCGAAGATGGAGGCCGTCTCTTACGGCATCCGGATTGTCGACAACGAGGGCGATCTGCGGGACGCGGTGTCCACGATCATCAACGAGTTCGGCCAGCACGTGTTGGTCGAGGAGTTCATCGCTGGGCGGGAGCTGGCAATCGGTCTGCTGGGCAACGGCGATCCCGAAGTGCTGCCGATCGTCGAGATTGATCTGGAGGGCGACCCGAACGCGATTCAGACGGATTCCGACAAGCTCCGGGCGCCGCGCGGCAAGCTCTGTCCGGCTCCGCTGGAGGAAGAGCAGACCGCCGCGCTGCAGGAGCTGGCCAAGCGCGCCTTCCGCAGCCTGGAGTTGTTCGACTTCGCCCGTGTCGACCTGCGTCTTGACGCCGAGAACAATCCCTACATCCTCGAGATCAACTCGATGGCCTCGCTTGGGCTGACCGGTACCTACGTGCACGCCGCCCAGGTGGCCGGATACAGCTACGAGGCGATGGTCAACCGCATGCTCGATGTCGCCGCGATTCGCTACTTCGGCGCCGAGCGGCTGTCGGAGTTGGAACAGGTCGAGCAGGGTGAACGGCGTGAGGACCAGAGCGCGCGGCCGCGGACCCGGTTGCGGACCCACATACGCAGCAACGCGGCGACGATCGAAGACAACATCGAGCGGATGGTGGAGACGCGCACGCCGACCGAGGCGGTCGATCGTGTCAATCAGCTCGGGGACTGGATCGCTCGTCAGCTCGAGGCGCTGAGCTTCCGCGTTGAGCGGCACTCTCGGATTGGTCTCGGGAACGCCATCCTGGCCCGCAATCACATCTACGAGACCGATGACGTGCTGCTGCTTGGCCACCTGGACACCGGAGCCCCAATCACGGAGTGGGCGCCCTACCGGGCCGACGACCGGCGCATCTACGGCACGGGGGCGGCGGAATCGAAGGGCGGGATTGCGGTCGCGCTGGCCGCGCTGCGAGGATTGCGTCACATCCGCCGGTTGCGACAGTTGCGGATCGCGATTCTGCTCACCAGCGACGGCGCGGCAAACGGCGCCGGCGGACGGCAGCTGATCGAGGAAGCGACATCGCGGGCCAACAACGTGATCGGCCTCAAGGCCGGTGATCCGAACGGCGCATTGATTGCGGCCCGCGCCGGCGAGCATCGCTATCAACTGGAGTCGGACTTCCGCCGGGAGCGGCGAGAGGTGTCTTCCGAACAGGTCGTGCGGCATTTCACCAACCGCATTCTGGCGCTACAGGACCTCAGCCGCGATCCGCCGTCGCAGCACAGCGACGACGACTCCGTCTCGGGCGATATCGCGCCGAGCGACGGGTTACACGCGCACATCACGCAGATGCGGTTCGACGCCGGCGGCGGCCGATTGCCTCATCGCGCCGAGGCCCAACTGACGGTACGATTCACCGATCCGGAGACCGGAGCGGAGTTGGATAAGCAGGTCGAGCGGATCGCCGGCGCTCGGCGCACGCCCGGCGTGCGCATGCTGGTCTCGGCCCGGCCCGGACGTCCGGCGCTGCGACCAACCGAACGAGATCAGGAGTTGCTGCAACGGATCCAGAAGATTGGCCGCGATGCCAGTCTGTCGGTGAGTTCCGGTTATCGCTGGGCTGCGTCCGACATCTGCTTCGCTCCGGAGAGCGCCGCGCGAATCGACGGGATGGGCCCGATCGGCGGCGCCGCCCGAACCGACGATGAGTACATCTTGAGGCACTCGCTTGTTGACCGGGCGACGCTGCTCGCATTGACGATCATGGAGCTGCGGCCGAACACCAGCAGAAGGAGGACTCGTGCGACTTCGACGAGTTGAAGGCCGATTTCGTTCGAGTCCACCGGGTCCAGCTCCCCGCAACGCAGCCGATGAACGCGGAATGGTCGCGAGCGCGTTTCCAGAGGCGACCAGCGCCGGCGCGCGAATGCTGGCCGAAGGCGGCAACGCGGTCGACGCCGCATGCGCCGTCGGCTTTGCCCTCGGAGTGTGCGAACCCCAGGCCAGCGGTCTGGGTGGTCAGACCGTCGCGGTCGCCCACATCGAGGGTGAGACGTTCTCGCTCGATGGTTCGAGCCGGGTGCCGTCGCTCGCCCACCTCGAGCGGATCGAGCGCAAGCGCGACCTGCGAATCGGCTACCAGGCCACGACCGTGCCCAGCACTCCGGCGACCTTGAGTTGGCTGTACTCCCGCTACGGGCGCCTCCCCTGGCGGGTCGTGCTGGAGCCCGCCATTGGGATCGCGCGCGACGGTTATGCGATCACACCGCTTCAGCAGCAACTTCAGGAGCGCGAACTCGACCACTTCAACAGCGTGCCTGGTCGCATTGCCGCGAAGTACTTCCTCAAGAATGGCGAGACGCCCTATGAGGCGGGCGACCGCTTCCAGCAACCAGATCTCGCTGATCTGTTGGACCTGATTGCGCGTTCCGGAGTGGAGAGCTTCTACCAGGGTGATGTCGCCGAACAGATCGATCGGGACATGCGCGAGCATGACGGTTTCCTGCGCGCTGATGACCTCGCCTTGATCCCCTGGCCAATCGTGCGCCGCCCTCTACGCCGTCGCTATCGCGGCGTCACACTTGCTACGATGCCGCCGCCCGGCGCGGGCCGCATCCTCTTGCTTGTGATGATGATGCTCAATCATTTGCGCTCGTCGGCACTGGAAGAGTTTGGACCGGAGGTCTACCACTTCTTCGCCGAGGCGCTGCGTAAGTCGTTCCTCCGGCGCATGGGACGGCCCTTCGACCCGAACAGCTACGCCCAGGTGCGCAACAAGACCTTGCTCAGCCGGACCTACGCTCGCGGGCTCGCCGATTCGATTCGCGACGACGTGGATCCCAACCTGCCCACGATCGATCCCGACATCGACGAGTTCGGCGAGACCACGCACTTTTCGACGATGGACAACGACGGCAATGCGGTCGCGGTGACGCAATCGATCGAGCTGGTCTATGGCTCCAAGGCGGCAGCGGACGGCCTGGGCTTCCTGTACAACAACTACCTGTCCGCGCTTGAGACCGACGAGCCTTCGCATCCGTACTATCTGAGGCCCGGAGCCGTGCCCTGGTCGACAGCGGCGCCAACGATCGTCTTCCGCGAGCGCCAGCCCTGGATCGCGTTGGGCAGCCCGGGCAGCGAACGCATCTTCTCGTCGCTCGCCCAGGTGCTCAGCCGCATCGTCGACGGATCTGCCCCCCTGGACGCAGCGATTGATGCGCCCCGTCTGCACTGCTCAATCGGCGGCAAGATCAGCCTTGAAGCTGAACGCTTCGATCCAGCCGCCATTGAGCGGCTGGCGGATGCCGGTTACGCCATCGATCCCCATGAGGCCTTCGCCTTCTATCTGGGTTGCGTCCAGGCAGTGCTGCGCCGTCAGAGCGGCGAAGGCTTCCAGGGCGCGGCGGATCCGCGCCGCGACGGCAGCGCCGCCGGTCCCGGCTCGATTGCGACCGAGGCATGACGCTGCCCTTCCTCCTGTCAATTCCTCATGGAGGAGATCGTGTGCCGGAGGAAGCGGCATCCCTGACTGCGCTGACGGACGCCGACATCTTCAGCGACGGCGATGCCTGCACGCGTGAGATCTACGACCTTGGAGATGAGGTCGCCGCCGTCCACCAGGCCGAGATCGCCCGCGCGTTTGTCGATATCAATCGCGGACCCGACGTCCGTCCGCCCGAGGAACCGGACGGCGTGGTCAAGTCGCTGACCGCCGACCGCATCGCGGTCTGGCAAGGCGGCGGTCCGCCGTCAAGGGAGCTTTCCGAGACGTTGATTGATGGTTACTGGCGTCCCTACCACGAGCGCCTGGAGGAACTGGCCTCGCTGCCTGGAGTCCGGCTGGGCATCGACTGCCACTCGATGGCCGAGTTTGCTCCCGCCATCGCACCACGACCGGGCGAGCCTCGTCCCCTGTTCTGCCTGAGCAACGGCGATGGCGACACCGCGCCGGGTGAACTGCTGGTTCAGCTCGCGGACGCTCTGGCGGAGTCGTTTGAATGTGGGCGTGAAACGATCAGGATCAACGACCCGTTTCAGGGCGGCTACGTCACGCGCTGGCATGGCAGACACTGGCGGAACGGTGGTCTGCCCTGGATGCAGATCGAAATGAACCGTCGCTGGTACCTGTCCGAACCGTGGTTTGACCGGTCCGCATTGACGGTCGCACCGGAACGGCTTCTGGATCTGCGCCGCAGGTTTCAAGCGGTGTTGGAAACGATGACCGCGCTGAGTGGCTAAGCGGCATCCGGGCCGCGACGCACTCAAAGACGCCGATGCACCGCCGTCGGCTGCCGCGCAATGGCGGCGAGGACGCTCTCGACGCGACTGGTGAGCGCTGGTTGCGATCGGGGGTAGGCTTGGCATGTAGTTCGCGCACTCGAAACAACGTCTGCATGGCATTGCGGCAAACCACGGCCGAGTCTGTAGCTGTCGACGACCAGCGGCCGCTGGGCATTAACCTGCCGGCACGGACCAAGCGGCTGATCATCATCGGGGCGATGCTGGGCATGTTCATGGCCGCGCTCGAGCAGAGCGTGGTCAGCCCGGCGATGCCCCAGATCGTCTCCGACCTGGGCGGCCTTGAGCTCTACCCGTGGCTGGTGCAGTCGTTCATCATGGCGCAGGTCGTGACGATCCCGATTGCGGGAACGCTGAGCGACACGTTCGGACGCAAGCCGGTCCTGTTGACCGGCATGACGGTGTTCCTGATCGGTTCGGCGCTGTGCGGATTCGCGCCGGGCATCTATGAGTTGATCGCGTTCCGCGCGGTGCAGGGCGTCGGCGCGGCGATCCTGATGACCGCCACCTTCTCCGTGGTCGGCGACCTCTACGCGCCGGCCGAGCGCGGACGATTCATCGGTCTGTTCGGCGGCGTCTTCGCGCTCAGCAGCCTGATCGGCGCGCCGCTGGGCGGGGTGCTGACCGAGGCGTTGAACTGGCGCTGGGTCTTCTGGATCATGCTGTTCCTTGGGCCGGTCGTGCTCACGGTCGTCGCGCTCAAGATGCCCTGGCTGCGACCGCCGAAGCGCAAGTTCCGGATCGACGCCGCCGGCGTGCTGACGCTCTCGATCACGCTGATTCCCGCGATGGTCGCCCTCAGCCTGGCCTCACAGTGGGGCTGGCTTGCGCCGCAGACCCTGGCCCTGTTCTTCGTCTCCACCATCGGCCTGATGGTCTTCATTCGCGTTGAGCAGCGGGCCGAACAGCCGATCGTCCCGTTGCAGTTGTTCAGGATCCAGACGATCGCGACGGCGGCGGTGGTCAACTTCTTCATCGGCGTCGGGATGATGGGCGTGTTCGTGTACCTGCAGTTCTACCTGCAGGTGGGGATTGGCGTGGACGCGGCCACGGCCGGGCTGGTGATGGGGCCGATGATCCTCGTCTCGGTGACGGGATCGATCGTCTCCGGGCAGATCATGTCGCGCACCGGTCGTTACAAAATTCTGGCAGTGACCGGCTCGCTGATGATGTTCGCATCGATGCTGCTGCTCTCGACGATGACGCGCGACACGACCATCCCCGGCGTGCTGGGGCGGATGTTCCTGTTCGGCATCGGCATGGGTCTGATGATGCCGGTGATGTCGATCGCGTCGCAAAATGCCGCGCCGCAGAAGTTCCTCGGTATCGTTTCGGCCTTCAGCCAGTTCTTCCAACAGGTCGGCGGCGTGATCGGCATCGGCGTCGTTGGTGCGCTGTTCAACGCCCGGTTAGTGAGCGGTCTGATGGAGCGCCTCACGCCCGACCTGGTCGAGAAGATTCAGCCGGAGAAGCTGGTCGATCCGCTGTTCCGCGCTTCGCTCATGGAAGATCTGGGTCCTGAGATCTGGTCGGTCGCCGAGCCACAGGTCCAGACAGCCGTGGCCACGGCGATCACGGACAATTTCCTCCTCGCCGCTGGCATCGTGCTGATCTCCGTCCTGGCGATCTTCAGGATGAAAGAGATCAAGCTCCGCAGCGCCGAGTTGCCCAGCCCCGCTGTGAGCGTGGAGCGACCTGAGCGAGAGCGGGCCGAGCCGATCCCGCCGCCCGTTCAATCCGTGCGGGAGATTCCTGTTTCGGCCCGACCGAGTCGCCCGGCTCCGCTGAACGGAGCGTCGGAGATGTTCGCGCTTGAGCTACGCGGCCAGTTCGAGCCGGTTTCGGCCAGCCTGGATGAGCCGCAGCGACCGCGCAGCCTTCGGCGCTCGATCTTCGCCGCCGCGGTGATTGGAGCTGGGGTAGGCCTCGCTTGGTGGCTGGTCAATCCCCGCAACGGCTCTCGCTAGTCATTGAACTCCGCCGCGACCGCCGCAAACGCCTCGTCCGACGCTTCGAGCGTGTGCGCGACGTCCTCATCGGTCAGCGCCGTCGAGAGGAAGCCGTTGTGGACCGGGTGCAGGTACACACCTCGATCCGCTAGCTCGGCCGAGAACCGATAGGCGCGGGGCACGTCTCGGGTCGAGAAGTCGTCGCCGTCGAACAGCATCAGCGGTATCGACACCGGCCCCGTCTGGCGGATACCGACGCCATGTGCGTCGGCCGCCTGCTGCCAGCCCTCGCGCAGGGCGTTGCCGGTTCGCTCCATCCGTGCGATGCCATCGGTCTCCTGCAGCGTGGTGATCGTCGTGTAGGCGGCAGCCATCGGAGCGCCGGTGAACCAGTAGGAGCCGGTCGCGAAGGTCGCCGCGACCGCTTCGGCCAGACTCTCGCGTCCCATCACCGCCGAGATTGGCTGGCCGTTGCCGATCGCCTTGCAGTAGATGCTCAGGTCCGGGTCGACGCCTAGCGGCGCCCAGCTACCGGCCAGGTCCAGGCGGAATCCGCCTCGCACGTCGTCGAGAATCAAGGGAATGCTGTTGGCGTCGCACAGATCGCGGACTCCCTGCGCAAACTCAACGGTCGGCATTTCCTGGTCGAACCCGACATCGTGACGGAAGGCCGAGACAATGATCGCCGCGGCGTCGCCGTTGGCCTCGTCCAGCGCCGTGCGCACCGAGGCCAGATCGTTGAACTCGTACTCGACCGTGCCATCGGCCTGTTGCGACATGTCGCCGGCCGTGATCCAGGTCGGCGCGGCGCCGTGATATGCGCCGTGGGCTCGGAGCAAGGTGCCCTTGCCGGTGGCGGTTCGGGCGACCGACGCGGCGTAGACGGTGGCGTCGGTGCCGTTCTTGGCGAACCAGGCCCAGTTGGCCCAGGGCGTGATGTCGACCAGCAGCTCGGCTAGCTCGACCATCTTCTCCGACGGGCCGTTCAGGCAGTCGCCAGCATCCTGGACTTCGGCGACCGCTCGGTCGACGGCCGGGTGCTGGTAACCCAGCACGATCGGACCGTAGGCGCAGATGTAGTCGATGTACTCGTTGCCATCGACGTCCCAGAGATGCGAGCCCTCGCCCTTCGAAAAGAACTGAGGAAAGTTCTTCGGCAAGATGGCAGCGTTCTGATGTCCGTACATGCCGTTCGGAATGACCGATTTCGCCCGCTGGCGCAGTGCCATGTCGTTCGATCGCCGGCGCTCGGTAGTCATGTCGTCCTTCAATCACGGTGCGTTCGGAATGCAGGGTCTCTGTCAGCCGAAGTCTAAGGGCCCACCGATACCCTGCCCGTCATGACCAGTTCGTCCAGTGTGTTTGCCCGGTTCGAGGATCACCCGCTCGTTGAGGCGGCTCGGGAACTCGAACCCCTGATCCGGGAGCGCGCGAACGAGATCGAAGAGACCGGCTCGGTTCCGCACGAACTCATCGATGCGATCACGGCTCGCGGGCTGTTCCGACTCAACCTGCCGGCTCGCAGTTTCGGCGAGCAGGCCCACCCGCTCGTCGTCTTTCACACGATCGAGGCCCTGGCTCACGCTGACGCGTCAACGGCATGGGTGGTGATGATCGCCACCGAGGTCTCGCTGTTGGCCGCCTACCTGCCCAACTCGATTCTCAGTCAAATGATCGGCGGCGAGGAACCCGGCGGCCCGAGCTGCCGGATCGTCGGATCCTCTCGTGTGATGACGACCGCTGAACCGGACAAGTCGGGGTATCGGTTGAGCGGACGGCTGAACTTCGTCAGCGGCCTCGAGCACGCCACGCACATCGTCGCCACATTCGTCGACTTCGACGATCAGATCCGTTTCGCGCTCCTGCCGCAGCGCGCCGGAACGGTGATCGAGACCTGGGACGCGATGGGGCTGCGCGGCACCGGCAGTCACGACTGGGAGCTCGACCGAGTCTTTGTCCAGAACGCGCACACCTGGGCGGCGCTCGGTCCGATCGGCGCCGAAGGTCCGCAGTGGAACGTGCCCGACCGGTCACTGGTGGCCTGGATCGCCAACGCCGGACACGCGGTCGGGACGGCCCAGGGCGCGCTCGACGACCTCGCGGAGGCAGCGTCCGACTCCACGACGGGCGACAGGGCAGCTCTCAGGGACCGCGAACCATTTCGGCTTGAGTACGCCCGAGCGCAAGCGCAGGTCTCAGCGGCGCGCGCGTTCGTCCAGCAGGCCTGGACGGCGGCCTGGCCGTCGGTCGAATCGGGCCAGCCGGACACGGAGTCGCTCGGTCGTTGCCGCCTGGCCAACGTCCACGCCGTTCACGCCTGCGTCGACGCCGTCGAGCGCCTGTTTCGAGTCGGTGGTACAAACGCGGCCCGCCGGACCTGGACCCTCGAACGTCGTTGGCGTGACCTGCAAACCGCGCGCCAACACGGAGCCGCGCTGGAGTGGAACTTCGACGCCGGCGTGCGTCCGCAGCTCGGACTCCAGCCTCGCCGGGCTCGTTAGGTCAAGCAGCGTGCGAGATTCGTGCAAATTTGACGATGTGGCTTAGCATGACCGCAGCAGAACGGCTGGACGGGCACGCACGCTCGTTTGAGATTCAGCCGCTTCGCCCGGGAGTCCTATGGCCGGTCCGCTGGAGGGAATCACCGTACTGGACCTGACCAGCGGGATCGCCGGGCCCTACGCGACGAAGCTGCTCGCCGACTATGGCGCGAGAGTGATCAAGGCCGAGCCGCGAGGCGGCGATCCCTCCCGCCGCTCCGGCCCCTTCCCCGACAACAAGCCCGATCCGGAGGCCTCCGGCCTCTTCATGCACCTCAACACCAACAAGCAGTCGATCGTGCTCGATCCGCACACCGACGACGGTGGAGCCACCGTGCGGCGGCTGGCCCAGCTCGTCGATGTCGTGGTTGAAGCCTTGCCCCCCGGCGAGGCCGAGGCCGCCGGATGGGGCTGGGAAACCCTCCACGCGATCAATCACAAGCTGATCCTCTGCTCGATCACTCCTTACGGGCAGACCGGGCCTTATCGCGACTATCGCGGCTCGGAGATCACGATGCAGGCGATCGGCGGTCCGCTTCACGCAACCGGCGCTGCCGACCGCGAGCCAATCAAACTCGCCGGGCACTACGCCGGCTATCACGCCGGCGCGACGGCCGCCTTCGCCATCCTGCTCGCGCTCAAGCGCGCCGCCAACGATGAGCTGGCCGGCGACTGGATCGACATCTCCATCTACCGCTGTCAGGTTGGCTGCCGCGATCGGCGAACGATTCAACTCGTCGCCGCCGAGTACAGCGGTGTCGCGCCCGGCCGCGCTCTGCCCACAAGACGGCTGGTCGGCTTCGGCATGTACCCCTGCGCCGACGGCTTCGTCAACATCGTCGGCTCCGGCAACCGGATGCCCAGACTGCTGCGCTGGATCGGGCGCGAGGACCTGCTCGAAGACGAGGACTTCCTCGCCGGCCCGCGCTCGGGCTCCGGCTTCGGGGCGAAGGTCGACGAAGCGGTCGAGGCGCACCTCGCCGATATGGGCAAGATCGACGCCGTGGCCTCCGCCCAGGCCGCCGGTCTGCTGGCCGGAGCGGTGATGACGGTGCGCGACGTGCTCAAGGACCCGCAGCTCGAGTCCCGCGACTGGTGGCATCGCATCACCCACTGGCATGGGTCCGAGCTGCCCTATCCCGGCTTTCCCTTCCGTATGACTGAGTCGCACCCACCCAGACCGAAGCGATCGCCCCGGCTGGGCGAGCATTCGCGCGTCGTGCTCGACCTCACCCCGCCGGACCCGCTCGAGGATCAGCGCCATGAACTGCCCGAGGGCCCGCTCAGTTCGCTGCATCTGCCGCTCGAAGGAATTCGCGTAGCGGCGATCACCGTCGTTTGGGCGGGACCGCATGTGGCTCAGCTCCTGGCCGAGTGGGGCGCGGACGTGATCAACGTCGAGCCCGTCAATCGAATTCAGCCCTACACGCGAGGCGCGGAAAACGCCCAGACCCGCGAGACCATGCTGCGCGGAGCCGAAATCGGCGTGCAGCCCCAGTATCCCGACGCCGATCCGGGCGACGATCCCTGGAACCGATTCGCCTCGTTCAACTCGCACGCGCGCAACAAGCGCTCGATGACCTGCGACATCATGTCGCCCGAGGGTCGCAAGGCGTTTTTCAAACTGATCAAGCAGTGCGATGTGTTGGTCGAGAACAACGTACCCACGACGATCGACAAGGCGGGCATCACTTGGGAAGAGCTACGAGAGGTCAATCCCAGGCTGATCATGCTGCGCATGCCGGCCTTCGGGCTGGAGGGCCCCTACTCCTCCTACCGCGCCTTCGGATTGCACGTCGAGGCGATGGTTGGACACACCCACCTGCGCGGATACCCCGATCGCGGCCCCGAGGGCATCGGCGAGACCCTGGCCAGCGACGGCCTCTCGGGTGTGCAGGGCGCGGTCGCCGTGCTGATGGCGCTGCGATACCGCGAACAGACCGGCCTCGGACAGCAGATCGAGATGCCGCTCAACGAGGGATTCATCCCCACGCTGGCCGAGTTCCTGTTCCAGTACTCGATGAACGGCGTCAATCCGCCCTCGCAGGGCAATCGACATCGCATCCGCGCCCCCTATGGTGTTTACCCCTGCCGCGGCGACGACCAGTGGATCGCCATCGACGTCGGTTCCGACGCCGAGTTCGTCACCCTCTGCGACTCGCTCGCCGCCGGCCCAGGCGAAGCCTCGGTGCAGTCCGAGCTGGCCCATGCGCCGCTCGATACGCGCTTCTCTCACGCCGACGGTCGCCGGGCCAACTCGGACGCGCTCGATGAGCTGATCGCTCAGGAGACCAGGATCTGGAACAAGGAAGACCTGTTTCACAAGCTGCAAGCCGCCGGCATCTGCGCCGCGCCGCTTAACGATCCCTTCGACGCCCTCTCCGATCGGCATCTGCGGGAGGTTGGGTTCTTCGAGCAGATGACCATCGACGGCGTCGGCACGCATCGCTATCCGGGGCTCACGTTCACGATGAGCCGCACGCCCAATCAGCTCCGAACTCCGCCGGCAAAGCTGGGTGAGCACAATCGTGAGATCTACTGCGATCTGCTTGGCTACTCAGAAGCCGAAATCGCCGAACTGGAGGCGAACGGGCTGGTCGGCACCGCATATCCCGACGAGCTCTTGCCCAGCTTCCTGCGAGCCGAAACGTCCACAGCCGACAACACGGAGGAATGATCGTGCCACGACTTGAACCCCAGACCTTCGACACGCTCGATGACGCTCAACGTGAGCTCTGGGACAACATCACCACCGGCCCCAGAGGCAACCCCGATAGGGAACACGGCGGTCTCGCCGGTGCCGACGGCGCGCTGATCGGGCCGTTCAACGCGCTGTTCCTCTCGCCCGGAATCGGCGACGCCGTTCAGAAGCTAGGGGCGGCCATTCGCTACCAGACCTCCTTGCCCGCCGACCTGCTGGAAGTCGCGATCTGCACGATGGGCGGCCACTGGCGAGCCAACTTCGAGTTCTGGGCCCACGCCAGACTGGCCAAGAACGCCGACGTCTCCGAGGGCGCGATCGACGCCATCCGCGACGGCGAGCGGCCATTCTTCGGGGACGACCGCCAGCAGACCGTCTACCAGTTTGGCCGCGAACTCATCGAGAACCAGCGAGTCTCCGACGAGACCTACGAGTCGCTCAAGGGCATGATCGGCGAGAGCGCCGTGTTCGAGGTCGCGTCGGTCATGGGCTACTACGCGCTCGTGTCGATCGGGCTGAACACGTTCAACGTCGGGATGCCCCCCGGCGTCGACGCGCCGTTCGACGACTGAACAAGGAGCTCCCGAGTGCTTTCCGAGGCCGATCGCGCATTCTTCGATCAGAACGGCTACCTCGTCGTCCGCCAGCTCATCCCCCGAGAACAGGTAGACGCCGTCGTCGACGCCATCTGGGACTTCCTCGAGTTCGATCGCGACGATCCGTCCGACTGGTACCGCGAACCGCACCGCGTCAACGGCATGGTCGAGATGTATCACCACCAGGCGCTCTGGGATGTGCGTCAGCATCCGGCTGTGTACGAGCTCTTTCGCGAGTTGTTTGGACGCGAAGACCTCTGGGTGTACATCGACCGCGCCAACCTGAAGCCGCCGCCCAACGAGGACCGTCCCGAGTATGACCATCACGGCATGGTCCACTGGGACATCGATGTCCGAGAAACGCCCACCCCATTCCTCGTTCAGGGCGTGCTCTACCTCGTCGACACCAAGCAGGGCGAGGGCGGCTTTCAGTGCGTTCCCGGCCTCCACCGCCGCGCGGCGCAGGTCTCAGCAGGGATCTCCGACGCCGATCTGCGTCACCAGCAGCTACACGAGCGATTCCCGCAACAGATTGGACCGCCGATCGAGGTTGAGGCCGACGCCGGAGACTTCATCATCTGGCACTCCGCCCTGCCCCATGGCAATAGCCGTAACGAGTCCGACAAGCCCAGGCTGGCCCAGTACGTGCGCCTCTTCCCGGCCGATCTGGCCGACGAAGAGCTACGAGGGGCGCGAATCGATTCGTGGCGCGGCAGCACGCATCCCGCCTTCCAGAACCCCAGGGCGTTCCCCGGCGATCCGAGGCGCAAGGAGGCGGATAGCCCGCCAGCCGAACTGACGCCGCTGGGCCGCAGGCTGCTTGGTCTCGACGACTGGAGCTAATCCGAGTACTCGACCTGCGGTTGACGCCGCAGCTGCACGACCGAGCTGCCGATCACCAGCAACACAACTCCGACCAGCACCTCGTAGCCGAGCGACTCGCCCAGGATGATCCAGCTGAAGATCACGCCGAAGATCGGGGCGAACAGCATCGTCGCCGCCACCTGCGAAGGGAAGTAGCGCTTCACCAGCCAGGTATTGCCGATGAATCCGAAACCGCCGATCACCACGCCCTGGTAGAGCAACGCCACGATGAACTCGTTGGTCCACGCGAAGCCGTTCGACTCCAGTAGCAGCCCGCCGATTCCGAAGATCAACACCGCCGCCACCGACTGAGTCATCAGCAGTCGAGCGGGATGAATGCTCTGCGAAAAGTGCGACAGGTACACCTGGCGCGCGGCCAGCAAGGCCGCCGAGGTCACTGTCATCAGGTCGCCCCAGACCGTCGCGCCTGGCGCACTGAATCCCCCGACGAACACCACCACGACGCCCGCATATGCGACCAACAACCCGCCCGTGCGCCGCGCCGACATCCGGTCGCCGGGTACGAAGAAATGGCCAAGCACCGCCGTCCACAGCGGGAACGAGAAGATCAGTACCGACGCATGGCCCGAGCTGGTGTTGTCGGCCCCGACGTACATCAACATGGTCTGAACGACGAACAGGATTCCCAGGCCAACCAGCGCGCGGTACTCGCTCGGCGACGGACGCAGCGGCGTTCGCGTCACGATCGCGTAGCCAATCACGACGATCCCGCCCAGCGCCATCCGGATCGCGCTCAGCAGCAGCGGACCCGCGCCCTCCTCCAGCCCCGCCTTGATAGCCGTCGGCTGCCCGCCCCAGAGCAGGACCAGCAGCATCGCGAACGCCCCCGCCCGCAGAGTCAGCGGACGCCGAACCTCCAGCCGCACAGCAGATTCCGAGGACGTGGTGGACACACCGCGAAGATACAAGCCACCTTCCGTCATCCTCCAATTCCGTTCTCCCCCTGCGAAGCGGGGGGAGATGCCGAAGGCAGCGGGGGTTCCGACTGGTGTCCTAGGTATCGCCTAATCCATCCGCCACGCGCGAACCGCTGTGATCGGAGCCAGATGCTCACGCATCAAGCTCCAGCTATCGCCGTCGTCAACCGACCCGTACAGCTCGCCTCCGCTGGATCCGAAGTACAGCCCCAGCGGATCGCAGCCGTCCTGTCCCAGTGCGTGACGGTAGACCGTCTGGAAGAAGCCCGTTTGCGGCAGGCCGTTGTCGAGCCGATCCCAACTCGCGCCCGCGTCGCGTGTGCGATACACGGCCAGCGCGCCGCCGTAGGGCATCCGCGCCTGATCCGAGTCATGCGGCACGAAGTAGCAGGCGTCGGGATCCCGAGGATCAATTGCCGTCGGAAAGCCGAACTCGCCCGGCAGACCGTCGTTCACCTTAATCCACGACCTGCCGTCGTCATCCGATCGGTATTGGCCGAAGTGATTCTGCTGCCACAGGCGTCCCTGCTGGAGCGGATGGGCAAACAACGAGTGCACGCAGGGAGCTGTGTCCTGCATCTCGGGCGGCAGATGGTCCGAGACGATGCCGGCGTTGCGCGCCTCCCAGCGTTCGCCGCCGTCATACGACACGTAGATCCCCGTTGCCGACCCGCCGACCACGATTCGGTCGGGGTCGTCCGGATCCACGGAAACGTGGTGGAAGACCAGTCCCGCTGCTCCCGGCTCCCAGTACTTGCTGTATGGGTGATCACTCAGCGTCGTGACTTCCTGCCACGACTCGCCATCGTCCTCCGATCGGAACAGCGCTCCGGGCATGATGCCCGCATACAGCAGACCGTCGCGGCCACCCGGTTCAATCAACCAGATCGCTTCGACCGAGCGCTCGCCGTCGCTGAATGCAGGCGTACCGCCCTCGGTCCAGCTCTCACCCCAGTCGGTCGAGTAATGCAAGCGCGGACCCCACTGCCAGTGACTGGCCGAGCACCAGATTTTGCCGCTCCGCGGATCGAAGATCGAATAATCGACAATCCAGCCACCGCGCTGCAGCTCCGACCACTCCCAGTGGGCCCGCTCGTTCGAACTCCGGCCAATCAGCAGTCCTTTGCGAGTGCTCACCAACAGTCCTGCTTCACTCATGATCGCTCCTGTTCGCTTCCCATCTCGTCGCCGGCGCCGCCGGAAACGGCGGGAAGGATGTACAACGTGTCTCCCATGCTGACGCTGTCCGAGAGCTGCTGCCGATCACTGATCAACTCGTCGTTGATGTAGATGTTGACGTGCTCCCGCAAGCGATACGCATCGTCGAGCACGAATCGCCGCAGCGACGGATGAGTCTCGATCAGCGCGTCGATCGCCTCTCGCGCAGTCGCGCCCTCAACCTCGACCCGCTCAGGCACGTCTACGTGAACCCGCAGCCCCCGCGCCATCCGAATCTCAACGCTCATCTTCACTCCCAAACTCGTGCTCCCATCGTAGTACGAGTGTTTGATGTTTATACTGCTACGCGACGGCCATCGGCGACCGTTCGTCCCTGTTGACGTAACGAAAGGATGTGCGAAGTGGTCCAGGTCATAGCGATGGATCATATCGTCTTGCGCGTATCGGATGTCGAACAATCGTTGTTCTGGTACACGAACATGCTCGGACTGGAACCTGTCCGCGCCGACGAGTGGCGCAAGGGCGACTGCCCCTTTCCCTCCGTGCGTATCTCACCAGACACGATCATCGACCTGATCGACGGAGACGTCGACCACGATGCCCGCAACCTCGATCACTTCTGCATCGTCGTCACGCCCGAGAGCATGGACGAGGTCCGCCGCTCCGGCGGCTACGACATCGTCCGAGACCCCGACTTCGCGCTCTTCGGCGCACGAGGCATGGCCGACGGTCTCTACATCCGAGATCCCGACGGCAACGAGATCGAACTTCGCGCCTATCACTAGGGCGTATGCACATCGGTGGCCACCGCCCATGCCATGCGCCATCCGTTCCCAGCTTCCCCCCTCAGGGGGGAAGCTGCCAAACGCCCCATCCCCGCTGCCCCCCTCTGGGGGGAGCTGCCGAAAGCCTGCCCCGCACTTGATGCGGGGGCTGAGGGGGGACTCCGTACGGTCCCCACCGCCTACCAACCGTCCTGCGATAGCCTGACCCCCGACAACCTCTGACCGAAGGAGCTTGCGATGTCAGCACACAACGCCGACGCCAAAGCGTTGGAGATGGGCCTCGACCTCTCGACCAATCCGCCCCTGGCCAACTACGTGCCCGCCGTCCGCACCGGCAACCTCGTCTACCTCTCCGGACACGGACCGTTCCAGGACGGCGAACTGATCCGCGGCAAGCTCGGCGCCGACCTCGACGTCGACGCCGGCTATCAGGCGGCTCGCGCTGTTATGGTCCAGTTGCTCGGTTCGCTTCGGGCCGAGATCGGCTCCCTCGACCGCGTCTCCCGGATCGTCAAGCTGCTCTGCATGGTCAACTGCACGCCCGACTTCGGCAACCATCCCGGCGTCGCCAACGGAGCCTCCGACCTCCTCGTCGAGCTCTTCGGAGAATCCGGCCGTCACGCCCGCTCCGCCGTCGGCATGCAGTCCCTGCCCATGGGCATGTCCGTCGAAATCGAAATGATCGTCGAAATCGAATAGCAGTCTCTTTCTCCCCCCGCGGAGCGGGGGGAGATGCCGAAGGCAGAGGGGGGCGGCCGCCGAGCCTCCCGAACGAATGGAAAGGGCACCACCATGCGACTCGGCATCCTGGCCGGATTCGACGCCAACTGGCGAGACACCCTCGAGAAAGTCAAGATCGCCGAAGACCTCGGCTACGAAATGATCTCCACCGGCGAAGCCTGGGGACACTCCGTCCTTCCGTGGCTCACGGTGATCGCCGCCAACACCGAGAAGATGCAGATCGGCACCGGCATCCTCAACACCTTCTCCCGCTCTCCGGCGGCGATCGCCCAGGAGTTCGCCACGCTCGAGACGATCTCCGGCGGCCGCATGGTCTGCGGCCTCGGATCGTCCGGGAACCTCGTCATCGAAGGCTTCCACGGCGTCGACTTCGACCGCCCGCTGCGCCGGATCCGCGAGTACACCGAGATCATCAAGATGCTGCTCAGCGGACAGCGTCTCCAGTACGAGGGCGAGATCTACACCCTCCAACGCGGATTCCGCCTGCTCGGTTACGAGCCCGTGCGCGAGGACATGCCCGTCTGGATCGCCGCCATCACCCCGCGCTCGATTCAGCAGACCGGCGAGATCGCCGACGGCATCTACCCGATCCACTGGCCCCGACGAGGATTTGAGCCGCTCAAGCGCCAGTTGGCGGGCGCATCGCGCGACGCCAACCGGCCCGAGGATTCGGTCACCGTCGCCCCCTTCACCAACGTCTACGTCACCGGCGAGGGCGACGACGAGCAGGTCTGGCGCAACGCTCGCCAACCGCTCTTCCACTACACCAACCGCATGGGCTCCTTCTACTGGCAGATGCTCTCCCGCTCGGGATTCGAGTCGGAGATCAAGGACTCCCGAGCCGCCTGGGCCGACCGCGACTCCGAGGGCGCGCTGATGGCCTTCTCCGAGAGCATGGTCCGCGAAATCCAGGTGATCGGTCCGATCGAGTCAGTCCCTGAGCAACTCCAGGCCCGCTCCGACGCCGGAGCCGAACTGCAGATGATCCCCCTCCCCGCCGGCGACACGATGGACGTCGGCCGACGCCTCGAGCAGTACCTGGGCAGCTAGGACTCAACGATGTCCGAGAAGCAGATCGCCATCGAAGTCGTCTACTGCGCCGACTGCGGCTACTGGCCCCGCACCTCCTGGATGCTCGGAGAGCTGATGACCGACATCCAGCACCTCGTCTCCGACGTCAAAATCATCCCCGACACCAAAGGCCTGTTCGAGTGGTCGGTGAACGGAGAGCTCATCTTCAGCAAAGCCGCCATGGGCCGCTTCCCCGACATGGACGAACTCCGGGAACTCGTCTACGGGTACCTTGACTAGGGCCTACTCGTACCCACCCTTGCCGCGGGCATCCCGCCGCTGCCCTTAACGACCTCTCCCTCTTGGCGGAGGTGCCGCGTAGCGGCGGCCGGGGGCGCTCCATCGAGGCAGACCTCGCCGCACCGCAGACAGATCCCCCCTTTCCGATGCCCCGCGCTCCGACGCGGGGCCCAGACCACCCAACTCCGCCAGAGCAACACCGCCCGCCTCACCTCAACCACCGAAACCACCGCGCTCCCAATTTTCTCCCCCGCTTCGCGGGGGAGATGTCACGAAGTGACAGAGGGGGTCCCTCCACGCCGGCCCCGAGAGACCAGACCCCGCCAAACAGAACCCAGCCCCTCCCCCCCTTCCGATGCCCCGTGCTTGACACGGGGTCCAGACCACCCAACCCCGCCAGGGCAACACCGCCCGCCTCACCTCAACCCTTCCTTCCCCAGTCCCCGACTTGTTCGGGGACCCGCTCCCGCCCCCTCCGCAAACCCCAACACACACCCGCACCCCACATCGAACGCCGGTTCGTATACCATTGTCCCCATTCGCACCGCAAGAACAGGAGTTCCCCACAATGTCACACGACGCCGCCATCGCCCACGCCAACCCCCCGCTCCCCTTCACCAAAGACGCCATCGTCAACCAACTCCGGCGCCAGGCCACCAACGGACCCGCCTACGTCCAACACAGCGCGACCAAGGCCCTCGCCCACCTCAAGGGCCTCTACGCCGAGGCCCGCTACGAAGCCCGGCTCGCCTACGAAGCCGCCCGCGACGCCCTGGGCGACGCCGCCCAGGAGGCCACCGAGAAGATCAGCGACGCCTTCCAGCGCGTCGTCGACCTCCAGAACGGCGCCAAGCCGACCGCCGAAGAACTCGCCTACCTCGATCCCCCCAAGCCCGCGGCCAACGACGAAGACGACAAAGACGACGAAGACCACGAAACGGAGCAGGAAGATGAACCTCCCTAATACCCAGAACCCAGCCACGCGCGCCGTCATCGCGGCGGCGCACGTTGGCCGCCGTTTTTTTCCGACCGGCCACCAGCGCGAACTCTACGACTGGCTCCTGGGAGCCCCCTGCACCGCTTCGGACGACGATTCCGACGCGGACCGGCTCACGCTGCCCAACGGCGCCTACTCCCCGACCGCCGCTATCCCCCGCCGGACGCGCGAACAGGGCCCGATATCCTGTCAACCGAGCCCTCAGTCCCATCGTCCAAGTGAGGATGCCCCATGCCCGATACCATCGAAATCCTCAGCCCCCAGGCCCACGTGGCTATCCACGAGGCGACCCCCGCTCCCCGACCGCTCTCCCTCGACGGCCTCCGACCCGGCATCCTCGAGAACCGCAAGGCCAACGCCCGGCTTCTGATGGAAACCATGGTCGAGCGGCTCGGCGAGCGTCACGACCTTGGCGACATGGTCGTGGGCAGCAAACCCGTCGGCGGGCCGCCCTCCGACTCCACCATCGACGCCCTGCGCAACGGGGCCGACTTCCTCCTCATCGGAAGCTGCGATTGAGGCAGCTGCACGACGTGGAGTGTCCACGCCTCCGTCCTCTTTGAAGAACTGGGAATCCCGACCGTGACCGTCGGCACCTCGGCCTTCACCGGCCTGCTCCAGCTTGAAGCCGAGCAGCGCGGCCTGCCCGAGCTCGACCGCCTGATCGTCCCGCACCCACTCGGCGGCCTCCGCCCTGAACGCGTCCGCGCCCGAGTCGACGACGGCGTCCTCGACCGCCTCGAAGCCGCCCTGCTCGGCCAGGCGACCTCGTGACGGCAGCGATGACGCCACACGGCCGCGAGGCGGAGCGATTCACACTCCCCTCCGACCCCTTCGACTTCTCCCAGGAGTGCATCCGACGAGGCTGGTCTGATGGACTGCCCCTCATACCGCCCACCGCCGACCGCGTCGACGCCATGATCGACTCCGCCGACCGCGACCCGCTCGAAGTCCTCGGCGTCCTCGCCCCGCGACAGGGCGAGGCCACCGTCCAGGCCGTCGCCGTCAATGCCGTCATGGCCGGCTGCCGATCGCAGCAGTTTCCCATCGTGCTCGCCGCCGTCGAGGCCATCGCCCAGCCGCCCTTCAACCTCGACGGGATCAACGCCACCACGCATCCTTGCGCCGTCTTCATCCTCGCCTCCGGACCCGCCGCGCGCTCGGCCGGCATCCACGGAGGCTCTGGCTGCTTCGGCCCCACCTTCCCCTCCAACGCGACGATCGGACGCGCCGTCCGGTTGGTCCAGCTCAACGTTGCCGGCGCGACGCCGGGTCGCGGCGACCGCGCCACCCAGGGCACGCCGGCCAAGTTCGCCTTCTGCGCCACTGAGCGCGAGGACGCCTCGCCCTGGCCGCCCTTCCAGACCACCCGCGACTTCAACGCCGAGGACAGCTGCGTCACGACCTGGGCCTGCGAGGGCCCGCACAACATCCAGGACCACGGCAGCAACACCGCCGCCGGCATCCTCCAGACCGTCGCCGGGGCGATGGGCCAGGCCGGCTCGAACAACATCCTCGGCAAGGGCGAGCCCGTCCTCGCCTTCGGACCCGAACACGCCGAGACCGTCGCCGCCGAAGGCTGGACCCGCGAGGCAATCCAGGAGTACCTCTGGGAGAACGCCCGCTACCCGGCGAGCAAGCTCAGCCCCGAGTTCCTCGAGTCCGTCAACATCCGCATGGCAGGTGGCATCCTGCCCACCCACAGCTCCGACGAGTGGCTGCCGATCACCGACAAGCCCGACGAAATCCACATCATCGTCGCCGGAGGTCCCGGCAAACACTCCTGCTGGATGCCCACCTTCGGAGGCATGACCAGGCCAGTGACCGTGCGTTTGTAGTTGCTCATAGCAGCTTCCGTGCCTCGTCGAGATCAATCCTGGCGCGATGGCCGTGCTTCTCAAGCAAGGAGAGAAGTTGAGCTCCATTGACCAATGTCAGCGGCTTGTCCTTTGAGAAGCTAACGGAATCGGATCCGTAGTCAGCAGTTGTCACCAGAATTCCGCGGTCTGCTCCTTCATGCATGACGGTGCCGTACAGGTCACGTACGGCGCTTACTCCGACAGTACGCGTGTAGCGCTTCGCTTGGATCACGTACTTTCCACCGCGGATAGGATCTGGGTCGAACGCGATCGCGTCCACTCCTCCGTCTCGACTGGCCTGTGTTACTTTGACTTCTCCTCCTTGCGATACAAATTCCTTCTCGAAAATCTCGCGAACGAGATGTTCGAAGCTCTCCCAATCCATAGTCGCCAAGTTCGAGTTGCCCGATAGATCGTCGACAATGTCTTTACCTTCGACGAAGCGGCGGTCTCCCACGTCGAGCCGGAGTATAGGAGGAACGGGTGTGATCGTGGCAAGCTTGGCAGCCGATACGCCCTTTAGAGCCTTGTAGCACGCCTTAGGGTCAACAGCAGACAGATTCAGTGGGAGAAATTCTTGTCGTTGAGCCTGTACGGACATGATGCAGCGTTCACCGCTCTGGCCAGTAGCCTGATCTACGCCGTCTACCCATCCATTGAAGACCACGGCATCGAATGCTTCGATCTCATCAGCTTCGTAGAGCTCATGAATCGTGCGAAGTGCAATCTGATACAGCACATCTTCATATTGGGTGTCCATCTCCCGTTGGGTCAGGTAGCTTACCTTCAGTTCGTCGCGACTCTGAACATAGGTAACCTTCTTGATGTTAGGTATCGCTTCCTTCGGAGGTAGCCTGTATTCCACCAAGATGGTCCTCGTGTCGACGTTAAAGCCAAGATCGTAGTCGATAGCCATCCAGTCGGGATAGTTTGACGCGTTGAGAACCAGTTCTGCATGTTCCTCAATAGGACGACTATCTTCTCCATCCCAATGTTCATACCTGGTCCGGAGCGCATCGACTAGGGAGTTTGCCCGCTCTTGTCGCTCATTGTGTTTTCTCTCCAGGATGTCCCACTGCCGTTGCTCCTCCTCAAGGGTTCGCTGCCGATCTGCGTCGAGCCGGTCAGCTTCGGCATGTGCGGCTTTCCACTTGTCCATTGCCTTATCGTGCGCCTCTTCTGTTTCAGCTTCTTTGCGGGATTTCCTAGAGCTGAGAAGGCGATCGAGCATGCCGAACTGCGGAGGCTCAATGGTTGGCGGGGTAGAAGAGGGGCGTGTAGCGGAGACGAACCCGATCGGTCGACCAGAGGGTCCCTCATATCTGATATCTGGCGTGCCCTTCGTTGGCTGAACCATTTTGTCGTGGCTCATGAGAGATCCCCACATCACACGGTCGTCGACATCAAGGCTTTGCCGCAGGAGGTGCCGACAAGCTTCAAGTGCTTGTTCAGCCTCTTTGGTTTCCGCTTCAGCGGATGCGTTTCCCGCAGTTCGGCGGGCCGCACGGCGGTCACGTTCCAGCTGCTTCTCGTACTTGTCTGTCCACCTGTGGATGAGTGCGTTGAGCTTGTTTTCGAGGACATCAGGATCTTTATCACCCAGTACGCGATGTTCATTGAGGCCGTGGTGACGGACCTCAATTTGGTAGCCCGTGATACGCCCCGTTGATGTTGTTCGCAAAGTCATTGGTCCAATGTCCAACGGATCGCGTTTCCGGGTAGTCATGTGTTACTCCGCGCAAATGGGCGTGTCCGATTCGCCGCTAGGCTAGCACCAGCGGGAGGCGACGCTGAAGAAGGTGGATCTAAGGGCCAAACCCCGCCGACCGCTCGCCTCGATGAAACTGCGCCAGCTTCACGAACAGATCGTTGAAGATCGCGTCCCGCCGCACATACTGAGCCTCCGCGAAGGCCGCGAGCGGCGCGTCGTCCGGCTGGGCCACCCATTGCATCGACTGCGAGAGCGCGGGACGCGCCACGCTTCGAGTCGGTACCCACGAGTCGCTGATCACGTAGCCCGTCGCCGACAGGTCCCAGATCTCCTTCGACCGCCCCGGATACTGCTCGCTGTGGTCACGGAAGATGTCGCTCAGGTACTCGCCAATCGCTCCCTGCGGTCGCACATACGCATCCAATTCGGCTGTGCTGGTCAACAGGTGGGAGGCTGCGCCGTAGCAAGGAATGTGCACCAGCGGCGCGCCGCTCGCGAACACGGTACGAGCGGCGATTGGGTCCTGGTAGAGGTTGAACTCCCTGGCGTCATCGCGATGCTGCGGCTGCCCGCCCAGCCAGACGATCACGATCCGTCCGGCGATCGACGGCGCCGAGTTCAGCGCCGAGGCGATGTTGGTCAGCGCCCCGATCGCGACCACCCACAGCGGCCCCTCGCGCGGCGTCATCGCGCGTTTGATCAGATCGTCCGACGCCGCATTCGTCACCGACGCCACGTCGTCCGACAGAAACTGATCCGCCCCGCGATGAACCCGCCCGCTGCCATCTACCTCAAGCCGCTCGAGCAGCCGGTGGATCTCCGCCTCCGACTCATCCAGCCCTCGCGCGGGAGAGTCGCCCTGGCGCAGGAACAACGTGGCGTAGATCGCCTCCAGTTGCAGCCGATCCTGGGACAGCAGCGCATGGACGACCGCAAACTGGTCGTCGATCTCGTTCGCCGTGTCCGTGTCGAGCACCATCGGAACCCGTTGCGGGGCCGGCGGCGGAATCAAAACGTGATGCTGCATCGCTCCAGCCTACGACCAGCCCGTCCGTCTTCCCCCTCTGTCCTGCTCGATTCCCTCAGCATCTCCCAACACTCTTCAAAGGACATATATTCCGATATCATGGTCTTCTAAGGAGTACCCTCATGCCCAACCCATACCACTTCCGAGCCAGAATCGACCGCCTCTGGCGACGCTCCGGGGACCACAACCCGGGCTACATCCGACTCAAGGCCCTCAACGCCATCGTCCGAGAACTGTATGCCCCAACCGAGCGAGCCCGCCTCAACTACCAGATGCTCATCGCCACCGATCCCTACGACGTTGCCCGCCACCAACTCCGAGACCTCTACGACCGCACTGATCCGCCCCGATCCACCTCCCCAATCTCCCTCTGTCCCCCTCTCCCTCTGGGAGAGGGTTGGGGTGAGGGTCCTCCCGCCCATAGCGAGCAGGAATCGCCCGAGGAAGACGATGACCCCTTGTAATCGCCAATCTTCTCTCTTTTTTCCCGCGCGTTTTTTTTCTCTCGGGAGATCGCCCGCTCCCGGCCGCCCCGTGCCCTACGCTGAACACCGCCCAGCACACAACCCCCAAAGAGAGGTGAGATATGAAACACGGCGTGTTCATCTTCGCAACCGACCTGGCAATGGACCCCGTTGAACTGGCAGTCGCCGCAGAGGATCGAGGCTTTGAGTCCTTCTGGGTGCCCGAGCATGTCCACATGCCGGTCGAGCGGGAGACTCCGTTCCCGCGCTCGGAGGACGGCTCCTTGCCCGACGAGTATCGCCGGATCCACGATCCGTTCGTGGCGCTCGGCGCGGCCGCAGGCGCGACCTCGGAGATTCGGCTGGGGACGGGCATCTGCCTCGTCACCGAGCACGAACCGATCGCGCTGGCCAAGCAGATCGCATCACTCGACTTCATCTCCGGCGGCCGGTTCGAGTTCGGCATCGGCGCCGGCTGGCTGGCCGAGGAGATGGAACCGCTCGGCGTTCGCTTCCAGGACCGCTGGAAGGTCACCGAGCAGCGCATCGCGGCGATGAAAGAAATGTGGACCCAGGACGAAGCGGAGTACCACTCCGAGTTCGTCGACATCCCCAAGACCTACGTCATTCCCAAGCCGAAGCAGGATCCGCATCCGCCAATCCTGATCGGCGCGGGCAGCAAGTGGGCCCGTCAGCGGATCGTCGACTGGGCCGACGGCTGGCTGCCCAACATCACCGCTCCCGGATTCGTCGAGCGCGGCATCCAGGACATCCAGTCCCGAGCGCACGAAGCCGGTCGTGACTTCGACGAGATCTCGATCAACGTCTTCAACGCGCAGCAGGACGCCATCACCGAATACGAGCGCATGGGAGTCGACCGCTGCATCTTCATGCTGCCGCCGCAGGGGGCGGATGTCGTGGTTCCGGAGTTGGATCGTCTGGCGGGGCTGATCGCCTAGCATTCCAAACGCTCCCCCTCTGGGGGAGCTGTCGCGAAGCGACTGAGGGGCCCCGCGGGGCCAGTGGCAGTAGCGGGCCAGCCCCCTCCGCCCCTACGGGGCACCTCCCCCAAAGGGGGAGGTCTTACGCTACTTGTAGCGGCGGCCGCGCTGATCGCGCGAGCGCTCGCCCTGGTACTCGTAGACCGGGACGCCGTAGCCGCATGAGGTCTGAGTGCAGTCGACGCTGATCTCGATCACCTGGCGCTCGGGAGTCGGCATCTCGACCGCCCGCAGCGCCTCGGCCTGATCGGCCAGCACCGACTCCTCCAGCGGCTTGGCCACCGCCCGGCCGTAGAGGCGGACGATGGCCGCATCCTCGTCGAACGACGTGACCATGATCGTGATCGGACCGCCGGCAGCGGTATGCCGTGCTGTCTCGTTGCCGCTGCCGCGATAGTCGAAGTAGGCGATCGTGTGCTCGTCGATGACCTGCAAGTCGGCAGCGCCCTTGGGCGACAGGTTGACCGGGCCTTCGCCGTTGGGACCTTGCCCGAACGAGGGATCGGCCGAGGCGACGAAGAACACCTTCGCGTTGCGGATCAGTTCGGCCTGCTCGTCGGTGATGTGATCGATCATCGGCACGTGACTATCGCTTTCGCTTGCGTCGGTCCTGACGTGTCTGGTTGGTCTTCCGGTAGGTGCGGCCCAGGAATCGGGCCGCGCCGCGGAAGGTCGACTCGGCCTCCTTCGAGGCCTGCTTGACCAGTGCTTGCGCATCGGGCTGCTTCGGAGACAGTTCCGCGAGCAGTTCGTTGAAATGCTGATCGTCCGACTCCGCGAGTTGCGCAAACCAAGCGGCCATCGCGCTCGGACCAGCGGTCTGAAGCTCAAGGAAGACGCCCGTCAGCGCATTGATCGTCTCGTCATTGCCGCGCAGACGCGGCCAGAGCTGTGAGTACGCCTGCGGCTGCGACTGCCTGAACGGCCCCGCGAGCCAGATCAGGAAGCGCCGCCGGTCCTCGTCCCGGGTGGCCGGAGTCGTCAGCCGCTGCGCAAGCTGCGAGGCCACCTGAGGCGCGGCCGATCCGGCGATCACCTTCGCGGCTTGTCGGAGCAGGAAGTGAGACATGATGTCACGATATCGTCCCTGGCATTCGCAGTTGCTCGCCCAGTTTCCGGGACCCCCTCTGCCTTTGACATCTCCCCCTGCGAGGGGGAGAGATTAGGCTCGCGCGTTCCAGGATGTCCAGGTCGCGCGAGTCAGGCGTCTCAGGTTGCCGTGCTCGAGCGAGGCGGTGACGATGTCCCAGTTGCCGCCGTCGTGGAGCTGGTAGGCGATGGTGTCGATCTCAAGCGGATGCGGCGATGGAGCACCGGCCGGAGAGGGCAGGTAGGAGATGTCGGTCATCGATCCGTCGGGGTGGATGATCATCAGCTGCGCCTGCCGGATGAAGACAATGTCGCCGTCGAACTGGATGCAGGGTGACTCGTCCATCGGATTCTGCGTTCGCTGCCTGAGCCTGCCGCTTTCGACGTCAAGCTCCCAGATCCCTCGCCGGGCAAAGACAATGGTCTTCCCATCGGCCGACCAATGGGGTTGGTCCGCGTCTCGGAGCACAAGCCGCTCCGCGCCGTCGGGCTCCAGCACGCACAGATCCCGATTGCGCACAAAGGCAAGCTGGTTGCTCGGCGACCACGTCGGGTGGCTCGAGTCCCGTACCAGGACCCGGCGCTCACTCCCATCCGGCGAAACCGCCTCAATCCGATGGTTCCGCTCAACCGCGATCCATTGACCATCCGGCGACCAGGCTGGATCATCCGCCGTCGCGCCGCTGGTCAGCCGAATCGCGTCGCCTCCGGAAGCGGGCATCGTGTACAGGTCCCAGCCTTCGGCGCGGTTGCTGAGGAAGGCAATCGACTGTCCGTCGGGCGACCAGCTCGGCGACATGCCGTTCTCGGCGGAGATCAGTTCCATGTGCGATACGGTACGTGACAATGAATTCCGGGGGCGGTCTCCGACACTTCACAGTGACAACCTTCGTGTCGATGCAGGGTGCGACGCTGCTGCACTGGCACCGTAAAGTTGGTCTGTGGCTCCCGCCCGGCGGTCACATCGAGCCCAACGAGGATCCATTGCAGGCCGCGCGCCGGGAAGCGCTGGAGGAGACGGACATCGTGGTCGAGATCCTGCCCACCTCCCCGTCCTTCGTGTACGACGACCCCCCGCAGCTCTCGCCGCCGGCGACGATCATGGTCGAGCCAATCCGCTCATTCGGCGGAGAGGACGCCCACCATCACATCGACATGATCTACTTCTCTCGCCCGACCAACGTCGAGCGGCCTGCGCCGCCGGGTGAATCGTGGCGATGGATCAGTCGGCAACAACTGGAGGATGATGCGCCGATGACGCTCGAGGGCGTCTCGGCGCAGATCTCGGAAGACGTGCGAGTGCTGGGAATGGCGGCGATTGATCATGTCGCGAGATACGAGGAGACAAGAGCGTGATATCTGCGCAGATGATTCGCGAAGATGCCGACGCGATACGCCGGTCGCTGGAGCGGCGGCGGGCAGAGGCTCCGTTGGACGAAGCGATTGAGGTCGACGGGCAGCGGCGCGCAGTCCTGGTCGAACTGGAGGAGTTGCGGGCCGCTCGCAATACGGCCGGACGAGCGATCGGCAAGGCGAAGGACAACGACGAACGCCAGCAGCTCATCGCCGCTCAGCGAGAGTCGGCGGCGAGAATCGACGAACTGGAAGAGCAGCTTCGCTCGGTCGAGTCGTCGATGAATGTGCTGCTGGCCGAGATTCCCAACCTGGTCGGCGATGACACACCCGACGGCGAGGACGAGGAGTCGAACGTTGTTGTCAGAGATTGGGGCAAGCGGCGGGTCTTCGACTTCGAGCCGCGTCCTCACTGGGAGGTCGGCGAGCAACTGGGCATCATTGACATCGAACGGGCTGCGGCGATGTCCGGTTCGCGGATGTACGCCCTGCGCGGCGCGGGCGCCCGCCTGCAGCGCGCGCTGATTGGGTGGTTCCTCGACTCGCACGGCGCGACCGGATACGAGGAGTGCTATGTGCCGGCGATGGTCCGCGAGGACGCGATGCGCGCATCGGGCCAGTTGCCGAAGTTTCGCGACAACCTCTATCGGGACGAGGAGGAGGACTACTACTTCGTGCCCACGGCCGAGGTGCCGCTGACCAACATGCACGCGGACGAGATCCTCTCCGAAGACCAGTTGCCGATTCGATATGCGGCCCACACGCCGTGCTTCCGCCGCGAGAAGACGAGCGCCGGGCGGGACGTGCGCGGGATCAAGCGGGTGCATCAGTTCGAGAAAGTTGAGATGTACCAGTTCACCACGCCGGAGACATCGGCGGCGGCATTGGATGAGATGTTGGCTTCGGCGGAATCGCTGTTGCAGGGTCTGGAGCTTGAATACCGCGTGCTGCAGATCTGCAGCGGCGACCTTGGCTTCAATGCCTCTGTCTCGTACGACCTCGAGATCTGGGCGCCAGGCGCGCAGGAGTGGCTGGAGGTCTCCAGCGTCTCCAACTGCACCGACTTCCAGGCCCGGCGGGCGAACATCCGCTATCGGCCCGTAGAGAAGAAAGGCACGCGATTCGTCCACACGCTGAACGGGTCCGGTCTCGCCTTGCCGCGGACCATCGCGGCGCTGCTGGAGAACGGCCAGCAATCCGACGGCTCCGTCATCCTGCCCGAGGTGCTGGCCTCGCGGATGGGTTCTCGTGTCATCGCTTGACCTATATCGGGAGGCGAACCGCGCCCGCTGGGATGAGTCGGTCGCGATCCATGCTGCCTCAGACTTCTATGGCGTCGACCGCTTCCTCGCGGGGGAGTCGACGCTGCTGCAACTCGACCTGGACGAAGTCGGCGACGTAGCGGGGAAGTCGTTGCTGCATCTGCAGTGCCACTTCGGTCTGGACACCCTGTCATGGGCTCGGCGGGGCGCTGAGGTGGTCGGCGTGGACTTCGCGCGATCCGCGGTGGAGACCGCATCCGAGATCGCCGAGCGCGCCGGTCTTAGGGCTGAGTTTATCGAGTCGGAGCTGTATGTCTCGCCCGATGTCCTGGCCGATCGGCTGGGGACGTTCGACATCGTCTACGTGAATCTGGGCGCGCTGTGCTGGTTGCCCGACGTTGCCGGCTGGGCCCGCGTCTGCGCGGGATTCCTGCGCGATGGAGGTCTGCTCTACGTGCGAGACGTGCATCCGGTGACGCAAAGCCTGGATGATGAATCACGGGCCGGCGAGTTGCGGCTGCTGTATCCCTACTACGAGACGACCCAACCCCTGCACTGGAGCGGCGATCAAGACTATGCGGACCAGTCTGCGTCGCTGGAGCACCACGACTCCTACGAGTGGAATCACAGCCTGGGCGAGATTGTGACAGCCGTGATCGACGCCGGACTGCAGATTGAATTCCTGCGCGAGCAAGACTGGACGGTCTACCGAGCGCTGCCCTGGCTGATTGAGACCGAGCGGGGCATCTGGCGGCTGCCGGAGCACGAGGGTCAGGCCGACCGTCGGCTGCCCCTGATGTTCTCGTTGGCCGCTACTCGACCTCGCCCATCGGCTCCTCTTTCCAGGTGAAGAAGGGGCCGCCGATCTTGACATGGACCGGCTCGGTGAAGGTGGGATGTGTGGCCAGTGTCAGTTCGTGCCTCGCTCGGCCGCCGCGGGCCAGCTTCGCGCGGACGTCCTCCGGTCCTCTCCAGGTGTCGGCACGAGCCCGGGTGGCGTGCCAGTGATCCCGATCGGTGTATTGGGTGAGCAGGATGACCATGTCGCAGGGCTCGCTGACCTCGTCGTTCGGATGAGGCTCTTCAGCCCGGAACATGCCGAGGATTCGCGCGCCGGCGGCCTCGATGGCGGGCCATATGTCATCGCGGCTGAGCCGCTCGAACTCATCGAACGAGTCCTTCTGGATCCAGAATCTGCGCATCACGACGAGCATGAGCAACTCCTTCACGCCGGTAACCTTGTCGCCATCGATTGGCAGGGGCAGGGTACGTGAGCATTCTCAGGCGACTGTTTCGGCGAGGACCGGATACCAAGGCGACGGATGCGGTCATCGACATGCTGGCCAAGCGGGGTGTGAGTGGCCAGCCTGCTGCGGATGCCGACGCACTCGTACGTGAGTTGCATCTGCCGCGTGGAACTCGAGCGCTGGCGGTGATCGAGCTGGACCCAGATGCCGCGCCCTTGCGCCATGTGGTGGCGTCCCGAATCGGCGGTGACGCCGCCGGACACATGGGCAAGGTCACCGTGGCCGGGATTCACGTGACGCTGGATCGGTCGGACTTGCCGGAGGAGTGGCCATCGAACTGGGCGACCCCGATCCTGGCGCAGCGGGAGGATCGAGGGTCGTTCGCCTGGCGGCCACTAGACGCGACCGGCGCGGGAGCGTCCGAAGTTGTCTCGTTGCTGTCGGCGAGTGACCGCGTGGCGCGCTGGATTTCGGTGGTGCTGAACGAGCCGCAGACGCTGCAGGTCGAGGTTGCACCCTCAGCATCGAGCGTGCGGGTCGCGGCGCATCAGGGTGGCGCGGGATTGCCGCAGCCGACGACGGTCGAGGCCGTGTTGACGGTGGCGCGGACGATCGCCGGCAGGGAAATCTAGGGAAGATTCGCTGCTGGCGGAGGGGGAGGGATTCGAACCCCCGAGACGCTTGCACGCCTAACGGTTTTCAAGACCGCCGCCTTCGTCCGCTCGGCCACCCCTCCGTGGGATTTCAGCGTACAGGTGGGCTGGGGAGGTTTGGGGGACTGGGGAAGCCCCCCTCTGTCACTCCGTGACATCCCCGCATCAAGTGCGGGGCAGGCTCCCCCCGCCGTCGGCGGGGGGAGAGGAAGAGAGAGGCCGCATCTCCCCCTGAGCGGGGGAGAACGGGAGGAGTGTGGCATCTCCCCCCGGGAGGCGGGGGAGATGGGAACGGGAACGGATCCCCGAATGAATCGGGGACTGGAGTTTCGTTAGAAGCTGGTGAGGACGGTGCGGGCGACCTCTCCGGCCTTCATTGCTCGGAAGGCTTCGTTGATGTCCTCGAGCGGAGCGGTGACGCTGACCATCTCGTCGAGCATCAGGCGGCCCTGGCGGTAGTACTCGACCAGGTTGGGCATGTCGGTGCGGAAGCGGTTGCTGCCCATGCTCGAGCCCTGGAGGACCTTCTCCGAGAGCAGTTCGTGCGCCGGGATCTCCAGCGTCTGGCCGAGCGGCACCATACCGATGATGGTGGCCACGCCGCCTCGCTTGATCGCGGCGAAGCACTGCTCGGCGACGCTCTTGAGGCCGATCGCCTCGAAGGAGAAGTCGACGCCTTCGCCGTCCGTCATGTCCTGGATCTGGGCGACCGGGTCGCCGGTCGAGGCGTCGACGGAGTGGGTCGCGCCGAGTTCGCGGGCCAGCGCGAGCTTGTGCTCGTGCAGGTCGACGGCGATGATCTGCTTCGCCCCGGCGATGCGGGCGCCCTGGATCGCAGAGAGTCCGACGCCGCCGGCGCCGAACACGGCGACCGTACTTCCGTGGTGGACCTTGGCGGTGTTCATGGCCGCGCCTGCGCCGGTCATCACGCCGCAGCCGATTAGCGCCGCCTGTTCGAGCGGCATTTCGTCGTCGACGTAAACGAGCGCGTTCTCGTGGACGAGGGTGAACTCGGCGTAGGTGGAGAGATTGGCGAACTGGGCGACGGGGTTGCCGTTCCAGGAGAGACGCGGGTCCTCGTCCGGGCGACGCTGCGTCTCAGGGCTGCGGCAGAGATTGGGCCGGCCGCTGAGGCAGTAGGAGCAGTTTCCGCAGAAGACGGAGAGGCACATGATGACGTGGTCACCGGCCTTGAACTGCTGGACGAGTTCGCCGACCTCTTCGACGATGCCAGCGGCCTCGTGTCCGAGGATGCCGGGCGCCTGGAAGGGGTAGAGGCCTTCGACGAAATGGAGATCGGAGTGGCAGACGCCCGAGGCGGCCGTCTTGACCAGCACTTCGCGCGGGCCGGGCTTGGAGACGTCAACGTCTTCGATCGTCAGATCCTGGTGTGGGCCGTGGAAGACGGCAGCTTTCATCGGGACATCCTTTCTGGGCACGACGCCCCCGGCGTCGTCGCGTAGGGCAGTCTAGGGGATGCGGAGAGGCGCTTCCGGAATGCTCGCTCGGGGTTCGTTCGAGGTTCGTTCGGGAGGCGTGTTTCGGGCAGCCGCGGAGGATTTTCAGGTTTTCAGCAACTTTTTTTTCGGACTGAAAACAGCGGGATCCGGAGACGATCTTCAATGTATTGCTGAAGATCGTGTGTGCGGGGGTTTTCAGGTTTTTTCAGGTTTCTTCGGCGGTCGGGGCTGTTCCACCTGTTCGGCTGTGTTCGGCCTTGTTCGGCAGCGTTGGGCGCGGTCAGAACGGCATTCGCGTTGGTCGGTTTGTGAGGGGCGCTGAGAATGGGCATGGTCGTTCCTTTGGGCGGGACGGCGCGGCGGTTGGTAATGATGGTATAGGAACAGGAGTGCTGATATTGTGACGGGCTTGACGGAGAGGAACGGGTCCCTGAACAAGTCAGGGACGGGGGCCTGTTCTCACTAGCCCCATTCCGCGTCGGCCCATGCTTGACACGGGGCCCAGGCCTCGATCCGCGGGCGAAGCAACGACGCGTTGCTCGGTACAGACGCGGAGCGGCCCGACCCACGCGCAAACGTCGAGCTGAGGCCAACGCCATTCTGCGCGCGAACCTGGTTGCTCTAGGCCCCGTGTCCCCGCATCAAGTGCGGGGCAGGCAAGCATCGGGGCGGCGCTCACAGGCGGCATCGCGAACGGGGTCGCAAGCCTCAGTTCGCGTCGTGCGCCTTCGGCATCTTGAGTCCGTGTGAGTGTATGTGTGCACACACCCCAGGATGCTGGGCGGGTCCCTGAGTAAGTCAGGGACTGGGAATGAAAGTGGTACCGGGAGCGGGGCTCGAACCCACACGGCCGTGAGGCCAGCGGATTTTAAGTCCGCCGCGTCTGCCAATTTCGCCATCCCGGCACGGCGTGTTGTGACGATATCGAAGATTTAGCGCTCCGTCGTGAGGCTGATCGACCTGCCGTCGGTGCTCAAGGAAACATCCCCGCGCTCCGCGGTGACCAGCGCGGTTGCGCCGATCCGATCCAGGTTGGCGATCACTTCGTCGTGGGGATGTCCGTGCGGGTTGCCTGCACCAGCGCTGACGACGGCGACGGTCGGACGGACGGTTTCGAGGAAGAGGCTGGCGGAGGAGAACCTGCTGCCCTGGTGCGACACCTTGAGCACATCCGCTGCGAGCTCGCATGGGTGAACAGACGCGGCGCACGCACGTCGCACGAGATCGAGTTCCTGTTGCGCGTTGATGTCGCCGGTGAAGAGGAAGGCGGCCTCGCCGTAGCGGGCGCGGATCACGATCGAGGTTGAGTTGGGGTTTGCCCGGTATTCATCGCTCAGACCATGCGCGGGCGGCCAGAGGATGTCGAGCAGGAGTTCGGTGTCCCCCGGGAAGGCGATCTGCTGTCCGGGGCGGGCCTGGATCGTGGGAATGTCGCGCTGGTCCAAGAGTTCGATCAGGCGGCGGCCGAAGGAGGTCGTGTCGACGTAGGCGCTGAGCAACACCTGTCCGACGTCGTAGCGGTCGACGATCGCCCAGAGCGCCTCGCCATGGTCCGACTGCGGATGAGTGATCACGACGAGGTCCAGGCGCTCGGAGCCGCTGGGCAGGTGCGTTCTGAGGGCGGAGAGGATGTCGTGCGAACGCTCGCCGGTGTCGATCAGGACGGTGTCGCCGCTTGGCGTCACAATGAGCGCCGAGTCCCCCTGGCCAACGTCGATGAAGTGAACTCTCAAGCGTTCAACCGGTGAGCTGCAGGCCGAGATCCAGAGGCCGGCGGCGACCGCCGAAGCGACGCCGGCCAGGAACGCCGGTCTCAGCGAGGCGCGCAGGTTTGGGATGAGCTCAAGCCCGAGCCGAGCGAGTGGATTCCATGCGGCTGTATCGGTGTGTCGATCGGCCGAGCGGTTCCATCTGCGAATCCGCTCCGGATGGGTTCTGAACGATGCAACGAGGATGGCTGAGTAGATCAGCGCCAGGTGAACGTGTCCAAAGCCGTGGACGACCGTGCCCGCTCCGGGCAAGGTTGCGCCATGCTCAGCGACCAGTACCAGCCAGCGCAGGGGCAGCCAGGCCAGGGGCCAACTGAGGATTGCGGCCAACGTGTCCGAGATCATTCCCAGGGCGGCGGTCGCCGCGGAACCGAGCAGCATCCAACCAAAGAGGGGCGTCACAACGAGGTTGGCCGCCAGGCCGATAAGGGCGGCGCGCTCGAAGTGGAGCACGATCAGCGGCATTGTGGCCAGCGTCGCTACGAGGGTGACGAGCGCGGCGTCGCGGGTTGCTCCGGCGATTCCGCGCTGGCCGCTGAGGAAGTCGTGCGAGAGCGAGGGCATCAAGACGACGATGCCGAGGGTCCCGGCCAGGGTGAGCTGGAAGGAGATCTCGAGCAGGACAAGAGGTTCCAACGCGATCATGAGAGCGGCGGTCGCGCCGACCGCGTAGAGGGCCGAAGAGCCGCGGCCCAGCATGTGGGCGGCGGCGAACACGATCGCCATCCACATTGCTCGCTGAACCGGAGGGTCGGGTCCAATCAAGGTTCCGTAGGCGAGCGCGGCAATGATCGCCAGCAGTGCGGTGGGACGTCGTCCGAGGAGCCAGGCCGAAGCGGCCATCACGATCGTGGTGAGCAGGGTCAGATTGCTGCCTGAAATGACAATGAGATGAGAGAGCGATGTGTCGTTGAGGTCGGAACGCAACCCGGGATCGATGGCGTCGCGGCGGCCGGTGATCATGCCCTGGGCGATGCCCGACAACGGCGGAGGCAAGGCGTCACGAATGCTGTGGTTGAGCGCCTTGCGGGCATCGGCGGCCAGCGAGCGGGGCCAGCCGAAATCGGCCTGGCCCAGTACCTCGGTGCTTCGCGGCCGGGCGAGCGCGCTGGCGGCGATTCGCTGGTTGGCCAGCCACTGGAGGTATTCGTCCTGCGACTCGAAGGTCGGAGTCAGGACGGCGAGCGCGCTGATCCGGTCGCCATGCTGAACGTCGACGGCGTCGGAGGTGTGGAGCTGAACTCGATCGTCGATGGGTCGTTGCTCGGATCCAATCTGGATGGACCTGGCGTCGAGCAGCAAGCGCAGTCCGGTTTCGCGAGTCTGCGGATCCTCGACGACGACGCCTTCGAGTCGAACGGTCTGGCCGCCCAGGTCAGCCGTTGCGAGACCATCGGCGGGGAGACCGGCGTTGTCGGCGCGCCAGTAGCCGACTCCGAGCAACACCGGTGAGAGCAGCAGCAGCGTCACCTGGAGTCGGTGGTGGCGCGAAACCGCATCCATCCGTCTCGACGAACCAAGTGCGAACAGGGTCACGAGGACGACACAGAGAGCGACGATGAGGGCATCGGCCGAGGTGAGGGACAGAGCCGTTCCGACCGTGAAAGCCAGGGCCCAGTGCAGGAGCGGCGGCTGGTAGGGCAAGCCGGGCACGGCCAGCCGCCTGAGGAGATCGTCAATCTGACTTGACATAAACCGTCGCCAGTTCGCTGATCGACTGCGCCTCGGACGGCCGGAGGATTCCGCGATCGACCAGGTCGGCCAGGGATTTGAACGGCTTCTCGGCGCGGAGCAACACGATCGCCTCGGCTCGGGAGACGCCGATTCCAGGGAGAGTGGCCAGCTCGGCGGCGGTGCCGCTGTTCAGGTCAATCAACGCTGGGTGCTCGGAGGTAGGTGGGGCGATATCGCGGATAGCCGGTGGTGGATGTCTGGCAGTTTGCTGTTCCGCGATGACTGCGAGTCCAGCGGCGGCGATCATCGCGGCGATGATCGCCGGGAGCCACAGGGCCAAGCGGCGAGACCTCCGAACTAGCCGGTCGCGAACGGTGTCGACGGATTGGTCAGGTGGATTGGGCGGCCGGATCTCGGTCAAGAACGACATCGCGAATCCTCTGACCTCGGCGCGTGATCTGGGTGTCCGCGCATGGACGCTAAGACATTAAACGAACCGGGTAGGCAAAGTGAAATCGGCGACGGGTACAGTTGGAATCGAGAGGCGGTTGGGCCATGTCACGGTCAGTGTTGACGGTCGGCGATCTATCGGCGCCGGAGATTTCCGAGGTGCTGGATCGGGCGTTGGAGACCAAGCGTCGTGACGACCGCCATGGCTCGGAGCTATCCGGTAAGACCGCCCTGCTGATCTTTCAGAAACCGTCCTTGAGGACGCGGGTGTCGTTCGAGTTGGCGGTCACCAATCTGGGCGGACAGGCGCTGTACCTGTCGCCGCCGGAGGTCGGGCTGGGCGAGCGGGAATCACCCGAAGATGTTGGCGGAGTGGCGGGCCGGTTCTGCGATCTGATCGTCTGCCGGACGTTCGACCAGAGCAATCTCGAGCGGCTCGCGGCGGCGTCGGGCGTGCCGGTCGTGAACGCGTTGAGCGATTGGGAGCATCCCTGCCAGGCGCTGGCCGATGTCCTGACAATCCGGGAACACGGCGGCACCTGCGGCCGGACGCTGACCTACGTCGGCGACGGCAACAATGTCGCGCGGTCGCTGGCCGTCGCGGCGGCCGGCGAGGGCATGCACGTGAGAGTCTCCTCTCCCTCCGGCTACGAGCTCGACGAGGCCAGCGTCGCGGAAGCGACGCGTCGGGCGAGTGAATCGGGTGGCTCGGTCAGGCTTGTGTCGGATCCCGTCGAAGCCGTCTCGGGCGCGGACGTGGTCTACACGGATACCTGGACCTCGATGGGTCAGGAACTCGAGGCACGGCAGCGCCTGGAAGCGTTCACGGGATACCAGGTCGACGCTCAGTTGGTCGCCAATGCCTCTGCTCAAGCGAACGTGATGCACTGTTTGCCGGCGCATCGCGGAGAAGAGATCACCGACGAGGTGCTGGATGGCCCGCAGTCGGTGGTACTCGACCAGGCCGAGAATCGTCTGCATGCGCAGCAGGCGTTGTTGGCCTGGCTGTTCGACTAGTCGCCGACGGGCGGACGCGTTCGCTTAGCATTGCGAACGGCGTATCCGGTCGGGGACGGACGAGAGATCTGAGGCGAATGTCGTGGATGCCCTGATCAGCGACATTGAGGTAGCGTTCGGCGACTTTAGCTGGATCAACGCGCTCGAAGTGTCCGCGATCGCGGTCGTCTTCTACGCCGCTCTGCGCCTGCTGCGAGGCACGACCGCGATGTCGGTGATTCGCGGGATGGTGCTGGTCGTGGTGGCGATCTCGGTGATCGGCCGAGTGGCCGATTCGGTTGTGCTGGACTGGATCGTCGATAACGCGCTCGCGGTGCTGTTGATCGTGGTGCTGCTGGTCTTCCAACCAGAGTTTCGCCGCGCGTTTGAGCATGTCGGTCGAGCCGGCGGGCTGAGGCACTGGGGCAGCCGGCGGCAGCCTTATCGGGCGCTGGTTCCGATGGCCGCGACCGTGGCGCATCGCCTGGCGCAGCGAGGCATCGGCGGGCTATTTGTCTTTGAGCGCGATACTGGTCTGGAGGAGCTGGCTGAAGCGGGCGTGAGGCTCGGGGCGGAACCGACGACCGATCTGCTGGAGAGCATTTTCTGGCCGGGTTCGCCTCTGCATGACGGGGCCGTGTTGCTGCGGCCTTCCGAGATCGTTGCGGCGGCGGTGATCCTGCCAACGCCGAGCGGAGATTTTGCGATCCGCGGGCTCTCAGGCGGGCAGAATGGCGGTCACCTGGGCACCAGGCATCGGGCCGCGCTGACGATCTCGGAAGAGACGGATGCGATTGCGGTGGTGGTCTCCGAAGAGACGGGAACGATTTCCCTGGCGGCGGGCGGGATTCTCTCGCCGCCCCTGTCGGCCTCCGAGCTGGAGTCCTCGCTGGCGAGGCACCTGCACTCGCGGCGCTGGGGCGACCGGTTAGGCGTGCGTCGGCCCGGCAGATCGTCGGGAGGGCATTCGGGCGCGCCGTCGACGGCCGGTGGAGACGCGACGGGGTCCTGAGTGCGACGCGCCGCACAAGAAGCGACGCTGCTGATCACGGTGGTGGTCCTTGCGTTGGTCGTCTGGTTCGTGATCGCCGATGCGGAGAATCGAGAAATCGAGGCCCGTTTGGGTTTCAGCCTTGAGGTGGAGGTCGATGACCTGGGAACCAACCTGGTCGTGGTCGGCGATCCGCTGCCGGTGACCGTGACCGTCGTCGGGCGGGAGGATGATGTTGAATCCGCCCGGCCCGAACACTTCATGGCCACGGTGTCGTTGCGTAATCGGGCGGCGGGGCGGCACAGTCTGCCGGTGCGGGTCGAGACCCTTGAGGGTGATGTGCGGGTCCGGGCGGTGCAGCCTGAGACCGCGGTCGTCATTCTGCAGGAGACGGTCGATCGTGAAGTGCCGGTGATCGTGGAGCCGTCCAACCCGCCGCCGCTGGGTTTCAGGGTGGGAACGCCTGAGGTCGTGCCGGAGACGGCGATCGTCTCGGGAATCGCGTCGGAAGTCGAGGCGGTTGACTCGGTCGTGGCCCGTCTTGATCTGGGCGGCGCGCAGGCGTCTGTCGAACGCAACGTGACGCTTGAAGCGAGAACGGCTGCCGGCGGGGCGGTCTCGCAGGTGGTCGTCAATCCCCGGTTTGCGCAGGTGCGAGTGCCGATCGACCAGGAACTGTTTCGCCGGACCGCTTCGATTCTGCCCGATGTGACCGGGATTCCGGCAGAGGGATACCGCGTGCGAATGGTCAGGGCGACGCCGTCGACGGTCGACATCCTGGTGTCGGCGGACGTCCTGGACGACGAGGTGGAGGTTCGGACAACGCCGGTCGATATCACGGGCCGGCAAGAGAACGTGACGGCGGTGGCGGAGCTCGTGTTTGCGGACGGCGCCGCTCCTGCCGGGGACTCCGAGACTTCCGCGCGCGTTCTGATCGTGATCGAACCGGTGATTACTTCGGTCCAGCTTCCGATCGAGATTGAAACGTTTGGTGTGCGGCAGACCCTGGAGCTGGCATTTGCATCGCCGCTGACAGCGCAGATCACACTGCGCGGCCCGGTGGCCTTACTCTCAAACCTGGAGGGTCCGTTGGACCCGATTCGGGTCAATCTCGGTTCCTACGCCGCCGGGCGGCATTTGATCGACCTCCGCTGGTTCCCACCCCAGGGACTCGAGCTCGTCGAACTGGCTCCGTCGCAGTTGACGGTCACGTTGAGTCCGGCGCCCCAACCTCAGCCTGAGCAGGATCCAGAGGAAGAGCCATTGGACGAGGGAGACGAGGCCGTGGACGAGGGTTCGTCGACACCGGAGGGCGACGATGGTGAGTGAAGGCTCAACGAGCGAGCTTCCGCAGGTCGACGTGCGCGCCGTGCCCGGCAATGTGCTGCCTACCGTGGCGATCGTCGGGCGTCCGAACGTCGGCAAGTCGACGCTGTTCAATCGGCTGGTGCGGCGTCGGCAGGCCATTGTCCGGGGCGAGCCGGGTACGACGAGGGACAGAAACTACGCGACGACGGAGTGGCGCGGTCAGCACTTCTCCGTGATCGACACCGGCGGACTCCTGGGCGAACAACTGACGGGACCGTTCGCCGACTCGGTGGCCGAGCAGGTGGAGCAGGCGGTGTCGGAGGCCGACGCCATAGTCCTGGTCGTCGATGTGCAGGCCGGTCCGCTGCCCGCCGACGAGGATGTGGCGGCGCTGCTGAGAGAAGTGGCGCAGCCGGTGACAGTTTGCGCCAACAAATCCGACAACGATGCGTTGGCGTCCGAGGCGTCCCAGTTTTTCTCTCTGGGACTAGGCGAGCCGGTGGCGATTTCCGCGCATCACGGCCGTTGGATCGATGATCTGCTGGACCGGGTGACCACCGGGCTGGCAGTGGCCGAGCCGATGGAGGACGATGACGTCGCTTGTCGGCTCGCGATTGTCGGCCGGCCGAACGTGGGCAAGTCGTCGCTTGTCAACGCACTGTTGCGGGACGAGCGGATGATCGTCTCGGAGGTGCCGGGAACCACGCGCGACGCCGTGGATACCCTGCTCAGCTTCGACGGTCAGCGGGTCTCGCTGGTCGACACGGCGGGCATTCGCCGGCGCGGCCGCGTTGCGCCCGGGATCGAACGGGCTTCGGTGCGCCGCGCAGGAGCTGCGGTTCGTCGCGCGGATGTCTCGGCTGTGGTGATCGACGCGCATGAGGGTGTGACATCTCAGGATCTGCACGTGTTGGGCATGGCGATGGACGACGGCGCCGGGATTGTGATCGTGATGAACAAGTCCGATCTCGTCGATGCGGAGGATGGCCTGCGCGACAGCCGGGAGCGCCAGCTGGCCGGGCGGGCTCGGTTCGTCAACTGGGCGCCGATCGTCTGGGTGTCGGCGCTGACGGGTGATGCCGTCGACAGCGTTGTCGCCGCGGCGCTGCATGTCGCCGAGGCTCGCGGTCAGCGCATCCCGACGCCGCGGCTCAATGCGATGCTGCGCCAGGCGCAGGTTGAGCGGCCTCCGGCGACGTATCGGGGAAAGCGGATCCGCTTTTACTACGGCGTGCAGACCGAGTACGCGCCGCCGACGTTTACTTTTTTCGTCAACTATCCGGACGCCGTGCATTTTTCCTACGAGCGATTCTTGATGGGCAGGATTCGGCGCACGTTCGGGTTCGAAGGCACGCCTCTACGCTGCGTGCTACGCGGACGGGAGCCTGCGGACTCTGACGACGGGAGCAGACGGCGTGATTGAGGCCTGGATTGTCGGAGGCGTCATTGGTTACCTGCTCGGCTCGATTCCAACCGGGTTGTGGATAGGCAGGTGGCGGGGCGGCGGCGATATTCGCTCGTCCGGCAGCGGTCGAACTGGCGCAACGAATACGTTTCGCGCCCTTGGTTTGGGCTGGTCGGTCACCGTGCTGGTTCTCGATGCAGTCAAAGGCGCGCTGCCGATCCTGATCGTCATGGCCGTATGGGACAGTCCGACCGGCGAGGTCGTCGGGGGGCTGGCCGCGGTCGTCGGGCACCAGTTCCCGCTGTATGCCGGTTTTCGCGGCGGGCGCGGCGCCGCGACCGCGTTGGGCGGGGTGATCGCGATCCTGCCGATGGGAGCGCTGTTCGCGTTGGGTACGGCGATCCCGATCTTGCTGAGGATCAAGGTCATGTCGCTGGCGACGCTGACCGGCGCGACTTCGGCCGCACTCGGTATCGGATTGCTTGCGGCGTTCGGCCAGGCTCCCGATGCGTATATCGCCTACGCAGTGGGTACCTGGTTGTTGGTGATGGCGGGACATAAGGACAATATTGAACGAATTGCCAGCGGCACCGAGCGCGTGCTGTCGATGGGGAGGACGGCTCCGTGAAGGTGATGGTGATCGGCGCAACGTCCTGGGGCTGCACCCTGGCAACCTGCGTGGATCGGGCCGGCAACGACGCACTCGTCCTGTGCCGGACGCCTGACGAAGCGGCGGAGTTATCTGCGGCGCGCGAGCATCGGCGGCTCTTGCCCGGGGTGCCATTGCCTGACGGCCTGACCTTCACCGCCGACCCGAGCGGGGCACCGCCCGCGGCAGTCATCTGGGCGACGCCGTCGCAGCGGCTTCGAGACAACCTGCGTATCGTGTTGCCCAATCTGACGCCGGGCGACACGGTTCACGCCTCGGCAGCGAAGGGGCTGGAGAAAGGCTCACACCTCAGGATGACCGAGGTGCTGGAGCAGGAGCTGAATCTTGCCGGTCGAGAGCCTCGGGTTGGGTCTGTGTCGGGGCCGAACATCGCCAGGGAAGTCGCGAGAGGCCTGCCGGCCACGACCGTCGTGGCCTCCGCAGACGAAGCAGATCGCGATCGTCTGCAGCAAGCGTTGAACTCGACCTCATTCCGCGTGTACACGAATGAGGATGTGATCGGCGTCGAGCTGGGCGGAGCGCTTAAGAATGTGATTGCCATCGCGGTCGGTACCGCGGTTGGGCTGGATACCGGGGACAATGCACGCGCAGCGTTGATGACTCGCGGCCTCTCCGAGATCGCGCGACTGGGCGTCGCGTTGGGCGCATCGCCGTCGACCTTTGCCGGACTGGCCGGGCTCGGTGACTTATTGGCGACGGCGAGCAGTCCACGTTCTCGCAACCGAACCCTGGGCGAGAAGATCGGCAGCGGGATGACCCTGTCAGAAGCGATGGCCGACAACCCGCACGTGGTCGAAGGGGTCGAAACGACCAGAGTCGTACTTGAGGTTGCGGAGAGCCTTGGCGTCGACATGCCGATCGCCGAGGTCGTGTCCCAGGTGCTGTTTGAGGATCTGGAACCTCGCCAGGCGATCCGCGTACTGATGGAGCGCGCGCCGACGGTAGAAGGCTGATGAGCGAACCGAGCGTTCACCAGGACTCAGCCGATCCGATCGATGCACTGCGTCGCGTCATCGCGGCGATTTCCTCAGGCCAGGTTGAGCTTGAGCCAGAGGACCTGCACGCGGTATCGCGGTTGTCTCCTGCGAGTGAAAGCGTGCTTCACGAGCAGCTCGCGGCGCTGGAGTCGGCCGGTCGCTTCGCATTGTTGGAACGTCTGCATGAGGTCGGCTCCGACTTCGGCGGCTACGACTTCACGTTTCTCTTCTCGGCAATGATGTCGGACGACGATGTCGCGGTTCGAACGCTGGCGGTCAGCGGGTTAGCCACCTGCGAGACCGCCGGAGCCACGGCCACGCTGTTGAAGGTTGCAACATCGGAGGAAGAGGGCGCGGATGTCCGGCTTGAGGCGGTCAACGCGCTCGGTGAGATTGCCATGCGGCTGGAGCTCGGCTGGGCCTCGAGCGAGGGTGCCGACGATGTTGTCGGCACACTGCGGAACATCGCCAGGGACGTCCGCGAGGATGAAGAGATTCGCGCCTCTGCCGTCTCGGGGATTGGTGTCGTGTCGGCGGCGTGGGTCGCGGAACTGATCGAGGAGGCGTTCGAGAGCGACGCCGCAGCGCTGCATCTGGGCGCCGTGCAGGCGATGGGACGCAGCGCCGACGTCTCGTGGTTGCCCGTGCTTGAAGGATCGCTGGTCGCGGAGGATGAGGATGAGCGGCTCGCGGCGGTCCAGGCAATCAGCGAGATCGCCTCTGAGGATGGCGCGCCGATGCTGCTGGAGCTGTTCGACGATCCCTCGGCGTCCGAAGAACTGATCCAGGGAGCGGTCGCGGCGCTCGGCGAGATCGGCAGCGAAGAGGCGGTGGAAGAGCTGCAACAGTTGCGCACACACCCGGATCCGACGGTCCGCGCCACGGCTCAATCAGCGTTGGAGGAGGCGACCTGGCTGGACGATCTTGATGATCTCGGGGCTGCCCAGGATCCGTTTGGTTGGGCAGACGATTAGACACCGGCATTAGGCGCTCAGACGGATTGAGATTTGCGAGGCAAGGCAGCGCCTCTGATAGATTGAAAATCGTTGACTGAGCTTGAGGAGGAGATCTGGCGTGCGGAGAAGCAGCGAGCGCCGAGAAGCAACGGAAACCCGAAGAACTACCAGATCATCAAAGTCGATTCGCAAGGGGATAGCAGTCAGCGCCGGCGGCGTCGTCTGGCGAGAGCGAGCGCAACAGGGCGAAGTTGAGATCGTCCTGGTGCAGACTCCTGCGCGTCGCTGGTCGCTGCCCAAGGGCACGCCGGAAAACGGCGAGAAGCTGGATGAGACGGCTCTGCGCGAGGTCTCGGAAGAGACGGGGTTGCAGGTACGGCTGGACGAGAAGATCGGCGTGATGCGCTATTCCTTCAGCGGCGAAGAGGCGCGAATCGACAAGGCCGTCCATTTCTGGTTGATGCAAGCGACCGGCGGCTCCTTCGAGAACCACGACGACGAGCACATTGACGTGCGCTGGGTCGGCCTCGGAGATGCGATGCGGATGGTGAGCTATCGCAACACGGCGTCGCTGCTTGAGGATGCGGCGGCGATGCTCGATCGTCGGTTTGGACCTGCGCAGGCGTGAGCAAGGCCTGAACAAGGCCTGAACAAGGTCTGAACAAGGTCTGAACAAAGCCTGAGCAAGGCCCTAACCTACCTCAGTCGCCAGTGCAGCGGAGTGGATTCGGGAGCCGAATCGTGGTCACCAGTCCGGCCGATGTGATCGCTGAAGGCGAACTGGTGTCGCTCCGACGCAAGCGCCTGGAAGATGCGAAGCTGGACTGGATTTGGCGAACCGACATCGAGCTGGCCGAGCTCGACGCGGCGACCGTCAGTCCCTTGACCTTCGAGCAGTACCGCAACCAGTATGCCTGGCAACTGCGCTCGACGCCGATCTATCGCTCGACCTTCGCGGTCGAGACGATTGAAGACTCCAGGCACATCGGCAACGTGATGTACTACAACACCGACTTCCAGCGTCGGGAGACCGAGCTGGGCATCCTCCTGGGCGACCGGACCTGTTGGAACGGCGGGTACGGCCGTGAGGCGGTGGGACTACTGCTCGACCACGTATTCACGCACACGTCCCTGACGCGGGTGTATCTGCACACTCTGGACTGGAACGTGAGGGCGCAGCGGGCATTCTCGGCGGCCGGATTTCGCGACTGCGGCCGCGTACGCCGAGGGACGCACCGATTCCATCAGATGCACGTGCTGCGGGAGTGGTTCTGGGATCGGGACTACCAGCGTCGCGGGATGGGCTGACGGAAGGGGCCGCGGCCGACCCCCTCCGTCACTTCGTGACACCTCCCCCCGAGGGGGAGGCTCTCGGTTAGCCGCGGCTGGGAAGGACGACGACGCCCTGGCCAGGGGTGCTGACCGAACCGTCGGCGCGGACGCCTTCGATGTTGAGCTCAACGATGTTGCGCTCGCCCTCGGTGTACTTGCGGGTCACGGTGCCGCGCAGGGTGAACTTCTTCTCCTGCGCCGACTCGCGGCCCTGGGCGGCCGGGTCCATGCCGCGGTAGGAGCACTGCACGCGCTTGACCTGGCCCTCGGGGCCAGCGAAACGCCAGAGCAGTTCGCCGAGGAACGCGTGCTTAAGGGCGCCGTGGACGATGATGTCGTCGAGGCCGGTGTCCTGCGCGTAGCTTGTGTCGTAGTGAATCTGGTAGAAGTCGCCGGAGCCGGCGGCCCACTGGACGAGCTGCTGGCTGGTCGGGTTCTTCTCAAGCTCGGGAATGCTGTCGCCGACTTCGATGTCCTCGAAGTAGATCTGGTCAGGGACTGCGTCTGACATATGTGGTCTCCTTCTTCGTTGCGGGTAGTGTAACTGGTCGGTGTCTCGGCTCGGACGCCCCTCTGCCTTCGGCATCTCCCCCCTTTGCGAGGGGGGAGAGGGAGGTGGCGGGCGGCGGTTAGCCGCCCGGCGCCGGGTAGGAGATGCCCGTGCCGCGCGAGATGGCGACGACCTTGCCGTTCTGGTTGGTGTAGGTGGTCTCCGACACCTGGATCAGCATCGGCACGCCCAGGGCGCCGCTCCAGCGCTCGTTCAACGAGGCGAGCGCGGTCGCCGAGGTGAGCGTGTCGCCGGCGCAGATTTGCTCGCCGGTGTACTCGATGTCGGTCCCGCCGTTGAGCACCAGCGGATAGGGCGAGCGGAAACCGCCGCCGCCGCGGCGTCCACCGAAGGTGGGGTCGGAATCGGCCGGGTTGTAGATCGGCGTGCCGAGGTAGCCCGGAGGCGCCGGCAGGCTGCGGAAGCCGCGCTCCTGGGCGACGGCCTCGTCGTAGAAGGCCGGGTCGACGTAGCCGACCGAGCGGGCGAACATGCGCACGCTGGTAGTGGTCAGTTCGCTGACCGTCTCGGGGCCCTTGACCCCGATCAGGGCCTTCATCTCGTCGGTGATGACGGATTCAAACTGTTGGTCTGCCATATGGCTCCTCCCTTGTGTGTGAGGTGGGTTCGCGGTGTTTCTGCGGGTCGGAACGAAGTTTAGCTGCCGCTCGCGCTTGCTCCGACAATCCTGAACTTGGGCGGCCGCGAGGGGACGGCGAACTCCTCGCCGGTTTCCATGTCGACGGCGCAGAAGTTGCCCGTCTTGAGTTCGCGCACCAGGTCCTGCCATGTCTCGATTGAGTCGGTCTCGAACCAGGTGGCGACCTTGCCGATGTCGTGGACGGCGTGCGAGTCGGTGCCGGCCGTGCCGTTCATGCCAGACTCGGCGGCCAGGTCGGCGGAGAAGCGGTTCTCGCGCTCCTTGCCTCGACCGTTGAGGATTTCGAGCGCGATCACGTGCTCCATCGCATTGTTGGTCGTGGCCCGCTCGATCGCGGTGCTCCAATCCTCGGGATTGTCCTTCCAGGCGATCTGGCGTCGGTAGGGGTGGGCTAGAACGAGCGCGCCGCCGCGTTCGTTGACGTGCTCGGCGAGCCGCTCGACGCGGTGCATGCCGAACACGTACTTGTCCATGCCCCAGGCGAGGATGTGGCCAGGATCGGTCGAGACTTCGCAGCCCGGGATGATGACGATGCCGACTTCCTCGGCGATCTTTTGGACCTCGTCGTGCGGCCAGAGCGCGTCGTGCTCGGTAAAAGAGATGCCGTCGAGGCCAGCCTCCTTGGCCCGGATCGCAAGATCCTTCGGGTCAAGCACGGAATCGTGCGAGCGCGGCCACGTGTGGTTGTGAAGGTCAATCAGCATGCAGGCATCTAACTGGTGAGTGCGATAGGCAATGGCCATGCTATCAGCACGTCGGACTTCGCCCAATCGCGGAGTCGGAATGCCTCGCCCAAACCGAAGCCCGATTGAGTGAGTTGAAGCTGGTGCATATACTCCCTCAGAGTCACCCGCCATCGTTGGCGGGTTTCTGATCCAGAGCGGGGTCAAACCTGATGGACAATGTCCTGGAGCAGTACGGCCACCTCGGCATCCTGCTGATCTTCGCTGCGGTGTTCCCGTCGATCCCGCTGATCGCTTCCTGGGCAATGTTCAAGTTTGGCTTGCGGCCTCGGCTGCCCAACGCGATCAAGTCGGACACGTACGAGTGCGGGGTCGAGACTGAAGGTCCGACCTGGGTGCAGTTCAACTTCCGCTACTACCTCGTGGCGCTGATCTTCGTGCTGTTTGACGTTGAGGTGATTTTCCTCTTCCCGCTGGCCGTGGCGCTGGATTCGGTCGTGGTGACCGGCCTGGTGGCGGCGCTGATCTTCATTGCCGTGCTCTTCCTGGGGCTGGTCTACGAATGGCGCCGGCAGGCGCTGGAGTGGCGCTGACGTGACCGCCAACTATGACGTCACGGCGGCGATGGAGATCGTCAACGCGAGCGCGCCGGGTGCGGCCTGCGTGGATGACGGCATCCTGTTCCTCGAGCCGGAGCGGCTGGTGGAGTCAGTGCAGTCGCTGCGTGACTCGGAGGAGAGCGACCTGGTCTTCCTCTCGAACCTGACCGCCGTCGACCAGGAGCTTCACTTCGAGGTGGTCTACCACCTGCAATCGCTGGACCTCAACCACATCCTGCAGATCAAGGCTCGGGTGACGGATCGCGAGGATCCGGCGGTGCCGTCCCTGACGGGGCTGTACCAGGGCGCTCACTTGCAGGAGCGCGAGGTCTACGACCTGTTCGGGATCCGCTTCGAGGGGCATCCCGATCTGCGGCGCATGTTCCTCTGGGATGGATTCCCGGGTTATCCGCTGCGCAAGGATTTCTTGCAGATGCCGGGTCAGGTGCGGGCCGGATTGCCCGGATTTCCGCATGAGAGCGAAGAGAACGCCTGGCCGGTGCCGGGTAGCGTGCCCCAACGTCCGATGCACCCCAACGACCCGCAGCCCGAGGGCGACCTGGTCGTTGCCGAGGAGAGCGAGGAATCGTCGTGACCACAGCCGACGACGCACGCCTCGGCATCCAGGAGGACTCGCATCTGGCCATGCAGGGAACGATCGAGGCCCTGACCACAGGCGACGGCTCCGAACCGGTCGTGGTCAACCTGGGACCGCAGCATCCGTCGACGCACGGCGTGTTCCGACTCAAGGTGACGCTGGACGGCGAGATCGTGCAGGACGCGGAAATGCGGATCGGCTATCTGCATCGCTCGATGGAGAAGCTGGCCGAGGAGCGCACCTACACGCAGAACATTCCGTTCACTGACCGGATCGACTACCTGGCGGCGATGTCGAACAACCTGGCCTACTGTTTGGCGGCTGAAGAGCTGCTGGGCATTAAGGTTCCGCCTCGGGCGCAGGCGATTCGAGTGATGTTCGCCGAGCTGCAGCGGGTCGCGTCGCACGCCATGGCGAACGGGACGTTCATCAACGACTGCGGCGCCTGGCATACGCCGCTGTTCTACATGTTCCGCGACCGCGAGCGGGTGCTCGACATGTTCGAGATGACCTGCGGAGCGCGCCTGACCACCAACTACATGCGGATCGGCGGAGTCGCGTTCGACCTGCCGGATGAGCTGTTGCCGACGCTGGAGTCGTTCCTGGCGGATATGCCGGACCGGATCGCCGACTACGAAGCGCTGCTGATGGAGAACGAGATCCTGCACGCTCGGGCGCGGGGCGTTGGAGTGATTTCGCCGGAGATGGCGATCAACTCGTCGCTCTCCGGTCCGGTGCTGCGCGCGACGGGTGTGCCCTGGGATCTGCGCAAGGCGAATCCCTATTGCGGCTACGAAAACTACGAGTTCGATGTGCCGGTCGGCGAACAGGGCGACTGTTTCGACCGATTCCTCGTGCGGATGGCAGAGGTCAAGCAGAGCTTGAAGATTCTGCGCCAGGTCATTGACAATCTGCCCGACGGTCCCTGGTTGGCCGATGTGCCCCTGCACGCGCGTCCGGAACCAGGCGAAGCGTATGCGCGGGTGGAATCGCCCCGGGGTGAGCTGGGCTTCTACCTAGTCTCCGACGGTGGACCGGCGCCCTATCGCTTCCACTGCCGGCCGCCGTCGTTGATCAACCTGACGGCGCTGAAGGAAATGTCGATTGGCGGTACCCTTGCCGACGCGATCGTGACGTTGGGTTCGATTGACATCGTGGTGGGGGAGATCGATCGATGACCGACCTCGCTCAACTCAGCAATGTGCTCGGTGCGTGGTACGACTTCCGCGACCTGAACAACCTGCAGCGGTTGATCACCGAGTGGATCGCTGAGTGGGGGCCGGACTGGCTGGCCTCGATCGTGACTGGCGTGCTGGGCGCGCTGGGGATCCTGGCCGTGATTGGTCCGACGCTGCTGATCCTGATCTGGGTCGAGCGCAAGGTGATCTCGAGGTTCCAGCAGCGCTACGGACCGAATCGAGTGGGTCCCAAAGGCCTGCTCCAGCCGGTCGCCGATGCGGTCAAGCTGATCCTCAAGGAACAGCTGGCGCCGAGGGCGGCCGACAAACTGATCTTCTTCCTGCCTCCCGTACTGATCTTCGTGCCTGGCATCTTGATCTGGGGCGTGCTGCCCTTCGGACCCCGGATGTCGGTCGCCGACCTCAACGTCGGCGTCCTCTTCCTGCTGGCGGTATCGGGAACCGCGGTGCTGGTGATCTTCATGGCCGGCTGGTCGTCGAACAACAAGTACGCGCTGTTCGGCGCGATGCGCGCGGTGGCGATGTCGATCTCCTATGAGGTTCCGATGGTGCTGGCGTTGCTGACGCTGGTGGTCTTCTCCGGCACGATGTCGGTTAACGGAATCGTCGAGTGGCAGCAGCAGGAAGACGTGATTTTCATCCTGCTCTTCCCGCTTTCGGCGATCGCGTTCTTCTTCGCCGCGTCGGCCGAGTTGAACCGGACCCCGGCAGATATCTCCGAAGCGGAGTCCGAGATCGTCGCCGGCTATCACACCGAGTACTCGGGCATGAGATTTGGTCTGTTCTACGCGGTTGAACTGGGCAACACGCTTGTCGTCTCGGGATTCATCGCGACATTCTTCCTCGGCGGTTGGTGGCTGTGGGGACTGGATCAGTGGGTGCCGAGTTGGATCATCCTGCTGGTCAAGACCGGCGCGGTGTATTTCCTCCTGATCTGGACTCGGGGCACGCTGCCTCGGTTGCGGATCGACCAATTGATGAGCTTCTGTTGGAAAGCCCTGGTGCCGGCGACTCTGTTGTTCGTCGTGGTCGCGTTCGTGGAGCGGACGCTGCTGATCTCGGAGGGTTGGGATACGACGGTGGCGCTGCCGATCATGGCCGTGTTCAACATCGCACTGACGCTGGGCGCGATCATGCTGTTCGCCCGCGTCGCGCGACCGGCGCCGCTGCGACGACCGGCGCGAATCCGGATGGCCGGCACGGAGATCGGCGGGCTGCGAGCCGCTCGCCAGGTTGCCTCGCGCACTGAGGAACCGCAGTTCCAGGTGGGCGGCGACTAACCATGAGCGATTTTGGATTCCACCTGGCGTTCTGGTCGCTGGCGGCGATGACCCTCGGTGGCGCGTCGATGATCATCATCAGCCGCAACCTGATTCACGCGGTGATCTGGCTGGTGATGTCGATGCTCGGGATCGCCGGGCTGTACCTGACGCTGTCGGCGGACTTCATCGCGGTCGTGCAGGTGCTGATCTATGTCGGCGCGATCTCGGTGCTGATGCTGTTCGCCATCATGCTGACCCCGCGCGCCGAGCGGGATAACTCGCAGAACATCAAGACCGGCGGTCCGGCGGCGTTAGTTGTCCTACTCGTGATGATCTCGACGCTCTGGGTGGCGATCGACACCGACTGGGGCGCGGTGCGAGAGGCGGCGCTGACCGACCAGGCGCGCCTGATCGGCGAGAGCCTGATCAAGCACTACATCCTGCCGTTCGAGATCGGCGCGGTGTTGCTGACGGCCGCGCTAGTCGGCGCAATCGCCCTGGCCCGGCAAGACGATGAAGATGCCGCGGTTCATGCCGCCTCGCTTCAGGCCGAGCTTGATGGCGAAGGAAGCGTGGATCCTGTGAACGTCGTCGATCCGCCGATCGCCTCCGAGGCCTCTGATACCGAGGCGGCCTCATGATCATTGGACTTGAGCACTACCTCGTCCTGGGGGCGTTGCTGTTCTGCATCGGCTTCTTCATCGCCCTGTCAAAGAAGAACGCGGTCGGCGTGCTGATCGGCGTCGAGCTGATGCTCAACGCGGTCAACCTGACGCTGATCGCGTTCTCGCGCTTCGGCGCAACCGAGGTGGCGCTCTCGACGCAGGTGTTCGTGGTCTTCATCATCGCGGTCGCCGCGGCCGAGGTCGCGGTGGGTCTGGCCCTGGCGCTCGTGGTGTATCGCAACCGGCAAACAATCTCGGTCGACCGCACGACCTTGTTGAAGGGCTGACGTCGGGATGTGGGCTCCGCTGATGACCGTGCCGAACCGCTACGTCGCCGAGACGTTGCGTGAGCTGCTCTTCGCAGAGGGCGTCTCGGTGCGGTTCGTGGTTGAGCCAGACCGCAAGGACGAAGGCGACTTCGCACCGGTGATGCTCTACGTGCCGGACTCGAAGACGCACGTGGCGCGGGAAATCCTGGGGAAGGTGTAACGGCGTGTCCGAGACCATCTTCTGGGTGATTCTCTTCCTGCCGCTGACGGCGTTCGTGTTGGCCGGGATCTCTGCGGTCAACCAGAACCTGCAACGCCAGATCCCGGAGTGGGATCCCAACTACCCGCGCTCATGGAAGCCGATCGCCGACCTGTTCTGCGGCCCGCGGCTGGCCTCGACGCCGCTGATCATTGCGCTGGCGGTTGCGTTCCTGCTGGCCGTGATCAATCTGATCGACTCGATTGGGCTGCGGGGTCTGCCGCTGAACATTGGCACGCACGAGTTGTTCACGGCGGGCGAATTGGTCGTCAACGTCGGCGTCAGAATCGATGGTCTGACCTCGGTGATGCTGGTCGTCGTGACCGGCGTGTCGCTGCTGGTCCAGGTCTACTCGACCGGCTACATGGACGGCGACCACGGATATCGCCGTTACTTCGCGTTCATGGCGCTGTTTACGACCTCGATGCTGGGACTGGTCCTGGCCGACAACCTGCTGATGCTGTTCGCCTTCTGGGAGCTGGTCGGTCTGACCTCCTACCTGTTGATTGGCTTCTGGTTCCACCGACCTGCGGCCGCCGCCGCAGCGAAGAAAGCGTTCCTGGTCACCCGTCTTGGCGACCTCGGGATGCTCGCGGCGATGATCCTGATCTTCAGCAAGACCGGCACGCTCGACATCGCCGCGATCAATGCGCTCGCCGACAGCGGCGCTGAAGCGGGCATGTTCGCCTTCAACGGCCTGCTGATCGGCCAGACGGCGATGACGCTGTTCGGTCTCGGGCTGATTGCCGGCGCGGTCGGCAAGTCGGCCCAGTTCCCGCTGCACATCTGGCTGCCCGATGCGATGGAGGGTCCGACGCCGGTCTCGGCGCTTGTCCACTCGGCCACGATGGTCGCAGCCGGCGTCTACCTGCTGGCCCGCTTTTTCCCGGTGATTCACGCGTCGTCGACGGCGTCCGATCTGATCGCCTGGATCGGCGCGGGCACCGCTTTGGGAGCGGCGATCCTGGCGCTGGTGCAGGTCGACATCAAGCGGGTGCTCGCGTACTCCACGATTTCCCAGCTCGCCTACATGATGTTCGCCATCGGGATCGGTGGTTATGCGGCCGCCGTCTTCCACCTGATGACGCACGCGTTCTTCAAGGCGATGTTGTTCCTCGGCTCCGGCTCGGTGAATCACTCGACCAACACCTTCGACATGCGCCGCATGGGCGGTCTGCGCACCCTGATGCCGATCACGTTCATCACGTTTGCCGTCGGAACGCTATCGCTGGCCGGGATCTTCCCGCTGTCGGGCTTCTGGTCCAAGGACGAGATCCTGATCGAGGCCTGGGACAGCAACAAAGGCGTCTTCGTGCTCGGTCTGTTGGCCGCCGGTCTGACCGCCGCCTACATGGTGCGAGCCGTCTACATGACGTTCTTCGGCGAATACCGAGGCGGCGAAGAGGTCGCCCCGGGCGAGCACGGCAACGAGGATCCGTCGCATCCGCACGAGTCGCCGCGCAGCATGACCGTCCCGCTGGTGATCCTGGCGGTGATCTCCGTGGTGGCCGGCTTCCTCACGATCGGCGGCGAGTTCCAGACCTGGGTCTACGGGGCGCTGCCCGACCCGCACGCCGGCAAGTTCCACTGGAGCTGGGGCATCTTCCTCGGTTCGACGGCGCTGGCGCTGGCGGCAGGCGGCGCGGCATACATGTTCATGCACCACCGCGACCGCGTACGCAGCTGGGGCGTCGGCGGCATCTGGCCGATTCCCGAGGCGCAGAAATTTGCCACCGAACTCTTCTACCTCGACGCTCTGGCGGAGAATCTACTCGCCCGGCGGGTCTTCTATGGCTGGATCGCCCGATCCTCGGCCTGGTTCGACGCCACCGTCGTGGACGGGGTCGTCAACCGCGCCTGGCGCGAGGGCTTGACCATTTCCAGCGGCGCCCGGTTCGTGCAGAACGGATGGGTGCAGGCGGGCACACTCTCGATTGGACTCGGCGGCATGATCATCTGGATCGCCGTCGTGCTGTTCTAGGAGCGATAGATGGACCCGGGCTTCCCCGTACTGTCGCTGCTGATCTTCCTGCCCCTTGTGGGTGTCTTGCTGATCGCGCTGCTGCCCGGTCGCCACACCCGCACCGAGTGGCTGGTCCAGAACGCGCCCGGCAACCAGGTCGACTACCCCAAGTGGATCGCGCTGGGCATTTCCCTGGGCACGCTGATCATCTCCCTGGTGATGTTCATCCTCTTCGACCGCTCCGTCTCCGGCTTCCAGTTCGTCGACGAGTTCGACTGGATCTCCGCCGAGGCGGTCGGCTTCAACGTCACCTACGCCTTCGGCGTCGACGGGCTCTCGATGCCGCTGGTCTTTCTGACCTCGTTCCTGACCGTCGTCGGCGTGCTGGTCTCCTGGCGCATCGACCTGCGCACGAAGGAGTACTTCGCCTGGCTGCTCGTGCTCGAGACCTCGGTACTCGGCGTCTTCACTTCGCTCGACCTGATCTTCTTCTTCCTCTTCTGGGAGCTCGAACTGATCCCGATGTTCCTGCTGATCTCGATCTGGGGCAGTGGAAACCGCAACTACTCCGCGCTCAAGTTCGTGCTCTACACGGTCTTCGGCTCGGCCTTCATGCTGGCCGGATTCCTGGCCATGGGCGTCGCCGCCGACACCTTCGACATCCGCGAAATCCGCCAGGACGCGCTCGCCGCCGCCTTCCTACCCGCCCCCGTCATCTTCGCCTTCATCCTGATCGCCTTCTCGATCAAGCTGCCGGTCGTGCCGCTGCATACATGGCTGCCCGACGCCCACACCGACGCGCCGACGGCCGTCTCTGTAATCCTCGCCGGCGTCCTGCTCAAGATGGGCGGCTACGGAATCCTACGCCTGCTCTTCACATTGATGCCCGAGGTCGGCGCCGACGCCGACCTCGCCCTGGCGATCATCGGCACGATCTCGATTGTCTACGGCGCAATTGTGACGATCAGGCAGACGGACTTGAAGAGGTTGATCGCGTATTCATCCGTCTCTCACATGGGGTTTGTCCTGTTGGGTGTCTCCGCGCTAGGTGTGACCGGCATGAGCGGCGCGGCGATGCAGCTCGTCACGCACGGACTAATCACCGGCATGCTCTTCGTCATGGTCGGATTGGTCTACGACCGCACGCATACCAGACAGATTGCAGACATGCGTGGCTTGGCCCACTACATTCCGTTGCTGGGGATCGGCATGGTCTTCGCCGGACTGGCCGGTCTCGGATTGCCGGCGCTTGCCGGATTCGTCGCCGAGATCACGATCTTCCTCGGCGCCTTCGGCTCCCAGACCGCTGCCGTCTCGGTGGCGCTGCTCGGCGTCCTGCTCGCCGCGGCATACATCCTCTGGGCGCTGCAGCGGACATTCTTCGGACCCAAGGACGAGAAGTGGTCCCACCTGCCCGATGCCAACCACTGGAGCGAGTTCACCATCATCGGCGCGCTGATGGCCCTGATCGTGCTGCTCGGCGTCTACCCGTCAATCGTCATGGACCTGCTGGAGATGGGCGTTGAGCCGATCGTTGAGAACCTCGAGACGTTCGTCTCCTCTTCAGGCTCAGTTGGGACGGGAGGCGGCTGATGCTGAGCGACGTCAACCTGCTCGGACCCGAACTCGTCCTCCTGGTCGTCGGCGGCTTCCTCCTGATCGCCGATCTGTTCGTCAAGGACCGCCGCCTGCTGATGGGCACGACCCTGGCGGCGCTGCTCGGCTCGATCCTCTACTCGGCCGTGCTGCTGACCGAGGGACACGTTGGCTCACAGGGGTTCGGCGGCGTCCTCGTCGTCGACAAGTTCGCGATCTTCTTCCAGATCCTGCTCGCCGGAGCCGCGATGGCCGCCGTGCTGGTCTCGACCGAGACCATACAGCGAACTCCCTCACGGCGCGGCGAGTATCTCGCCCTGATCCTGTTCTCGACCGCTGGGCTGCAACTCCTGGCCGGCTCGCGCGACCTGATCATGATCTTCATCGCGCTCGAGCTCACATCAATCTCGCAGTACATCCTGGTCGGCTTCTACAAGGACCGCTGGGGCTCCGAGGGCGGACTCAAGTACCTGCTGACGGGCGCCGTTGCCTCGGCTGTGCTGCTCTACGGCATGGCGATCCTGCTTGGTCTGACAGGCTCCACCAACCTTTCCGAGATCGCTTCCTACATCGCCTGGCAGGGAGACGGCAAGGAAGAAGCCCTCATGCTGGCCGCCGTCTTCCTGATCGCCGGATTCGGCTTCAAAGCCGCCGTCGCGCCCTTCCAGATGTGGGCCCCCGACGCCTACACCGGCGCCCCGACGCCGATCGCCGCCTACCTCTCGGTCGCATCGAAGGCCGCCGCTTTCGCCATCCTGATCCGCGTCTTCTTCGAGGCGTTGGGCGACGACCTGCTGGCCGAGCACTGGAAGACGATCTTCGCCGTCCTCGCCACGATCTCGATGTTCGTCGGCAACTTCTTTGCCATCCGCCAGAACAACATCAAGCGCATGCTGGCCTATTCCTCGGTCGCGCAGGCCGGCACCTTGATGATCGGCCTGGCGGCAATCTCGGCCGATCGCGGCGAACTGCTGGGCGCGAGCGGGATCCTCTTCTACCTCGCCGGCTATGCCGTGACCAACCTGGCCGCCTTCACGGTGATCATCCTGATCGCGAACCAGAACGGCGGCAGCTACGACATCCGCAAGTACGCTGGACTGGGCAAGAAATCGCCCTGGTTGTCGATCGTCCTCGCGTTCGCCCTGGTTTCGCTGATCGGCCTGCCGCCGACGGCGGTGTTCTTCGGCAAGATCTATCTCTTCGAGACGGCCGTCCAGAGCGGACTCGCCTGGCTGGCAGTGATCGGCACCGTCAACACCTTGATCTCAGCGGCCTACTACCTGCGGCCGGTCAAGGCGATGTTCATTGACACGGCCGAGGACGAAGCAGACGATGCGCCCATGCCGCGGCCGTCCAACAGCGTGCTCGCCACGATGGGCCTGGTCACCGCCGGAGTCCTCGTGATCGGCCTGCACCCAGGTCTGTTGATCAACGCCGCCGAGGCTGCGGTCGCCGCCATATTCTCCTGATGTGACCGCCGCCCGACACGACGTTGACATCCTGGTCGACCCCGCCTTTGTCCACCGAGTCGATGTGGATGCTCTTGAGCGCTGCGTGCGCGAGACCCTGGCCTCCCGCAGACTACGCATAGCCCGTGTCGTCGCGGTCCGAGTGACCGATTCTCGCACGGTCAGGCGGCTCAATCGGCGCTTCCGCGGGGAGGATACGGCGACCGATGTGCTCTCCTTCAACACGGACTTCGATGGATTGCGCCGCCCGGATGGTTCGGCCGAGCTGGGTGAGATCGTGATCGCGCTGCCGGTCGCGGCGCGCGGCGCCCGCCAACGAAACGTGTCGCTGGCCGGAGAACTGGCGCTGTTGACGGTTCATGGAACGCTGCATCTACTCGGCTTCGACCACGAGGAGCCGTCGGAAGACGACCTGATGAAACGGCTGGAGTTGGACGCGCTCAGCCGGGTCGGTATGTCCTTGGCGGCGCGCATTTGACAGCCATAGATGATATGTTCTATCCTGCAGCCATGCGGCGCGACCAGGTTGGAGAACTGCCGTGAGCGGGACCGTCCTGTACCGGAAGTGGCGACCGACCGATTTTGATCAGGTCGTCGGTCAGGAGACCGTGGTCCGCACGCTCGAGAACGCCGTCGCGCAGGACAAGATCTCTCATGCCTACCTGTTCTGTGGCCCCCGCGGGACCGGCAAGACCACCACGGCGCGAATCTTGGCGCGGGCGATCAATGGCCGCACGGCGTCCACCGCCACGGCTGCGCTCGGCGAGACCGACGATCTGGGCTTCGACCTGGTCGAGATCGACGCCGCGTCGAACCGTGGAATCGACGACATCAGGGAATTGCGAGAGCGGGCCAACTACCGGCCCGGCTCGGCCCGGTACAAGGTCTACCTGATCGACGAGGTGCACCAGCTTACCGGCGCCGCCGCGGACGCGTTGCTGAAGACGCTGGAAGAGCCGCCTCCGCACGTCGTCTTCATTCTCGCCACGACCGATCCGGAAGCGCTCAAACCGACCATCCTCAGCCGCTGTCAGCGATTCGACTTTCGACGCGTCGGGGTCGACGATATGGTCGCTCGGCTGCGCGCGATTTCGGAGTCGGAAGGCATCGAGATCCCTGACGACGCCCTGCGCTTGATCGCGCGCGAGGCGACCGGCTCCTTGCGCGACGGCGTCAACCTGCTCGACCAGGTCTGGGTGATGTGCGGTTCGTCGGTCACCCTGGAGGCGGCGCAGGAGGCGCTGGGACTCAGCCCCGATGCCCGGGCGATGGATTTGGTCTCGGCTGCGCTCAGGGCCAAGCTGCCCGAGGGTCTGGCCGTGCTGGCTGCGGTGCAGGAGGATGCGATCGACTTCGGTCGCTTCAAGCGCCAGGTCGTCACACATCTGCGTCACGCCCTGCTCAACCTGACCGGCGCCGCCGGGACACTGTCGCTCTCCGCTCCCGAGATCGAGCGGTTGCAGGAGGTATGCGAGGGCGTCGAGGCTCCGGCGGCGGTGACAGCCCTGAAGGCGTTCTCCGAAGCGGATGTCCGGCGCGACCCCTACCAGCCGCTCCCGCTCGAATTGGCACTGGCCTCGATTGTCTACGGACCGCCGCCGGTCCAAGCTGCGTCCGCTCCCTCCAGACAGCAACGTCCCCAACGGCAGCAACGGTCAGATGGACAACGACGCCAGGGCCAGCGTCGCGAGCAACAGTCGACCCGCAATCTGCCCAGGGTCCAGAGCCAGCCGCAACAGGAGGTCGCGGAACAGCGTCAGCGTCCACAGCAATCGACCCCACCGAGACAGCCGACACAGCCGGGCTCTGAGCCGCAGGAACCGGCAGCGCCGGCAAGCGCTGGCGCCGCATCGGGCGATGTGCTGGACCAGATCCGGACGGCGCTGCGACGCCGCAACCAGGGCCTGATCGCCACGATGCTCAACGGCTCGTGCCGGATCACGGCGCAGTCTGAGGATTCTCTGACCCTGGGGTTTCTGCCGAGCTACCAGCAGGTTCACATGCAGAAGGTGGTTGAAGCATCGGAGGCGGTGTCGGCGGCGGCATCGGAGGTCCTCAGGCGGCCCGTCGTCGTCAAATGCGTTCCCTTCGACGGCTCCTCATCGGCATCCGCTGGAGCGCCCGGGACGTCGCAACCCGGCTCACAGCCCGACAATCGCCCGGGTGTGATCGGCCGTGAGGCGAAATCGCGCTTCGGCGCCCGGCCGTACCAGTCCAACTGAATCCAGTGAACCACGCCGTCATCCCCCGAGCGATCGTCGCCCCGTGCTTGACACGGGGCCCAGAGCTCCCAACTTCGTGCGCGAAATGACGTTGGCCTCACCTCGATGCTCGCGCGTGAGTCCGCCCGCTCCGCCGTGGAGCCAAGGATGAAGGCGTTGCTGCTTGCATGCGTCGAGGGCTGGACCCGTGTCAAGCACGGGGCGACGTGGAATGGGGTTGATGTGAACACGCCCTGGCAAAACATCGAAAAAACCCGAGCAGTATTGAGCAAAATTGTACCCCCGAATTGCACGATCTCCAGCAATATGCGGGAGATCAGGCCTCAGACGGCCAAGAAGAAAAAAATGGGCCAAACGCACAACCGGCGAGCATATTCGATCCTCCCTACCCCGCGTTGCCCAGCAAGGTCTGCGGATTGGACCAAGACGCCACAGGCAAGCGCCTAGACTGGATGCAAGAGCGATTGGGCGAAAGGGCTGACGATGGCGAAGCGGAAGGGTGGCATGTTCCGGCCGGCGCGCTCGAACAAGCAGCGCGGCCAGGGAGTGGCGGGAGCCGGCGGCTTCTCGCCGGACATGATGCGCAGAGCGCAGGAGCTGCAGACCCAGCTCGCCGAGGCGCAGGACGAGCTCAAGGACGCGACGGTCGAGGCCTCGGTCGGTGGCGGCGTCGTTTCGGTGACGCTGGGCGGCGACCACAAGCTGCGCGAGGTCACCATCGACCCGGATGTCGTCGATCCGGACGACACCGAAATGTTGCAGGACCTCGTCCTGGCGGCGGTGAACGAAGCCCAGGACCGGCTGGAAGAGATGCAGCAGGAGCGGATGTCGGGTCTGACGGACGGGTTGTCTTTGCCGGGCCTGCAGTAGGAGCGGTCGTCATGCAGCGCTCGCCGGCGACCGCCCCGACGATCGCCCGCCTGATCGAGGCCTTCCACCGCTTGCCGGGAATCGGGCCGAAGAGCGCACAGCGGTTGGCATACCACGTCCTCCGCGCCCCCCGGTCCGAGGCCGAGGCGCTGGCCGAGGCGCTGCTCGAGGTCAAGGATTCGACTCGCCTGTGCGCGGTCTGTCAGAACATCACCGACGCCGATCCGTGCGCAGTCTGTCTCGACCCGCAGCGCTCCGACTCGACCATCTGTGTCGTTGAAGAGCCGCTCGACGTCGCCGCGATCGAGCGGGCCGGGGTCCATCGCGGCCGCTATCACGTCCTACATGGGGCCATCTCGCCGATGGACGGCGTGGGACCGGAAGACCTTAAGGTCAGGGAGCTATTAGGCCGCCTCGGAGATGCGTCGGTCGAAGAAGTCATCCTCGCCATGAATCCCAACCTCGAAGGCGAGGCGACGGCTGGCTATCTGTCCCGGGTGATCGGGGCGATGGGCGTGCGGATCACCCGTATCGCGCACGGCCTGCCCGTCGGCGCCGATGTCGAATACGCCGACGAGCGCACGCTGCGCGCGGCCATGACCCACCGCGTCGAGATCGATCGGCAAGAGGCAACAGACTGATGCCGCGCATTCGCCCCATTCGCACGGAAGCGATCGTGCTGCGGCAGCGTCCACTGGGCGACGCCGACCGGATCTGCGTCTTGTTCTCCCCCACCCGCGGCCGGGTCGAGGCCGTGGCCAAGGGTGTGCGCAAGCCGCTCAGCAAGATGTCGGGCCACGTCGAACCGCTCAGCCGCGGCCAGTTTGGCTTGGCGCAGGGTCGTTCGCTGTTTGTCGTCACCGATGCGCAAACACTCGATTCATGGCCGTCGCTGCACGACGACGTGCAACGCATGACCGAGGCGCTGGCGATGGCCGAGTTGGTCGAACGCTCGACCGACGCCGACATCTCCTCCGGTCCGCTCTACCAGTTGCTGCGCCACTCGCTCGATGCTCTGGCCGACACCCCGTCGCCCCCCGCGATCCGCTGGTGGTTCACGCTGCGGTTCTTCGATCAACAGGGCTATCGGCCGGAGCTTGAGGCCTGCGTGCGCTGCCGAGCGGACGTCGGACCCGGGGGCAATGGCTACTCCGCAGTCGACGGCGGCGTCGTCTGTCCGAGCTGTCATGGAGCCGGGCACGGACAGCGATTGTCATCGCCCGTGTTTCGATTGTTACGCTATATGCGAAGGTCGTCGGCGGAGTCGACGGCCCAGGTGCGCGTCGACGCGCAGGCGTCGGCGGAGTTGGAACAGCATCTGCGGCTGTCGCTGGAGCAGGCGCTGGACGGTCGGCTTCGCTCAAGCGGGTTCGCTGAAGAACTGGCGCGAGCGGAGTCCATCGGCCGGAATGCGTCGCGAGCCGCCGCTGAGAGAGAGCGAGAGGAGCAGGAACGTGCCGCTGTATGAGTATCTGTGTGAAGACTGCGCGGGCATTTTCGAAGTCGTGCGGCCGATCCGAGAGGCGCCGGAACCCCAACCCTGCCCGGAGTGCGACGAAGAATGCGAACGAGTGATGCCATCCTCGTTCTCGGCGTTCATCATGCGCCAGGGATATCCGCGCCGCATCCCCGACAAGGGCACCTACTGGCACCTCGGCCAGGAGGTCACCTACCTGCCCAAGAAGGCGCGCCCCTATGAGCACCCCCAGGTAACGAAGCAGCGCGAGCAGGAACCGCTCTCGACGCAGGACTACACCGACCTGGTCGACAAGAAGATCAGCGAACGCCGGTTGGCGCGCGAAGATCGCCGCAAGGAACGGGAACTCAAGCGCGACCGGATCGCAAAGAAGGCCCCCGAACGCAAGCCCATGCCCCAGCCGATGAAGCGAGACTAGCGACCGTTCACTCATTCACTCTTGTAGCCTCAGCCTCTCAAGATTGACTGGACGCGAACTGGATCTGTGACCCTCTTCGAGACGCAACCAGCCTCGTTGCCCCGTGCTTGACACGGGGCCTAGTGCAACCAAGGTCGTGCGCGAAACGACGCTGGCCTCAGCTCGACGTTTGTGCGCGAGTCTGGCCTCTCTGCGATTGAGACAAGCAACACTTCGTCACTCCGCTCAAAGATCGAGGTCTGGGCCCCGTGTCAAGCACGGGGCGACGAGCAATGGGGCTAGCGTAGGTGCGCCTTTGCGTTCCGGCGTCAGAAGTCGCGCTGGGTCACGAACTCGGCGATGGCTGTGAGTTGTTCGCGTGGACCGCTGGTCGGCGCGGCGTGGAGCGCGTCGAGACCGCGATCGCGCCATTCGACGACCGTCTCCATGCACTGCTCGACGATTGACGGCTGACGAGCGGCTTCGAGGGCGAGGTCGAGACGCTCCGCGCGATCGTCATCATCCCTGGCGTCCAGGAACAGATTGATGGGGTTGTCGTCGGGATCGTCCTCCATCAGCACGATCGCCGGCAGGGTCAGGGTGCCGGCCGACAGGTCGCCGCCAACCGGCTTGCCAAGCTGTTCCTCGGTCCCGCAGAAGTCGAGGATGTCGTCGACAATCTGGAAGGCCATGCCGATCGAGCGGCCGTACTCGCGCAGCGACTCGATCGTCTGCGCGTCGCAGGCGGACATCATCGCGCCGCCCGCGCCGGCGGTCGCGAACAGCGAGGCCGTCTTGCCGTGGATGCGTCGGTAGTAGTCGCGCATCGTGCCAGAGTCGGCGTCGAAGGCCGAGACGTCCTGCGCCAGCTCGCCCTTGGCCATGACCATCAGCGTGTCGGCGAACAGGCGAATGACGCCGATGTGCCCCGTCCGCGCGACGAGCTCGGCGGCGTGGGCGAACATGTAGTCGCCGAGCATCACCGAGGCGGGATTGCCGAACGTCGCGTTGGCGGTGACGTGCCCGCGGCGGGTATCGGCTGAGTCGATCACATCGTCATGGACCAGCGTCGCCGTGTGCAGAAGCTCAATCGAGGCCGCCAGGGGAATCTGAGTGTCGGCGTCATAGTCGCCGAACCCGCCGCAGAGCAGCGAGATCGCCGGTCGAAGCCGCTTGCCCCCCCGAGAGAGCACCTGGTTCAGCATCGCCTCCAGGGGCAGAAAGTCCGACTGAGCAACAAGGGAAAGAGTGTCTTCAACAATCGCCAAATCGTCGGCAATGGGCTCATAGAGTCGGTCAAGGGTGGTCATGGGGCTAAGGGTACTCTGGGGCTTCGCTAACGAAGCTGAGCGAGATAGTCCGACAGCCAACCGGTGGTAAGGGTCCGATCTGCCCGTCCAATCCCCGAAGTCGCCCCCGCGCAGGCGGGGGCCGGCGCATAGGCGAGGCGAGCGGCCCCCGCCTGCGCGGGGGCGACTTTGAGGGTGGCTCTTGGGGCGCACGTTGCGACCCTGTAGGTTGCGGAGCGCCCCTCAGTGTCCCCCAGGCAGACTGGGTGCGAGCGGGCGGCGCTAGGCTCCGTCTATGCCTCGCGAGTTCACTCCTGTGGTGTACATGATCACTGACAAGCCAGGTGGACGACTGTACATCGGCTCGACGACCGACCTGATTCGGCGCATCTGGGAGCATAAGACGGGAGCAGTGCCTGGGTACAGCAGGCGGTACGGCCTCAAGCAGCTGGTCTGGTACGAACTGCACGGGTCCATGGAGGAGGCTGCGATGCGCGAGCGCCGAATGAAGAAGTGGAACAGAGAGTGGAAGGTGAATCGGATCAACGAGATGAATCCGGATTGGCGGGACCTCTATCACGATCTCCTCTAGTTGCCCTCTCCGAAGTCGCCCCCGCGCAGGCGGGGGCCGGCGCATAGGTGAGGCGAGCGGCCCCCGCCTGCGCGGGGGCGACTTTGTGGGTGACTCTTAATGT
>JAJDYG010000001.1 GCA_022822855.1 Dehalococcoidia bacterium
ACTTGGGAGCTCTGGGCCCCGTGTCAAGCACGGGGCGACGATCGCTTGGCGTATTGCGCTTGGCGTGGGCCGTTCTGACTCGCGTCGGCTTACACCAATATGAATCATCCCGCTGAGACAGAAGTGTGAACAGGCCCTAGGCCCCGTGTCAAGCACGGGGCAGCGTGCAATGGGGCTAGGGTGGTGAGGGCGCAGGGCGGGAGGCGCTTATGAGCCGCCCCCGCGCTATGGCGCACTGGGGCGAGTAGGCGTCGACACGACCTATGCCTGCTCGCCCGCCCTGGTTGCCCGAACCAGTCGGCGTACCGTCACGTCAGGCTTCCAGCTACAGCGTAACAGCTACGCAGACCAAGCGAACTTGATCCGCGGGAAACGTTACTGCGCGGCGGTGACGTCGAAGTTGGCTCGGAGGAAGTTGACCAGGTCCCAGCGTTCCTGATCCGACAACTGCGGCGACCAGGCGGGCATCCCGGTGCCGCGAATCCCGTCGGTGATCCAGGCAAACAGCACTCCGTCGGGATGGAACGGCACGTGGACGGTGAAGTTCGCCGGAGGCGCGGGCAGGGAGTCGGCGAGAGGGCCGTCGCCGGCGCCGGTCTCGCCGTGACAGGAGGCGCAGTTGGCGGCGAACAGCGCTGCGCCCTGTTCAACGGACTCAGCGGTCCGCTCGACCGGATTCGCCAGGGTCCGGCCCGGCTCGACGTGCAGGCCCGTCAACAGCACCACCGCAACGATTAACCCAAGCAGACCCGAGGCGAAGGCCGCATCGCCACCGCGCGGTCCCCAGAATCGGCGAATCCGGGGGCGATTGATCCAGGCCAGTCCGCCCAGCACGAACGCCCAGAGCGCGCCGACGCCGTTCCAGTCCATCTGCGTCAGCGGCAGTCCCAAGGCGCCGCCGCTGTCGGCGGCAAAGGGCGATGACTGGAATCCCGATTCCACATCGCTCTGCACGGCGACGACCAGATCATCTCCAGTGGCGCGGCGCAGTTCCATCTCGACCGTCCACGTACCCGGCAGACCGAAGTAGGCTCCCTCGAGTTGGAACCGGCCCTCGGACATCCGGGTCGCGGGCACCGTGACCGGCCCGACGCTGCGGTCGGCGTAGCGGAAGCGCAGCAGCAGCGCTTCCACGGGATTGTCCTGGGCGCCGGTGATCGTGGCCGTCCAGGTGTTGAATCCGACCAGATTCGGCGAGAACTCAAGCGAGGCGATGATCTCTCCGCGCGAGAAGGTCTCGACGATGGTGTTGTCCTTCTGCTCGATCTCGGGCTGAGCGCTGGCCGGGGACGGCAGTTGCGTCAGCACGGCCGAGACGGCGATCACCGACAACCCCAGCAGCGCCTCGAGGCGCATCATCCGGCCGAATCTCTTCGCCAGGGCTGAGTCCTGGCCGTCGGCCGATTCGTCGCGCGGACGCAGGAAGAAGGCGTTCACGCCTGCTGCAGAGAAGAGCGCCAGCAGAATCGCGATCTTGATCAGAAAGGCCGCGCCCCAGCCGGTGTCCACGATTCCATTGACGTTTGGAATCTGAATCAATGCCGAGAGCAGACCGGCGGCTACCAGCACAGGCACCGAGGCGGCGGCCACGGCCGAGAAGCGTCTGACCGACTCGATTCGAGACTCGGCGTTGCCGCGAATTGCGATCACAAGACTGACGAGTCCGCCGATCCAGAGCGCTGCAGCGCTCAGGTGGAGGGCGTCGAACAGTGTGCCCCAGATCCATCCGGAACCGATCGCTGCGCCGTGGGAGATCGCGGAGGCCGAGGCCAGCCAGACGACGGCGACGACGGCGAGGGTGGCGAGCAGGGCGCGTGCCCCCCCTCTGCCTGCGGCATCTCCCCCCCAAAGGGGGGGAGAGAGGGAAGAGGAGGCATCTTCCCCCTGTAGGGAGGGAGAGGGAGAAGAGGAGGCATCTTCCCTCCGTAGGGACGGAGAACGGAGCGAGAAGGTGAGGGCGATGGCCGCCACGATCAGCGCGTACCAGCGTTGCTGGAGCCAAAATCCGTTTCGGCTATCGAACAGCACATCGTCGAGGAAACCGATGTCTCCAAGACGCAGGGCTCCGGCGATGGCCTCGTAGGCGGTGGCGGCGATCCCGACGATTACGGCGACGGCGATCAGCGGCAGCAAGCGGGGGAGCGGTGACGGCCGTAACAGCGCTGAGATGAACACCGCGCCAACGAACAGGATCAGAGCGCCGAGGCCGACGGCCTTGACCGCTGAGTCGACCGCAACGGGCGGGCCGGGGCGGTTCAGGTCGACTTCCACGCCGCTGCCCGCGGGCGCGGAGCCGTCCGGATTCAGCACCGAGAAGACGTACGAGCCGGTCCAGGTGTGCCCGTCGACCTCGGAGAGGGTTTCCCAGACCACCGTGTACACGCCCGGGTCGAGCTTCAGGACGCGCACGCCCATCTGGGTCGGCACTTCGTCGGAGAACTCGGTCTCGCCGATGTCGCGGCGCTGACCGGCGCTATCCAAGACCTTGACCGAGCTGTGAGTGCGCTGCAACTGCTCCGTCATGAACAGCGTGATCCGAGTCGGCGACTCGCGCAGCGACGCGTTGATCGGAGGATCGGCGCGAGCGAGCAGCGCGTGGGCCTCGGCCGGCTGGGGCCAGAACACGGCCGTCAGGGCCACGATCAGCGCCACCAGGCCGACCAGCGCCGTCTTCATTGCGTCGTGTCCGGCAGCTCGTAGACCGACTCGCGGATCTCCGACCATTCGGCTTCGCTCACGCTGCCGGCCCAATCCAGGCTGCCGTGGTATTCGCCGGGGGCGATGGCGAACGGCGGATCGCTGGGAGGATTGGCGACGAGATAGATGCCGAACGCGCCGAGGATTAGGAGATGGCGGCCGTCCTCGGAGAGGGCGAAGTCGGGTTGGTCTTCTCCGATCACCGCCACTTGTCTCAGCGAGCCTGTGCCGAGGTCGTAGTGCCAGATGTCTTCCGGGCCGTTCGATCTGACGAACGCGCTCGACACCTGCGGCAGGAACTGTCCGGCTGAAAATACGATCCCGGTGCCATCGGCGGTGAATCTGGGGATGCGGAAGGGCCGCGGCTCCCAGACTCGTTCCGGATCGAGCACGGTTTCCGATCCGTCGGTGAGATCGCGGACGACCAGATGAGGATCGCCGCCGTAGGGAGCGTTGACGAAGACGAGGCGAGCGCCGTCGGGCGAGATGGCGGGGTCGCGCGCGTCCTCTCGCAGGATTTCGACCTCCCGCCGCAATAGATCAAGACGCGCGATGCGAATCACCAGGTCGCCCGGCTCGTGGGTGAAGACCAAGGATCGTCCGTCGGCGGTCCAGCGAGGATTCCAGACGAACTCCGCCTGTCGGTTGTGCTGGATGACGATCTCTTGTTTCGGGTCGTCGAGATTGGCAACAGCCAGGTCGGTGCCGATCGTCGTGCCTTCGGCCTGCGTCAACTGAAACACGACGTAGGCCACTCGGGTGCCGTCGGGCGAGATCGCCGGTTGCAGGAGCTGCTGGTCCTGCTCGGCCGCGATCAGCAGTCGCGCGCCGTCCTCGTCCTGGATCCAGAGATCGACGCCCTGGGTGAAGACGATCGTGCCCGGAGCGGGAATACGCAGCTCCGTCTCGTCGCCGCCCCTGCTGCAGGCGGCGAGCCCAAGCGCCAACAGCGCGGCAGCGGCGACCAGGGCCGAGCGCATCAGACGCTCCGCCTGCGACTGCCGAGGTGGAAGCCCAGCGCTCCGGTGACGACCAGCGCGGCGAATCCTCCCACGGCCAGCCAGATGATCGGTCCGGCGCCGAGCGAGGCGCCGTCGCTCCGATCAGAGCGCACGACCGCCGGCGTCGCGGCCGCGGCCGTATCGGTCGCTGCAGGAGCATCTGCTTCGTCGCCGGGATAGGCGATCAGCAGTTCCTGCGCGATTGCCCGGTCCTGTTCGATCTCGGAGATCGTCGGCTCAGCGGCGACATAGAAGGGGATCGACCCGCTATCGGTATCGCCGTCCTCCGCCGAGAGATTGGTCCAGCGCAAGGTGTAGCGCCCTGGCTCAAGATCCAAGTCCAGCGAGGCCCGCATCACGTGTCGATCTTCGTTGCTGATCGCCACCGGCGTCAGTTCCACTTCCCACGCGTCGGATGTTCTGGTCGCCGAGAGCCACAGCCTGTTCGCGCCGTCACGCCGGAAGAGTTCCTGGGTGAAGCGGAGGCTGACCTCTGCCGGCGACTGGTTGAGCTCCTCGGCAAAGTCCGGCGACGAGGACTCGTACGCCGCGTGCGCCGACGCAGTCGGCGCGTTGAACCAGACGGCCAACGCGCCGACTGCGAGCGCCAGCAGCAGGCGGGACTTATTCATCGCGGCTGTTGTGCTCACCGTTCTCCATCTGATCGCCGTGGCTATCGCCATGCATGGGTGGTTCAAGACCGGCGAGTTCCGGAACTGCCGGCAGCGATTCGTTACTCAACCACGCTTCGAGCGTTGCTTCAAACGTATGAGCCAGGGCATGTGTGATCTTCGACGGTTCGGCCGCTGCTTGAGCGTCGTCGTCGCCGAACGCCACGAGCAGGGCATCGAGCCACTCGGCATACTGCTCGACGTGAGCGTCAAGCTCATGCGGCCAGTCGACCCAGTCCAGCACTTCGCGCGCCCGTCGCGCCCAGATCACGGCCTCGGCCGGGATCTGGCCGTCATTGCGGATGGTCGCGTCGTGCTCGTGGTAGCGCAGCGGATCGAGCGGTTCGAGCGCAGCGATGATCTGCGCGCGCTGCGCCGTTTCGGTCGCGCGGGCGGCCTCGATTTGCAGGTAATCGATCTCGTCGGCATTCCACGCGCCGCAGGCGCTCAACCCGAATGCCAGCGCTCCAAGAGCGAGCAGGGACAACACAAACTTCATCAAGTCACACTTTCCGGGCACGGATCAGCCGTGCCGCTTGCCGGCGTAGAGGATCTAGGCAGGGTGTGACGACGGCGGCGGTCGAATCGTGACTCGCGACAATGGATGTTGTCGCGGCGGGCGCTCAAGATCCAGGAACAGCGTCGGCGGCGCCCTGGGCGAGTCCGACGCCGCGACAAGAACCTGCTCGGCCGCGTCCAGCGGAACGACCGGCAGCGGCTGGGCGGCCTCGGACGACGCCAGACCCGGCTCGTGTTCAGTCGCGATTGCACAGTCGCTGACCCATGCGTCGGCGACGAGAGCGGACTCAGAATCCTTTGGCTCGGCTGCAACGATTGGATCGACATCAGAGGAGGCGGTGCGCAGCAACACCGCGATCGCGACGGCGGCAGTGAGTCCGGAGAGCAGCAGAAGTCGGCGTCTCATCTAAACTCAGTCTATGCGTCGACCGCTGCGACGGCGCGATGCCAACCACGTGATTACCAGCGAAATCCGAGGCGAACCGTGTATCTGGCCATGAACCGCTTCAGTGTCAATATCGAGCGCGAAGCCGAGTGGGAAGCGATCTGGAAGAACCGCGAGACGTACCTGCAGGAAGTGCCGGGCTTCGTCCAGTTCATGCTGCTGCGAGGCGCGGAACCGGGCGATTACATCTCCTATTCGGTCTGGGAGGATCAGGCCGCGTTCCACGCCTGGACGCAGTCGGAGGCCTTCCGCAAGGGTCACGCCCAGGGGACCGTCGCCGGCGTCCTGACCGGCCCGCCGGTGCTCGGTCTCTACGAGCCCGTGATCAATGAGACCGCCACCGGCCGCGAACTGATCGACACCGCGCCCGACCCAAATCGTCGAGGCCCGCGTCACTAGCACGTGTTCACACTTCTGTCTCAGCAGGATGATCCATGTTTGCGCAAGTCGACGCTGGTCAGAAGGACCCACGCCAATCGCAGTGCCGCATGCGATCGCCGCCCCGTGCTTGACACGGGGCCTAGAGCAGCCAAGCTCGCGCGCAGTATGACGTTGGTCTCACCTCGATCCTCGCGCGTGAGTCCGCCTGCTCCACCGTTGAGCCGAGGATGAAGGCGTTGCTGCTCGCAAGCGTCGAGGTCTGGGCCCCGTGTCAAGCACGGGGCGACGTGGAAGAGGGCTAGTGTGAACACGCCCTACCTCCCTCGGCCGTGCTTGCCCCAGACATCACAGCCCCCGACTTGTTCGGGGGCCCGCTCCCTCCCTTCTCGACTTGACTCCACCAGCTACTCCCTACTCCAGGTGGCGAGGCGGAGCCGAGCAGGTCCCCGAATAAATCGGGGACTGGGAAGCGCGAGCGGCTACAACCGTCCGCAGGATGCTTGGGTGCGGCGGTGATAGCCTGTGCCCACCTGTGAAATTTTTCCCGCACGCCTGACGTGACGGCGGTGCGGGCTGAGAGGAATCACACATGGGAATGCTTGATGGCCGAGTGGCAATCGTCACCGGCGCGGGACGTGGGATCGGCGCTGAGACGGCCAAGCTGTTCGCCTCCGAGGGCGCCAAGGTCGTCGTCAACGACCTCGGCGGCGCGGTCGACGGTTCAGGCGCCGCCGCTGCACCGGCCGATGAGGTCGTCGCGGCAATCCGCGACGCCGGCGGCGAAGCCGTGGCCAACTACTCCTCGGTCTCCGACTACAACGCGGCCGAAGGCATCGTCAAGGACGCCCTCGACAACTTCGGCGACCTCGATATCGTCGTCAACACCGCCGGCATCCTGCGCGACCGGATGATCTTCAACATGACCGAGGCCGAGTGGGACGCCGTCCTCGACGTCCACCTCAAGGGTCACTTCAACCTGACCAAGTACGCCTCGATCCACTGGCGCTCCGAGCGCAAGGGCCACTACCGACTGATCAACTTCTCCTCGGTCTCGGGCATCTTCGGCGCGCCCGGCCAGCCCAACTACGCGGCGGCCAAGATGGGCATCGTGGGCTTCACCTATAGCTGCGCCAACGCCCTGGGACGCTACGGCGCGACCGCCAACGCGATCTCGCCCGGCGCCTCGACCCGGATGACCGACACCGTCCCCGAGGAGCGCCGCGGCGCAGGCTCGGTCGGCGACTCGTCGGAGCAGGACCCGCGCCGTTCGCCGGCCAATGTCGCCGTGCCGCTGGTCTACCTGGCTTCCGAGCAGTCCGACTGGCTCACCGGCCAGATCGTCGGCGCATCGGGCTACGAGCTGCAGCTCTTCAACAAGCCCGCAGTGATCCGCCAGGTGCGCGGCACCGAGCGCTGGACTCCCGAGGGCGCGGCCCAGCAGATCGAAGAACTGTTCAAGCCGGCCGTCACCGGCGGCGGTGGCTCCTTCGGCTAAACCTGGTCTCCCCCCTCCGTGGGGGGGAGATGTCACGAAGTGACAGAGGGGGCTCCGGTCCTGGACTGATCGACACAGGCTGAAAGGGACACATCATCATGGGAATGCTTGACAATCGCGTCGCGATCGTGACCGGCGCGGGACGCGGCATCGGCTCCGAGGTCGCCCAACTGTTTGCTGCCAACGGCGCCAGCGTGGTCGTCAACGACCTCGGCGGCGCGGTCGACGGCACCGGCGGCGAAGCCGGCCCAGCCGACGACACCGTCGCCGCGATCCGCGACGCCGGCGGCAACGCCGTCGCCAACTACACCTCGGTCGCCGACTACGACGGCGCGGAAGGCATCATCCAGCAGGCCCTGGATGAGTACGGGCGTCTCGACATCCTGGTCAACGTCGCCGGCAACCTGCGCGACCGCATGGTCTTCAACATGACAGAAGAGGAATGGGACGCGGTCGTCGCGGTGCACATGAAGGGCACCTTCAACACGACCAAGTACGCCTCGATCTACTGGCGCGCCAACCGCGAGGGCCACTACCGGCTGATCAACTTCACCTCCGGCTCGGGCCTGCACGGCGCTCCGGGACAGCCGAACTACGCCGCCGCCAAGCTCGGCATCGTCGGCTTCACCTATAGCTGCGCCAACGCGCTGGGACGCTACGGCGTCACCTCCAACGCGATCGGCCCGGGTGCGTCCACGCGGATGACCGACACCGTACCGACCGACCGGCGGACTCGCGGCTTCGACGAGGACTCCGAGACCACCGTCGACCCGCGCCGCTCCCCGGCCAACGTCGCCGTCCCGATCGTCTACATGGCCTCCGAGGCGTCCGACTGGATGAACGGCCAGGTCATCCGAGCGATGGGCTTCGACATCGGCCTCTACAGCCAGTACAAGCTGATCCGAGAACTGAGCAGCACCGAGATGTGGTCCGTCGAACGAGCCGCAGAAGAGATGGAACGAGTCTTCCGACCCGCCATCGAAGCCGGCAACGTCGTCGGCGGCTAGCGGCGCCTACTGCTCTTCCCGACGTCGGGCGCGAGCCAGCGCCCGGTCGTCGAGGGCGAACACGCGATTCATTCCTCGCAGTTCCGTGTGATACGCCACGCCCGCCGCCCGTGCGACGCGCACCGCGGATCGATCATGCGAGACGAACACCGCGCCGATCGCCGCTGCGACCGCGATGATCTCCAGGTCGGCCTCGCCGACGCCTTGTTGCAAACCCAGGCGATTACGCGCCGCTCTCACGCCGTCCAGGTTCGCTGCTCCAACGCTTGTGTTCGGGACAATCCCCCGGTCAGCAAACTCGCCGATCAGATCGAGCTGACCCTCAGACCATTGCCTGAGCTGCAACTCCTGCAACACAATCATCGGCATGATCAGATCGCCAGTGGCGATCATGGCGCGATAGGTCGCACCTTCCGTCGACCCCGCGACGACATGAGCGAAAACGTTGGTGTCCAGGCACCAGCGTTGAAGCGTATCCTCCTGCGTCACGCTCGCCGACGGCTCGCGTGAATTTCCAGGAGTTCCCGCGCAATTTCCCGCGCCTGCTCCGGCGTCTCGGGCAACGCCTGTAGCAGAGCGCCCCAATCGGGGCGGGGTTCGTCGGTATCGAACCCGTACTCGGCCGCCAGTTCCTCACGCGACGGTGGCGCGCGTAGATCGGCCAGGCCCGTCGACTCCTCCGGCAGCACGTCCAGCATCCACGCGATCAACCGCACCGACCCATCGTCCTGCAAGTACTCGTCGTAGCGCACCTCAACCGGTTGATCCAACACCGTCCTCAAGACGTCGCAGAGCGCATCGGGCACTTCAATCTCCAACGTCCCGTCACGCGGACTGCTGGAGCGCAGACGCATCGCGCCGGGCGTCAGATCAACCATCTGCACCCGCCCCCAGTGAACCGGACGGACCGCCGCCCCCTCGCGCGGATGACGCCATTCCTCGTCCGACGCAGGCATGGCCAGCGCCCGCTCCGCTTCCGATAGCTGCGCCGGCAATCGTTCGGTCGCCATAGCAACAGCGTAACCACTCGCATCCCCTGTAGATTGAGCACATGACCGACGACCTCACCATCCGCTCCGCCGTCGACGCCGACATCCCGCAGCTCGCCGATCTCTACAACCACTACATCCTGACCTCGCCCGCCACCTTCGACACCGAGCCGCACACGGTCGTGCAGAAGCGCGAGTGGTTCTCGAAGTATTCGGACTCGGGGGCGTTCCGGGTGATGGTCGCGGTCGAGCCGGACGGCCAGATCGTCGGGCACTCATACTCGAGCGCGCTCTATCCCAAGGCCGCCTACGACAGCAGCGTCGCGACGAGCGTGTACCTGCTGCCCGGCGAGGTCGGCCGAGGCGTCGGCACGCGGCTCTGGTACGCGCTCTACGACGAGCTAGTCAAGGTCGACGACCTGCACCAACTCTTCGCCCTGATCACCCTGCCCAACGACGCCTCCGTCGGGATGACCGAGAAGGTCGGCTACACCCTCTCGGGAGTCTGGAAAGAGTGCGGTCGCAAGTTCGACCAGTACTGGGACGTCGGCATCTGGCAGCGCCCAATGCGCCTCGACTAGCGCCCCTGCCACGCTCCTCCCCTTCCGGCATCCCCTCCCCCTCCGATGCCCCGGGCCCCGACGCGGGGCTTAGACCGCCCAACTCCGCCAGGGCGACACCGCCCGCTTCACCTCAGCCCCCCGCAACCCATAGATCCCAGTCCCCGCTTCATGCGGGGACCCGCTCCCTCCCCTCTCCGATGCCCCGCGCTCGCCTGCCCCTCGCCAAGTGAGTGCTCCCCCTCTGGGGGAGCTGTCGCGGAGCCACTGACGGGGCTCGCTGCGCTGCCTCCACCTCAGACGCATACACGAGCGCCACCCACGCGACCCGCAACGACCCAATCCCTGTCGATATCCTCGCATCAGAACTCCTGTGCGGTACACTTACCCGTATCAGGCCACGACGAAGCAACAGAGCCGAGATCCAATGACCAACGCCTTACATCCGCCCGCGACCAATCAGAGAACTGCAGGGAAACTCCAGACCCAGTCCAACGCATCCGAACACACCCGAACGTGCCTCAGCGCCTTCATCTCCAGCCGCTTTTGCTCCAGAAACCTCCATCGGACTGCGAAAACCACTCCGAAATCATCACAAACTGTCCACCCAAATCGCACGATCTCCTGCAAAACACTTGGTTTCCTCACGATTCAGCCCGCCAGAGGAATTTTCTCGCGGAGACGCGATCCAGCCGGCCCTTCGGACGATCTCATCGGCAGCCGAACCGACCGAGCGTCATCGAACAGATCCGAACAGATCCGAACGCGTTCACTTGAAGAAGGCTGAAAAAACCTGAAAGAACCTGAAAGCCCGGACGCACGATTTCCCAGTAAAACACTGGAGATCGTGGCTGGGGAGGGCTCTGAAAAAAAGTTCCCTGAAAGCTGAAAGCGCTGAGTCCACCGTGTCCGCCCCGACCGATCCTCCCGGAGTAGCCTGCCTTCGAAGGAACCTGCCGCATGGAACACCCACCCGACGCCTATCCCGCCCGACTGGAAATCGACTACCCCGAATCGCTCGACCGATTCAGCACCCTGTTCCGCATCCCGTTCGGCATCCCCATTGGAATCATCGCGTACCTGATGCCGGTCGCTCCGGCGTTGGCGGTGAGCCTGGCCGTGGAGGGGCTGATCGACGACTCGGGCAGCGGCTGGTTTTTCGCCGCGTTTTTCGTCCCTCTTGTCCTGATGATGCTGTTTCAGCGCAAGTACCCACGCTGGTGGTTCGACTTCCTGCTTGAGTTAACCAGGTTTCAGTACCGCTTCTCTGCGTACATGAGCTTGCTGACCGACAAGTATCCATCGACCGATGAAGAGCAGGATGTTCATCTCGAGCTCGACTATCCCGACGCCGAGCAACTCCACCGGGCTCTGCCGCTCGTCAAATGGCTGTTGCTGATCCCCCACTATGTCGTCCTGGTGATCCTCGGGATTGGCGCATTCTTCGCAATCATCATTGCCTGGTTCGCCATCCTGGTCACAGGCCGATATCCCCGAGGACTGTTCAACTTCGTCGTCGGCGTCGGACGCTATGGACTCCGGGTGAGCGCCTATGGCTTCCTGCTGATCACCGACCGCTACCCACCGTTTAGGCTGGGCGCATAGGCAAACCATCTGGTTGAGGGACCGAACATGAGCGACAAAATTGGCATGGGCCTGGCCAACTTTCCCTTCTCCGACGTTGACACCATGTGGCGCTGGATCGACCTCTGCGAAGAGAACGATGTCGATTCAATCTGGCAGACCGACCGGCTGATCTCGCGCGAGCCGATTCTGGAGTCGATGACCTTCATGGCCGCCCTGGCCGCCCGAACCGAGAAGCTGAAGTTCGGCATGAACGTCGTTGTGGTCGGCTTCCGCGACCCGCTCGTCCTGGCCAAGCAGTGCGCCACGATCGACTTCCTCTCCAACGGCCGCATGCTGCCCGCCTTCGGCGTCGGCGGCGGCTTCGCGCCCGAGTGGAACGTCACCAACCGTCAGCTCCGGGGGCGCGCCCCGATCGCCGACGAGATGCTCGACATCATCCAGGGACTCTGGAACGAGGAATCGTTCACCTACCACGGCGAGCACTTCACCTACGACAACGCCACGATTTCGCCGCGACCGGTGCAGGACCCGCTCCCGCTCTGGATCGGCGGACACAGCAAGGCCGCCATCCGCCGCACGGCGAGAATCGGCACCGGCTGGGTCGCGGGCGTCCAGTCGGCGCACGAAGTGGGGCCGGTGATTCAGCAGATCAAGGCGGCGCTGGCCGAGGCCGGACGCACCGACTACGAGCCCGACCACTTCGGCGCCGGTTTCGCATACCACTTCGGCTCCTGGGAGGATGCCGATGTCCAGGACAGCATCGCCGGAATCAAGCGTCGGCTGCCCGACGTTGACCCGGCCACCTTCTACTCGGTCGGTACGGCGGAGGACATTCTGCGCCGTGTCAACGAGTACCGAGCCGCGGGAGTGAGCAAGTTCATCATGCGCCCCGTAGCCCGCGGCGACGACGCGATCATGTACCAGTCGCAGCGCCTGTTCGACGAGGTCCTGCCGGTCGTCCACGCCTGAGGTTGCAAGGACTCCCTACCCCGACGCGGGGGTATCGCCCTTGCCGATGCCCCGCGCTCCGCCTGCCCCCGGCTCGACCGGGGGACGCGGGGCCCAGACCTCGACGTCCGCCCGCGCCGCGAATGTCATCCACAGCTCAGACCTCGCGCCCCGGGCTCGGCCACGACGCACCCTTCTCCACCACATAGAACATTCATCCGCATACAATGGCCAACCCGCAGCTCGACGCGACCGGCGGAATCGTCCCGCGATCCCCCCGAGCGCCGCTCAGCCAGGGCGTGTTCACACTTCTGTCTCAGCGAGATGATCCATGTTGGCGCAAGTCGACGCGGGTCGGAACGGCCCACGCCAAGCGCAATACGCCAAGAGATCGTCGCCCCGTGCTTGTGATCGTTGCCCCGTGCTTGACACGGGGCCCAGAGCGCCCAAGTTCGTGCGCGAAATGATCTTGGCCTCACCTCGATCCTCGCGCGTGAGTCCGCCCGCTCCACCGTGGAGCCAAGGATGAGGGCGGTGCTGCTCGCAAGCGTCGAGGTCTGGGCCCCGTGTCAAGCACGGGGCGACGTGGATTGGGCCTAGCGTGACCACGCCCTGGCAGCCATCAAGGAGAGAGCAGCAGAGACTTGACGAACTCCCGGAACACAGACCTACGGATACGACGGCAGCGGCAGGTTCGGGAATGCGCGCTTCACGCTCTTCACAGCCGCCCGCTTGGCCGTCGCCGCGACACTCTGCTCACGCTTCAGGTCAGTCGCCGAGCTGGGCAAGACCGTCGCGTCGCCGGCCACGAGCGGATCGCTCCAGGCGCGCAGCTTGGTCATCGTGATTGGTCCGTCGACCCGGTCGCAGAAGTGCGTGAACCGCCGCCAGCCCGCGTCTCCGTGCCTCGGCTTCGTGTAGACCGCGCGGCCTGCGGCCATGCACAGCGCGACACCGCCGGCCACGTCCCAGATCCGCGATCCGTCGAAGATCGCCATCTGCACCGAACCCTCAGCCGCCAACGCGAGCTCGGTCGCGGTGCTGCCAAAGGTGCGGGCAATGCCGAAACGCCGGCCCGCTGGTCCGGTCACCCCACCGGTGCCGGCCGGAACCGTGCTCAGTCGAGACGCCGGCTGCAGCGCCGGCGCGCCGCAGTCAACCTCGTCGTCATTGAACATCAACTGGCGGTCTGCTCTCGCGTGATACACGCCCGGAGTCAGAAACCGATTGGAAGGCAACCACATCGCTCCTGCAATGGGAACGCCGCGGCTCAGGATCCCAATCGAGCAGGCGAACATGCCGATCCCGTTGATAAAGTTCGACGTACCGTCCAGCGGATCGATCACCCAGACGATGTCGGCGTCGGTCGGACCACCGTTGTCGCGCTCTTCACCGAGCACGCCATGGCTCGGAAACTGGCGGTGAACCTCTTCCCGAATGAGGTCTTCGATCGCATGATCGACTTCGGTCACCGGGTCGTGTGCGTTCTGTCCCTTGAACGAGATCTCGATCGTCGCGTGAAAGCGATCCATCAGGATGTCGCCGCCGCGCTGAGCCAGCGAACGCGCGGCGTTCGCTAGATGCGCGATCTCGTCATTCGATAGATCGGTGGTCTCGGATAGATCAGATTTGTCGCTTGTCAGAGAAGTATCAGTCATGTTGCTCATGCCAGCAGGTTACCCTTTGCACTGCTACCCGCACCCTCGATGAAGGAACTGTTCAAATGTCTAACCTATCGGCAACATCGGATGACACGTTCCGTCGCTCGAGCGGACCCGGCCAAGCCACCGTACAGACCGCCACCGCAAGCGCATCGGCCGCCGTCGGATTCGAAGCAGAGTGGGAGACGGCCTGCGACTCCGCGCTCCGCGCAATGGACTTGAGCCAAACTCCCGATCTGCTCATGGTCTTTGTCGACTCTCGCTTCGCCGGACACTACGACGAGATCATCACCCATCTCCGAGAACAGACCGGCGCCCGCCACCTGATCGGCGCCTCGGGCCAAAGCGTGATCGGCTCATCGCTTGAGGCGGAGGAGGGATCCGCCATCGCGGTCCTCGGCCTCTCCTTGCCGGACGCCGAGCTGACGCCGATCGCCATCGATCCGCAGTCCATGCCGGACGACCTCTTCAGTCCGGTTCAGGAGGGTCCCGAGGTCTGGCTGCTGTTCAGCAATCCGTTCACGATCATGACCGACCAACTCGTCTCTCACCTGCAGTAGCTACGTCCCGAGGTCACATTGCTCGGCGGGATGGCGTCGTCCCACCAACAGCAGCAGGGATGCGCCGTGTTCATCGACGATCGCGCATTGATGGGCGGCGCGGCGATGATGGGGCTCAAGGGCGTGTCGGTCAAGCCGGTCGTCGCCCAGGGCGCGGAACCGCTGGGACAACCGTGGATCGTGACCGATTGCGAGGCCAACACCGTCAAGACCCTCGGCTCCCGTCCGGCCCTTGAAGTGCTCCAGGAGACCCTGATGGAGTTGGACGACGACACCCGCGAACGAGCGGTGCGCAATCTGCTCGTTGGGCTCGCGATGAACGAGTACAAGGAAACCCACGAACGGGGCGACTTCCTGATTCGCAACGTGATGGGCGCCGATCGCGAGTCGGGCGTCGTTGCGATCAACGCGATCCCCAGGGTCGGGCAGACCTTCCAGTTCCAGTTCCGCGACGCCCAGGCCGCCGATGACGACCTGAGAACCCGCCTGTCGGATCTCAGGGACGCGCTGCAGCCCGACGAAGAGGTACTCGGAGCTCTGCTCTGCTCATGCAACGGCCGAGGCCGAGGACTCTTCGGAGAACCCGACCACGACGCTGCCGCCCTCACCGAAGTCTTCGGTCCCGTCCCCACCGCCGGCTTCTTCTGCAACGGAGAAATCGGCCCCGTCGGAGGAGAAAACTACCTCCACGGCTTCACCGCCTCCATCGCCGTCCTGACGGCAGATCGGGACTAGGTTTGCGGCGTACACTGGGCCTGGAGAGCGAGGAGACATGCCGAAGCCGCCATTCGCCATGACGATGTACTTTCCGTCGCGAGAGGAGATCAGCGAGCACCAGGAGCTTGGACTACGTCCAGTCGTGTTGTGGTTGCCCAAATGCGACGCCCCCAATTTCGTGTCGGAAGCGCGGCGACAACTCACAGAACTCCAACACTCGGAGCTGAATGAGGAACAAGAGATTCTCGACTGGGTCGACTCACACTTCGACGAACTCCTCGCGGTGATGAATGAACGCCAAGCGTAGTAAGTTGCGAGCGATCGCAGACGTCTGGCAGCAAAGAGCGACATCGAATCTGATAGCGAGATGTAGACGTGGCGAAAGCGGAATCTCTAATGGGCACACTGTTCTTCGGGGACAACCTCTCGGTCATGCGGGAACACATCCACGACGAGAGCATTGACCTGATCTACCTGGACCCACCGTTCAACTCCAACGCCGACTACAACGTGCTCTTCGAGGACGAATCTGGACGAGCCGCGCCCTCGCAAATCCTGGCCTACGAGGACACATGGCACTGGGGTCACGAATCCGAACTAGCGCTGACCGACCTATTGAGCGATTCGTCCCCCTGCCCTGAGGCTGGATTGCTTTTGGACTCGCTCGTCCGCGCGCTGGGAACGAATCAGATGACGGCGTATCTCGCCATGATGGCTATTCGTCTCTGCGAGATGAAGCGAGTGCTCAAGCAGACGGGTTCGATCTACCTGCATTGCGACCCGACAGCCAGCCATTACCTCAAGATCATGATGGACGCCATCTTTGGCGCGGAGCATTATCGCAACGAGATCATCTGGCACTATCGAGCGTCGGCGTTGACGAGCGCCAAAAACGTATTCCCTCGCAAGCATGACACTCTGTTGTTCTACACGGGAGGCTCGCAATGGACCTTCCACCGTCCACGACAGGATGACGTCTCCGAGCAGATGATGCAGCGCTGGGGCAGGTACCTGGAAGAGGATGGGAAGACCATTCTCTACGGCTCGATCAAGCACGAGCAGAAAGAAGAAGAGCGGAGCCGGAAGCGAATCGAAAAGCGCACAGGGCGGGGACCGCGGGACGATGACGTTGCATTCGAGATCAAACCCTCTCGCACGCGCTCGGTTTGGACGGATATCCCGGAAGTCCGGCAGAGTCACAAGTACAAGGAGTGGCGCGGCTTTCAGACTCAGAAGCCATTGAAACTCCTGGAGCGAATCATCAACGCATCGTCGAACCCCGGTGATGTGGTGCTCGATCCGTTTTGCGGATGCGGAACGGCAATCCAAGCGGCGCAAGCGACCAACCGCGAGTGGATCGGGATTGACATCACGCACCTCGCGATCGGATTAGTGGAAAGCCGGCTCGCCGAAGTTGGAGTGACCCCGAACATCGTTGGCGCACCCCGAGACTTGGGGGCCGCGCAAGACTTGGCGCGGCGCGATCCCTTTCAGTTTGAGTCCTGGGCGGTCACGCGGCTGGATGGATTTCGCCCGAACCGAATCCAGCGCGGCGATGGCGGCGTCGATGGCCGGATGCATTTCCCGAAGCCCAACGGACCGGGGCGCCGCAAAAGCGACACCGGAATCGCTATTGCCCAAGTGAAGTCAGGACACTGGAACGTTCAAGATGTCCGCGAACTGATCGGCGCGATGGACGATCCCTCGGTATCAGCCGACCTGGGGATCCTGGTCGTGATGAATCCCCCGGGACCGAGGAGCCAGGCTCCAGCGACAGCAGCCCGCGCGGGAATAACCAAAATCGACGGACGCAGTTATCCGCGTGTTCAGATCTGGTCGATTGCCGACTTCTTTGAAGGACGGTTCCCGAATCTTCCCATCGCTCTTGGGCGCGAGTCCCGCAGACTGCTCTAGCCGCCACTGATCTGCGGGACGATCGCGATCTCGGCGTCCTCCGGTACCTTGGTGATGAGACCGGTCGAGACCACATCTCCGTTGACCGCCAACGAGATACCTCGGCCGATCCGGCTTCCATCGACCAGACGCTCGGCCAACTCGGGGTAGCGCGGGGCGAGGTCTCGGATGACGGCGCGGATGTTGTGACCTTCAGCCGTCAGGACCGACTCACCATTGGTGAGGGTCCTGAGCGGCTGAGGGATGAGGACGGTGACCATTCCGCCGTCCTTGACGCCGTCTGACGGCTGGAGGCCTATTCGTCGTCGAGCACCGTTGCGTCGAGGATGGCGCGCGGCGACATCGGCAGCTCGGACATATGCACGCCGATCGCGTTGGCGATCGCAGCCCGAACGGCCGGGGCCGGCGGGATGATCGGCACCTCGCCGACGCCGCGGACGCCGTAAGGATGTCCGGGATTCGGGACCTCGACGATGTTCGTCTCGATCATGGGCAGATCGAGCGCGGTCGGCATGCGGTAGTCGAGCAGGCTGGCGTTCTTCAGGTCGCCCGATTCGTCGTAGTAGTACTCCTCGTTCAGCGCCATGCCCACGCCCTGGGCCACGCCGCCCTGCATCTGTCCTTCGACGTAAGCCGGGTGGATCGCGGTGCCGGCGTCCTGGACGGCGGTGTAGCGAAGAATGTCGACCTTACCAGTGTCAGGGTCGACCTCCACATCGACGATGTGAGTGGCGAAGGCGGGGCCGCTGGAGGTCTTGTTCACGTCGGCGCGGCCAACGATGTGACCGCCGGAGGTGACCAGTTGCCCGGCGAGCTCCTTGAAGGTGAACTGCTGGTCGTTACCGTCTTCGTCCTGGGGTCCACGAATGATCGCGTCGTCCCCGTAGCTGACGTCGGCCGCGTCGCACTCCCAGATCTGCGCGGCCCGCTCTTCCATCTGTCGACGGATATCCATCGCGGTCTCGTACGCTGCCCAACCACCGGCGAAGGTGGTCCGGCTGCCGCCGGTGACCTGCGTGTACCCGACCGAATTGGTGTCGACGACGTGAGGGCGAACGTCCTCGGCAGAAATGCCGAGCGTCTCGGCGAGCTGCATGGCGAGCGAGGCACGGGTACCGCCGATGTCGGTTGAACCAAGCACCAGGGGAACCGTGCCGTCGCCGTTGACCTGCGCGTAGGCGGATGATTCGAAGCCGATATTGAACCAGAAGCCCTGGGCGATGCCGCGGCCACGGTTCGGACCTTCAAGCTCCGACTGCCAGTGCGGCGACTCCTGCGCCGCCTGCAGGCACTCGACGTTGCCAATCACGCCGTAGGTGAAACCGTCGGCGCGCTGCGCGCCCTCTTCACAGGCGTTCTTGAGGCGCATCTCCAGCGGGTCGAGTCCAAGCTCTTCGGCGAGTTCATTCAGCACCGACTCGGTCGCGAACTCGGACTGCGGCGCGCCGGGCGCGCGATAGGCAGCGGTCTTCGGCTTGTTGACGACGACGTCGTAACCGTCGATCCGCTGATTGGGGATGTCATACGGGGCCAGCGCGCACATCGCGCCAGCGCCGACCGGCGAGCCGGGGTATGCGCCCGCCTCGAAGGCCAGATGCACGTCGGCGGCCGTGATCGTGCCGTCGCGCTTGGCGCCCATGCGCACGCGCATGTAGGTACCGGAGGTCGGGCCGGTCGCCAGCAGGACTTCCTCGCGGTTCATGGTCAGCTTGACCGGTCGGCCGGTCTTCTGCGAGAGCAGGGCGGCCAACGGCTCCAGGTAGACGGGAATCTTGCCGCCGAAGCCGCCGCCGATCTCCATCGGCGTGACCTTGACCTGTGAGGGCGAGAGCTGCAGCAATGGCGCAACCGAATCGCGGACGACGAATGCACCCTGGGTCGAGGTCCAGATGTCAAGCGTGCCGTCGGCACGGTAGTAGGCGGAGCCGTTATGCGGCTCGATGTAGCCCTGGTGAGCCATCGAGGTCTCGAACTCACGCTCGATCACCACATCGGCGTCGGCGAAGCCGGTATCGAGATCGCCCTTGGTGAACTGCAGGTGCGACGCCGTATTGCTCGGGTTGTCGCTCTTGGAGCCGTCCATCTCGCCGGTGTGCAGGCTCTCGTGGAGCAGCGGCGAGCCGTCGACCATGGCGTCGCGGACGTCCAGCACCGGAGTCAGAACCTCGTACTCCACCTCGATCAGCTCGATGGCGTCCTCGGCGATGTGGTGGTCGGTGGCAGCGACGGCGGCGACGGCGTGTCCCTTGTAGAGGACCTTGTCCGAGGCGATGACGTTGTCCAGCACCCAGTTGAGCTGGGCGGTGCCCTCGCCGGTGTCGATCACCTCATCGCTGGCCCGGGGGAAGTCGGCGTTGGTGATCACGGCGAGCACGCCGTCGAGCGCCTCGGCCTTGGAGGTGTCGATGCTGACGATTCGCGCATGCGCGTGGGGGCTGCGCAGGACCCGGCCGGCGAGCATGCCGGGCAGGTTCAGATCCGCGCCGTACTGCGCCGCGCCGGTGACCTTGTCCACACCGTCGTGTCGGATCGGACGCGTGCCGATGACGTTGTACTTCTCGGTCTCTGCTGACTGTGGTTTCGACTGAGCCGTGACCATGGGAAGAATCCTCTCGTGTGCGGGTGGATGTGGTGTTTAGACGACGCTCTGCCCTGCGGCCTGCTGGACAGCCTTGATGATCTTGTCGTAGCCCGTGCAGCGGCAGAGATTGCCTGCCAGCCAGTAACGAATCTCGTGCTCGGACGGATCAGGGTTCTGCTCAAGCAGCGCCTCGGCCGCGACCAGGAATCCCGGTGTGCAGATGCCGCACTGCAGCGCGGCCTGCTCGAGGAAGGCATTCTGCAGCGGAGAGAGCTGGTCGCCGGAGGCGAGCCCTTCGACGGTGCGAATTTCAGAGCCTTCGCACTCGGCGGCCATGACCAGACAGCTATTGACAATCCGGCCATCCATGTTGACGCAGCAGGCGCCGCAGTTGCCGTTGTTGCAGCCCTCTTTGGCACCGGTCAGGCCGATCCGGTCGCGCAGCGCTTCGAGCAGCGAATCGCGCTCGTTGGCGAGGAAGACTTGCTGTTCCCCGTTGATCGTGCAGTTGACGACGATGTGTTCACTTGCCATGGCAGAGATGTCTCCGTAACTCAATCAACTCTGGTCGTTCAGGCGGCGCGCTCAGCGGCCTGCTCGGTTACGCAGCCCGCTCGGCTGCTTGGCGGATCGTACGCTCGGTGAGCACACCCGCGAGGTGAACCCGCTGGCGGATACTGCCTCGCATATCGGTGATCGGGATGGCGGCAGCGCTGGAAGCGGCTGCCGCAGCGGCAATCGTTTCCTCGCTCAGCGGCTGTCCCACGATCGCGTCGGCAGCTTCCGAGACGAGCAGCGGCGTCGGAGCGACCGCGCCGACCGAGACACGCGCCCAGGTCACATTGCCGTCGCCATCAAGGCGCAGCTGCGTGGCCGCGTTGGTCACGGCGATATCCATCTCGTTGCGCGGGATGAAGCGAAGGAACCGAGCGCCCGAGCCCTCGGCGGGAGCGGGGAAGTGCAGCGAAACGGCGAACTCGCCGCTCTCCAGGACGTTGCGGCCCGGAGCGGTACAGAAGTCCTCGACGGCGACCGTCCGCCGGCCGTTCGGCCCGGCGATCTCGACCTGCGCCTCGAGCACAATCAGCGACGGAATTCCGTCTGCCGCCGGCGAGGAGTTGCACAGGTTCCCGCCGAGCGAAGCTCGGCCCTGAATCGCGGTCCCACCGATCAGCGAAGTCGAATCGACGAGGATCGGGAAGTTCGCAGCGATCGTTTCGTCGCCGTAGATCTGGTAGCACGGCGTCGCCGCGCCGATCGTCAGACTGCCGTCGTCGCCGTGCGAGATGCCGACCACTTCAGGAATGTGCTTGATATCAACGAACAGGTCGATGTCGCGAGTCCGCTCGCGAGCCTGGACGATGACGTCGGTGCCACCGGCCAACGGCCGTGCGCCGTCGCCTCCGTCTTGCAGCAGGCTGACCGCCTCTTCCACGCTTCCGGCGCGGGCATATTTCACCGCTTGCACGTAGTCCGCCTCCTCAAATCAGCGCCTCGCGGCGCTCCCTGACAGATCGTTCGAATGCCGCCGGCCCGCGTCGGGGACGACAAGTCCCACAGGGCGGCTAGCCGCAAAAAGTGTAACGCACACCGAATTCAGCAGGGGGGACATCTCAGAAGCGGGGCCTCACCGCTCGCAAGACGGCGAAGCCGAGCACAGCAGCCACGATCGAAGCGGCAAAGATGCCGATCTTCGCGCCCTCGAGCAGGTCAGGCTCGTCGGCTGGGAAGCTGAGGTTGGCGATGAAGATCGCGACGGTGAATCCGATTCCGGCCAACAGCGCCGCGCCACTGAGATGGGACCAGCGCAACTGCGGTGGCTTGAACGCGATGCCCAGGCGAACCGCCAGGGCGGAGACCGCCACGATGCCGACAAACTTGCCCAGCAACAGGCCGAGGAAGATACCCCAAGCGATGTTGGAGCCGAGCGCAGCGTCGATGCTGTCGCCCGTGATGTGAATGCCGGCGTTGGCCAGTGCAAAGATCGGCACGACGATGAACGCCGAGATCGGCGCCATCTCCTCTTCCAACCGCTCCAGCGGACTCACGCCCTCGCGAGCAACGTGCTCGACATTTCGCAGCGCCTCGTGCGAATCGTGCTCGCGGACAGCCGGGTCGGGATCCTCCTGGACGTAGCGCAGGCGTTGGAGGAGGTAATCGATCCGCCGTGTGATGCCCTGGTCGTCGTAGAGCGCGTCGGCCGGCACGATCAGGCCGAGGATGACGCCGGCCAACGTCGCGTGGACGCCGGCTTCCCAGAGCGTGAGCCAGAGGAATACGCCGCCGATCGCGTGAATGCCGAAGTGCCGGAATCCGAATTGCTTGAGCAGCAGCAGGAACGCTACGGCGCCGACCATCCCCGCGATCCATTCCAGCTGGATCGACTCCGAGTAGAAGATCGCGATGATCAGGATGCCGCCGACATCATCGGCGACGGCAAGTGTGAGCAGGAACACCTTGAGCTGCACCGGCACGCCTTTGCCGACCAGGGCCAGCACGCCCAGGGCGAACGCGATATCCGTCGCCACCGGGATGCCCCAGCCGGAGCTGCCCTCGCCACCCGCGTTGAGTGCGGCGTACACCGCCGCCGGGACCAGCATGCCGCCCAACGCGGCGAAAATCGGCAAGGCGGCCTGCCGCGGATCACGAAGCTCGCCATGGGTGACCTCGCGCTTGATCTCGGCCCCGACGACCAGAAAGAAGACAACCATGAGCACGTCGTTGACGACATGCTGCAGCGACTGATCGAAGGACCAGATGGCGAGGTCGAGCTTGATGTGCGCGTGCCAGAACGAATCGTAGGAGCCAATGTCGACGTTCGCCCAGATCAGTGCGATCGCGGCCGCAATGACCAGGACGATCCCGCCGGCCGCCTCGACCTCCATGAAGCGCAGCGTCGTCTGCACGACGATCCGGCGGAACGGGTCGTTGCCCTCGCGCCAGCGCGGTCGGAAGAGATCAGCCATGCGCCTTCGTCTTCACCCTTGATGCACCCTCAACCGAACGCAGCCTACCGCGATCAACACCTAGGTACCGATCAGATGCTGAAGTAGCGGGCTTCGGGATGATGCACGATCAGCGCCGAAGTCGACTGTTCGGGATGCATCTGGAACTCGTCGCTCAGGGTGACGCCAATGCGCTCCGGCTGCAGCAATCGCCAGAGCAGCGCCTGATCCTCCAGATTGGGGCAGGCCGGATAGCCGAAGGAATAGCGGGCTCCCTGGTAGCTGGTTTTGATCAGATCCTCGGGCGTTGCGCCGTCCGCGCTGTCGATCCTCAGCTCCTGCCGGATCCGGCGGTGCCAGTACTCGGCCAGCGCCTCGGCGATCTCGACGCCGAACCCGTGCCAGTAGAGGTAATCCTGATAGCGGTTCGCCTCGTACAGCTCCTGCGCGTATTCGTCGACCCGCGATCCCATCGTGACCACATGGAAGCCGATCACGTCCATCTCACCCGAATCTGTAGAGCGGAAGTAGTCGGCCAGGCAGCGTCCTTGTTTGCCCTGTTGCCGGGGAAACGCGAATCGAACCGCTTCCCTGCCGGAGCCGTCCGGTTCATAGACAATCAAGTCTTCTCCCTGAGACTGCGCCGGGAAGTAGCCGTAGACGACAGCGGGCTCAAGGATCCCGTCGCGCAACGCTTCCTGCTGAATCTGCGAGAGCGCCAGTTCCGCCCGAGCCGCCGTCTCCGCGTCGCGGCCCTTGAATCCCCACTGTCCGCGCAAGAGTGCGGTGCGGTTGATGTAGGGAAAGACGTCGGTCAAGGGCAGACCGCGGATCACCCGAGTCCCGAGGAACGGGGCCTCAGGAACTGAAGCCGCCGGGGCGAGCGTCGAGCGCATGGCGGTCGCCGTCGCTGTCGAAGAGGCGGCTGCAGGTGCGAGCATCGGCTCCACGGGCGCGCGATCCAGACCGATTCCGTCGCTCAGCGCGTTCATGATCCTCAGGCCATCGAACGCATCCTGGCCGTAGAACACGTCGCCGTGGAAGGTGTTGCGGAGGTCCCACTCGACGTACTTGCGGGTCAGCGCGGCTCCGCCGAGCAGCACGGGCCAGCGATCCGCCAGTTCGCGCCGGTTGAGCTCTTCCAGGTCTTCTTTCATCACCAGCGTCGACTTGACCAGCAGGCCGGACAGCCCGATCGCGTCGGCATTGTGCTCCAACGCCGCTTCGATCACGTTGCCGATCGGCTGCTTGATGCCCAGGTTGATCGTCGTGAAGCCGTTGTTGGAGAGGATGATCTCGACCAGGTTCTTGCCGATGTCATGCACGTCGCCGCGTACGGTGGCCAAGACGATCGAGCCCTTGCTGGCCGCTTCCAGCTTGTCCATGTGCGGCTCCAGATGAGCCACGGCCTTCTTCATCGTCTCGGCCGACTGCAGGACGAAGGGAAGCTGCATGTCGCCCGCGCCGAACAGATCGCCGACCTCCTGCATCGCGGGCAGCAACAGCTCATTGATGATCGGGATCGCCTCGCGCTTGACGAGCGCGTCGTCGAGGTCGCGTTCCAGACCTTCCCGTTGACCGTCCACGATCCGCCGGTGCAGCCGGTCTTCGAGGGGCAGATCGTCGAGACTCTCTCGCTGCTGCGTCGCCGCCTCTTGGTCCTCGAACAGCGCCATGAACGCGGGCAATGGGTCGATCGGGCCGTCTGGTCCCTCGAGCCACTCGTTGAAGATGAGGCGTCGAGCGGCCGTGAGCTGTTCGTCGGGAATCCGATTGATCGGCAGGATCTGCGCAGCATGGACGATCGCGGCCTTGAGCCCGCGATCCACCGCGTCGTGCAGGAAGACGGAGTTCAACACCTGTCGAGCGGCCGGGTTGAGACCGAACGAGATATTGGAGATGCCGAGAATCGTCTGCGCGCGAGGGAACTCGTTGCTGATCGCCTCGACCGCATCCAGCGTTTCCAGCCCATCGCGCCGCAAGTCCTCCTGACCGGTGCTGACCGGCAGCGTGAGGGCGTCAAAAAAGAGATCCTCCGGTGCGAGGCCGTAGTCTTCCGTCGCGATCCGGTAGAGGCGGCGGGCGATCTCCAGCTTACGTTCGCAGGTTCGCGCCTGGCCTTCTTCGTCAATCACCAGCGCGACCACGCCGGCGCCGAAGCGGATCGCAGCGGACAGTGTCTGATCGAGCCGCTTGCCGCCGTCCTCTAGGTTGATCGAATTGACGATCGCCTTGCCGCCGAGTTGCTTCAGACCCGCCTCGAGCACCGCCGGCTCGGTCGAGTCGAGCATCAGCGGCAGCGTCGACAGGCCGCGCGCGCGCGAAACCAGCTCCGCCATGTCCGGCGTGCCGTCGCGGCCGACGAAGTCAACGCAGACATCGGCAATGTGCGCGCCTTCGGAAGCCTGGTCGCGAACGACATTGGCCATCTGCTCCCATTCCTCGTTCTGCAGCATTCGCTTGAAGCGGCGCGAGCCATTGGCGTTGGCTCGTTCGCCCACGATCAGGAACGAGGCGTCCTGTCGATAGGGAGTCGAGACGAACAACGAGGCAGCCGCAGGTTCCGCCTGCGGAGATCGCGTGATCGGCTGCAGCCCGTCCATCGCTTCGCGCATCGCTCGGACGTGTTCGGGCGTGGTCCCGCAGCATCCGCCGACGATCCCGACGCCGTACTCGTTGACGAATGTCCGGTGTGCGTCGGCCAGTTCCGAGGGCTGCAAATCGTAGATCATCTGCCCGTCCTCGGTTCTGGGCAGTCCGGCATTGGGAGAGCAGAGCAGGGTCGTGGCGGCGCTACCGGCGAGGTAGCGCAGCGGCTCATGCATGAGATCCGGGCCGGTTGCGCAGTTGAGACCGATGCCATCCAGACCAAGCGGCGACAGTGCAGTGAACGCCGCGCTGATTTCGCTCCCGACCAGCATCTGGCCGGTCGTCTCGATCGTCACGGTCGCGAACAGCGGCGTTTCGCTCTTGAACTCGGCCAGAGCGTCCTTGCAGGCCAGGATCGCCGCCTTGCCCTGCAACAGGTCGTACACCGTCTCGACCAGCAGCGCGTCGACGCCTCCGTCCAGCAGGCCGCGAGCCTGTTCGAGGTAGGCGGCATGCAGCTCATCGAAATCGACATGGCCCAGGGACGGGAGCTTTGTCCCAGGACCCAGTGAGCCAATCGCGAATCTGGGCCACTGCGGCGTCGAATACGCGTCGGCCACGCGGCGCGCGATCTCAGCCGATGCTCGATTGATTTCGCGAGTCCGCTGGGACAGGTCGTATTCGCCCAGCGTGATCGAAGAACCGCCGAACGTGTTGGTCAGAACCGCATCGGCGCCGGCATCGAGGTAGGACTCATGCAGCGACCCCACCGCATCGGGCCGCGAGACGTTCAGGATTTCGTTGCAGCCTTCGAGTCCGTCAAAGTCCGACAACGACAGATCCAGCAGTTGCAGACCGGTACCCGTCGCGCCATCGAGCACGATGACACGCTCCGTGACAGCTGCGCGCAAATCAGGGCGTTGCATCCGTTGATCGTATCCAGCGAGGCGAGGCTCGGCAGTATCGTCGTGACACTTCCGCGACTCGTGAGAGCTAACCTCCGAACCGGCGTCTCAGAGCGCCGCCGATTCCGGCCTTCGAGGCCTCAAGATCAGACTCTAACTGCTGTACCTGCTTTTGCAGCCGTTCGTTCTCGCGGCTGAGCCGGTTTCGTTCCTGGCGGAACTCCTCGTGCCGCTCGTCGAGCGTCTTGCTCAGCTCCGACGCCCTGTTCTCGGCCTCCGCCTGGGCTGCCGAGGCGGCCGCCAGGGACGACGAGGCTTCCTTCGCAGCCTGCTCGTAGAAGGTCGATTTCTCGGTCAGGGCATGGTGTTCGGTACGCAGCCGATCGCGCTCCTGCTCAGCCGATTCGGCTCGCGCCCGTAGTTCGGTCAGCTCCGAAGTCGCCGACTCCGCAGACGCCGTCGCCGCGGCCGCCGCTTGCTTGACCGATGCCAACTCCGTCTTGACATCGCGCAGCTCGTTGCGCAGCGGCTCGACCTCCTCGCCCGCTGTCGAGAGCCGATCGGCAAGCCGATCCAGGTGGGCTCGCAGATCGCGTGATTGCTTCTCGGCTTTCTTCGCTCGATCTTCGAGCGTGTCGGCGCGCGCGACGGCGGCCTTGCGCCCCGCCTCGGCACGCTCCGCCCGAGCTCGCTCAACTCGAAGCTGATCGGCCATGGGTCGACCTACGACCCGGCGCGGACGGCCTCGATCGCGGTCGTCCAGCGGTCGTCCAGCGTGGAGTCGTTCACCGTCGCCAGCACGTAGTCTCCGAACTCGGCCGTCGTCGCGCCGGTGTCTCGGCCGGTCATCACGAGTTTCTTCTCGTACTGGCCGCAAAGGTCCATCGCTTTGTCGAGCTTGCCGCCGAGCTCGGGGAAGCCGATGTGTGAGAGCATCATCGCTCCGGCCCGCAGCATCGAAGACGGGTCGGCGTAGATATCGCGGCCCTCGCGGACCATGCGCGGGGCCGAGCCGTGGATCGCCTCGAACATGGCCGTCTTGGTACCGATGTTGCCTGCGCCTGCCGTGCCGACGCCGCCCTGGAACTCCGCTGCCTCGTCAGTGAGGATGTCGCCGTAGAGGTTGGGCAGTGCGAAGACCTGGAAATTGGTCCGACGCTTGGGGTCGACCAACTTCGCGGTCATGATGTCGATGTACCAGCCTTCCCATTCGATTTCGGGGAAGTCCTCACCCACGCGCCGCGCGGCATCGAGAAACGCGCCGTCGGTCGTCTTGACCACGTTCGCCTTGGTTACGATCGTGACCGAGTTCTTGCCGTTGGTCTTGGCGTACTCGAACGCGGCGCGGATGATTCGCTCTGAGCCGGGGTTGGAGAGAATCTTGAAGTCGATGTTCAGGTCGCCCAGCGAAAAACCCTCAGAGCCGACCGCGTAGAGGTCTTCGGTGTTCTCGCGGAAGAAGGTCCAGTCGATTCCCTCGGCCGGCACCCGAACCGGACGCACGTTGGCATAGAGGTCGAGCACTTTGCGCATCGCCACATTGGCCGACTCGATGTTCGGCCAGCCGTCGCCCTGCTCCGGCGTTGTGGTCGGGCCCTTGAGCGTGACATCGCACTCGTGGATCTCCTTGAGCACGCCTTCTGGGATCGCGGCCATCTCTTCGGCGCGACGCTCGATCGTCAGTCCATCGATGGTGCGGAAGCTGACCCGTCCCGATGAAACCTGGTCCTCAAGCAGTGATTCCAGGACACGTTGCGACTCATGAGCGATTGACGGACCGATGCCGTCACCGCCGAGCACGCCGACCTCAATGTGGTCGAGGGCCGTGTAGTCGGTCGGCTCGCCTTCCGCCTTGATCGCATCCACCCGCGTCTGTTGAGCCTCGAGCAATTCGCCAAAGCGCTGCTTTGCCTGCTCGATCGAGCCAATGTTGGGCATGTTCTTTCTCCTCGGCGAAACAACCTCGTCGCAGTTCCGTCGGCAGTGTACCTGCTACGCAAATCCGAAATGGAAGGAAACGGCTACAACCGGGTTACGTCGATAGGCCAAGCTCGCGGAGAAACGCGTCTGCGTTCGGCTCGCGACCGAGGAAGCGATGGATCAACTGATCAGCATCGGCGGTGCCGCCCGGCTCGAGGATGTGCTGTCGATACTCCGAGCCAATGCCCGACACCGACGCGCCCGGGGCCTCGAAGCGGGTGAACATGTCGTCGCCGAACACACGCGACCAGAGATAGCCGTAGTACCCGGCGTCATAGCCGAAGAGATGTCCAAACCCGGCCTGAAGGTGCGTGTCCTCGGGGAAGGGGAACCCGGTGATCGGATGCAGTTCGCGCGCGATCTCGTCGGTGCCGCGACCTGATTCGGAGTGGTAAGCGAGGTCCAGGCGCGAGAAGTAGACCTGCCGCAGGGTCGCGATCGCAGAGGAAGTGTGCTTGGCCTCCATCATTCGGCTGATCAGGGAAGCCGGGAGCGGATCGCCAGTCTCGTGGTGGCGGCTGAAGCTGCTCAGCATGTCCGGCTGCCAGCACCAGTGCTCCAGCATCTGCGACGGCGCTTCGACGAAGTCGCGCTCGACCCGCGTGCCGCTGAATCTGGAGTAGCGGGATGTGGTCAGCGTCTGGTGCAGGATGTGCCCGAACTCGTGGAACAGCGTCACCACTTCGGTATGGCGCAACAGCGAGGGTGACGACTCGGTCGGCTTGGTGAAGTTGGCCACGATCGCAGAGATCGGCCGTTGATACCCGCTGCTATTCAGGCTTCGTCCGCCCCGGAGCGTGAAGGCGGCCGCATGTCCGAACTTGCCGATCCGCGGATACAGATCCATGTAGAAGCGGGCCAGTGCGTCGCCGTTCTCCGGGGCGACGATGTCAAACGGCTGAGCATCCTCGTTCCACGCTGAATCAACCACGTCAGGGCGGCGGACGAATCGCACGCCGACCAACTCCTCGTAGATGCGGAACATGCCGTCCAGCACGGCGTCGAGCGGGAAGTAGGCCGCCACCTCGAAGGGGTCGACCTGGTACTGCTCCTGGACCACCTGGTTCGTGTAGTAGCGCCAGTCGGCGATGTCGACAGCGCCCGTCACGCCGGTGCGGCGTTCCTGTTCGTCTGAGAGCCTGGCGAGATCGTTCGCCAGTTTCGGCTGCAGGCGCTCTTCCAGATCAAGCAGGAACTCCAGGACGGCGTCTGACTGTTTCGCCATCTTGATTTCGAGTGCGTAGGCCGCCCAGGACTCGTAGCCGAGCAAGGCGGCCATCGACGAGCGAACGCCCAGCGCCTCCTCGAGGATCTCGATGTTGGTATCCGCCGACTTGTTGTGATTCTTGTGGAACAACTCTCTCCGAAGCTCCCCATCGTGCGCGCTGTCGAGAAACGGGTGCAACTCGGGATAGTCGAGACCGACTCTGTAGCGAACGGCGCCGCCGTTCTCCACTCTGCGCAGTCGCTCGATGTAGGAATCGGGCAGCCCGTCGAGTTCGTCGCGGCTGACTTCGATGTAGTCCTCGTAGTCATCGATGTTCTTGCGGAACTGGATACCCAGACCAACCAGGCGCTCCTGCAGCGATTTCAGTTCGTCTCTTGTCTGTTTGGGAAGATCGAGGCCGTTGCGCCGGTAATCGCGCAGGGCGAACTCCAGCAGCCGGCGCGCGTCATCGGGCAGCGCTTCCAGCTCAGCCCGCGACGCGTACGCCTTGAGCGCCCGGTCGATGTCCTCGCGGAATCCGAGGCCGGCCGCGAACACGCTCAGGCGTTCCTCCTGCCGATGGGCCACGTTGCGCAGTTCTTCGTCGGCTGAGACCTGCGAGAGAAAACCGTAGCGGCCGGAGGCCAGCGTGAAGACGTTGCTGATCTCATCCAGGGGCAGCACCGTGTTCTCGAAACTGCGCCGACCGTCTGGGACGGAGACCAGTTCGTCGGCCAAACGCTCGACCGTGCGAATCGCATCGTCGACGCCGCGCTCCATGTCGCCCGCGGTGGTCTCGGCCCAGTTTGGTGTGTCGATGGTCATCAGCGTTCTCCTGTTGGGCTTACGGTATCCGCAGGCCCCATCACTACCTATGATCGGGCGAGCGCCAGACTTAGTCTCTGCGCCCAATCGACAGCACCTGAGGACGGCCATGACCGACATCACCCACTCCCAGATCGAACTCTCCACCGGAATCAACATGCACGTCGCCGAGGCGGGCGACGGGCCCGCCGTGGTTTTCTGTCACGGCTTCCCCGAGCTCTGGTACTCGTGGCGGCATCAGCTTCCGGTCGTCGCCGAGGCCGGCTTCCGCGCCATTGCCCCGGACATGCGCGGCTACGGCGGCACCGACGCTCCGCCCAACGCCGAGGACTACACCCAGGAACTGATCTGCGCCGACATGGTGGCCCTGCTCGACGCCCTCGGCATCGACGACGCCACCTTCGTCGGCCACGACTGGGGCGGGGCCGTGGTGTGGAACATGGCCAAGCATCATCCCGACCGCTGCAGCGCGGTGGCGGGGATCAACACGCCGGCCGGCCGTCGCCCGCCGATCAACCCGCTTGAGGCGATGAAGATGGATCCGGGCCGCTTCGACTACCAGCTCTATTTCCAGGATGAGGGCGTGGCCGAGGCCGAGTTGGGCGGCAATGCCCGGCGCACGATGACGCTGATGCTGCGCACCTCCAAGCCGGAGGATCGGCTCGACGTGATCGGCATGACCTCCGGCGTCCGCGATCGCGGCGGCCTGCTCGTCGGCCTGCCCGACGACGCCGAGCGCTCAATCATGTTGACGGAGGAAGACCTGGATACCTTCGTCGACGCATTCGAGCGAACTGGCTTCCGAGGCGGCCTCAACTGGTACCGCAACCACGGCCGAAACTGGGAATGGGACGCAGCCGTTGATGGCAAGGTCATCGAGCAGCCCGCCCTGATGGTCACCGCCGGCAAGGACGGCGTCCTCCTCCCATCGATGACAGAAGGCATGGAGGACTGGATCCCAAACCTCAGCCGAGGCCACATCGAAGAGTGCGGCCACTGGACTCAGCAGGAGGAGCCGGAGGAACTGAACCGCATCCTCGTGAACTGGCTGAAGTCGCTGTAGGCGATCGAGCACGCTCGTTTCAGGTAGGGATCCACTCCCACCCGACTCCTTCGTGACGCCGCTCGACGATGTCGGGATTGATGAGCTCAGCGATGATTTCGAGCGTCTCGACGACTCGGGGACCGGGACGATTGACGTACTGGTTGCCGTCGATTAGCGCCACGCGACCTTCGCGAGCCGCGCGGAGTGATTGCCAGTCTTTGCGCTCATTGAGGAGCAGCGCGTCCTTGCGAGTCTTCGATAGGTCGTAGCCGCAGGGTGCGACGATGATGATGTCGGGATCGGCATCGGCCAGGGCTGACATCTCAAATCGAAGTGACGGCCCCTTCGGCGCACCAATCACCGCTTCGCCGCCTGCCAGAGCGATTAACTCCATCGTCCAGTGACCAGCGGTCATCAGAGGGTCTGCCCACTCCACCACGGCGACGCTTGGCCGATTCGACGCGGCTGGGACACCGTCGATGCGACGTTGCAGATCGGCGACCAGCTCATCTCCGCGTTCCACGACGCCGAGGGCGACGGCGGTTCGCCGGATGTCGTCCCAGATGTCGGCAAGTGAGTTTGGCGCCAGGGGAATCAGCTGAGTGTCGAAGCCGGTGAGTTGCTCGACGGCGCGCTCGACATCTCTCAGACTGACCGCGCAAACCTCGCACTGGGTCTGAGTGACGATGTGCGTCGGCGCGAGATGCTGCAGAAGGTCCATTTCGATCGCATAGACGCCCAGAGCGTCCTCAGCCCGGGCCTGTAACGAGAGTTCTCGGACCTGGCGGTCGATCTGGGCGCTGGTCGCCTCGGGGATGAACCGGGGAGTCGTCAGGACAGGCAACTGCTCGATCCCGGCAGGAAAGTCGCATTCGTGCGAGCGCCCGACCAGTTCGTCGCCCGCGCCGAGCGCACAAACGATCTCAGTCGCACTGGGCAACAGGGAAACGACTCGATTCATCGGACGTCAATCCGCCAGCGGTTCGATGGCTCGGCTTTGGCCGGTGTTCCAGGATTCCCAGACGGCGTCGGTGAAGCGCATGTAGCGGACGCCGTCGGCGAAGTTGGTCAGGGTGACCGGGGCGCCGTTCCGAACCGAGTTGATGAAATCAGCTTCGACCTGCCAGTCGTGGGCGGTACCGGGATCGGGCCGGATCTGCTGCAGGTCGTCGCCGTGCCTGCCCCACTCTCCGGTGTCGCCGAATCGCCAGTGGAGGCGGCCCTCGGAGCCGTAGATGTCGATGCTCGGAGGCTGCGGGGCTCCCTCGGTGACGGCGCTGACGCGGTAGGTGCAACGGGCGCCGTTGGCCATGTCGGCGAAGATGCCCAGGCTGTCGGGGATGGTGATGCTGTAGCGCTCGCCGGTTTCCTCGTCCACGCGCGAGGGCACGAAGGTGCGGGCGTGGGCGGTCACGCGGGCGGTGTCGCCGAGCCAGCGCTGGATGGTCTCATTGAAGATGCCGAGCTGCATCATGTTATGTCCGGAATAGTCGCTTCGGTGACGCCAGTGCAGCGGCCCGGAGTCATCCAGACCGGAGCCGTTGAGCAGCGTCAGGTGGACCTCGATGATGCTGCCTAGCGATCCGTCCTCGCAGAGTCGTTTGATCGTCTTGCCCAGGCGGAAGTCGAACGGAGCGGGGACGAGCTGTGACACCAGATCGGGATGCTGTTGACTGACCGCGAGCATCGCCTCGGCCTCGGTCGCGTTCATGGCCATGCGCGCTTCGCAGAGGACGTGCTTGCCCGCTTCGAGGGCGGCCCTGGTGTACTCGAGGTGCATGTAAGGCCAGGTGCCGATGCTAACCGCGTCGACGTCGGGATCGCTGAGCAACTCCTCCACCGATTCCGAGACCTTCGGAATCTCCCATTCCGACGCGACGCGTTCGCTCGAGGCGCGTGAGCGGTTGACCACATTGACGACCTCGACGTCGTCGATCTCGCGGAAGCCGGGGATGTGACGCAGCTTCTGATTGCCGCCCGCGCCGATCAGTCCAATCCCGAATGCCATGGCCGAATCCTTCCGCTTCATCGCACGTTGCTCAGAGATGTGAATGTTGGCTCAGGGTAGTCGGGGCCTGTCCTATGCTGCTGGAGAACCATTCGAACGTCCCCAACCAAGGAGTACTCAAGATGCCGACTGCCGACGAACTGCGAGCCGGGATTGACGGAGCGCGGGCCGCCCTGCGCGTGGCGATCCAGACGTCCGGCGACGCCTGGGAGACGCCCAAGGGCACGGCCGACGACGGCGAGGCCGGTTGGTCGCCGCGTCAGACCGCCGAACACGTGATCCCGGCCGAGATGATGTTCGCCAACGGCGTCTGCGCCGCCTGCGGCTACGACGGCCCGGACAACCCGCTGACCAGCGCCGAGTTCGCCACGCCCGACGACGCCGTGGCCGCGCTCGACGCCGTCGCCGAGGCCGCGAACAGCAAGATCAAGTACGTGCAGGACGAAGAGCTGGGCAAGTCCCAGGGCGGCGAGGGCATGGCCGCGGTTCCGGTGGCCGGACTGATGGCGATGAACACCTGGCACCTGGCCGACCACGCCGCGCAGATCAGTCGTCCCAACTTCTAGAGGCAGGACGACCTGAAGATGCTGCGAACTGCAACCGTCGCCCTGGCGCTGTTGGCCGCTGTCCTGCTGGGCGGCGTCGCGATGGCTGCTGGCGGCGAGGGTGGCGGCGGACTGCACGCGGGCCAGATCGTGGCCATCGTGATTGGGATCGCCCTGTCGGCAATCCTGCTCGGCCTCTCGGCCGCCTACATCCTGCCCAAGCCGCCCAAGTTCTAAGCGCTCATGCCCGACGAAGCGCCGAGTGACCCGCCGTTTGAGGAGGGTCACTTTCGGCGCGCCGACGAATCGGACGACGCCAACTTCTACGTCCAGCCGAGGCTCGTCACGCACATCGACGACACGGCGATCGGCGCGCTGCGCGAGCACTATGCCAAGTTCCTGCCGAAGCAGGGTCGGCTGCTCGACCTGATGTCGTCGTGGGTCTCGCACTACCCGGACGACCTCGAGTCGGAGCGGGTGGCCGGGCTGGGGATGAACGCCGAGGAGCTGGCCGAGAACCCGCAGCTGACCGAGTGGGTCGTCCACGACCTGAACGCCGACCCGGTGCTGCCCTACGGCGACGACGAGTTCGACGTGGTCACGATTGCGGTTTCTGTGCAGTACCTGACCCGCCCGCTGGAGGTCTTCCGCGAAATCGGCCGAGTCCTCCGACCCGGCGGCGGCTGCATCGTCTCGTTCTCCAACCGCTGCTTCCCAACCAAAGCCGTCTGGCTCTGGCAGGGCATGGGCGACGACGGGCACGTGCAGATGGTCGGCGCCTACTTCCACTACTCGGGCGCGTTCGATCCACCCCAATGGCACGACATCTCCCCCGCCAAGGGTCGGAGCGACCCGATCTACGTGGTGCAGTCTCGGACGCCGAAGCCGGATTGAGGGCTCGGGAGGAGAATTCGGACAGTGTTGAACGGTTTTGCTGCTGTGGATTGAGTTTTCTACGGAAAAACGTCCGGCTCAGTCCAGATTTGTCCAGATCTGTCCAGATTTTGGGGGTGTTTTTCCGGCTGAGAGCGGCTGAGTCCTGGGTTGTCCAGGAGTGTCCGGATTGGGTCTGGGAGGTCATGTCGGGTCGCTCCGGCTGGCTGCTCGTGTTGGGCGCCGCCGTTCCAAGCAGAGCACATGTTCTGTTGAGAGAGGGCTCGTGAACGGAGTGTGGCGGAGATGACAGGTCAGGGCGCTGGGCGGGGTCAGTCGCAGAAGGACGCTGGGTTCTCGGGCAGGCGAAACTCGATGCCGGTGACGTCGGCGTTGGAGAGGGTGATCGTGCTGGACTCAGTCTCAACTGCGCCAACTTTACCGGCGACGTAGTACACCTCGCAGCCGTCAAGCGTGACCCAAAGCTTGTAGAAACCTGAGGCTGGCACGGCGAATGAGAAAGAGCCGTCGCCGGATGGCCAGGCGCCGCCCAACCCGGCGACACTCGCTCCCCTGACGACATGACCCGACTCAGGTGAACCATCCGCGTTGAGCAACTGCCCCGATATCCTCAGCGTGCACATGCCGGGCTCCAGCTGCAGCCTGAGGTTGGAGAAATCGTCGTCAGCGATAGTGATCGGAGTGCGTTCGCTCCACTGCGCCGTGATCCCATCCTGTCCGTAGTAGATCAGGCAGCCGTCAATCCATGCATGTAGCAAGTAGTCGCCTTGTTCTGACAACGCGATCTGGAACCAACCGCTGGAATCGGTACGACCCCAGACAGGATCGCCATCCGCTCGGGCGTTGATCTGGATGCCTTCAATACCCTCGCCGCTCGAGTCGAGGAGATGACCTTCGATGGTCAGGCAAGGGTTTTCCGGCAAAACGAAGCGAATGTTGGCGACCCTTGACCTGCTCAGGTTGAGCGCGCGCGCCTGAGTATCACCGCCCGACACGCCCTCTCCGCCGTAGAAGACACGGCAGCCGTCGATTGTGACGTTGAGCTTGTATGATCCTGCCGCAGGGACTGTGAAAGAGAAGCCGCCATCCTCGGAAGACCGGTCACCACCCTGGAGGGAGCCGTCGTTCGCACGAACGTACACCCCGGACCTCGGGGAGCGGTCAGCATTCAATAGCGTACCTGCTACTCGGAGCGTACACATATCAACTTCAAGCTGAAACACGATGTCCCTCACATCGTCCTGGGACACGGCTATCAGGGAGCGTTCGCTCCACAACCCTGTGGCTCCTTCCGGCCGGTGGTAGACCCTACATCCGCTTGGGAAGGCGTATAGGTAGTATTCGCCAGTTTCGGTCAGTGTCAGTTCGAATCTGCCCATGGAGTCAGTACGGCTGCGGACTCGATCGTCATCGAGGTGAGCATAAATGCTGGCATCTTCAATGCCATTACCGTTCGAATCGAGTAGGCGTCCGGCGAGGACATACCTCGTGCAGAAGTCTGCCGGGACCTTGAACTGGATGTCGGGGACATTTTGATCTACGATCTGAATCTCACCGGCCTGACTTCGATCTTCAGTGGAACTCTCGGCACCCCAGTAAAGTCGGCATCCTCCCAGGTTCGTGTAGAGCTGATGGGTACCCGGCGAGTTCGCGACCAGCTCGAACGATCCGTCAATCCCAGTTCTGGCAGCAACCGAACCGCCCGATCTCTGGGCGCGAACTTCAACTCCGGATAGCGGTTCATCGTCGGGACCGAACAGGGTTCCGCTGATACGCCAGCGGCACTGGTCACCGTCGACCTTGATCGTCAGCGGCGGAGGGTCGGTCGCGCCGACTTCGATCAGCTCGGCGTCATCTACTGACCGAGTCTCTTGATCACCTTCTGATGTCCACCAGTAGCTACACCCAAATTGGTCGGCCAGTTCGACCCGGATCCGGTGGTCCGCGCTACGTCTCACGAACAGTGCAAACTCGCCATCTTCGCCCGATGTGGCTTGTGCGTCACCGAACGTCGCAGACCCGACATCCTTGACTTCTTGGGAAAGCAGCCGAACCCCGGGGCGGGGCGAGCCATCGTGATTGACGACCGTGCCGCGCATCACCACCTGACCGGGCTGCTTGCGTCGGGGCACATTCCCACGGTGTTTGTGCATATGCTCCTCGAACTCGGCGTAGAAGTCCTTGACCGAGATGCCGTAGGTGGCCGCAAATGCCCCATGCCAGGTGAGTTGCGACTCCCATTGCCCGTCCGACCCGGTTCGGCCCGGCGCCCATGCGCGGAAGAAATCCAAGAACGCCGACGTGCCAGCGCGCTCAATCAACAAATCGGCGGCGATCAGACCGAATGAGTACTGCCAAGTCGCATTCGGTACCTCAATCTCTTCAAGCGGCGGGCCTTGAGTTGCCTGATTGCGAGCGTAGATCAGCCGGCGGCTCAGCGGGAATCCCGTGCGATCCTGCGTCGCGAGGTCACCGCGGATCCAGTTGATGGATCCTTCCACCATCCAGGTTGGTCGCCAGCTGAAAGCGTCAGCTGCCAACTGGCCCTGAATCGCGTGATAGTACTCTTCCAATAGCACATAGCGAGCTCGGGAGTATCGTCCCGTGCTCCTTTCCCACTGCTCTGCCTTGATGACGTTGACATCGGCTCCTCCAAAACCACCGGACCCTGTACGCCACCAGTTACGCACCCAGTCATTCCCCGGAGATCTACCTTGACGTTCCAGTTCCTGAGTTAGTGAGCCAAGGGAGCCTGGCACGATCACCGTCAATTGGAAAGGGTCCGCCTGCACGCCAAACTCTTCCGCGTTGTACGCTGCCATATCGGCCAAGTCGCGCTTGGCGGCATTTCGGATCCCCTGATCCACTCTGCCCGTGAAAATCAGCCTTGGCAACACGTATGTCGGCTGGAGCCAGTTGACGCCCCGGCTGACTGTGACGACCAGCGCGTCGCCTCGCGACACCATCGGCCAGTCGTCTGCCGTCTCCGGACTGGTTGGGTCGTAGACGTGATCGCCCAGCCGAATCTCGGACAGAAACTTGCCGATTCCCTTGGCAACATCGGTGATCGCCCAACCGTCGAGGCCCAGCCAGGCAACCCAATTCTCCCCGGTGCGTAGCTCGATCAGTCCGGCGGCTGGAACGATGGGACGGGACCATTCGACTGGCGCGTCTCCACCTAGGTGAATGATGTAGGCAGCACCTGGCTGCAGAGCTTGCAGCGGCCCCGACCAGCGGCGGTTCGCATCCACGGTCGCTGACAGCTCGCGCTGGTCAACCGCATCCCATGTTGAGACCCGTAGAATTCCGGGAACTTGGACCAGGAGCTCGTCCAGCGGCAACGATTCGTCAACCCAGCCGACGAAGTTGTCGCCGGGTTGGAGGGTGATCGTGATCGCCTCGATCTCGTCGGTCGATCCCTCCTCCGACGCGAAAGCCGAGCCAACCGCGAGGATGGCGGCAAGTCCGACTAACAGTACGATCAGTAGCCGAGAGGAGCGCATGCCTACCGAAACTCAGGAATCACCGTCTCCGCGAACATCTGCGCCGGCTCGATCGTGTCTCGGCCGAAGAACTCGATCATGAACATGTCGCAGCCGAGCTCGACGTGCTTCTCGATCCGCTCTTTGATCATCGAGGGGGTTCCGGTCAGTGCCATGTCGCCGGCCGGGTTGCCCATGTGACCGCCGAAGATCTTCTGCGCTCGCTCGACCATGGGCTGGACCTTGGCGTCGTCGTCGACGATCGTGACGAGGCACTGCTGCGAGACGCGGATCTCGGAGGGGTCGCGGCCAAGGCGCTCGGCGTGGCCGCGGAGGACCGAGACCTTGTGCTCGAGGTCGTCCTGGGCGCCGGCGGAGTTATTCCAGATGTCGGCGTACTGCGCCGCGATGCGCATGGTCACCTGCTCGCCGCCGCCGCCGACCAGGATCGGCATGTCGCGCGGGGGCTTGGGCTGGGTGACGAGGTTCTCGGTGTGGAAGAACTCGCCCTCGAAGGAGAACTCCTCCTGGTCGGCGTCGAACATGCCCTTGAAGATCTGCAGGCCCTCCTCGAGCTGGCGCAGGCGGTCGCGGGTCGAGACGAAGGGCATGCCGAAGTCGGAGAATTCGCGCGCCATCCAACCGGAGCCGAAGCCGGGGATCACACGTCCGCCGGCGATGTTGTCGACGGTGGCGATCATCTTGCCGGTGTGCGCCGGGTTGCGCATGCCGACGGGGGTGACGAGCGTGCCGATTTCCGGCTTCTCGGTCACGGCCGCGATGCCGGCGGCCAGGGTCCAGGCCTCGAGCATGGGGATCGCGGGCGACTGCGGACCATAAAGATGGTCGTTGACCCAGAGCGAGTCGAAGCCCATCTCCTCAAAGGCCGAGGCCGCGCGCTGCGTCTCCTGCCAGGTGCGCTTGATCTGGGGAACCATGACGCCGAAGTGTGGGCTGTTGGTCACGGGACGATCCTCTCTCCGCCGAGGCGGTTCATTGAGTTGGCAAATGTCTGCTGAAGGGTAGCAGCGGAGTCAGTCGGCTTCGCGGAGTTCGTCGGAGGCGATGCGCCTGGCTTCAGCGTCGGCTCGTTCGAGGGCGGCCTGCTTGATAAAGCGGGTGACTCGGCCGTCGCCGGGCAGACCCGCTCGGAGCCGCTTGACTTCTTCTGGAGTGAAGTCAACCTCGATTCGCCAATGGGCGGGTTGGCGATTGGCGACCTCAATACCTGGCTCATCCTCCGCCAGGGGGACGTCAATATGCGCCGGCGTTCCAGAGGTGCTCACGGTCATCGCATCCTTCCTCCGCGTTGATTGTATCGAGAACGATCGCCCGCCGACGATGGCCATCCAGTCACGACGTGTGAATAGCCGTCAGCATTCGGCAACTCCAGAACGATTGTGAGCAGCCGACCCGATGCGTTCGGGCCGATCATCTTGAGACGCCGGGGTTGGCGATGAAGCCAGTTGTCTTCGTCGGCCCGGAGGCGTTCCGCCTGATCGAAATATTTGGCGGGGCCGGCCCAGACATCGTCAGCGTCTTGAAAGCGCAGCCCGTGCCGCCACAGCTCGTCGTCCGACGCCTCGTTCGAGATCAGACCCCATGTCGGAATATCCAAATCGGTCGATCCTAACCCAGCCTGGACAACGGTGGCTTTGGGGACGGGAAGAGCCTGTGTCAGACGCCTCGAATGGGCCGGCTTGACAACTGCGGGGGGGGGGGGGGTAGTTTCGCGGCAATCGCCGATAGGGACAAGACACAGGCGGCGATTGGGGACGGAGCCCTGGCATGACCACGCGAAACTACTGGCAGCGAATGCGGCGCAACAAAATGTCGCGGCGGTCGCTCTTGCGAGCCTCGGCGCGAGCCGGGGTTGGCGCCGCCGGACTGGCCCTGGTCGGCTGCGGCGGCGACGATGACGACGACGATCAGCCGGCAGCAGCGCAGGTTGCGCAGCAGCAGGAACAGCAGGCCCAACAGCAGTCAATGCGGCAGGAGCAAGCTGAGCAGCAGGCCGAACAACAGGTCCAGCAGCAACAGGCTCAGACGGCGACCGCCGACGAACAGCAGGAGGCGGAGGAAGCCGCCGCCCAGGCCGCCGACAGCGGCCCGCAGTACGGAGGCGTCGTCACCTACTTCGCGGACAGCGGCGGCATCCTCGACCCGGCCATCGCCGACCACGGCGGCAACGACAGCGCCTGGCTCCCGATCTACGACCACATCAACTACCTCGATAACGGCGGTGTGCTCACCTCGGCGATGGCGGAGTTGCCCGAGGTCGTCGATGACGTCACCTTCATCTACAACATCAAGCCGAACGTGCACTGGCAGGACAAGCCCCCGCTGAACGGCCGCCAGTTCGTCGCCGAAGACGCCGCCTTCGGACTCGCCCGCTTCGGTCAGGATAACCCCGAGTTCATCTTGAAAGACCTCCTCTCCGCCGTCGACCAGTACGAGGCCACCGACGAACTCACCCTGCGCATCAAGGCGAGAGAGGTGTTCGCGCCGCTGCTCGGCGCAGTCGGCGAGCAGCGGGTGCTCATGGTCTCACGCGACGCGGTCGAGGCCTTCGGCGACGACGGCATCGCCAGCAACCCCGAGGCCGGCGTCGGCACCGGCGGCATGCAGTATGTCACCTGGGAGGACGGCGTGGTCACCGAGCTCGAACGCAACCCCAACTACTTCCGCGAAGGGCTCCCCTACTTCGACGGCTTCCGGTCGAACTGGAATACCGACGCGGCGTATCGGGCCGCGCAGTTCGTCGCCGGCGAGTCCGACTTCCTCTTCCTTCCGTGGCTGGGCTTCCCGGCGGAGAACGAGGCCGTGCGGGACCAACTCGGCGAGGAGAACGTCGTCGAAGTGCCCATGCAAGCGACCTGGAGCTTCTCGACGCACTTCAACCTCCAGGTCGAGCCCTACACCGACCCGCGCGTGCGCATGGCCCTGCATCTCGCCACCAACCGGGAACAACTCTTCGCGGTGGGCCAAGGTCTCATCGAGATCGGCGGGCCGATCGCCCACGCGGCCGGCGTGTACGCGTGGACCGTCGACGAGCTCCGCGAGCTGCCCGGCTACCGCTCCGGCGCCCTGCGCGAGGAGGACCTGGCCGAGGGCCGGCGGCTGCTCGACGCCAGCGGCTACGACCCGGCGAGCGTGCCGGCGATGAGCTCCTGGGACGGATCCATCCATTACGCGCAAGTGGGCCAGCAGAACTGGGCCGAAATCGGCTTCGAGGTCGATCTTGAGGAGACGACCAGCATTGAGGGCCAGGACCAGCGGTCGTCGGGGAATTTCTCCATCCACTGGAATGGCTTCGGCGGCGCGCACGACCCCGACATCCTCTCCAGCAGCCACCAGACCGACGGCGCACGGAACTACGGCAAGTTCTCCGACCCCGAGATCGACGCGCTGCTGGAGAAGGGACGCACGACCATCGGCACCGAGAACCGAGTGCCGATCTACGACGAGATCCAGACCAAGCTGCTCGAAGAGCACGTGCCCCGGATCTTCTTCAATTGGGGCGTGCCGACCGTCGCACACCGTCCCTGGCTCAAGGGCTTCGGCCCGACCAACCACAGCACCGCCGCCACCCAGGCGCTGTACCGGTCGTGGTTCGAGGGCAAGCCCGGCGTGTAGGGGGGTTGTATTGCAGGGCTCCCTCTGCTCCGCCCTCTGACCCTTCCCTCCCTCTCCCTCTGGGAGAGGGCTGGGGTGAGGGTCCGGCCGCTCCCCAACTGCAAAGGGGCCCTCACCCTAACCCTCTCCCGCAGGGAGAGGGGATCAGAGGGAAGCGGAGCCAACACCGATGCGTACTTACGTCATTCGACGGTTGTTGCTGCTGCCGGTCACGGTGATCCTGCTCTCGATCTTCGCCTTCGGTCTGGTCCGGCTCGTGCCGGGATCGGTGGTCGACGCGCGCCTCTCCAACACCATGGGCGCCTCGGCGGGCTCCAACCCAGAGCAGCGCGCCGCGCTGGAGGCGCATTTCGGGCTCGACAAGCCGGTCCACGTGCAATACGTGAACTGGGTCGAACAGATCTTCACCGGGGATTTCGGCACCTCCTGGCTGACGCGGGAGTCCATTATGGACACCTTCGCCCGCCACATGCCCGTCACGGCCGAACTGCTCTTCCTGACGCTGTTGCTGTACATCCCGATCGGGATTGGAACGGGGGTCTGGTCGGCCGTGCGCCGCAACCGGCCCGACGACTACGGCATCCGCTTCATCACGGTGCTCTTCCTCGCCATCCCCAACTTCTGGCTGGCCACCCTGGTCGTGTTAATCCCGCTCGTGCTCTGGCGCTACGCGCTGCCCGCCCCCTACGAGCAACTCTGGCATAATCCGAGCACCAACCTGCTGCAGATGATCGTGCCCGCGGCGGTCGCGGCGCTGTCGGGCGCGGCCGTGCTGGGACGGCTGGCGCGCTCGGAAATGCTGGAAGTGCTGCGCCAGGATTACGTGCGCACCGCCCGGGCCAAGGGCGTCTCCGGCCGCATCGTGGTCATGCGCCACGCGCTGCGCAACGCCATGATCCCCCTGATCACGCTGATCGGCCTCGTCTTCGCCGACGGCGTCGCGGGTTCGGTGATCGTCGAGGAGATCTTCGGGCTGCCGGGCATGGGCCGCCTGCTCGTTCAGTCCATCTTCGCGAACGACCTACCCGTGGTGCAGCTCTGGATGCTGTTCTTCGGCACCGCCTTCGTGCTGATCAACCTGGCCGTGGACCTCAGCTACGCCGTCTTCGATCCCCGGGTCCGGTTCCAGTGAGCGCCGCCCAACCCACTCAACAGCCGGGCGCGGCCGTCTTCGATGAGTACGGTCTGCTGGTGCGGCCGCCGCTGCGCCGGCGCCTCCGGCGGCTGCTGCGGCAGCATCCCCTGGGCGCGTTCGGGCTGTTGATCGTGATCCTGATGATCGCGCTCGCCGCCTTCGGCCCGCTGACCGCCGGGGATCCGACCAGGCTCTCCCCGAACATCCTGGCCGCACCCGGCGGCGAGTACTGGTTCGGCACCGACGATCTCGGCCGAGATTACTTCGCGCGCGTGGTCGCGGGCGCCCGGCTCTCAATCACGTTGGCCTTGACCGCAATGGCGATCGGGGTGGGCTTCGCCCTGGTTTTGGGCATGACCTCGGCCTACGCGGCCGGGCTGTTCGACCTCCTGTCCCAGCGCGTGCTCGACATGCTGTTGGCCTTTCCCGGCCTCGTCCTGCTGATCTTGCTGGCCCAGGTAACAGGCCGCAACTGGCAATCAATCGCGCTGGGCATGGGGATCATCTTCACCCTGGGCATGGTCCGGATCGTGCGGGCCAGCACCCTGGCGACGCTCGGCGCCGCCTACGTCGAGGCGGCGCGCGTCATCGGCGTGGCGCCCTTCCGCATCCTCTGGCGGCACGTGCTGCCCAACATCGGCCCGCCGCTGCTGATCTACGTGACGACCCTGCTCGGCGGCGCGATCCTCTTCGAGGGCGCGCTCTCATTCCTCGCCCTCGGCGTCCCGCCGCCCAATCCGTCCTGGGGCCGCATGCTGGTCGAATCCCGAGACTATTGGCAGCACACCCACCTCAGCATCTTCCCCGGCCTCGCCATCACCCTCGCCGTGCTCGGCTTCAACCTCCTCGGAGACTCCCTCCGAGACATCTTCGACCCCCGCCTCCGCGGCAGCGAGTGAGTTCCTGCCGGATTGGGCGACGCTTCGCCGACACAAGCCACTGCGATCAGCACGAGGCGGCAATGACGAAGCCCCGCCGGAGCGGGGCTTCGTTGGTGTTGACCGGGTCTGCTGCGGTTAGTGAGCCCCGACGGCTTCTTCGCTGAACTGGGCGGCTTCGGTGCTGCCGCTGAGGGCGGTTGTGGCCGCGTCTCCGCCGGTGACCGTGAGCAGGATCTCGTCGAAGTAGGACGTCCCCGCTTCGCGCTGGTGCTTGGTCGCCGTGTAACCCTGGGCCTCGGCCTCGAACTCACCTTCCTGCAACTCGACGTACGCGGCCATGCCGCGATCGCGGTAGCCCGAGGCGAGATTGAAGGTGTGGTAGTTGATCCCGTGCCAACCGGCCAGCGTGATGAACTGGAAGCGGTAGCCCATGTCGGCCAGTTGCTCCTGGAAGTTCGCGATGGTCGCGTCGTCGAGATGACGCTTCCAGTTGAACGACGGCGAGCAGTTGTAGGCCAGCATCTTGTTCGGGTACTCGGCGTGCAGCGCCTGAGCGAAGTCCCGAGCCTCACCGATGTCCGGCACCGACGTCTCACACCAGATCAGATCCGCGTGCGGCGCAAACGCGAGACCTCGCGCAATCGCCGAATCGATCCCGCCGGTCACGCCGAAGTAGCCCTCGGCCGTGCGCTCGCCCGTTGTGAAGGGACGGTCGCGCTCATCGATGTCGGTGGTCATCAGCGTCGCCGAGAGCGCGTCGGTGCGAGCCATCAGCACGGTCGGGACGTTCATCACGTCGGCCGCGAGACGCGCAGCCTGCAGCGTGCGCACGTGCTGCGCCGTGGGGACGAGCACCTTGCCGCCCATGTGACCGCACTTCTTCTCGGCCGCGAGCTGGTCCTCGTAGTGGACGCCGGCGGCGCCCGCTTCGATCATGTTGCGCATCAACTCGAACGCGTGGATCGGTCCGCCGAAGCCGGCCTCGGCGTCGGCCACGATCGGCAGGTAGTAGTCGACGCTGGCGCGATCCTCGAGCCGGTCGACCTGGTCGGCGCGCATCAGCGCGTTGTTCAGTCGCTTGACCAGCGAGGGCACGCTGTTGACCGGGTAGAGCGACTGGTCGGGGTACGTGTGGGCGGCGGTGTTGGCGTCGGCCGCGACCTGCCAACCGGAGACGTAGATCGACTGCAGACCGGCCTTGGCCATCTGCACCGCCTGCGCGCCGGTCACGGCGCCGAAGGTGCGGACGAAGTCGGTGTCCTGCATCGCGTTCCAGAGTCGCTCGGCGCCGTAGCGCGCGATCGTCGACTCGGGCAGCAGCGAGGGGCGCAGCTTGAGGACGTCGGCGGCCGTATAGTTCCGCTGTACTCCAGCCCAGCGCGGGTTCGTCGCCCACTCACGTTCGAGTGCGGCGGCGGCGCTGTCCAGGGGGCTGCTCGTCCCGTTCGTGCCGTTCGTCGTCATCTGGGATCCTCCGTGGCTGTCCGTGGGCCGAACCTTGGCGTCGACTCACGTCGTGTCGGCTGTCAAGCCGTTATGCCTGTGCTGGATGCTCGCTCACTCTGTCCTGTGTTGTCCCGAGTGTCTAGTCCAGTGCCTAATCCAGGCGCCTAGTCCAGGTACTCGTATGCGGGCAGCGTGAGGAACTCGGTGAACTCCTCGTTGAGCACGAGTTGGTCGAGAATCTCGACCGCGTCGCCGTAGCGTGATTCCTCGCTGCCGCCGAGAGAGGCGAGCTCTTCGTCGCGCAGCGATTCATATAGCTCGCTCGTGACCGAGCGGCCGTCGTCGAGTTCGGCGCCGTGGCGAATCCACTGCCAGATCTGGCCGCGGGAAATCTCCGCCGTCGCCGCGTCCTCCATCAGGTTGTTGATCCCGGCCGCGCCGACCCCGTTGAGCCAACTGTTGATGTACTGCAGGGCCACGGAAATGTTGGCCCGCACGCCGTCCTCGGAGACCGTCCCGCCGGATTCATCCAGCGAGACCAGCTCGCCGGCGCTGACCTCGACATCCTCGCGCAGGCGCTCACGCTGGTTGCGCGCGCCGTTGAGGTTCGTCTCGAAGATGTCGCGCGCGACCGAGACGAGGTCGGGGTGCGCGACCCAGGTGCCGTCGAAGCCGTCTGTAGACTCGCGCTCCTTGTCGGCGCGGACGCCGGTCAGCGCGATTTCGTTGATCTCAGGGTCGCGCCGCGAGGGAATGAACGCTGCCATGCCGCCCATCGCGTGCGCGCCGCGCTTGTGGCAAGTGCGCACGAGCAGCTCGGTGTAGGCGCGCATGAACGGCGTCGTCATCGTCACCTGGACGCGATCGGGCAGGGTGAAGGTCGGCTGCGACTTGAACCGCTTGACCGCCGAAAAAATGTAGTCCCAGCGTCCCGCGTTGAGGCCGGCCGAGTGGTCGCGTAGTTCGTAGAGGATCTCCTCCATCTCGAATGCGGCCGGCAGGGTCTCGATCAGCACGGTCGCGCGGACGCTGCCCTGCGGCACGCCGAGGTCGTTCTGAGCCTTGACGAACGCGTCGTTCCAGAGGCGCGCCTCGAGGTGTGATTCCAGCTTGGGCAGGTAGAAGTAGGGTCCGGTGCCGCGGGCGATCCGCTCGGCGGCGTTGTGGAACATGTAGATGCCGAAGTCGAACAGCGAGGCCGAGATCGGCTTACCGTCGACCAGCACGTGCTTCTCATCCAGGTGCCAGCCGCGCGGACGAATCAGCAGGGTGGCGATCTTCTCGTTCAAGGTGCGGACGGAACCATCGGGGTTCTCGAAGGTGATCTCGTGGCGGACCGCGTCACGCGCGTTGATCTGACCGTTGACGATGTTGTCCCAGGTCGGCGAGAGCGCGTCCTCGAAATCGGCCATAAACGCGTCGGCGCCCGAGTTCAGGGCACCAATCATCATCTTGCGGTCGACAGGCCCGGTGATCTCGGCCCAACGCTGCTGCAGATCTTCGGGCGTCGACGCGACCTGCCACGAGCTGAAGCGGATTTCCTCGGTGTCGGAGAGGAAGTCGGGTAGCGCGCCGTTGTCGAACTCGACTTGGCGCTCGTCGCGGCGGGCCAACAGCTCGCGTCGGCGAGCATCGAACTCTCGGTGCAGGCCCGCGACAAAGGCGAGCGCCTCTTCCGTCAGAATCTCCTCGAACCCCTGCTCGAGGGATCCAATGACTTCTACGCCTTCGGGGGTGCTGATCTCGGTGGTCTGGGTCATCGTATGCTTGGTTCCTGCTCGCGGTCTCTCTGCCACTCGGTCCGTTTCGTCGGCCTCTCACGAAGAACGTGGACGCCGCTCGCAAGTATCGTTTGTGAACGTTTGATTAAGGTACGAATCATGTGGGTGTCGTCAATAGTAATCGTGATTCTCGATAGATAACTTTGATACCGCAAGTAACACAATCGATACAACGAGCACGCCGGTCCTGCTGTCCAAGCGCGTCCGCCTGACCTCACTGCCTGCGGTCCGCGCTTCTTGGCCGCCCTGCAAGGCAGCCTCTTGAACGCCTCTCTCTTTGCTCCTCGCACGTGTGTCCTATCCGAGTGGTCGAACGGACGCGAACGGAGCCGAACAGGCCCGAACCCAGCGAACGCGCGAAGGCCGAGAAGCACTCTTCCGCCGACCACCCGACGAACAGCCGGTCGGGAGCGTATCCTGACAATTGCGCAATCGACCACAATCGACGGGGAGCAGGACACATGACGACCACGAATGATCAGCCGGTCAAGAACCGCGTCGGCAACTTCAACGTCGGCGGCATCAACCATCTCGCCCTCGTCTGTCGCGATATGCAGCGCACGGTGGATTTCTACGAGGGTGTGCTGGGCTTCCCCCTGGTCAAGACGATTGAGCTGCCCGGCGACATGGGCCAGCACTTCTTCTTCGACATCGGCAATGGCGACTGTCTCGCGTTCTTCAATTTCCCCAACGCTCCCGATCCGGCCCCGGGAATCGCATCGCCCGATCCCGACACCTTCTTCGATCCCTCGGCCGAGCTCGTCACGGCAATCGCCTCGATGAACCACGTCGCCTTCGATGTCGACCCCGACGAGATCGAGGAGATGCGGGAGCGGCTGATCGAGGCCGGCATCCGCTGCACGCCGATCCTCAACCACGACGACTCGCCTCGCGGCATCGCGCGCGAGAACCATGAGGGCGTGTTTGTGCGCTCGGTCTACTTCTACGACCCGGACGGGATCATGCTCGAACTGGCCGCCTGGACCCGGGCAATGCGCCCCGACGACGTTCGCCACGCGCCCGCTCGAGCGGCAACCGCCGCCGTGCTGGCGGACTAGCCGCCAACATCTGAGGCGGACTAGCCGCCAACACCTGAGGCGGACTGACCGCGACTCAGTCGCCCCCAACACACCTCAACCGTCACTGGTAGACGTTGGCGCTGCCCGCGTGATGCCGGACGCATGCCCGGCGTACAGCGGATTGCAGTCGCCCTTGCGATCGGGAACAAACCCGTGTCCATTTCCGTACTGTCGTTAAGCGCGCTGGTTCGTCGGTGCACGGAGCATCGGACGAGCGCGGTAGCACTGAATGAAAGGGGGATCGGATGACGTTCGAGCAACGACTCGACCACGACGTCGCTGACTACGAAGCGCACGTCGAGGAACCAAGCGAGGTGAGTGGCGATGAGCGACACACCACGCCGGAGGCGACCATGGACAAGGTGTTAGACCACGCGATTGACAGGGCGACGGACCGGACGATTCCCCTCGTCGGCTTCGACATCACCGGCACCCGTGCTCCGAAAAAGGATGTCGCGGCTGCCTGGCGGCGACGAATGAGCGACGCCACGCGACCCCCGCTGCGACTGGCATCGGCGGCGCACCCCTGGGACTTCGTCAGCGAACTGAACGGCGAGGACGTCAAGGCGGCCGCGCCGGCCAAGCGCAAGACGCGACGGCGCCGAGCCGTCAATCCCGATGCCGATCCGGACATCGACGCCACCCGCACTTACTTCAACGAGATCGGCCGCCGGCCACTGCTGACCGCCGAGCAGGAGCAGGAGCTGGGCGCGGCGATCGAACGGGCCCGCTGGATCGACGCCCTGGAGCAAGGACTCAGCGAGCAACTCGGCCACGAGCCGCGTCCGATGCAGGTCTGGACCGAGCTGCTGCGTCAGCTCGCGGAGCTGCAGTTCGTCACGCACATGGCTGCGCATTGCCTCTACCTCAACACCCTCGCCCACGAGGATCTGTTCGCCCACGAGCGCTTCCGCGAAGCCGTCGACGGCAAGCTGGACACGCACTTCGTCTCCCGCCTCAGCGCCGACTGTGGCCTCGAGCCAGAGTACGTCGCCGACCTCGTGATCGCGCTCTCGGTCGTGACCTCGATTGTGACGCCTCGGCTCTACCGACGCTCGATCCTCGCGCTGGCAGCGAACGGCAACGTCGACGAGCTGCCCGAGGAAGCGGAGACGCTACTCTCCGCCGACGCCGGCCTGGTGCGCCGAGCCGAGCGTCGGCTGACCGAGACCAAGTGGGACGGCTACGACGCCGAGCGGACGATGTACGTCTCCAACCTGCGTCTGGTCGTTTCGGTCTCGAAGAAGTACCAGAAGAAGGGCCTGCATCTGCTCGACCTGATCCAGGAGGGCAACGTCGGCCTCTTCCGCGCCGTCGAGAAGTTCGACTACCGGAAGGGCAACAAGTTCTCGACCTACGCGACTTGGTGGATCCGCCAGGCGGTCACGCGCTCCCTGGCCGACACCGCCAACTTGATCCGCGTTCCGGTCCACACCACCGAGCTGATCAACAAGCTCAACCGCGCCGAGCGCCGGCTGCGCCAGGAGTTCCAGGCACAGCCGACCGACGCCGATCTGGCGCTGGAGCTGGACGAGTCCGAGGAACGAGTCCGCGCGCTGCGGCGCATCTCGATGACGCCGGCCTCGCTGGACAAGAGCGTCTCGGATGAGGACGACGACTCCGACCTCACCCGGTTCCTCGCCGACGAGGACACCCCCTCGCCGGAGGACGAAGTCCTGCACAAGGCGCTGGCCGGTCTGACCCGGCAGGCGCTCGACCGACTGGAACCTCGCGAAGCTGCGGTGCTGGCGATGCGCTTCGGCATCGAGGACGGTACCGAGTACACGCTGGAGCAGGTCGGAGAGCGCTTCGGTCTGACTCGCGAACGGATCCGGCAAATCCAGGCCAAGGCCTATCGAGAGCTGCGTAAAGACCCCGAACTGCGCCACCTGCGCGAGCGCTAGCCGACATGTCTCTCCGCTCGGCGGAGGGACATGTCACTCTCCTAATCCTCTCCCCCCTCTGGGGGGAGATGTTCCTTAGGGACAGAGGGGGGCGCCCGCTAAGCTGATCAACGCGCGGGGGTAGCTCAGGGGTAGAGCTCCTGCCTTCCAAGCAGGTGGCCGCGCCCAAAAGCACCGACAGGCGAATCCCGTCCCCCCGCCCGTCCGGTACGCTCATAGGGACCAACGCGGGGGTAGCTCAGGGGTAGAGCTCCTGCCTTCCAAGCAGGTGGCCGCGGGTTCGAATCCCGTCCCCCGCTCCATCCCGGTCCCCGACTCGTTCGGGGACCCGCTCCAGTTGTCTCCCCTCACCCCGGCTCCGGGGGGGAGATGCGGAAGGCTGAAGGGGGTCCCCCTACTCCAGCGGCAAGAAGATCTCCGTGTGCCACTTCGACGGGTCCGGCTCTGCCTCCGGGTCGGTGATGTAACGCTCGATCGGCCCCGAGCTCGGCGCGCGGCCAAGCTCCTGAACAAACGACCAGACCGACTCATGCGTCTGGCCGAGTCGGTCGTACGGCCCAAAGTGATCAGCCTTGACCGCGTCGCAGGCGGGTAGCTCCAACAGCTCGAGCGGCTCGCCCGGCTGAACACCTTCGCCAATCTCGATCCCCGCCGAGAGCGACATCTGGTTCGCGTCCATCGAGTGGTAGACCGCGATCACGTGCCCCATATCGGTCACACCTTGCTCGGTCAGCCCCGCATGCACCGCTGGGAAGATGCGCGCGAATGTAGCGGGTAACTCCTCGGTCGATGCCTCGGCGTGCATCACCGCCGCTCGCCTGGCTGGCAACTGAACGACTTCCGGCATGACGATCCTCCGCTCCTGGCTCTGCACCGAGGTCTGCTCGCCCACAGGCTACGACAGCGGCAACCAAATCTCCGTGTGCCACTTCAACTGGTCCGGTTCGGAGTCGGGCATCGTCAGATAGCGCTCAATCACCATCCCGCTCGGCCTTCGACCCTGCCCCGTAAGTTCAGACTCCAACTGAGCCTGGCTTCGGCGAAAGTCGTCGAACAGATACGGACCGAAGTGATCGATCATGCCCGCCTCGCAGCCGCCCAACTCGAGCAGCACCAACGGCTTCGCCGGCTCGAAATCGTCGGCCACTTCCATCCCAGCCGAAAGAACGAGTTCGTCCTCGCCGATCGAGTGGTAGACCGCGACGACTTCGCCGAGCTCGGGCGGACCCTGCGCCTGCAGCGCGTCCCAGACCGCGGGGTACATCTGCGCGAAGGCGGCCACCAACTCATCACGCGTCGTCACCGCGTGAATCACCGCGGTGCGGCGCTTCGGCAGCCACCCGATCAGCGGCATCGAATCACTCGCAACTCGGTCACGATCCAGTCCATCGACTGGTCATGCGCGGCCACCGGCAACGCCTCCACCAGCTGCATCTCGTATGACAGACCCACGCGCGTCGCCGCATGCTGAGCCAGAAACAGATCGTAGTATCCGCCGCCCATCCCCAATCGCGATCCGTCGACGGTGAACGCCACGCCGGGGACGATGATCAGGTCGGCGAGACCAGGAGCGAGGGGCGGGCACCGCTCGGGATCCGGTTCGCGCAGACCAAAGGCCGTGTCTGCCAACTTCGACAGATCGCTCAGTTCGCGATGCTCCAGTTGTCCATGAGGGCGGACGCGCGGAGAGATCACCCGCTTGCGCTGAACCAGCGCACATTCAATCGGGCGCTCAGTCAGCACCTCGCCTGGCAGCGCGCCAACGTAACTATGGATCGTCGATGCCTGTTTCCAGGCATCGAGCGCTGTCAAGCGGGCTGAAATCGCAGCCGACCAACCGTCGACCAGATCCTCGGACAGCGCGCCGCGCGTTCGGCGCAACCTGCGTCGTAGATCGGCTTTGGACATGTCAGGCAAGTCGGACAAATCAGAGACAGCAAAGCGGCGCGGACGCTACGGCAATCCCGCGCCGCCGACCTCGACATCAAACGCGCGGATGCGTCCCCGTCGGGGGTCGCCAGGCTGCGGATTTGACGTCGGCGCTTCGAGCGAGAACAGCGTCCTGCGGTCGGTCCCGCCCAGCATGCAGGCGTACACGCCCATATCGGGCACCTCAATCCGCTCCAACACCGCGCCGCCCTCTGCGACCCGCACCAGCGCGCCCGGATTGGTCGGCACAGCCACCCAGACCGCGCCATCCGCGTCCAGGGCGATGCCGTCGGGCGGGAAGCCCAGCTCGGCCCAGACTCGCTGGTTGGACAGCGACCGGTCATCCTCGACGTCGAATGCGGTCAGTCGCTGGCCCCAGCTCTCGCCGACGATCAACGTCTTGCCGTCGGGAGTGATCACGGTGCCGTTGGGGAATTGCAGGTCATCGGCCACGACGGAGGCCTCGCCGTCGGGCGTGACCATGACCATCGTCGTCGCCCGAGGCGGCGAACCATCGGTGATGTCGAAGCCGAAATTGCCGATGTACGAGTTGCCCTCCGAGTCCGTCACCATGTCGTTGCAGTGGTACGGCGCCTTGTCCGAGATATCGGCCACCTCCCACAGTCCGTCCGGATCGAGACGAAGCAGCTTGCGGTCGGTCATCGAGACGATCAGCAGGCGGCCGTCGGGCAGGAATCCCAACCCCGAAGGCTGGTTGGGAACCTCAACGATCGTCTCCCGCTCCCCGTCGGGCGTAACCGCGACGACCTCGTGCGCATGCATGTCGGAAAACCACAGCCGCCCCTCAAACCATCGCGGCCCCTCCGGGAACACAAGTCCATCAAGTATCAGTCGGGCTTCGCGCGACACTATGAGTCCTCTATCTAGTCTGCCTGCGCAAGATCCTTGCGTTCGGCCTCTGCAGCAAGTCGGTCAGCCTCGGCCAATGCGGCGTTCTTGATGAACCTGGTCACCCCTACGGGCCCTCTGGGGATCCCGGCCTTCAGACGATTGATCTCCGCCCTGTCGAACTCGACCTCGATCCTCCAGATCCCGGGCCCTTTCCTGGATGGGTCATAGGGAATCTCAGTCGCCTGCTCAATCGGCGGATTCACCGTGTGCCATTCATCTCCATGTTCACTCATCAGCGACTGGTCTTTCCTCCTGGTTGATCGTACCGATTCCTCTCAGCCTTTGTGCAAGGCCATCCAGGGATGACCTGTGACAATCCTCGTTCGTCCGGGGGATGGAGAATGATCGTAAGCAGTCTGCCCTTGAAGTCCGGACCGATCATGAGGACGCGCTCCGGGCGAAGACGAAGCCGTCCGTCATCGTCTGTGAAGTACTCCGACTTCTGGTCAAAATACTTGGCTGGACCTTCCCAGACCTCATCAGCATCTCCATAGACCAGTCCGTGCTTCCACAGATGTGTGTCACTGGCGTCGTTACCATCCAGTCCACCGTACGGAATCTCTGGCATCCGAAGCCCGCCTCACCCGTTCGGATACACGTCCAGCAACTCGAACCTTGGGCCGTCCTTGCAGCAGAGCTTGACGCCACGCTTCGTGAAGACAGCGCAGCCGTAGCAGATCCCGGTGCCGCAGGCCATTTCGGTTTCCATCAGGATCTGCACCGGGCGATTCATCCCGTCCCTGCGAACGACCGGCGACATGGCCCGAAACATCGGGACCGGACCGCAGGCGAACGACTGGTCGGCCCAGGAGAGGTACTCCGCAAACAGATCGGTAACGAACCCCTGGGCGCCCATCGAGCCGTCCTCCGTCGAGACCTGGTACTCAACCTGCGGAGGCAACAACTCGGCGGGATAGACCCCGTCGGCGCTGCGTGCGCCGAAACAAAGCACGATGGAGCGTGATCGACTTCGATTCTCCGACTCGGCGTCGGCCAGCGCGACCAATGGCGCGATGCCGACCCCCCCGCCGACCAGCAGCAGGTTCGATGCGGAGCGTCGCACGTCGAAGCCCTTGCCCAGTGGGCCGGTCATCCAGACCCGCTCGCCGGGGCGCATCGAGGCCATTTGCTCCGTCACCCGACCAATGACCGTGTAGAGCAGCGCGAACTGTCGCTCGGAGTCCCGCTCCGAGGCGTAGCGGAAGCGGTAGTAGGAGAAGGCGCGAGGCAACAGTGGGTCGAGCGCAACACGCTCAGCGCCTGCATCGACCATGACAAACTGCCCTGGCTGAGCGTGCTGGCTCAGCGCCGGGGCGTCGTACCAGGTGACGAAGGTGCCCGGATAGATCTCTTCGGTCTCAACCACTCGGGCGACAGCTCGGCGCAACGGACGGACTCTCTAGATGCGACCGGCCGTGTAGTCGGGCAATGGCGCGATGTTGTAGTCGGCGCCGCCTTCGAGCATCGCGCCGATCGCGTGATGCGCCGTATCGATCGACGTGAAGCAGGGAATCCGCTGTTCGGCCGCCGCGCGACGGATGTGGAAGCCGTCGCGGATGTTGCTGCTGATCTGCTCCGGCGTGTTGATCACCATGTCGATCTGACCCGAGCGGATCAGGTCGATCACATCCGGATCGCCGCCGACCTCGCGTTTCGGCGCTTCCTGAGCCTCGTAGCCGAGACCTCGGATCAGGCTCGCCGTGCCAACCGTGGCATGCAGTTCATAGCCCGCTTCGCCGAGTTCACGAATCAGCGCCATCGCGCTGGGCTTGTCCTGGTCGGCGATGCTGAGCAGGGCGCGACCCTTCGCCGGAACTGCCATGCCCGCAGCAATCAGCGCCTTGCTCAGTGCCTTGTCGTAATCGACATCGACGCCCATGACTTCGCCCGTCGACTTCATTTCCGGACCCAGGTGAGTATCAACGCCGGAGAGCTTGGACATCGAGAAGACCGGCGCCTTGATCGCGACCAGCGGCGTCGCTGGCCAGAGGCCGCTGGAGTAACCCTGGTCGGACAGCTTCTCGCCCAGCATGGCGCGTACGGCGACCTCCACCATCGGCACGCCCGTGACCTTGCTCAGGAACGGAACCGTGCGGCTGGCGCGTGGGTTGACCTCGAGCACGAAGACGTCGCCGTCCTGATCCTCGGACTCCCGCATAATCACGTACTGGATGTTCATCAGCCCGGCGACGCCAAGACCGATGCCGATCTGTCGCGTGTACTCGATGACCGTGGCGACCTCGCCACCGCGCAGGTTGGGCGCCGGATAGACCGCCATCGAGTCGCCAGAGTGAACTCCCGCGCGCTCGATATGCTCCATGATTCCGGGAATCAACACGGCGTCGTCGCCTGGGCCGCCGCAGATGGCATCAACCTCGACCTCAATCCCGGCAAGATACTTGTCAATCAGAATCGGTTTGCCCGGCGCAGCCGCCTGGGCCTGGGTGACGTAGCGAGCGAGGTCGCCAACGCCCTGGACGATCTCCATCGCCCTGCCGCCGAGCACGTATGAAGGCCTCACGAGGACGGGGTAGCCGATCGCATCGGCGGCCAACACGGCCTCGTCGACACTGCTGACGGCGGTGCCCGGCGGCTGGGGAATGCCCAGGTCGGCCAGGAATCGTTCGAATCGCTTGCGGTCCTCAGCCAGGTCGATCACGTCGGCCGACGAACCGAGGATCGGCCTGGCCGCCGTGGTCAACGGTCCGGCGAGATTGATCGCGGTCTGGCCACCGAACTGCAGGATCGACGAGACGCCGCCATTGCCGTTCTGAGATCCGTCCTCATTCTCCAGAATGTCCCGCACCGCTTCCTCGTCCAGCGGTTCGAAGTACAGTCGATCCGACGTATCGAAGTCGGTTGAGACCGTTTCCGGATTGCTATTCGCCATCACGGCGCCCCAGCCAGCCGCGCGCAGCGCCTGCGCCGCTTTGACCGAGGCATAGTCAAACTCGATCCCCTGACCAATGCGAATCGGTCCGGAGCCAACCACCAGCGCGCGCTTGCCCTGCTCCGGCTCGGCTTCGTTCTCGTCCTCGTACGTCGAGTAGAAGTACGGCGTCACGGCGTCAAACTCGGCCGCACACGTGTCGACCATCTTGTAGACGGGAGAAATCCCCCACTGCAGGCGCTGCTCTCGGACGCGCTCATCGACGCTGCCGGCCAGGTTGGCAATCTGCTCGTCGGCGAAGCCCATTCGCTTGGCGCGCCGCATCAGCGACGGCGTCAGCGGCTCAGCCAGCAGCCGCCGCTCCATCTGCACGATTGTTTCGAGGCGTTCGAGGAACCACGGATCCACCCCGGAACGCTGTGCGAGCTCGTCCAGGGGAACATCGGCCCGCAACGCGGCCAGCAGATGCCAGAGTCGGATGTCGGTCGGAGTCTCGGCCGCTTTGACCGGCTCCGCCTCCGCTTCCGAGTCCTCCCAGAGCACCGATTTTCCGCCGACCTCCAACGAACGCACGGCCTTTTGCAGGGCCGCCTCAAAGGTCCGGTCGATCGCCATCACCTCGCCGGTCGCCTTCATCTGCGTACCGAGCACGCGGTCGCCGGCCTCGAACTTGTCGAACGGCCAGCGCGGAATCTTGACGACGCAGTAGTCCAGCGCCGGTTCGAACGCCGCCTGCGTCCGGCCCGTGACCTGGTTGGCGATCTCGTCCAGTCGCTTCCCCGCCGCGATCTTGGCGGCGACCCGCGCGATTGGATAGCCGGTCGCCTTCGAAGCCAACGCCGACGATCGGCTGACGCGCGGATTTACCTCGATCACGTAGTAGGGCAGCGGCTCGTCGTGCGGGACGCCGACCCCGCCGCCCTCGCGCATCGACTCGGGCGGCCACGCGACGACATCCTGCCGCGGCGCAAGCGCCAACTGCACATTGCAGCCGCCTTCGATCCCCAATGAGCGAATGATGTTCAGCGATGCCGAGCGCAGCATCTGGTAGTCCTTGTCGGACAATGTCTGCGAGGGAGCGACGACGATCGAGTCGCCCGTGTGGACGCCCATCGGGTCGAGATTTTCCATGTTGCAGATCGTGATGCAGGTGTCGGCGGCATCGCGCATCACCTCGTACTCGACCTCTTTCCAGCCGAGCAAAGAGCGTTCGACCAGAATCTGGGTAATCGGCGAAGCGTCCAATCCGGTCTGCACGACCCGCTCAAACTCCTCCATCGTGCGCACGAACCCACCGCCCGTGCCGCCCAGCGTGTACGCCGGCCGGATCGCGACCGGCAGACCAATCTCCTCGAGCGCGTCGCGAGCCTCAGCCAGGGAGTTGACCACGGCTGAGGGCGGAGTCGGCTCGCCGATGTCGCGCATCGCCTGCCGGAACAGCTCACGGTCCTCGGCCTTGCGGATCCCGTCCAACTGGGTTCCCAGCACGCGGACGTTGAATTCGTCCAGCACGCCGGCGTCTTGCAGATCGACTGCGAGATTCAGCCCGACCTGTCCGCCGAGCGTCGGCAGCAGACCTTCTGGCCGTTCCTTCTCAATGATCCGACGCAAGACCGGCACGGTCAGCGGCTCGATGTAGACCGCGTCGGCGACGCCTTCGTCGGTCATGATCGTCGCCGGGTTCGAGTTGACCAGGATCGAGCGCACGCCCTCCTCCGTCATCGCCTTGCACGCCTGCGTGCCGGCGTAATCGAACTCGGCCGCCTGGCCGATCACGATCGGGCCGCTGCCGATAATCAGGACAGATTCAGGTTTCTTCACAGTTACCGCATCCATGTGATTCGTCTGGTCCGACAGCTTCGAGTTCTCTGGAACGAGCCAACGCCCTCCCGATCAGTCCCAATCCCAGCCCCAGCGGCAACGCCAGAAACGGGCCGAGCAGCCAGAGTTCGCACTGACCGCCGATGATCTCGAAGACACAGCACAACGCCAGCGTCAGCGTCGCCGCTCCGATCAGCGCGCACAGCGCGGCGCCGGCGAGCAACCAACGGCGCAGAGTCAATCGATCGTCCCGTCACAGTGGCAGCTCGAATCGTGATTCCGGATTGATCAGCGGCGCCAGCGCGCCGATCGCGCTGAGGAAGGAGAGCGCCGCCTCATTGTTGTCCGGCACCGAACCAACGACGCGCCGGAAGTTCTGCTCGCGCGCATGCGACAGCAGATACTCGGCCAGCACCGTGCCGATCCCGCGGCGACGCCACTCGGACCGCAGCCAGACGCCCAGCGTGCATGTCTCTGGTTGCCGCGTGTTGTAGTCGAGCGAGCCGAAACCGATCAGCGTCTCGCCCTCGACGGCCACGTAGATCGCCCCGCTGCTACCGAGCCGACGCCGCCACATCGACACTTCCTCTTCGCTCCACGGCCGGTCGAAGACGACCGGATTCGGCCCTTCAACCACGTCGCGAATCACCTCGGCGATCGCCCCGGCGTCGTCCGCCCTGGCCAGTCGATACTCGGGTTCGGAGCCTGCGCCCCGGCCGCTCGAATGCGTCATGTCAGTCTCCCTGAACCTCCCCGATCAGCTCGAGGAAGCGGTCGAAGAGGTGTCCGTTGTCCAGTGGACCGGGTGACGCCTCTGCGTGGTATTGAATCGAGAACACAGGCTCTGTCCGGTGGCCCAATCCTTCCACCGTCTGGTCGTGCAGATTGATGTGCGTAACCTCGATATCCGCCGACAGACCATCAGGGTCGACGGCGTAACCGTGATTCTGCGCCGTGATCGCAATCCTGCCGGTCGGGACTTCCAGCACCGGATGATTGCCGCCCCGATGACCGAACTTGAGCTTGAACGTCTCCGCCCCGAAGGCGCGGCCGAGCACCTGGTGCCCCATGCAGATGCCCATGATCGGCAGCTTGCCGATCAACGAGGTCGCCGTCTGCACCTGGAACTCTCTGAGCTGCGGATCACCGGGCCCCGGCGAGAGCAGCACGCCCTGCGGATTGACGGAGAGAATGTCCTCGACCCCGGAATCCGGCGGCATCGCCGTCACCCGGCAGCCTCGACGCCGCAGATTGCGAAGAATGTTGTACTTCAACCCCTCGTCGAGCACGACGATGTGCGGCCCCGCTTCACCGTCGCCATTCAGCGGCTGCTGCGGCCGTCCGTCGCGCCAGACGTAAGGTTCGTCAACCCCGACGCTGATGAAATCCTGCGTGTCGTAGTCGGGCAGCTCCTTCAGCTGTCGCTGGGCAGCCTCGACCTCGTCCACCGGAACGATCATCCCCATCATCACACCCTCGTGACGGATCCGGCGAGTGATCGCTCTCGTATCCACCCCGGCAATCCCCGGAATCCCGGCCGACGCCAGGTAGTCGTGCAATCGCATGCCGCCGCGAGGATGCGACGGCGAATCGCACTCCGACCGCACCACCAACCCGCGAACCTGGACCTGCCGCGACTCATCGATCGGCGGGTCGATGCCGTAGTTGCCGATCAGCGGGTAAGTCAGGACGAGGATCTGACCCGCGTACGACGGATCGGTCAGCATTTCCTGGTAGCCGGTCATCGAGGTATTGAACACAACCTCTCCCCAGGTGTCGCTTGCGGCGCCGAGCGCCGTGCCGCGGAACACCGCCCCATCGGCCAGGACCAGCGCCGCCCCAACTTCTTCAGGATGTAGTTCTGCCATCAGTGCTCCCGACCGTCCCAGACGATGCGTCCCTGTGAGATCGTCGCCGCGACCACACCAATCAGCGTGTGTCCCGCGAGCGGTGTGTTCTTGCCCATCGACGCCCAGCCAGCCGGCTCGACCCGCGAAACGGCGTCGGTCGAGAGCAGCGCGACGTCTGCCGGCGCGCCAACCTGAAGCGTGCCCAACCCACTCAACTCACCCCGGTCCAGATTCCAGGCCCGCGCCGGACCAATCGTCAGGCGCTCGATCGCCGCCGACAGCGTCAGTCGCCCCGAGTCGACCAGCGAGTTGACGACAGCCCACGCCGATTCCAATCCCGAAATCCCGAACGCGGCCGCGTCGAACTCACACTGCTTGTCGACCGCCGCGTGAGGCGCGTGGTCGGTCGCCACCGCGTCGACAACGCCGGCCGCCAGCGCGTCGATGCAGGCCTGCACGTCGGCTTCGGTGCGAAGCGGCGGATTGACCTTGGCGTCGGTGTCATACAGCAGATCATCCCCGCTGCCGGCGACCGCGTCGTGCGTCAGACACAGATGATGCGGCGTCACCTCAGTCGTGACGCTCAGTCCGCGCGCCCTCGCATCCGCAATCGCCTGCAACGACGGCTCGGTCGAAATGTGACAGGCATGGAACTGCGCCCCGGCCGCCTCGGCCAGCGCGATGTCGCGCTGCACAATCGACAGCTCGGCCGACGCCGGCTGACCGCGCAGCCCCAACCGGGCCGAGACCGCCCCGTCGTGCATCACCCCGCCCTGGGAGATTGCAGGATCCTCGCAGTGTTCGGCCAGGGGAATGTCAAGGTCCGCGAGATACTCGAACGCGCGACGCGCCAGCGACGTATCCGCAACCGCGTCGCCGTCGTCCGACACTGCGACCGCGCCGGCCTCCCGCAACGCAGCCAGTTCCGTCAGTTCCTCTCCCCGGCGACCCTTGCTCACCGCCCCGATCGGCAGCACCCGGCAATCGACATCCTTCGCCCGCTGCAACACGCCGTCAATGATCGCCGCCGAGTCCATCGCCGGATCGGTATTGGGCATCGCGCAGATCGTGGTGAATCCGCCTCGTGCGGCCGCCCGCGCTCCCGACGCGATGGTTTCCTTGTGTTCCTGCCCCGGCTCCCGCAAGTGCGTGTGCAAGTCGACGAATCCCGGCGCGACAACCAGCCCTCCAGCCGCCACCTTGACCGCTCCTGCCGGCGCAGTCAGCTCCGGACCAACTTCCGCAATTCGCCCATCGACCACCAACACATCGATCTTCTCATCGATCTTCGAAGCCGGATCGACCACGCGTCCGCCATGGACAAGGATGCTGCCAGGGACGCTGCTCATGCGCCGCCTCGAATCAGCAGGAACAGCACAGCCATCCGAACCGCGAGTCCGGCCGAGACCTGCGCCTCGATCCGGCTCTGCGGACCGTGAGCCACGTCAACCGCAATCTCCACGCCTTCATTCATCGGCCCCGGATGCATCACGATCGCCTCAGGCGAGGCCTTGGCGATGCGATCGCTCGTGAGTTGGTAGCGACGCGCATACTCCGCCGAGGACGGCAGCAGCTTGCCTCGCAGTCGTTCATTCTGAATCCGCAGCCCCATCACGACATCGGCGTCTACGACCGCCTCATCCAGATCCGATTCCACCCGCACCGACGGCAGCCCCAGCGGATGCTCAGGTTCCAGAGCCCCCCGAACCATCGCCGACGGAAGCAGCGGCCGCGGCGCGACCAGCGTGACCTCGGCGCCGAGCGTCGTCAGCGACCACAGGTTCGAGCGTGCGACCCGCGAGTGCAGGATGTCGCCAACGATCACGACCTTCCGGCCCGAAATGTCGCCGAACTCTTGCAGCATGATGTAGGCGTCCAGCAGCGCCTGTGTCGGGTGCGCGTGCTGTCCGTCTCCGGCGTTGACGACATGTCCGCCAATCGTCCGCGACGCCAGCCAGGGCGCCCCCGAGGCGTGGTGCCGCATCACCACCGCGTCGGCCCCCACCGCCGAGAGCGTGTTCAGCGTCTCAACCAACGACTCACCCTTCTCAACCGACGATCCCGAGCCCGAGACGTTGATCACATCCGCGCCCAGAATCTTGCCTGCCAGCTCGAAGGAGGATCGGGTCCGCGTCGAGGCCTCGTAAAACAGGTTGAAGATCGTCACGCCGCGCAGCGCCGGCGTTCGCGCGACCGATCGATCCAGCACCTCGGCCATCGCGCTCGCGGTCGAGAGGATGCGCAGGATCTCATCCTTGGACAGCGTGTCGACATCAAGCAGGTGCCGGTGCCGCCAGTCGGTGATCGGCTCGTCGAACGGCACGCCCACAGGCTGTGCAGTCTGTCCAGCCTGCGCAGCCTGTGAGGTCGAAGTCTGCGCGCCCTGCGTAATCTGTTCAGTGACCACGTGACATCCTCTCCTCGTAGACGCCGACGCAGTCTTCGCCGTCCGTCTCCGCCAGGGAGACCCGCACGTCGTCGCCTCGCTGCGTCGGTATGTTCTTGCCGATGTAGTCGGCGCGAATCGGCAACTCGCGATGCCCGCGGTCGATCAGCACGCCCAGCTCAATCACCGCCGGCCGGCCGTAGTGAATCAGGGCGTCCAGTGCAGCCCGGATCGAGCGGCCGGTGAACAGCACATCGTCGACCAGCACGATCACGGCCCCGTCAATGTCCTCCGGGATGCGCGACGGCTGCATCCGTGCGTGCGGACGCTGGGCCAGGTCGTCGCGGTAGAGCGAGATATCGATCGCGCCCACCGGAATCCGGCGGCCGTCAATCCCCTCGATCCGCAGCGCCAGCCGTTCCGCCAGCGGCACGCCCCGAGTGCGCATGCCCACCAGCATCAGCGGCTCGGGATCGGGATGCCGTTCGACAATCTCGTGAGCAATGCGCGTGATCGCCCGTTCCATCGCCGCGGGATCCATCGAGTTCATCATCAAACGGTCCCTGGAAACGAAAAAACCAGCGCCAAGCGCTGGTTGTGCGGCTGATACGCGGGTACCACGGCAAAGGGCAGGAGCAGCAGATACATCTCGTTGACCTTCCCGGCCTCACGGGACCGGATTAAAGTCCAACTGGTGTTTGGCTGAGCCTACAACCTGCCAGCCTCCACCACTGTTTCCCGATACACCCAACCCACAACTCCCACATCATCCCCCGCTCGGCTATTCCCAGTCCCCGATTCATTCGGACCCTGCCCCTGACTTCTTCAGGGGGACCCGCTCCTTCCCCCTCCACACCACCAACCCCGCCCCGCCGCGGCCATCCCGCCCTCTCCTCCTCCCCGATCCGATGCCCCGTGCCTGACACGGGGCCCAGACCTCAACTCCAGCCAACACCACCGACCACAGCCTCATCTCCACCCCCGCAAGTCCCTTTCCCCCCTCCGATGCCCCGTGCTTGACACGGGGCCCAGAGCAACCAACTCCGCCAGGGCAACACCGTCCGCCTCAGCAACAACCCCAGCCAACACCCACCGACCACAGCCTCACCTCCACCCCCACAAGTCCCCGCCTTCCGACGCCCCGCGCCCCGACGCGGGGCCCAGAGCAACCAACTCCGCCAGGGCAACTCCGTCCGCCTCAGCAACAACCCCAGCCACACGACCCCACCATCCACCGCTTCGCCAACTCCGCCACACCCCGTCACTACTTCCCCCCGGATCCCAGTCCCCGATTCATTCGGAGCCTGCCCCTGACTCGTTCAGGGGGACCCGCTCCTTCCACCTCCACACCACCAACCCCCCCCCCCCCCGGCCCTGCCCCCCCGGGCCCCCCCCCCCCCGCCCGGGCCCCCCCCCCCCCCCCGGGCCCCCGGGCCCCCCACCCCCCGGGGGCCACCCCGCCCCCCCCCCCACCACCCCCGCCCCC
>JAJDYG010000017.1 GCA_022822855.1 Dehalococcoidia bacterium
GACCGTCAACTTGCCGCGCGGCGTCGGCAGCAACGGCGCGACCCGCTCGTACTGCGCATCCGTCAATCTCATCTGGTCACCAAGCCGCGCCGCCGCACACTCACTCTGACAGGTCTAACCGCTACTGTGAACAGGCCCTAGGCCCGGCTGGGTCGTCGACTGTCAGAAGGCAAGGAAACTTGTCGTCGGCTTGATCACACACATCTCAGGCTTCACGGAGGACAAGCACCAATTCGAATCAACCTCGCAACTCTCCCGAACGAGATTTAACCGCATCGTGCCTTTCCTCGCGCATCCGCCGCTGACGAGCGATCTCAATCCGAACAAGCTGACGCATCCAGTTGCTCAGGGGCCGACCCTCCATCACCGCCAAACGATCAGCCGCCTCGTATTCCTCATGCGTCAAGCGCACCGTGAATCGCGAAGTGAGTGCCATAGCCCAACAATACTCGACAACGACATTCCGTCCACTATCAGCCTCTTTCCACTACTCTTCGCCTCCGCTGCCGGCGATAACCACCTAACCGCTGCTCACCACCGCTGCTCGCGGCCTCAGTGCCCGGCCTGTCTCACTACCTTCCGGTACAACCGGAGAGGAGGGAAACGCACACAGCACCCGACTATTGGCGTCCAATACCTAACGTTGAGCAGCGTGTAAACGAAAGGAACTGACTGTGTTTGCGATACGCCGCCCACAACCAGCGCTCTTGATCGGCTTGGCAGCTTTGCTTGCCTTCGTTGGAGCCTTCGCGTTTCAAGTGCAGAGTGCAAGTGCCGCAGACGCGGTCCGCCCTTCGGCAACCGATACTGCGCACCAAACGAGCTACTGCAGCGTGAGCACGCGCTCAGAGACGAGAGTCAACTACCGCCTGTACGAGTGGAACCCGCCATTTCCACCTGTCCACATAGGCTGGAATGTGACAGATTGGACGATTACGGACTATTCAGCACCAGAGGGGGGCATCGATTGGCTCTGTGACGGGTTTGACTCAGAGACTCCGGGTGCAACCTACAACAAGTACAAGTAGAACCAGGAGATGACCCAAAATGCGAGCGCAACCCTTGGGGAAACCTGTCGCAGCCGTACTCATCGTCTTGGGCGTAGCCGCAGGGATGATGTATTGGGCGAACAGCGCGAACGCTGCTGAGATCGACGCAGCTCCGAACTGCTACGTTCCGCAGCCAATAGACATCGGGCCTCAGCCAGAGCTAGGCGAACCGGATTCGTTGTACTGCGTGTACATAGTCACAGCCACGAAGACCGTGCTGAAAACATTCTACAAGTGGGTCTATGATCCAATCCCGCACCGGGTCGTGTCACACTACGAAGAACATGACATGGAGAAGCGGTGCACTGTTGGATCCAAATGGTGCGCCCACGATACGTGTCTGTGGGTGACCGTCGCTATCACAACATCCTACCCATGATTGTGTCTTCCTGCTAGGGGCCAAAGATGAACAAAAGGGTGAACGTCCGTCGGAGCCTCACACCCTCCGGCGGACGCGCCCAAACAGGTAGGGCGAGCGAGATTACGCACTGCCCGATCTTGACAACGTTCCCTATGCCATCTGTGTGATAGGCCGATGCTCCATCCAAGGGCGGGCTCGTAGTGCATTAGATCTGCGGATCGCAAAGAGCTTGGCTTGTACCTTGTGTCGATTGCGCTGACGTTGCACTCGAGTTCAGCGGTCCCGCTTTTCCGTGGGGATCCTTCCTATCCAGCCAGACTTCATCACTCTGACAAAACAAATGCGTTGCGCTTGGGCAGAATGGCAACGCGGGCGAAGGTCTCTGCCCACTATGGCGAAGCGACCTTGCTGAACTGTTTAGAGGGCATGGTTCCCAGCATCGGCGCCCAGCCGGGTTCGGGGTGGGGTGGGTGGGCGGCCAGCCAGTCCTCGTCGATGGCGGCGCCGAGGCCGGGGGCTTCAGGGACGTCGTAGAAGCCGTCCTTGTGGGCCGGGAGATCTCCGATGCAGGCGTCCTGGAACCAGCCTCTCATTCCGCCTTCGTGGATCTTGAAGTTGGGGATCGAGGCGTCGACGTGGAGCGCGGCGAGAACCTCCATCGGTCCGTGGATCGCGTGGGGCTGCATGCCGACGTACTGGGCCTCGGCGAGGGCGGCGATGCGCTTCATCTGGCCGATGCCGCCGGTCTGAATCATGTCGGGCTGGATCATGGCGACGATCTGGCGCTGGAGGAGGTCGAAGTAGGTGAAGGGGCTGTAGATCCGTTCGCCGGTGGCAATGGGGATGTTGGTGCCTCGGGCGACCTGTTCCATAGCGTCGATGTTCTCGAAGGGGACGGGCTCCTCATAGACGAAAGGCCGGTACTGTTCGATCTCGTTGCCGATCCGGATCGCCTCTGCCGGCGTCAGTCGGCCGTGGACCTCGACCAGCAGCTCGACCTCGAAGCCGACGGCGTCGCGGACGGCGGCGAACGTGTCGATCGCTTTCTTCTCGGCCTCGTAGCTGATGAACAGGCCGCGATGATCGAACGGGTCTCCCTTGAGCGCTGTGAAGCCCAGTTCCAATTGGCTCAGTGCGAACTCGGCCGCGGCCTCCGGCGAAGGGCCGTCCCAGCGCCCATAGGTCCAGATCCTGTCGCGCATCTTGCCGCCCAGCAGCTCGTAGACGGGGACGCCGAGGGCCTTGCCCTTGATGTCGTAAAGGGCCATCTCGATGCCGGCCTGAGCGCTGTTCTGGATCGGTCCCCCGCGGGTGAAGTAGCGATGATGGAGGGTCTGCCAGAGTTCTTCGATTCGAAAGGGGTCCTCGCCGACGATCATCCCGCCGTATTCCTCGACCAACGAGGCGACGGCGATCGGGCCGCAGGTGGCGTCGCCCCAGCCGGTGACGCCTTCGTCGGTCTCGACCTTGACGAAGACATAGTTCCAGGGCGGGAAGTTGAACATCGGGTGGGCGGTCGTCCCCGGAGAGGCGGGGATCGCGCTGATGTTGGTGATTTTCACGAGTCGGTCCTTGTGCGAATTGCCGTTTGGGCGAGGCTAGCGTCCGACCGGGAGCGCCCGCGCTACTTCAGCGCCTCGGCGAGCGCGAACCGTTCGATCTCGGCATCGCTGTAACCGAGTGTCTGGCTGAGGACCTCGTAGGTGTCTTCTCCCAGGAGGCGAGCTCGTTGCAGTTGGCAAGGGGCGTCGGAGAGGCGGAAGGAGGCCTGAGGGGCGCGGTATGACCCGAGCGCCGGATGGTCAAGGCGCTGGTAGAAGTTGCGGTGGCGAAGCTGTGGGTCACGCTCGAGGATGTCCTCGCCGGTCTGGACCACGCCCGCCGGGACTCCGAGGCCCTGGAGCTGACTCATTACCTCGAAGGCATCGCGCTGCGATGTCCATGCCTCAACCATCCGATCGAGCTCGTCCTCATTGGTCTTGCGCTTCTCGAGGGTGGCGAATCTCGCGTTGGCGGCGAGGGCGGGGGTTTCCATCGCCTGGCAGAGCGATAGCCACTGCTCGTCGGTGGTGACGGCGATCACGCACCAGCGGCCGGAGGCGCAGCGGTAGGCTCCGTGGGGTGCAGCGTCGGGCTGCCGATTGCCCAGCCGCTCGGCCACACGTCCGTTCACGGTGTAGTCGAGGATCGAGGGAGTAAGCCAGTGAACTCCGGCCTCGTACTGGGAGACATCGAAGAAACCACCCTCACCGGTGCGTCGGCGGTGATCGAGGGCGGCGAGCAGGAGAGGGATGTTGAAACGCGGGGCGATGAAGTCGGTGTAGGCGCTGAGGTATCCGGGCTCGCCCTCGGCCCGGCCGGTCAGCTCGTTGAATCCGGCGAGCGCGGCGTAGTGTGCGCCGCCGCCTTTTCCATGACGGTGCGGGCCGGTCTGCCCCTGCCCACTGCTGCTGAGGACGATCAGGTCCGGGTTCAGTTCGCGCAGAGCCTTGTGGCCCAGACCCATCCGATCCATGGCGCCGGCGGAGAAGTTGTCGAAGACGATGTCGGCCCACTTGACGAGTCGGCGGGCGATGGCCATTCCTTCCTCAGTCCCGAGGTCGATGTTGAGCGCCCGAGCTCCGGTTCGAACCTGTGCGAACTCGCCGGAGCACTCGGGATCGGGGATGTCGTCCTTGAATGGGCCGACCAGGCGAAGCGCATCGAGGCGGGCTGTGCTCTCGACGCGAATCACGTCTGCGCCGAAGTCGGAGAACGGCTTGATGGTCTGAGGTCCGACCATGAACCAGCCGAAGTCGGCGACTCTGATGCCGGCCAGCGGTTTGGCGTCCGACTGGGCAGGAGCAGCGCCGTTGGTCGATCGGGGAACGCGGTCGAGACCGGCATAGACCTCCTCGTTGTGCTCTCCCAGCGTCGGCGCAGGGCGTGTCTCGGTCGGCACTGGGCAGTCTCCAGCGGCGATGTGGCCGGGGAAGCGGATGCTGCGGCCGAGTTGCGGATGTTCGACGTTGCGCCAGAAGTCGCGGGCCTTCAACTGCTCGTTGGCGAGCGTGTCGGCGGAGTCTGCGGACGGGTAGAGCAGGAAACTGTGCCGGGTTGCCGCTTCGTACAGTTCATACTTGGTTCGATTGATGAACAGGTCGGCGAAGAGTCGGCCCAGCGGTTCCCAGTCTTCTGCGGTCATCTGATCGAGGGGCAGATTCTCCCAGTCGACCGACTTCAAGTCGTGGCCTTCGCCAATCTCGTCGAGCCAGTGGAAGAGCCCGCTGAGTCGCTGGTTGGCGCCGGGTCCGACGGCGCAGAGCCAGGTGACGTAGCCGTCTCGACATCGCCAGGTCCAGGGCAACTCGGCTCCGCCGACATTGGGGCGTTCCTCGCGCGGCAGATTGCGGCCGGTCATGTCCCAGCTCCCGGTGATCTGGTAGAGGCCCCGGGAAGTTGCTTCCTGGATGGAGAGGTCGATGTGCTGACCGCGGCCGGTCTGGCGTCGGTGGGTGAGGGCGATCAGTGCGCCGATTGCGGCGTCTCCGCCAGCGTGGAGGGAGGACTGGCAATCGTCACTAAGGTGTGCGGGCGGACCCGTGGACTCACCGGTGATTGACATGTTGCCGCTCATCGCCCAGAGGACGATGTCGGTCGCCTGGTAGTCGCGATATGGTCCGGTCTGACCGAAGGGTGAGATTGAGACGAGGATCAGGCCGGGATTCGCCTTGGACAGGGTCTTGTATCCGAGGTGCAGTTCGTCGAGATGTCCGGGGGCGAACGATTCCAGGACGATGTCGGCCGATTGGGCCATCCGGCGGAATCGGTCTTGTCCCGAGGGGTCGGAGAGATCGATGGTGACGCCGCGCTTGTTGGTGTTCCAGGCGAGCCAGCGGAGACTTCGTTCGGGGCCGGGGATGTCGTCGACGAATGGGCCTCGGTGGCGGGCGGGGTCGCCGTCGGGTGGTTCGACCTTGATCACATCGGCGCCGAGGTCAGCGAGGAGACGTCCGGCGAAGTGGCCTCGTTCGGTGGTGAGGTCGAGGACTCGGTAGGGGGCGAGCAATCTCGTTTGAGCGTTCACGTCTGAGCCTCCGGGACAAATCTAGCAATCGCAGGGCAACCTCTTAGCGGAGCGAGAGTGCTGGACTCAATGAAAAACCGCCATTCAAGCCGTGGGGCTGGCTCCGCGGCAAGCGGGAGTATGACTAGACGAATGGCCGCCTGAGCCTGCCTGGCCCGTCAGTCGCCCGGAGGCACGGGGTCGATCGGCGTCGGCATTGGACTTGCCCCCTCAATCTGTTCCGCAGCGGTGAGGCAGAGGTCTTCACGCCAGCGGTCGGCGTAGATTTGCACACCGGTTGGGAGACCATCTGCGACGCCGGTAGCCAGCGCGACGGCAGGCAGGCCCAGCACGTTGGCCGGGCTGATGAAGTGCGCGGTACCAAGTGTCGTGTCAATGCCGGTTTCGGGATCCAGATCCGAATCGATCGGCCACGGCAGGCAAGTCCAGGTGGGCCCAATGACGACTGGGTAGGCGCCGAAGAAACCGGACCAGACCCGGCTCAGCCGCGAACGCTCAGCGTGCACCTCTGAGTTCGACGGCGCCGAGGCGAGGCGTTCGCTGATCTGTCGGAAGACGGCGGCGAGTTCCGGGGTGATCAGCGCTTCCTGATCCTGGAGGGACTGCTCGTCCATGTCGGCGGCCATGACGTAGGACCAGATCTCATTGACCCGGTCCAGCTCCGGTGGCTCGACTTCTTCCACGCTCCAGCCGGCGTCGGCGAGCACCTCACCTGCCCGGCGAATCTCGGCGACCGTCACCGCGGGCAGATTGAATCCGGGAATCTCGGTGACCAGCGCCGCCCGCCGCACTGCCGGTTCGGGACCTTCGAGCGGGGCGTCGACGGAGCGCGGATCTCGAATGTCGCGGCCGGCGAGCACGGAGAGGCCGAGGCGTAGGTCGGCGATGGAGCGCGCCATCGGTCCTTCGACCAGCATCGCCTGCACGGCCATCCCGGCGTCGACGCCCATCGAGAGCACGCAGGGGATGCGCCCCGCCGAGGGCTTGAGCGAGCTAATGCCGCAGCAGTAGGCGGGGTTACGGAGCGAGCCGAGGATGTCGTTGCCGAGGCCGATCGGCGACATACCCGTGGCGAGCGCCGCGGCCTCGCCACCGCTCGAGCCGCCGGGAGTCAGCGCGGGATTCCAGGGATTGAAGGTGCGGCCGCGGAGCGGATTATCAGTGTCGAGGCGACCGCCAAGTTCGGGGAGGTTGGTGCGCGCGAGAGGGATCGCGCCGGCGCGCTTCATCCGTTCGACGACGGGCGCGTCGCTCGGTGGCATCGCCTCGGCAAGCGCGGGAATGCCCTGCGTGGTCGGCGAGCCGACGCAGTCGAGGTTCTCCTTGATCGTGAACGGGACGCCGCGCAAGGGACCCGAACTCTCGCTGCGGTCGGCGTCGTCGGCGGCGGCGAATGCGGTTTCTTCGAGCACGAGTGTCACCGCGTTGACTTGGCCGTTGACCTCGGCGATGCGTTTGAGGTGGGCCTCGACGACTTCGCGGCTGGAAACCTCGCGGGCGCGAATCAGCCCGGCCAGCTCGACAGCGGTACGTTTCCAGAGCGCATCAGGCATGGGAATCTCCTCGCGTTCGGGCTGATCATGCTAGCGGGAACTTAGACTCGCGCGTGACGATCAGCGGCTTGCGCGGCCAGCACGGGTGGTCGTGGAACCATCACCGCTACCTTGCCGCCAGCGAGACGGAGGCCAACAGATGACCACGATCACTGAGATTGAGACGTTTGTCGTCGATGCGGGCTGGCGCCCGTGGCAGTTCGTCGCCGTGCGCACCTCAGACGGCATCACCGGCTACGGCGAGATCTCGGACGGACGGACTCCATACGGGATCGTGGGGACGATTACCGATCTGGAGCCAGTGTTGATCGGGAGCGATCCGCTGGCGGTCGAGGCTCGCTATTGGGATATGTACCGGCTAGGGCCTGTTCACAGTAGCGGTTAGATCTGTCAGAGTGGTGTTGCGCGGCGGCGCGGCTTGGTGACCAGATGCGACTGACCGATGCCCAATACGAGCGTGTCGCTCCATTGCTGCCGCTGCCGCGCGGCAAGCTGACGGTGCCCCAGCGTCAGGTGCTGGACGCGCTGTTCTACATCGCCAAGGAAGGCTGCACCTGGCGGGCGCTGCCGGCCGAGTTCGGCCCCTGGCACACGGTCTACATGCGGCTCAATCGCTGGGCCAAAGCGGGCGTCCTGGCGCGCGTGGTGAGCGAGTTGCAGCGCGACCAGTTGGCCGCGCTGGAGTTGGACGCGCTCTGCCTGGACAGCACGATCATCAAGCTGCACGCGGATGGCGCCGGCGCCCTGCGAAAAAGGGGCGCCAGGCGATCGGCCGTTCGCGAGGCGGCCTGAGCAGCAAGTTGCACGCGCTGGTCGCCGACGAGCGGACCGCGCTGATCATCGCGCTCACACCTGGTCAGAGCGGCGACGCGCCCGCTGGGCGCGAGCTCCTGCGACGGCTCGGTCCGGTCTCGGGCGAGCCGGCCCTGGTCATGGACCGCGCTTATCACGGCGACCAGACTCGACAGCTGGCGCGCGAGCTGGGCTACCGCCCGGTGGTCCCGCCGCCCAGCTACCGCAACCCGTCCTGGTCCTACGACCGCGACCTCTACCGCCGCCGCAACGAGGTCGAGCGCTTCTTCTGCCGGCTCAAACGCTTCCGCCGGATCGCCACCCGCTACGACAAGCTCGACCTCATCTTCCTCAGCTTCGTCCACCTGGCCCTGATCTGGGACGCGCTTCAACTACTGTGAACAGGCCCTAG